>CALYAC010000011.1 GCA_944393405.1 uncultured Clostridia bacterium | reverse complement strand
TGTTTATTACCTCTAGTTTCAATATAATACACAGTATATTCTTATTTAAGAATATAAGCCTGTCGGATAAACACATTACTATTATATACTAATTTTTCCAAATAGTACAGCATTTTTTAAAATATTTGTAATTGAATATAAAATACTGGATAAAAAGTAAAAAAATAGGGGGCGATAATCTGCCCCCTTTATTAATATTCACCTTCCCTCGTATCAGCATTGCTGATACTTATTTTACCATGCTAAAGCACACTCAGGACCTGCCTCAGATGTTTCTGTCCTGAAATAGTAAGTTTGTCCGTTGATAGTTTGCCATCCTTCAACAGCTTCTCCGGATCCGTTAAAGTAGTAATAATTACCATTTATATATCTCCATGTGTTGAAGACCATATTGCCGGCAATTTCACACCAATACCATTTACATCCGGTGAAAATCCATCCAGTAGCCATGCTACCATCTGGTCTGAAGAAATACCATACACCATTAATGTATTGCCATCCTGTGAGCATAATGCCATTATCGTTTAGATAATAGTATTGCCCATTTATAAGATGCCAACCAGTCGCTTTTTTTCCGTCAATATAATAGGACCAAGATTGGTCGGCATTCTGCACCCAACCACTAGTACCATAATTTATTGGCGGAAGATATATCCCGTTTTCATTATGGTGAGGTTTATCTGGTCTACTTGGAATCTTATTGTGATTAACAGGAATATCCTTATCCTCACAATATTCCCAAAGTTCATCCCAATCGTCAAAGTCTTTAGACTTTACATATCTACTATCTCTGTTTCCTTCATTCAAAGCTCTTACCTTAAAATATACATCATCATATTTGTATATATCAGCAAGTTGCCTTGCAAGGTTCAAAGAATTAGTAGATGACTTATCTCGATAAAATTCTCTCCCATCTTGATACAGGACAAATTCATACTGTTCTGCGTTGTTTACTTTAGAACATCTGGCTACCCATCCGTCCCAATAGGCTTTGCTAGGTTCATCCATCCGTCCTCTTACCGTATAGTGGAGTGTAATTTTCATTTGTGTATCCCATCCTTCGATGGAAATCACATCTACCTCCGCTCCAGTTGTTTCAACACTTGACAAGTTTTCAACATATAAATTGTTTTCACTTGTTGGTTTAACAGTTACAATGCCGGTGACAATATCTCCTATTTCCAGATCACCTTCATCTTTCCATTCAACGTCTGTGACGTTATACATAGAAGAGTTACTGGTAATTTCAGGCAGTTCCAAATCACCTGTCCTTTCGATGTCGATACTGACTTTTGCCACACCTGCTGCCATAGCAGTTGTTGTGCCAAAGCACAGTACAGCCGCGATCACCATAGTTAATACCATTAGTAACCGCATTCCCATAGTTGCCTTAGTTGTCTTCTTCATAATGTTTCTCCTTTCTTGATGACTGACTGTTGATGTTACTTCTAGCTATGCTAGATACTATTCATTTTAGCATTTTTTACTGTTTTAGTCAATTTTATGTAAATTATTTTGATAAATCTTATATAAAAAACAGACATGTTTTCCTTTTATTTAAACATGCCTGTTTTACACAATTTTTTATATTTTTTCGTAATTCTATATGAATTTTTTTTATTTTCAATAATTATCCAAGTTGTTTAGATACTGATTCTAAAATCTTATCTTTTTGAGATTGTAAAGAAGATATTTGACTTTTAATTTCATCTGTTATAGCTTTTCTTTCATCTTCTGGTTTATTCATCCATTCATTCCAGTTATCTAATTGTTTTTGATTAACAATTCTTCCATTTTTTTCAATAGGTTTTGGCTCATCTGTGTATTGAGATAACCTTTTCTGTAGTTTACTAATCTCGTCATCTACACCTTTTACTTGTTTATGTACTCTTGCTTCAGGTAACATAGATTGAATAGAATTATATCTTGATATTCTATTAGCTCTAGTGTCTTTAACTTCTCCGTTTTCTTCAACAATTTCACTTTGAGCTGTAACATCTGCCTTACATAAATCTAAAAGCATAGTTTGATCTTTCTCTGTAGGTACATAAGTACCTGTTTTCATTTTTTCTAAAACTTTAGAAACTCTTTCTACTGTCTTATCATCTATAGACGAAATATTCAAAAAGTCATCATGATGTTTTATAAAGAATCCTATTCTATTAATTTCATCTTCTGAATACCCTAATTCTTGTAAAATAGGTAAAGCTATCTCTTGAGATTCAGCTGCGTGATTAATATATGTAGTCTTTCCATTTTTATCCTTTGCAACATGTGGTTTTCCTACATCATGGAAAAATGCCGCTACCTTTAAAGTCATATAGTCTTGAGGAAGATATTTATCTTGAGGTAATGAATCCATAACTTCTAATGTATGATTAAATAAATCCAAATGATGATTAGGATTATTTTGATCATATCCTACCATATTTGCTACTTCTTCTCCTAAATATTTTCTAATACTTTCTTTTGAACTATTTTGTAATACTTTTTTAAAATCGCTTCTACTAATCATTTCTTCAAATTCTTTTTTACTAATCATAATAAACATCCCAATACATCTATAATTATACCATATTTAGTACTTATTTTCAAATTAATCAAATATCTCTTGTGATATTAGAAAAGACCGTTAACACAAAATTTGTTAACAGTCTAAATATATCATGTTTTTTTATTACATTACATATAATAATATGCAAAAGAAGTGAAGCATACTACCTAGTAATATAAATAAATGAAATATTGAATGCATCCATTTATGTTTTTTACCTACTCCATAAAGAATTGCTCCTATTGTATAAGCAAGCCCTCCTGCTACTAATAGTACTAATGCAGGTGTAGAAAGAAGTACTGGTAGTAAGCTTGCTTTAAATATAATTGCCCAGCCCATACCTAAATAACAAATCATAGAAAACTTCTTATATTTTTTTAAATCAATTGCATTTAAAACAATCCCTAATATCGCCATTGCCCATATAACTCCAAATATAATCCAGCCAGTTGCTGTATCATATTCTCTAAATGTACACAAAGCAAACGGAGTGTATGAACCAGCTATAAGTAAAAAAATCGTACAATGATCTAATACTTGTAAAACTTTCTTTCCTTTACATCTTGGACTTAATCCATGATAAATACTAGACATTGTATACAGTATAAGCATTGTTGTACCATAGATTGCACCACTTACAACACCATAACCATTGCCTCTTACAGCAGCAAACACTACACAAAGAACAATTGCTACAACCCCTAAAGCTGCACCAACTATATGAGATGTCATATTAAATATCTCTTCACCTTTTGAATATGTAGGTAAAATTCTATCTTTTAACTTTGTTCTTGTCATAAAAATCTCCTTTTTCTATCATTTTAGATTATATTATATTCATCAATTATATTCAACGTTTTTCACAATTATTTCACATTCTATTTATATATATTATTTACTAATTTTTCCATTTTATACTTCTATTAGTTTTTGATTTTAAACCTAAAATGTAGTATAATATATATATGAGCATAAGCTCATTTGTAGCAACGTTGACCTTGGATTCATGAGATTGGAGGTATTAAAATGAAGGTCAATGGATACAGAGTTAAACCGAACAAGATAAAAGACATCCACGAGATGTTGGAAATTCTTGAGAAACTTGGTGACAAGGCCAGGGATGCTTGGCTTTATGTCTCTCCTGGAGTTATTGAAATGTTATCGGCAGAAGCCGGCGATATTTCTTCCAGGAAAGGTATTTATCGCTACATTTTTGGCACACAGTCCATCTCTCTTAATCTTGGAATCGGACGGATTCCAACAATCAAGAGGTGGAACTTGATCACCGAGATCTGCTCGAAAAAGATAAAATTCAAAACAGTCTGTGAGGACTGCGAATACGTCTACTTTTTCGAAGCTCGGTAAAAAGGAGGCTCCACTGGGGCCTCCGCTTTTATTATTTTGTTATTTATTTTATATTGTTCTAATTTATTTTCTTTTAGTCTATTTTTTCTTTTATTTTTCTATATATTAATTCTTATCCATTAATTATTTTATCAATTGAATCTTCTCTCATTTGCTTGATTATTCTACAACTATTATCTAATTTTTCTTGTTCTTCTTTACTTAACTCTAAATCAAGTAATTCTCTTACCCCATGAGCATTTATTACTGCTGGAACTCCAATATATATATCATCTTGTCCATATTGACCATTTTCTAAATATGTTGAAACTGTAAGGATTGAATTTTCATTATCTAAAACAGCTCTTACAATTCTATTTAAAGCCATACCAATTCCATAATATGTTGCTTTTTTCTTTTCAATTATTTCATAAGCTGCTTCTACAACGCCTTTATGAATTTTATCTAAATCTGACATTGGATGATTATTATCTTTCATAACATCTATAACTTTCTTACATCCAACATATGCATGATTCCATGGAACAAATGAAGAATCGCCATGTTCTCCCATTATATATGCATGTATATTTTTACTAGAAATCTTTAAATAATCAGCCATTAAATAACGTAGTCTTGCTGTATCTAGAACTGTTCCAGAACCAAGAACTTGATTTTTAGGAAGTCCTGATACTTTTGCTACAACATATGTCATTAAATCAACTGGATTACTTGCAACAATTATTATTCCATTAAATCCACTTGCCATTATTTGTTCTGTTACACTCTTCATTATTTTTGTATTTGTTTCAGCAAGCTCTAATCTAGTTTGTCCTGGTTTTTGAGCAGCTCCTGCTGTTATAACTACTATTTGTGCATCCTTACAGTCTGAATAATCTCCTGCTTTTATAACCATTTTTTGAGGTGCATATGGTAAACCATGAGATAAATCCATCTCTTCTCCAATAGTTTTGTCTTTGTCTAAATCAACTAGTACAAGTTCATTTATTCCACCTCTATTTAGCATAGAATAAGCCATACTCATTCCAACAAAACCGGTACCAACTAATACAATTTTACCTTTTTTCATTTATATCATTCCCTTCTAAAAATTATTTTGCCACATATTACTTTATCACATTATACCACTTTTTTCAATTCTTTAAACAAAAAACATAAAAGAGTTTTTTCAAAAGGGGACGGGCTTATTTTGTAAATTAATTTACAAAATAAGCCCGTCCCCTTTTGCTAATTGCTAATTGTTAATGTTTTACTCTACTTTTATTTCTTCATTTTCTGCAATTATTTTTGCTTTTTTATGTGGTAATATTTTTCCATCTAATATTGCCTCTGCTATTTTATCTTCCAAGTTACTTTGTATTGCTCTTTTTAAAGGTCTTGCACCATAATTTGTATCGATACCTTTTTTAGCAATTAAATCTTTTACTGATTTATCTATTTCTACTTCATATTCTTGTTCTTTTAAACGTTTTTGAACTTGTTTTAGCATTATTTCAATAATTTCACCAATATCTTCATCTGTTAATTTATGGAATACAATAATATCATCAATACGGTTTATAAATTCTGGTCTAAATTCTTTCTTTAATTCTCCCATTACATCTTTTTTGATATTTTCATATTCTTTCTCTTTTCCTTCTTTATCGCTATTTTCATTACTGAATCCTAAAATATTTTTATCTGTAATCATTCTAGCACCAATATTAGATGTCATTATTATTACTGTATTTTTAAAGTTTACTGTTCTTCCTTGTGCATCAGTTAATCTACCATCATCTAGTATTTGTAGTAACATATTCATTACATCTGGATGTGCTTTTTCTATTTCATCAAACAATATTACTGAATATGGTTTTCTTCTTATTTTTTCAGTTAACTGTCCGCCTTCATCATAGCCAACATATCCTGGAGGAGAACCAATTAATTTTGCAACTGAATGTGGTTCCATATATTCTGACATATCAACTCTTATCATTGCGCTTTCATTTCCAAAAAGTGCTTCAGCTAAAGCCTTAGAAAGTTCTGTTTTTCCAACACCTGTTGGTCCTAAAAATAGGAATGAACCTATTGGTCTATTTGGATCTTTTAATCCTACTCTTCCTCTTCTTATTGCTTTACTTACTGCTTCCACAGCTTCATTTTGTCCTATTACTCTTTTATGTAATGTCTCTTCTAGGTGTTTTAACTTTTCATTTTCATCTTGAGTAATTTTATTTACTGGTATTCCTGTCCAGCTAGCTATAACCTCTGCTATATCTTCTTCTGTTAAATTCATAACATTTTTACTATTTTTATTTTGCCATTTTTTCTTTTCTTTTTCCAACTTTGTTTTTTGTTCATTTTCTTTATCTCTAAGTGTTGCTGCTTTTTCAAAGTCTTGAACACGTATAGCATCTTCTTTTTCTCTATCTAAAGAAGCTATTTTATCTTCTATTTCTTTAATACTATCTGGCATAGTATATGTTTTCATTTTTACTCTAGAAGCTGCTTCATCCATTAAATCTATTGCCTTATCTGGTAAATATCTATCATTAATATATCTTATTGATAAATCTACTGAAGCTTTTATTGCTTCTTCTGAAATTTTAACATTGTGATGTGCTTCATATTTATCTCTTAATCCTTCAAGAATTCTTATAGTTTCTTCTTCTGTTGGTTCTCCAACTGTAACAGGGCTAAATCTTCTTTCTAATGCACTATCTTTTTCAATGTATTTTCTATATTCATTTAAAGTAGTAGCTCCTATTACTTGTACTTCTCCTCTTGCCAATAGTGGTTTTAAAATATTTGCTGCATCTACAGCACCTTCAGCAGATCCTGCACCAACAATTGTATGAATTTCATCAATAAATAGGATTACATCTCCTGCTTTTTGAACTTCTTTTAAGCATTTTTTAATTCTTTCCTCAAAATCTCCTCTGTATTTTGCACCTGCTACCATTCCTGAAATATCTATTGAAACAACTCTTTTATTTTTTATCATTTCAGGAACATCATCAGCAATTATTTTTTCAGCTAGTCCTTCTACTACAGCTGTTTTTCCAACGCCTGGTTCACCAATTAAGCATGGATTATTTTTAGTTCTTCTAGATAGAATTTGAGTTACTCTATCTATTTCTACTTTTCTTCCTATAACAGGATCTAATTTACCTTCTCTTGCTTTTTTAGTTAAATCTGTTCCAAATTGATTTAATGTTGGTGTTGAATTATAGCTTCCTGAATTTTTATCATTTTTTTGGTTAATAGAATTTGAATCTATTCCATCTTCATTTATCACTTTTGCAATTTCATTATATAACTTACGTGGATCAATATTTAAATCCATCATAATTCTTACTGCTACACTATCTCCTTCATGCATTATTCCTATTAAAATATGCTCAGTTCCAATAAATTCTGATCCTAATCTACGTGCCTCAACAAATGCATTTTCTATAATTCTCTTACTTCTAGGTGTAAATCCAAGAGAATCATTTTGTGATAACGGTTCTCCTGTTCCTATAAGCATTTGTATTTCATTTAATATATCTTCATCTGTTATTCCTTGATTTGCTAATACTTTACTTGCTATTCCAGTACCTTCTTTTGCTAATCCATACAAAATGTGTTCTGTACCTATATAGCTATGACCAAGTTCTAAAGCTATATCATTTGCAATTTCTATAGCTTTTTCAGCTCTATTTGTAAACTTATATACCATAATTATCACACTCCTTTTTATAAATTAATAATTTTTCAAATTTTACTCTTTTATTATTTGTTTTATTACTTCTGCTCTACGTATTTCTCTTTCGTATCCATCAAATGTTTTTCCTAGATATTTTTGCAAGTTTGCGGATTTTGTATATATCTCTAGTTTTTTCACTTTACTATCATCCAGTTCTTTTATAATTCCTAAATCTGTTCCAAGTTTTACATCTGATAATAATCTTCTACATTCTTCTATAGGCATAATTAGGGCATTACTTATAAGTCCAAAAGATCTATATACTCTATCTTCTATTTCTATTTGATTTTTACATAATATTTTTCTTGCTAATCTTTCTTGTTCAATAACCTTTTCTGTTATAGCTTTTATATTTGCAATAATTTCCTCTTCTTTTATACCTATAGTTTGATTTGTTGATATTTGATATAAATCACCTATGTTTTGGTTTCCTTCTCCATATACTCCTTTTATACTCATTCCCATATTATTTATAATTCTAAGCATTTTTGATAAATTTCCTGTCAAGTTTAATGCAGGTAAATGAACTATAACTGAAGCTCTCATACCAGTACCAATATTTATTGGAGAAGCTGCTAAGTACCCGAATTTTTTATTGTATGAATAATTTAGCATTTCTCCTAATTTTTGATCTAGTTCTATTATTAAATTCATTAGATTTTCTAGCTCTTGTCCTGAGCTAAACACTTGTAATTTAATATGATCTTCTTCATTAATCATTATACAAATGTTTTCTTCTTCATTTATTATTATTGCTTTTTTTATTTTATTATTAGTTATAAATTCTGGACTTATTATATTCTTTTCTACTAAACTAACTTTTGTAATATTATCTATATTATCTAAATCTATGTATTTAAGTCCATATCCTAAACTTGGTACAATTTCTTTGATACAATTTAATACTTCTTCTTGCTCTTCTTTTGAAGATTTATTAATATATTTAAATTCTTTTAGATTTCTTACAAGTCTTACTCTAGAACTAACAACTACATCTGAATCTTTACCATTCTGTAAATACCAATTTGACATTTTATACCTCCAACTTATATTTTATATTGAATTAACATTAGAAATATTATTATTTATTTTCTTCATTTTTATTATTCTTTTCAATTTCTTTTATTTCATCACGAATTTTGGCTGCATCTTCATATCTTTCATCTTTTATTGCCTTTTGTAAATCTTTTTGTAATTTATCTAATTTAATTTTATTTTTATCTTCTTTATTTTCTTCTTTATTTGAAGTTTTATCTTTATTTTTATTTACTTTACTTGTTGGGTCATCACTTCTATATCCTCTTCCTACATGTTTATTTGCTCCTTGAATTTTTCTAAGAAGAGGTTCTATTCTATCTTCAAATGTATCATAACATTCATCACATCCAAACATTCCAGAATTTAAAAAATCATCAAATGTAGTTCCGCAATTTCTACATTGTAATTCTTTAGTTTCCATAAAGCTTGGTAAAATATTGTCTGTATAATCATTAAAGAAATCTCCTAAAAAACTTGAAAAGCTCATAGGCATACTAAAACTCATATCCTTTAATCCTAACTCCTGTGCACATTTATCACATAAGTTTAACTCTTTTTTAACCCCATTGATAACTTGAGTATATTTAAAAGTAACTTCATTTTTTCCACAATTTTGACACAACATAATTAATTCCTCCTTTAAAATTAATTTTATTCTTCTACTAAATTTATAAGCATATTCTTAAATATTTTCGCTCTTACTTCATCTTTAATATTTTGTGGTATCGTAAGTACATTATCACTTGTTGCAACTTTTAATAATTTTGCTTCTTTTTCTGTAATAACATCATATGATAGAAAATTGCTTAAAAAAATATCTACTTCCTGTGAAGTTATATGATCTCCTATACTTGATATTGCATGCATTAAATAATTGCTTTTAGTGGTATTGACTTTTCTTATACTAATATGTCCTCCTCCACCTCTTTTACTTTCTACATAATATCCTTGTGATGGCTTAAATCTAGTTGATATTACATAGTTAATTTGTGATGGAACACAATTAAAATGTTCAGCTAAATCATTTCTTTGAATTTCTATATAATCTTCATCATCAAATAAGTCTTTTATAAATTCTTCTATCATATCTGATATTCTCACTTTTATCACTTCCACTTCTATTTTATTTTATTTGTTTTTGACTTTGACTTTCTTTGACCTATGTTTATATTATACTCTTTTTTTATAAATTGTCAATATCTAAATTAAATTTTTTTATTTTTACTACTAATTATTTTTTGAATCATCTTTTTTAGTCATCTCGTCTAATTCTTTCGCTCTCTTTTTCTGTCTTTCAGGTGTTACCCAAGCAAAATATGTTGTAACAAATTCTCCATATTTAGTTACATCTTCAATCTCTTCATTTTTATCTATTCCATTTATATCTTTTTCTTCTTTCATAAAAAATGCACCTCCTAGTATTAACTAGTTTGTGCATTTTCTTTTTATTTATTCTTTCTTCTATTTAATTTGTTATTTCTTCTATTATTTGCGCTACTCCATCTTCATTATTCGTTGCTACTACTCTATCTGCTATTTCTTTAATATATGGAGCACTATTTCCCATTGCAACACCAAGTCCTGCATTTTCTATTAATAATTTATCATTTACATTATCACCTATTCCGATTATCTCTTCATTTGATATATTTAATTTTTCTGCAAGCCATTTTGTAGCATTCCATTTATCTACATTTTCATTAGTAATTTCAGTATAATAATATGCTATTTCTACTTCTTCTGTTCCTGATTTTATAATTTTTCTAGACATATGTGCTACATCTAGAACATCTATATTTTTGATATCTCTTAATTTTTTTATTATACTATTAAATATAATATTACTATTATCACTTATTGTAAATTTTAAAATGTTTTCATTTTCTAAATTTTCAATATAATCATATATGTTTTCTACTAAATTTATTTTTGTTTTTCTACTATCTGGTTTATTTGCATTTTCCTGATGATAGAATAGTACGTTATTACTTAATGTTTTAGCAATAACCATATTTTCAGTATATACATTATAGTATATACTATTCTGCTCGCATATTTTAATTATCTGAAGAGCTTTCTTTTTTTCTATAAACTTATCGTATATTATATCTTCATTTCGTAAATCATATACTAATGATCCATTTCCACAAATTATATAATTGTTATTTCCTAGTTCATTTGCCATATTCTTTACAGAGTTTGTAGATCGTCCAGAAGCTAAAACAATTTGTATTCCTTTTTCTTGTGCTTTTTTTAATGCTTCTCTATTTCTTTCTGATACTTGTCCATAAGAATTAAGTAAAGTTCCATCTAAATCTATTGCTATTAATTTATACATTAATTTTCTCCTTATTTTTATATGTTTATTATTTATTATTAGTTCATATCTACATGATTATACCATTTATATTTTTTATTACAATATTTATTAAAATATTTTAACAAAAATTTCTCAAAAATTTCCAGTTTAATTTTCTAAAAAACGTGCATCATATTTAATGAAAAAGTACTTATACTTTTTCAAAAATATAAATTAAACATTAATCACATTCTAGGAGGTGAATTAGAATGGCATATTCAAACAGCAATTCAAAAGTTGTTCCTGAAGCAAGAGAAGCTTTAGACAAATTCAAATATGAAGTAGCTTCAGAAGTTGGTGTTAATTTAAAACAAGGTTATAACGGAGATATATCAGCTAAAGACGCTGGTAAAATAGGTGGACAAATGGTTAGAAAATTAATACAACAAGCTGAAAGCCAAATGAAATAGTTTTTGCGTAGGGCTATTTAGCAAAGAATATTAGTTTATTAAATTTTCGTCAATATAGTCTATATAATTTAATATACTTATATATTTTGCTTAAAAACACGTAAAAAAGCAACCTTCTTAGATGTATATTTAAAAAGGTTGCTTTTTATTTGTATTTAACTATTTTAATAATTCTATTTTTATACCTAATGCTCCATATTTTGTTTCTTCCTCTTTTGTATATATAGAATACATCGATTCAGTTTTTCTTTCTATTTCTTTTATATCATCATAAAGCTGTGTAAATAGATCTTTAAAATTTCTGGCATGATATAAATCTAATACTCTAACTTTTAAAGTTTCATCACTATTAGGAAGTTTAGTAAATTCTATCTCATCACCAATTTGTATTTTTTGTCTTTTTTCATCATTTAGTCTAAATTCTACTGTTTTAGTTCCATTTTTTATATTTTCAAATGGTCTTTCATATAGTCTCATTTTATGTAACATATATATTGCCCCCTTTTAATCTGTTAATTTTTTTAATTTATTTTAAAAATATTTCTTTATTTTGTCAAGAAAAAAAGACCTGCTAAAAAGCAAGTCTTATATATATTATCCCTCTGGTTCAACTAATCCAAAGTTTTTGTTATCTTTTAGTCTATAAATTACATTTGTTTTTCCTGTATCTACATCTATAAATGCCATAAATCTATTTTGTGGTTGTTCTTGAAGTTTTAATTTAGCATCTTCTGGTGTCATTGGTTTTATATCATAATATAAAACTTTTACTATTTCATTTGTTACTTCTGCATCTTCTGATGCCATTTCTTCTTTAGCTCTTATTGTATCAAGTTTATTTTGTTTATCTTTTTTAGTTTTCATTTTTCTTACTTGACCTTCTAATATATCTATATCCTTATCTATAGAAGCATATAAATCTTTATGAGCTGTAACCGCTCTAAAGTCTTCAGTATTTGTTTTAATATTCATTTCTGCTACTTTTTGGCTACCTTCTGTTTTTATTGTAGCATAAACATCAAAATCTCCTCCGAAGTATTTCTCTAATCTTTCAGCTTTTTTTCCTATATAATCTTTTATGGCTTCTGTTGCTTCTAATTCTTTACTTGTAATTTTAATATTCATAACCATTCTCTCCTTCCAATTATTGTTCATTAGTTATAATGTGGTTATATTATATATTGAATTTCTTAATTTTTCAAGTAATTTAAAGAATTTTGTTTTCACTATTTGAATGAAGTCAGATACATTTCTTATTAAAGTAGTAAATAGTTGAATTTTACATAATTATGTAGTATAATTAAATAGTTGTTTAAGAACACAATTAAAAAGGAGGATGCATATATGAGCTTAATTCAAGCTTATAACAAGGAAAGACTTATGATGCGGACAATAGGCCGTGCCTCACAAAACGGGATTGACTTCATGCCATACCGCTCTGAGTACAAGGCTTTACAACAAAAACACCTTCAACTTGGAGATGCTAGGTATGCAAGCGAGCTTTTAAGCTTTTGCAACAAGGTGTTTGATGAACTAAGCATGTATAATAGTTCAGATGACATTAACTTTGAAACTGCAATTGCCGAGCTATCTGGTCACTTCGCCTTAAATGGCAAAGACGCTAAGATTCCAATGATTTGTGGGAGCAGAGTGGAAAATATGTACATGATGCAAATATCCTACCATGGTATGCATGTAATTGCATATAGGCCATTCAATCAGAGCCATATTGCCCTATCCTATGGGTGGAGTGCATTTCGGACAGAAAAAGAGCAGTCCATCAAAACGGACCGAGAGTTGGTCCAGTTAAGAGTTCATGCAATTGAACAGTACTATGTTGACTGTAATATTGCAGACCTTAAGCACATCCTTACAAACCTCTAATATGCGCTGTTATTAGCGTATCAAGCGGAAATACTGCTTTCACAGTAGCTCCGCTTTTTTTATTTGTTTATTTCCAAATGCTCTAATATTTTAACAATATTTACTAAAACACTTGCAAATTAAGTATTTGTGTGATAAAATATTATACGTTAATTTTAGGTTACTTAAAGGGAGGTGCAAAACATGCCAAATATTAAATCAGCTATAAAAAGAGTAAGTGTTATTGAAAAGAAAACATTAAGAAATAACATGATTAAATCTGAATATAAAACAGCTATAAGAAGATTTGAAGAAGCTTTAGCTAACAATGATAAAGAAAAAGCTACAGAATTATTCTCAGTAGCAACAAGAAAAATAGATCAAGCTTGTACAAAAGGTGTTATCGTAAAAAACACAGCTGCTAGAAAAAAATCAAACTTAGCAAAAAAATTAAATGCAGCAAATGCATAGTTTATTAATAGAAGATTGTGCACAGTTTTTTATTAATGTAGGGATTATAAAATATAAATTTTATAATCCTTTTTTATTTTATCTTTTTATTATGTCTTTTACTGGTTATAATTTCCTTTGATTTATATATCTAAACATGTTAACATTATAATATATATTATTTTTCCTATATTCAAACGGAGGTTATTATGAAAAAATTGATTTTTAATGAATTTAAATTAATGGACAAAAATATACAAAAAGTTTTATATGTTGGATTAAAATTTTCTTTTATATTGTGCTTATTAGCTACTTTCTCACTTACTATATATTTAACAGTACATAACCCATATTCTTTTATATTTCGGAACAAAAATATTTAGTTCTGCCCTATTTTTTTTAGTATTTTTTGTTATATGCTCAGTTGCAATAGATACAATAAAATTACATAGTAATAATATAAAATAAACAAAAAATAAAGCAACTAATAATTTAATATTAGTTGCTTTTATATATTATGTTCGTATTAGATTAATTGCATATATGCTAAAAAGAGGTTCCTCCTTTCTTACTAATTACATACTAATATTATTTATATATAGGGGTGAATATAGATTTCTAAAAGTATATGATTTTATATAGATTTAAATTTAAAACAGACCATTAATTTTTTAGATATAAAAAATAGCATATTATGCAATTACAATTATATTAAAACACATAATATGCTATTTTTCAAGTAAAATCGTTCGACATTATTCGACACTCTTTTTTATATTTTAAATTTCATTTTTTCATTACTTTTTATACTTTTAATTATAAGTCCACATTCAATTACGCAAACTGTTAAAGTTACTCCAACAGCAATGCATAATGTTTCAACTTCTGAATAAGCTCCATAATAAGAACCCATTGTAATATCATAATCATCTATTGCTCTATTAATCAAATTATTTTCAAATACTTCTACTATCATATAGAAAAAGTCTGTACCATATTGTATTAGTCCTAAAGTTAAACCTAAAACCAAAAATATTATACCTGCAATAATAACGAATGTTCTTAATAATGTAAGTTGATTA
Organism: uncultured Clostridia bacterium; assembly: GCA_944393405.1. The sequence goes on along the minus strand of CALYAC010000011.1, from coordinate 66,474 downwards.
ATTCTTATTTCTATATTATCTTCATTATTTTGTCTTTCTACAACTATTCTATAAGCTAAAAATATATGAACTATAACACAGATAATTATATATGCTATTACCATATTCTACTATCATTCCCCTTTATTTATCTAATTCCTCTTTAAACATCTTGTTTAACATTTGAGGATTTGCTTTTCCTTTTGTTTCTTTCATTGCTTGTCCTACTAAAAATCCTATTGCTTTATCTTTTCCTGCTTTATAGTCAGCTACTGATTGAGGATTATTAGATATAATTTTTTCTACTACTTCTTTTATAGCTCCTTCATCAGAAATTTGAATCCATCCTTTTTCTTTAATTATTTCTTCTGGATCTTTTGGATTTTCAAATAATTCTTCTATAACTTTCTTTCCTATTGCAGAACTAATTGTTCCTTTCTCAATTAACTCTACAACTTTTGCTAAATGCTCTGCTTTGAAAGGAATAGAATCTGCTTCTAATTCTTTTTCATTTAATATTCTTGATATATCAGAAAGTAACCAATTTGCTATAGCTTTAGGATTACCACATATCTTTTCAGCTGCTTCAAACATATTTGATAGATATTTAGAAGCTGTTAAAAGTCTAGCATCTTTTTCTGATAGTTTAAAATCATTTATATATCTTTCTCTTCTACTTTCAGGCATTTCTGGTAGATTATTTTTTATATTTTCTATATATTCCTCTGAAAGCCTTATTGCAACTAAATCTGGTTCTGGGAAATATCTATAATCTTGAGCATCCTCTTTATCTCTCATAGGAAATGTTTTTCCTGAAACATCATCCCATCTTAATGTTTCTTGTTCAATTTTTCCTCCATCTTCTATTACATCAACTTGTCTATCAGCTTCATATTCGACTGCTCTTTGGATTGCTCTAAAAGAGTTCATATTTTTCATTTCTGTTCTTGTACCAAACTCTTTTATACCTTTCTTTCTTACAGATACATTGACATCTGCCCTAAAAGAACCTTCTTGCATTTTACAGTCTGATACTTCTATATATTCTAGAATAGATTTTAATTTTTTTAAATATCTATCAACTTCACCACTTGATCTTAAATCTGGCTCAGAAACTATTTCTATTAAAGGAACACCTGCTCTGTTTAAATCTACTAAACTTCCTCCACCAAATTCATTATGATTTAGTTTTCCTGCATCTTCTTCTATATGTATTCTTGTTATACCTATTTTTTTAGGATTACCTTCATCATCTTCTATTTCTATATATCCATGTTCACAAAGTGGTTTATCAAATTGTGATATTTGATATGATTTAGGTAAATCTGGATAGAAATAATTTTTCCTATCATTTTTACTATTTCTTGATATTGTACAATTTGTAGCAAGACCCGCCTTTACTGCATATTCTACAACTTTTTCATTTAAAACTGGAAGAGTTCCTGGCATTGCCATACATATTGGGCATGTATGTGTATTTGGTTCTCCACCAAATTCAGTAGGACATGAACAAAATATTTTTGTTTTAGTAGAAAGCTCTGCATGTACTTCAAGTCCCATTACTGTTTCAAAATCTGATCTTGACATTATCGTTTCTCCTCCTTTTTACTTTCTAAATTCTGGTTTATATTTATCTCTAAATTTATATTCTTGTTCAAAAGTATATGCTGCATTTAATATTTTTTCTTCTTCAAATTTGTTTCCTATTAATTGCATTCCTATTGGCATGCCATCAGAATTTACTCCACATGGAATAGAAATTCCTGGAAGTCCTGCAATATTAAGTGAAACTGTACAAATATCTGCTAAATACATTTCTAATGGATTCTCTGATCTAGTACCCATCTCAAACGCAACTGTTGGTGAAGTTGGTGTTAGTAATACATCATATTTTTCAAAAGCCTTATCAAATTCTTTTTTTACTAAAGTACGAACTTGTTGAGCTTTTTTATAATATGCATCATAGTATCCAGAAGAAAGTACATAAGTACCAAGTATAATTCTTCTTTTTACTTCTGGTCCAAAACCTTCACTTCTTGAATTTCTAAATAATTCTCTTAAATTTGTATAGTTTTCTGTTCTATATCCATATCTTATGCCATCAAATCTTCCAAGATTTGAACTTGCCTCTGCGCAAGCTATAATATAGTATGTTGCTAGTGCATATTCAGCAATATTTAGTGAAAATTCTTCCACTTCTGCTCCAAGCTTTTTATATGTTTCTATAGCCTCTTCTAATTTTTTCTTAACTTCTTCATTTATTCCTTCACCAAAATATTCTTTTGGTATTCCTATTTTTAGCCCTTTAACATCGTTTTTTAATGCCTTAGTATAATCTTTTTTTGGAATATCATATGATGTTGAGTCTTTTTCATCATGACCTGCTATTATATTAAGTAATATTGCTGAATCTCTAACATCTTTTGTAATTGGTCCTATTTGGTCAAGTGATGATGCAAAAGCAACTAGTCCATATCTTGATACTAGACCATATGTAGGCTTTAAGCCAACAACTCCACAGAAAGATGATGGTTGACGTATTGAACCTCCTGTATCACTTCCAAGTGCCCATGGAACTAATTCTGCAGCCACAGCTGCTGCACTTCCCCCAGAAGATCCTCCTGGTACAGTATTTAATTTCCATGGATTTGAAGTTTTCTTAAAATATGAATATTCTGTAGAAGCTCCCATTGCAAATTCATCCATATTTAATTTTCCTAAATTAATTAAATTTTCGTTGTTTAGCTTTTCTATTACTGTTGCATTATATGGTGCAATAAAATCCTCTAACATTCTTGAACTACATGTAGTTTTTACACCTTTTGTACACATATTATCCTTTATTCCTATTGGAATACCAGCTAAGCTAGATAATTCTTTTCCAGCTTTTCTTTCATTATCAACCTTTTTGGCTTCTTCTAAAGCTTCATCACATAATGTTGTAACAAATGCTTTTACATCTTTTTCTTTGTCATTTATTCTATCTACATATGCTTTTACTATTTCTTCACTTGTAATCTCATTTTTCTCTAACTTTTCTTGAAGCTCATGTACTGTTAAACTTGTAATGTCCATTATTTACTTCCTCCAATCTCTTTTTTATATCTACTTATTACTTGATATAGATGTGGCCATGAATATATTCTCTCTATTTTTTCATTATAAAAATTACAATTTATTAAACCGTCCATTATACATGTCTTTATTCCTGTTTCTAAAACATTTAAACAATTAGTTATATTATCATCAATAAAAAAATCTATATTATTGTTTTTTATGATTTTAGCTTTATCTGAAATATTTAAATATATACCTTCATATTCTATTTCATGTTTTTTTAGCCATGTTCTTGTTACTTCTTCAATATCAAATTTTTCAGATATATGTCTTGCTGTTATGAAGTATATACAATCTCCTTCATCTCTTAGTTTGTCTATAACTTCTTTAGCAAACGGTTTTATTCTAACATTTTTAACAATAATTTCATAATATTTATCCCAAAAAGCTCTATCCTCTTCTTCTGACCAACCATGAAAATTTTGAGTAAATCTATTTCTAATTCTTTCTCTATTTACATATTGAATCTCTTTCTTTAATTCATTAACTGTATATTCTTCTGCATAATTAAAAGCTAGCTCATATGTATTAGTAAGTGTATCATCTATATCTATTCCTATATTCATAAATTCTCCTAATTAATTACTTTTGGTATTTTGAACATATTTCTTTCTTGTTCTTTTGCATTCATTAATAATAAATTATTCTCTTTAAATTCTTTTACTTCATCTTTTCTAAATACATTATATTTATCGTTTTCTCCTATTGTTTCTTCTAATCCTTCTGTATTGGCATTGTTTACTACATTTGCAAAATTTAATATATCTTGAAGATTTGCTAAATAATTGTCTAGTTCATCTTCTTTAATATTTAAATTTGCTAAATTTGCAATATGCAATAGCTCTTCTTTACTTACATCTGCCATAGTATCACTCCTCACTACTTTTATGTTAATACTTACTTATTATACATACATTTTCCAAGAATTACAAGTATTTTTTTAAAAGGGGACGGGCTTGTTTTGTAAATTTTTTATATTTCACAAAACAAGCCCGTCCCCTTTTTTAATTTTTATATATATTTCTTTACATTGTTAAATACTTCTTCATGTATTTCTTCTATTGTTTTTATTTTTTCATTTTCTACACATTTTATTTCACACCAATCATATTTCTTTACTAATTTACAAGCTTCATTATATGCATCTTGTAAATGAGACTTATTGCTTTCATGTATATCTTTCTTTTCTTCATGTGTGATTTTATTTGCTCTATTTTTCATCAATTTTTCTGCATATTCTGTTGGCATATTTAAAAATATAACTTTTGTAGGTACGGGTAATCCATATAAATTAAATTCAAAATCCCATAGCCAGTCTAAAAATTTATTTCTTTCTTCATCATCCTTTATCTTTCCTGCTTGGTGTACCATATTCGAAGTCGTATATCTATCTGCTAAAATTATTCCACCGTTATTATAATATTCTTCATATTCTTTTTTAAAAGTAGCATATCTATCTACTGCATAAAAAGTTGAAGCTATATATGGACTAATTTTTAATGGATCTGTTCCAAATTCTCCATTTAAATACATTTTTACTAAAGAAGATGATGGACTATCATAATTTGGAAAACTTACTGTTTTATATTCTATTTTTTCTTTATCAAATCTTTCTTTTAATTTTTGAAGTTGAGTCTGCTTTCCGCTTCCATCTGTTCCATCAATTACAAATAATTTACCTTGTTTCATATTTTCCTCCCTTTCTTTTCTTTAGAATCTATTCTCTTTCAGTTTTTTCACTTATAGTAGTATTCTTTACTTTTTCACTTTTCTTTACTTCTAGTTGATTTGCTATTTGTCCTGTAATATATGATGACATATCTAATATAAATTCTTCGAGTTTTCCTTGATATGTATCAGTTTCTGTTAATTTATAGCTAGAAGACATTTGACTTATCAATTGTTGACTACCTTTAAGAATTGTATTATATCTTCTTAAATTCTGCACATTTACTACTCTACCTTCTTTTCCTTTTCGTTGCACACTTAACTCTGGAGAAGTTAAAAATCCTAAAGTTATAGGTTTATATCCACTATTTATACTATTTATTTTATATAATTCAAAAAGTCTATTTAAGTCTTCATCTTCTATACTTCCTTCTAATCGTGCACTTTGAAGCCAAGTTAACCTATCTATAATTCCTCTATCATATATCACTATTTGCCCTTTTCTATTTGAAATATCTTCAACTAAATTTCTAAATAATTCTAAAACCATCCATAAATCATATTGATTAGAATCTTTATCTACTGGATTATATTCTGCTGTTTCTCTTCTTGTAAACATTTCAATTCCGCTATTAGCAAATAATCCTTTAACATTTTTTAATAATGTTGTTTTTCCACTTTTAGGAGTTCCTAATAATTCAATAAAGATTGGATCTCTGTCATCATTGATTCCTTCTTTTATCCTACGCATATTGTCTTTTATTTCATTCATCTTTTGTTCCATATCAGCTTCAGAAATTGTAATCATTTTATACCCCACTTTTATTTAAAAATTTTGTATAATATTGTTTCATATCTCTTGAAAAAGTTATTATATTCCACATTTTGTATAACTGCTTTATACATTTCTGTATAATACCATCTTTGCTCTTGATATGGCTTATTAAAACTTTTCCAAACATCTTCTCCTTTTTCTTCTAATAAATCATATAAACTTTCCAAGTTATTTATTTTGTCTGCACATTCAACCATTTTTCCTTCGAAACTTGCATTTTTAATTTTTTTTATTGCTTCTTTTTTTCTCTCTTTCCATTCTAGTTTTTTATTCTCTGTTACTTCTTCTACAATATTTTTTACATTTGTTCCAAAAATCTTTTCAATATCTTCTATCGTATACTTAGTATCCTCTACTACATCATGTAGAATTCCGGCAATCACGGTTTCTTCACTCATTCCACTCTTTTGTAATAACATTCCTACTGTAAATGGGTGAAATATCATATCTACATTGTCAGTTTTTCTCCTTTGTCCGTCATGTGCTTTTGTAGCAAATAAAATTGCATAATCTAATTTTTGCATTTTTTCCTCCTCGTATTTTTTATAGATTGTTTTTTATAAACTTTTTTACTGTTTTCCAATATTTCTCTTTGTCTATTTCCTGTGCTTCTGCATGTTCTGCATTTTTTATAACTAATTTTTCTTTTTTACATGTTGCAGCTTCATATAATTTATCAAGCATATAAAATGGTACAAATTTATCTTTATCTCCATGTATAAATAATATTGGTATTTTTGATTTTTTGATTTGTTTTATGCAAGATGCTTTTCTTAATGAATATCCTGCTCGTAAAATAGTAATTAAATTTGCATAATATAGCGTTGGAAATTGCGGCATATGAAATAATGTTTTAAGCTCATATGTAAATTCTTCCCATACGGATGTATATCCACAATCTTCTATTACCATTTTCACATTCTCAGGTAACTTTTCTCCACTGGTCATCATCACAGTTGCAGCTCCCATTGATATTCCATATAAAATTATTTTTATATTTCCGTATTTGTTTATTAAGTATTCAATCCATTTCAGAATATCTATTCTATCAAGCCATCCCATTCCAATATATTTACCTTCACTTTTTCCATGTGTTCTTAAATTTGGCATCAGAACATTATATCCTAATCTATTAAACTGCTTGCAACTTGGTACCATTGATACTGCAGAGTCAATATATCCATGAACTGCTATTATCCATATATTAGATTCTTTTTTATTTATTACTTCATATCCATGCAATTTTATTTTTTTATTTTCTATATATACTTCTTTTGAATTTTCTTCAATCCATTTTCTGTTTTCTTCTTTTTTATTTTCTATTTCTTCATCATAGTCATTTTTGAAAATTATACTTTTTGATGACTTAGGATTTAAAGCTAAATTAAATAAAAAGTTTCCTGCAATAAATCCCATTACTATTGAAATTAAAATCACAAAAATTAATGCTAAAATCATATTCTTCCTTTTCCTTGCAATATCTTTTAATCTTTAATTAAACAATCCACAATAATACAATTTTTTGTTGATAAATAATTGTATAGGTTTCTTCCTTGTGAATATTTTTTATTTATTACTTATACTTTCTTTTAAATAATTATTTGCGAATTTACGTATATCTTCCATTTGTTTTTTTGTTTCTTCGTCTTTATATTGTATCCTATCTATTAAAATATTAATATAGTTTTTATCTAAAATATACTTTTTCGAAATATCAAAATACAAATCAAAAATAAATCCTATAACACAAACCCAATAATCCAGTTGAGTAATTCTATTCTTTACATCTATACACTTTCCTTTCATGAAATCAGAGTAAACTTTAGGTGAAATTTTAGAATAATATATAGTTTTAGGATTGTATACATTAGGAAATATATCTTTAAAATTTTCTACTTCTTTTACTCTAAAATTATCTATTTTATCTGCATCTCTTATTATTTTACAATGTAATTCTACATTTTTATCTAGTCCTTCTTCTATTTTATATTTATTATGATTTATAATTGATTTTTCTATTAATTTATCATATTTATTTGTTTCTATAAAACTCCTAATTAAATTGTTTTCAAATAATACTTTGGCTCCATAATCTGCATGATCTATCTTACTATTATCTACAAAATCTGATGTAAGTTTTATCTGCTCAAATCTTCCTATATCATGAAGTAATCCTATTAATTTTGCAAGTTCTATATTTTCATTATCTAATCCTAAACTTTTTGCAATAAATTCACTCTGCTTAACTACTTCATATGTATGTTTTATTTTTAATTTCATTTTAGAATCATTTACATCATATTTTTTCAAATAATTTACAAAAGATTCTTTTGCTTTATTAAAGTCAATCATTATACATCCCTCATCATTTATAATTTGTTTTAAAAGATTACCGGATTACCTCCTACATATTCTATTTTTCCATCATTATATATAACAGCTTGGTTATCATTTATTGCATATAATGGAAAAGAATTTTCTTCTGCTACTTTTTTATAGAATTCTTCATTCCATTTTTTATGATCTTCCCTCATATAATGAGGTATTATATTAAAATTAACAAATTCTAATTCATTGTTTTGTATGCCATTTAGATCAATATTATATCTTTCTTTCCAATAATACTTACTATCAATCAATTTTCCTAACACTATTGAGCCTGCAGATGTTCCCATTATTACTTTTGTATCTAATAGTTTTTTAAGCATATTATCTACTCCAGTTTTTTTAAATAAATCTCCATATATTAATTGTTTTCCTCCAACAATATATATTAAGTCTGCTGCAGATAATCTTCTTTCTATTTCTTTTTTATTATATGCTCTTAAGTTAACAAAATCTATGATACCACCTATATGTCTTTCTATGTTCATAAGTTCATTTATGAGCCATCTTTTTGAGCGACATTCTGATATTGCTACATATGATTCATTTATTATTCCTATATTTATATTTTTTAAATCTTTTCCTACTAATTTTGCAACTTTTTCTGCAATTTCATCTGTTGTAAATCCTTGTGATGCTAATACTAATTTCATACAACAACCCTCCTTTTATTTAGATTTCATATTTTTGTAATTTTTCTATATAAGGTCTTATTGATTCATCATTTATATCTTCTGGCTTTATAGAGCAACATTCCATTAATTGTTCTTCTATTCCTAAAGCACATTTTATTAAATGATTTGCTTTTTCCTCATTTGACCATACTGATAATGGTTTATTCTTATATCTTTCTTTTGCATCTTCCAATCTTTCTTTTAACCCAATTACTCCGTCTGGTGCTACTCTCTGATCACAATACGCACATAATTTTCTTTCATATGAACTAGAATTTAGTGTTTCTTCATTTTTTCTAGATCTTTTACCATCTAATATTTCTAATTCTTTTTCATTTAAACCTACTTTTCTTCCTATTTCCATATTTATTGCATGATCATTTGACCCATATATATCAAAATACTTTTTTCTAGTTTTTTTAAATCCTTCATCATTAGAAAAATCTTCTGGTATTTTAACAATATTACCCATATCATGTAATAAGCAAACTCTTGTAACTGCTTTTTTATCAATTTTTCTTCCATTCCAATTATCCATTATTATGTTACTGCATGCTGCTACTCTTAGCATATGCATCTGTAAATTTTCTGGAATATTATATTCTTTATAGACATCTAAAATTTTCATTTTTTCTCCTCGTATACTTGTATAATTAATAACTTGTATCAATATATCATAAATATAATTATTTTTCTACTAAAAATTTGACATATAAAAAGAATACAAAATTTAAAATTCTAATTTTGTATTCTTTTTTATTTATTATAAATCAAATACTATTAATGGCACTTCCATTTCATTTTTAGTTAATCCACTATGAGTTGATTTCTTTTCATCTAGTTTTTTTAACTCTCTAGATAAATTAGTTCCTAATAAAAATCTTGATGAATCTATTGCAACAGAAATGTAATTGCCTAAAAACTCATCTATTTTTTCATGTTTTTCTCCATATCCTAAAAATCCGTTTTTTAAAAATTCTTCTTTTGTATATAACTTAAATCTATCACCATATTTTTCATTAAATATTCTTTCAAAATTTTCTTTCATTTCTTCTTTAACTAAAAAAGATGTCGCTCTTGATTCAACAGATGGTGGCATTAATAAACATTTTTGCAATTCTTCCTCTTCCACTATATCTATTGTCTCTTTAATGTCATTATGTCCATGGTCTGCTGAAATTATTATTATTGTATTTGTTTCTTTTAATTTCTCTATTAATTTTTCAAATTCTTTTTCCGTATTTTTCATAAATTCATTTACTTCTTCTGATTCACATCCAAATTTATGTAATATTCCGTCCGGATTATCATTATATGCCATTATGAATTTATTTCCTCTTGCTGTACATAATGTCTCAATGCATTCACACATTTCCTCTATCGTATTTGCAGTCATTGTTATTTTTGCTTTTTTAGCACAATGTGTTGGCATTATTTCATATGTTTTTATTTGTTCATTTTCTTCTCTTATCATTTCATATACAGTCTTAAATCCTATTATATTATCTACTGGTAAATTGTTTATCTTTAATTTATCTCCTGTATATGAATCTTTTTCTGGAAATAAATCCAATGTTTTTCCATATTCTTTAAAATATTGTGACCACCCAATCCAAGCAGTTTCTATTGGAGGCTTGCCTGAGTAATATGTTGTCATTGCTGCAGTTGTTGTAGATGGGAATACTGAAGTTATTGTATCTATTTCATTTTGTTTAAATAAACCATTTTTAACATGATCATTTAAAACTCTTTCTCCCATCCCGTCTAATACAACTAATACAACATTTTTATATTCTTTATCTAAGATTTTATCTAATTTACTAAGACCTTTATATTTAGTTTCTACATTAAATTTTTTAAGAATTGAATTAATTAAATTCAAAATGCTATTATTATAATTTGGCATTAAAGTTTCTAAATTCATTTTCCTATTAATTCCTTTCTTTTATTTTTTCTATTATATCATTGCATTTTTTTGCTTTCAATATTTTTAATTCAATATATTTTATATTATTTATAGAAATTTACCTATTATTATGATATATTTTATTTGGTGAAAAAAATGAAATACAAAAGATTTAATTTATCTGAATTTATGAAACTAAGAGACGAAGATCATATTTCTGGAAACTTTACATCAGTAAGAGGAGAATATTATATTCCATACCTTAACAAAACAGGATTTTATAAAGTAAATGGATGCATGGATAATGCAAAAAATGATGAGGATTTACGAGAATTATTCGCATCACACATTTTAGACGAAATTGGTTTTCCTCATGCTGATATTGTTCCAATATTTGATGATACGCATAATTGTAATGGCTGTCTATCATTAAATATTTTAAAAAATGGCGAAACGTTTGCAATACCACAATCAATTCCGCATGAAAAAAGTTTCTCGCATGTTGGCGAATTTATATCTCATGATTTAAAAGAAGTATCTTCTCTTCCAGGTATTACTGAAAAAGATTTAAAGGAAAGAAAAAACTTTTTAGCAAGATACCTATATGTTTCTGCCATATTACAAAACACAGATATTAGAAGTGATAATAGATGTATGATATATAACCCACAAAATCATACTTACAGAATACCTGAATATTATGATGCAGGAATTTCTTTTTCTTCAGATCCAGATTTTAGTGCTTTTATTAGTGATATGTCCTCAGCAGACCTACTTAAAGAATTATATGAAGATTATGCTGTAGAAATCTTTCCTTTAGCACAAAAAGTTGAACATTCTTTGACTCCAGAAAAAATTAATAAATTGCTTGAGCCTTATATTTTTTCCGGTTTTTCACCAGATACCAAAAAACAAATTATATGTGAACTAAACGACAGAATTAGTTTATCTAAACAATATAATCACAATATATTAACATATGGTAGGGTTGAACCCTATACAATTTCTATGGAAGATATAGAAAAAAGAACAAAAGGAATTAGTGTATCTATGAAAGATTCTGTAAAGAATTACATATTAAGTTTAAGAGAAAAATTTTTTGGAAAAGGAGAACGAGATTAATGTATGTAAGCCAATTTGAATATAGTAAATCATTTACAGAAGTTTTAACTGTATTAAAATATATACCTAAAGAGCAATTAAATAAAATTCCTAAAGATATTCTTCAAATATTAAATAAAAATTGTGATAAAAACTATATTTACGAATTAGATTTTAATAAAAACTTTGGAGAACAAAATATTAGTAAAATAGCTCTATCAATTCTGTCTATATTTTATCAAGATTATTGGGCAAATGAAGCTCAAAAAAGTAAAATTGATCAAAAAGATTTAGACGAAAGAAATTTACTCGAAGAAGAAAAAAGAAAAAACTATGATCCTAATGTGCTTTTTTCACATAGCAAAAATAAAATGCATGAAAATGATATTAATAGTTCAAATAATAATGCTTTAATAAAAGTTGATAAAAAATTCTCTTTTTTTAAAAATTTATTCTTAAAATTTAAGCAATTTATACATAAGTATTGATTTTTTGCATAAATTATAGTAAAATGTATATTATGTTGATTAAATTAAATATTGCGATGAAAATGACGAGGGATTAAAAGTTACTAACAGAGATAAAAGGTCATCGGCTGAAAACCTTTTTTAGAAGAACATAATCCACCAACACATTGGAGCAATCTTATATAAAGTGGGAAATAATTAGAAATAATTATTTTCAAGCTGGGTGGCACCGCGGAATATATTTCGTCCCTGCATATAATGCACGGGCATTTTTTTGTGCCCTAAAAATGAAAGGATGATTTTATTATGAGTAGTTTTAGAACACACACATGTGGTAGTCTTCGCCTAGAAGATGTAGGAAAAAAAGTGAAAATTTGTGGCTTCGTTGAAACTATTAGAGATTTAGGAGGATTGGTTTTCTTAGATATTAGAGACATGTATGGTATTACTCAAGTTGTTACATCTGGTAAAGAGGATATAGTTGATTTTTCATCAAGAATTCCCATTGAATCTAGTGTATGTGTAGAAGGAACTGTTAGAAAGAGAGATCCAGAAACATATAACCCTAATATTGAAACAGGTGAAGTAGAAATTGTAATTAAAGATATTACTGTATTAGGAAAAAGAACAAAAATGCTTCCATTTGAAGTAAATAAAAATCAAGAAGTTAGAGAAGATTTACGTTTAAAATATAGATTCTTAGACTTACGTTCTTCTAAGTTACAACAAAATTTAATCCTAAGAGCAAAAGTTCTACAATTTCTTCGCACTCAAATGATAGAACAAGGATTTTTAGAAGTACAAACTCCTATTTTAACTAGTTCTTCACCAGAAGGAGCAAGAGACTATTTAGTACCAAGTAGACTCCATCCTGGAAAGTTTTATGCACTTCCTCAAGCTCCACAACAATTTAAGCAATTATTAATGGTATCTGGTATAGATAAATATTTCCAAATAGCTCCATGCTTTAGAGATGAGGATGCAAGAGCAGATCGTGCACCTGGTGAATTTTATCAATTAGATATGGAAATGGCATATAGCACACAAGAAGATGTATTTAGTGTAATGGAACCTGTAATTTACAATACATTTACTAAATTTTCTAATAAAAAAGTAGGTGAATATCCATTTCCAAGAATTTCATATAAAGAAGCAATGGTTAAATATGGAACCGACAAACCAGATTTAAGAAACCCATTATATATAATAGATTTATCTGATTTCTTTAGCAAATGTACTTTTAAACCATTTATGGATACTACTGTTAGAGCTATAAAAGTAAATGGACATATGTCTAAAGGATTTCATGAAAAAATGCTTTCATATGCAATGTCAATTGGTATGGGAGGACTTGGATACTTAGAAGTACAAGATGATTTATCATACAAAGGACCAATTGATAAATTTATACCAGATGAATTAAAGAAAGAATTACTAAAATTAGCTGATTTAGATAAAGGAGATACCATTTTCTTTATAGCAGACTATGAAAAAAGAGCAAACGAACTTGCCGGTCAAATCAGACAAGAATTAGGTAAAAGACTAAATCTAATAGATGACTCAGTATTTAAATTCTGCTGGATTATAGATTTTCCAATGTATGAATTAGATGAACATGATAGAGTTACATTTTGTCATAATCCATTTTCAATGCCGCAAGGCGGATTAGATGCTTTAAATAACAAAGATCCATTGGACATCTTAGCATATCAATATGATATAGTTTGTAATGGTATTGAGCTTTCATCCGGAGCAGTTAGAAATCATGATCCAGAAATAATGATTAAGGCATTTGAAATAGCAGGTTATACAAAAGAAGATATTGAAACAAGATTTTCAGCATTATTCAACGCTTTCCAATTTGGAGCACCACCTCATGCCGGAATTGCACCTGGAATTGATAGAATGCTTATGCTTTTAACAGAAAGTGATACTATCCGTGATGTAATTGCATTCCCTATGAATAGTAAAGCAGAAGATTTATTAATGGGAGCCCCAGGAAAAGTAAAAAGAGAACAATTAAAAGATGTTCATATAAAACTTGATATATAATTTACAAAAGGGGACGGACTTGTTTTGTAAATTATTGTCAAAATTAAACTATTAAATCACTTAAAAGTATTTTTACTTAATTTTAAGTTTACCATTTTTATTAATTACTATAGTAAAAGATACTTCTATTTGTAAAATTAGAAGTATCTTTTATTTTTTTATTAAATGCCCTTATCTTTCCTTGTTTTGAGCAATATTTTCCTTAATCTATATCTACTGATTTTTAAGTATTTAGCAAGTTTATTATCTGAAATAATCATCCTTTCTTTGATTTCTGGAGCAATCTTTTCTAAAATTTCTATTTGCTCTAATATTTTATTCCACTCCATTTGATATCTATTTTGAAATTCGTTAATTATGTCTTTAATATTATTATCTATTGTTTGATCGTATTCCATTAAATAATATTTTTTGATATGCATACTTCTATAATAATCATAGTTTAACTTTTTAGTACCAAACACCAATTCAATCATTTCATCATTAATAAACCCTGATTTATTAATATAATCATTATAACTTGAAAATTTATAATCTTTGCATTCAGACACTAAATAGGCTTCAACTGGATTATTATGAATGTATGAAATACAACGTAGAAGATAATTTTTATTAGTTATTGGCTCACTTAAAAATCTGTCCCTGAAAACGTATCCTACTCTATTTTCTTTATAATTATAATATTTAGCATATCTTTCATTTACCGTTTTCATAAATCTAGATAATTCATCATTTTTCTTCGAATATATAATCATATGCACATGGTTATTCATTATTGCATATGCTATAATTTCTAATTCATAATTATTTTTTTCACATTTTAGTAATTTCAAATATTTTATTTTATATTCATCTTTTATAAAAATAAATTCTTTATTTAATCCTTGTACGATCACATGAAAAAATGATGCATCCAAGTCTTTACGCGCTCTTCGTGGCATAACATCAATCCTTTAATTTTAAATTTTTCCCCCGAAGAAATGTATAAAAACTTTTATACATCATTAAATTTCATTTTTTACATTAAATTTACAAAACAAGTCCGTCCCCTTTTGTAAATTTAGTTTCCGTAATAACTGTCTATTAATATTTGTTTTAATTCGCTTACTAATGGAAGTCTTGGATTTGCTGTTGTACATTGGTCTTCAAATGCTCTATCTGCTAACATATCTACTTTTGCCATAAATTCATTTTCTTCTATTCCTGCGTCTTTAAAACATTTTTCAATTCCTAAATCTTCATTTAATTTCTTTATTTCTTCTATTAAAGAATTTACACCTTCTTCATTTGTATCAGCTTTTAAATGCATTCTTCTTGCTAAATCGGCATATTTTTGATCAGCTATAAAGTATTCATATTTAGGGAATGATACAAATTTTGTTGGTTTACTACTATTGTATCTTATAACATATGGAAGTAGTATTGCATTTATTCTTCCATGTGCCATATGGAATTCTGCACCTATTTTATGTGCTAAAGAGTGGTTTATTCCTAAAAATGCATTTGTAAATGCCATACCTGCTATTGTACTTGCATTATGCATATGTTCTCTTGCCACTTTATTATCTCCGTGATTATATGCTTCCCTTAAATTTTTAAATACAAGCTCTACTGCTTTTTCAGCTAAACCATCTGTATAATCTGATGCCATATTAGATACATAGCTTTCAATTGCATGTGTTAAGACATCCATACCAGTATCTGCTGTAATTCTCTTTGGAAGACTCATTACTAAATCAGGGTCAACTATTGCTACATCTGGTGTTAGTTCATAGTCTGCAAGAGGATATTTTTTATTTATCTTTTTATCTGTTAAAACTGCAAACGATGTAACTTCTGAACCTGTTCCTGATGTTGTAGGTATTGCTACAAATTTTGCTTTTTCTCCTAATTTTGGGAATTTATATGTACGTTTTCTAATATCCATGAATTTTAATTTTAAACCTTCAACATCTGCATCTGGATGTTCATAAAAAAGCCACATTCCTTTTGCTGCATCTATTGGGCTACCTCCACCTACAGCGATTATTACATCAGGTTTAAATTCATTCATCATTTGAACTCCTCTATTAATTGTATCAAATGATGGATCAGATTCTACATCTGAGAATATTTCTGAATGTACATACTCTTTTCTATTTCTTAAATGATATAATATTTTATCTATATATCCTAGACTTACCATTGATGGGTCTGTTACTATAAATGCTCTTGTGATTTCTGGCATTTTTTCTAAGTAACCGATTGATCCTGCTTCAAAATATATTTTTTCTGGCACTTTAAACCATTGCATATTAACCCTCCTATCTGCAACTCTTTTTATATTAATTAAGTTTACACTTGATACATTTGCCGTCGTTGAATTTCCTCCAAATGTACCACATCCTAATGTAAGTGATGGCATATTTGTATTATATATGTCACCAATTGCTCCATGAGTTGATGGAGAATTCACAATGATTCTTCCTGCTTTAACTCTTTCAGAGAACTTTAATATTGTCTCTTTATCTTCTGAATGAATTACTGCTGAATGTCCAAGTCCACCAAATTCTATTAGTTTTTCTGCCAAATCAATTCCTTCATCACTATTATTAACAATATAATATGCTAAAACTGGACTTAATTTTTCTTTTGAGAACGGATATTCAATTCCTACTCCATTTTCTTTTAATACTAATACCTTAGTGTCTTTTGGAACTTCTATTCCAGCTTCTCCTGCTATTTTGTATGGACTTTGTCCGACAATTGCAGAATTTAAAGCTCCATCTTTTTCTTTTATGAACATTGTATCTCTTAATTTATTTGTTTCATCTTCTGATAAGAAATAGCATCCTGCTTCTTTCATTAATTTTTCAAATTCATCTTTTATTTCGCTATCTACAATTACTGATTGTTCAGAAGCACATATCATTCCGTTATCAAATGATTTTGACATTACTAAATCATTTACTGATGTCTTTAGTTTTGCTGTTTTATCAATATAACATGGAACATTTCCAGGTCCAACCCCAAGTGCTGGTTTACCACATGAATATGCTGCTTTTACCATTCCTGTTCCACCAGTTGCTAATATTAAATTAACATCTGGATGATGCATTAACATGTTAGTTGCTGTAACTGATGGTTCTTCTATCCATAAAATACAATTTTCTGGTGCTCCCGCTTCTATTGCTGCATCTCTTAATATTTTAGCAGCTTGTACACTACATTTTTGAGCAGATGGATGGAATCCAAATACTATAACATTTCTAGTTTTCGCTGCAATTATTGATTTAAACATTGTTGTTGAAGTTGGATTTGTAACAGGTGTAACACCTGCAATTATTCCTATTGGCTCTGCTATTTCTACATATCCTTCTTCTTCGTTCTCAGATATAACTCCTACTGTTTTATCATATTTTATACTGTGATAGATATATTCTGTTGCAAACATGTTCTTTGTTATTTTATCTTCATATATTCCTCTTCCTGTCTCTTCTACAGCCATCTTTGCAAGTTCCATGTGATGTTCTAATCCTGCCATAGACATTGCTTTTACAATTCTATCAACATCTTCTTGAGTTAATTTCATATACTCTTCAGATGCTTTTTTTGCTTTTGTTATAAGTTCATCAATCATGCTTTTTATTCTTATCTGTTCTTCTTCACTTACATCTTTTCCCATAAGATTCCTCCTTAAAATATGGTTCTCTTCTTTGTCTTTTATTCATTTTGTACAACATTTATCATATATAAATATTTACTTAATGTCAAGAAATTTTTGTTTATCATTTTCTTCTTTTTTTATTAATTTTCTTTATTATTTTCTCATTTCTTTTAAATTTTCTGGCCATATATCTTCTAATGTAATAGTCCTTATTCCGTCCTCTGTTTTTCCAATTGAAACTCCCCTCATTTTTAAATTACCCAATTGCATGCCATTTTGTAATACTCTCCAAAATTTTTCTTCATCTTCTATACTCATATTAGAATTTACAGCTCTATATACTAAATCTCCAACTCTTGCACTCCTTATTTTTTTTCTAAGTCCTCGTATAAAAGCAATATCTTCATTACTATCTTTACATTCTTTTAAATATTGCTGGCATGTTTCTTCTGCTTCATCAAATAGTTTTCTATTTAATTGATTTTGAACTACTACATTTAATCTCATTGTAAGATTATCTCCTGATAACTGTTGTAATAGTTCCATTGCTTTCTTAGAATCTTTAATTGGAAATCTTTCCACTTGTTCAGATAAAGCTCTCTTTATTTGACTTATTAATTGTTTTCTTTCTTGTTCCTCTGTTAAAGTAAATCTAGTTTGTTTTCTTCCTTCTACTTTTTTATGTGCTTGGTCATTTATTATTTGTATTGCACTTTCGATATTTAAATCTCCTTTAGCAATATCTGAAATAATTTGAACTATTGGTTCTGGAATATCTTCTCTTAGAGCTCTTACTCTCTCTTCTGCCTTTATTCTATCTATTTTTCTATACAAGCTTGATCTAACTACTGCTGTATGAAAGTCGTTTTTTTCCATATCCATTTTCAGTTTTTTACTTAATTCTTCTAATCTTGATAAATCACTTGATTCATACATTTCATCTTCTATCGCCTGTGATAATCGCCTATATGCTTGCTTTCGTATAGATTTTATAGATATAGTTGTATCTTGTGAACAATATTTAAGTGCCTGTGCTATCTTCGGACTATCTATAATTTGAACTAATTGTTCTGCTTGATCTACTCCTACATTATGCTCATATACTAATTTAGCTTTATTTCTAATAGTTTTTATAACCTCTCTTGCATTTTGTTTTGCACCTGTATATCCATTAATTGTTTCTAACATCTCTAAAATGCTTTTATTTGCTTCTTCAATTTCCTTTTCTGTTATATCTGCTTTTTCTTCTTCTGCTTTACTACTGTTTGTTTTTACTGCATATTTATCTTTGTATTTTTTTCTCATTATTTCTAGCTTTTTATGAGCTTCTTCTTGCTCTTTTTGCTTAATTTCTTCTAATTCTTCCTTTGAAATAACTCTTCTACCTTGTTTGCTTTTTTCTTCGTCATCAGGTATATTTTTTTGTTTTGTATTATCATTTTCGCCAGATTCTTCTTCCCTTGTTTGTTTACTTTTAATTTTTTTCTTTTGACCTTTTTTTCTTGATAGTTTCTCACTTTCTCTTTCTATTATATGTTTGCTAACATTTAAGTTTGGATCTTGTGCTATCTCATCAATGCTTTCTCCTGCTGATAGTCTAGCTCTAATTAATGCTAATTTTTCTTTTCTAAGTTCATTTATTTTCTTTCCTTCAATTTCACAATTTCCTATTTTAGCATATATAGTAGATGGTTTCATATTTAATTGCTTTGATATTTCATCTATAGAATATAACTGCATCGCAAGTATTATTGCCATATTTGCATTTTTTATTTCTTCTAGAGTTTTTACTGAAATACTTTCAAATTCTGGATCTTTTTTTATATCTTCTATTGTTTTTCCTTTAATAAGCAAGGTAGCTATCTCGCTTACCGTTTCTTTTGGCAATTTGGATTGCTCACTATTTCTTTTTTCTATCTGCTCTTTTCTTTTTATT
The DNA here is from genome assembly GCA_944393405.1 of uncultured Clostridia bacterium. Next base: position 46,708 of record CALYAC010000011.1, on the reverse strand, counting down.
CTTCTTACTGTAATTTCTATTGCCTCTCTACATATGTTTAACTTTTTATCTTCTAGTAATGATTCTACTGATTCGCCAGATTGTAACCTTGTTTCTATTTCAGCCTTTTTTTCTCTTCTAATTTCCATAATGCTTTTTCCGTCTATTTTAAATCTGCTTAAGCTTGAATATATTGATACTGGTTTTAATCCTGTTTCTTCCGAAATTTGTTCTATCGGAATTAATTGAATTGCTAATATTTTTGCAATATTTTTTTCTTTAATTTTTTGAATATCACTTATTGGTATATTTTTTAATTCTTCCATTTCGTGAACTTCTTCTGGAGTTTTTCCTGATAATAGCAAAGTTAAAATTTGTTTTTCCTTATCTTGTGTTTCTTTATCTGCCTTTTCTGATCTCTTATCAGCCTCTTCTTTTATTTTATGATCTAACCTTTTAACTGCACTAATATCAACATTTAATTCTTTATCATTTGTAATATCCTCTATTGTCTCTCCACTTTTTAATCGTCTTTCAACTTCTTCTTCTTTTTCTTTTCTTATTTCAGAAATACTTTTTCCTTCATATGTGAAATTTCTAATACTTGCATAAACTGATTGCATTTGTATTCCTAATATATTTGAAATTTCTCTAATAGACCATAACTTTATAGCAAGTATTCTTGCTCTGTTTCTTGATTCTATATTATTTATTTCATTTATATTGTAACTTCTATATTGTTCCATTTCATGAATTTCTTCTGGGGTTTTTCCTGATAATAATAGATTTAAAATATCTTGTTTATCACTTTTTTCTATTTTTCTATTTGTTTTTGAATTAATCTCTCTTACTAAATAATTTATTTCTTTTTCAAATAAGCCTTCAAATAAACCTTCTACTTTCTTAGAACTTTCGCCTATTATGTGGCTTATTTCACTTTGTTCAATATATTCTGGATTTATTCCTCTATTTTTTAGCTCTTCAATTATTTTTTCTCTTATGTTTATTGTTTCAGTTATATTTTCCATGACAACATCCTTTCTGAGAAAATGCATTTAATTATTTAGTTATTTTAACTTCCAAAATTATTAAAGTTAGTATCTATTTAAAGAATCTAAAATTAAATGTATTAATCTAAATTGCAAATGAATTAATATATTTTCTATACAAAATTTTAATTTTATATATTCGATTAAAATATTAGGCAAATTATATCATCATACTTTTCTTATTTCAAGAAATATAAAAGAATATATGCATAATGCATAAAAAATTGCGGTGCTGAAAAACAGCACCGCCTAAGTCTAACTTATCATTTCTGCAAGTAAGACTATGAGGATTTCTTTCCCCCTTTCAATATTGTATCCAATCATTTTTGCGGAATAACTCTCCCCGCATTTTCTCTTTATTTGCTTTTTCTTTCTTTCTAAAGCTTCCATCAGATCTTTTGGATCATTGATAGTTACAAATACTGAAAATTTTTTAGGATAGCGTCTTGGAAGAGTTCTGCTTCTGAAAGTTGGAATCTTCTTTATCCGTTCTCCTTCCATATCTGCATATATTACCCCACCTTCGTTCTCGATTCTGGTAATCCATAAATGGATTCCATTCTCTTTTCTGGTTCTCCTAATGTTTTCTTTTAATGTCTCCTCAATCTTTTTGTTGCTTCTGTGAGGTAACATTAATTTTACCCGTATTTCCTCTGGATAAATTACCATGATAAATCCTCCTTTATGTATTTCTAGGTTACCCTATATTATACCATATTTTAGGCAATTTTAAAAGACCATATACATTAGTATATAGTCTTTCCCATGTCTTTATATTCTTTAAATAATCCTTTACATTCATCTCTATCTATTTGCTTAAGATTAATTAATTCTTTATTATTTCCTTTTAAATATTCATATATTATATCATCTCTAAATCCAATTTTTCCTGCATCTTCTCTAGTGCAAGCATAATATACTTCTTTAATATTAGCCCATATGATTGCAGATAAACACATAGGACATGGTTCACAAGATGTATATAATATATATTCTGATAAATCATATGTTCCTAACTTTTTACAAGCCTCTCTTATTACATTTATTTCAGCATGTTCAGTTGGATCTCCATTTTTTATAACTGTATTATTTCCTTTAGCAATTATATTTCCTTCTTTGTCTGTTATAACTGCTCCAAATGGACCTCCTTCATCATTAAGCATTCCCTCTTTTGCACATTCATTAGCCATTTTCATATATGTATCCATATTTATTCCTCCATTCATCACAATCATATATTATATATAAATATATATTTTTGTCAATATAACTAAGAAGAAAATAGAATATCATTATATTTTAGCACCACTAATTTGAGTTTTATGTAAATTTATGGTATAATAAAGGGTACAAAGTAACCCTAAAAATGATTTTAGTGCCTTTATTAAGGTGCTTCAAAGAGGAGAATTATGATGGAAAAATTAACATCTACAACACCAACAACCACGTCGACCAAGTCCAAGAACTTTCCAAGAAAGTTCAAAGACGGATTCCGGAAGTTTTTTAGCAAGCTGAAGAGGTTCATCCCAAGGATAAGAGTATGGCACATCGTTGTCTACGTAATTATCCTTTGGGCTGCAAAGCAGGGAGTCTTAGACGACTACCCCGCCCTCTGCCAAGTAGCTGAGATCAATCTCCGGTTTTGGAACTGGGCGTTTGGTATAGTCCTTGACATCCTTAATTGGATTGTCGGACTTATCGAAAAAATACCTTTCATGCCTATCCCGTTCGTGGATTGGCTCAAGACAATCATCGGATAATCTCTTACCCCGCCAAATCTAAACGGCGGGGATTTCTCATTTTTCTTTAGTTTTTTAGCTTTTTCTCTTCTATTCTTTCTTAAAATGTTGTATAATATATTCATTAATTTTGAAAGGGTGATAATATGTCATACAACTTTAATGAAATTGAGAAAAAATGGCAGGAATATTGGGATAAAAACGAGACTTTTAAAACTGACGTATGGGACTTTTCTAAACCAAAATATTATGCACTAGATATGTTCCCTTATCCATCTGGACAAGGTCTTCATGTTGGTCATCCTGAAGGATATACTGCAACAGATATTATGTCTAGAATGAGAAGAATGCAAGGATATAACGTGCTCCATCCAATGGGTTGGGATGCTTTTGGATTACCTGCTGAACAATATGCAATAAAGACTGGTAATCATCCTGCTGGATTTACAGCAAAAAACATAGCAACATTTAAGAAACAACTTAAAATGCTAGGTCTTTCTTTTGATTGGAGTAAAGAAATATCTACTTGTGATCCTAGTTATTATAAATGGACTCAATGGATTTTTAAGAGGTTATATAATGATGGATTAGCTAAACTTATTGAGATGCCTGTAAACTGGTGTGAAGGTTTAGGTTGTGTTCTTTCAAATGATGAAGTTATAAATGGTAAAAGTGAAAGAGGAGGTTTCCCTGTTGTTCGTAAAAATATGAAACAATGGGTTATGGATATTCCAAAATATGCAGAAACACTTCTTTCTGGATTAGATGAAGTTGATTGGCCTGAATCAACCAAAGAAATTCAAAGAAATTGGATTGGTAAATCTGTTGGTGCTGAAGTTAACTTTAAAGTAGCAAATACTAATAAATCATTTACAGTATTTACAACAAGACCAGATACATTATTTGGTGCAACATATTGTGTTCTATCTCCAGAACATGAATTAGTTGATGAAATTACAACTGATGAATGTAAACAAGCAGTACAAGAATATAAAACTATGGCTGCTGCTAAATCAGATTTAGAAAGAACTGAACTTAACAAAGAAAAAACTGGTGTATTCATAGGAAGCTATGCAATAAATCCTGTAAATGGAAAAGAAATTCCAATCTGGATTTCAGATTATGTTCTAGCTACATATGGTACAGGAGCAATAATGGCCGTTCCTGCACATGATGAAAGAGATTATGAATTTGCAAATAAATTTAATATAGATATAATACCAGTTCTTGAAGGAGGAGATATTTCTAAAGAAGCTTTCACAGGAGATGGTATTCATATTAATTCAGATTTCTTAAATGGTCTAGGAAAACAAGATGCTATAGATAAAATGATAAAATGGTTAGAAGATAATAAAATTGGAACAAAAAAAGTAAACTATAAACTTCGTGAATGGATATTTGCAAGACAACGTTATTGGGGTGAACCTATTCCAATAGTATTTACAGAGAATAATGAAATTCATGTTTTAGCAGATGAAGATTTACCTTTAATTCTTCCTGAACTTGAAGATTATGCTCCATCTAAAACAGGTGCATCTCCATTAGATAAAGCTACTGATTGGGTAAATACTACATTTGAAGGCAAAAAAGCAAGACGTGAAACAAGTACAATGCCTGGAAGTGCCGGTTCAAGTTGGTATTTCTTAAGATATATTGATCCAAATAATGACAAAGAAATTGCAGATCCAAAACTTTTAAAACATTGGATGCCTGTTGATCTATATGTCGGAGGACCAGAACATGCAGTAGGACATTTATTATATTCAAGATTTTGGAATAATTATTTATATAATAAAGGATTAGTTCCAACAAAAGAACCTTTCGCTAAACTTCGTCATCAAGGTATGATTTTAGGTTCAAATGGCGAAAAAATGAGTAAATCAAAAGGTAATGTAATTAATCCAGATGATATGGTAAAAGAATATGGAGCAGATGCTTTAAGGGTTTATGAAATGTTTATGGGTCCAATTGATGCAGCTAAGCCTTGGGATCCAAATGGAATTGATGGATCTAAAAAGTTCTTAGATAGAGTATGGAGATTATTTGTTGAATCAGGTAAAGTACAAGATAAACCAAACAAAAATCTTGAAAAAATATATAATTTCACAGTAAAAAAAGTGTCAAACGATTACGAAAATATGTACTTTAATACAGCTATTTCTCAAATGATGATATTTATAAACTCTGCTACAAAAGAGGATATTCTTCCAAAAGAATATGCAGAAGGATTCGTAAAATTGTTAAGTCCAGTTGCTCCACATATAGCAGAAGAACTATGGAATAAACTTGGTCATAACGATACTATTACATATGAAGCTTGGCCTACATATGATGAAAGTAAATTAGTAGATGAAAAAATAGAAATTCCTGTTCAAATAAACGGAAAAGTTAAAGCAACTATTATGGTACCTGTAGATAGTACTGAAGAATCTGTTAGAGAACTTGCTCATAATAGTGATAATGTTAAAGTACACTTAGAAAATAAAACAATTGTAAAAGAAATATATGTAAAGAACAAAATATATAATATTGTTATAAAATAAAGTAAAAATATAAAAGCAATTCAACTTCAAACTGAATTGCTTTTATATTTTACATTTTGTAATTATTTTATTTTTATTGTTACAGACTTTCTCAAATACTATAACTTTAAATCACTATAAAAATAAGCATAATTACCATTATTATAGTAGAAAGTGTTCCTAAAATTCTAGTAATTTGACTTCCAACTGACATTATAGGTTCCATATCTTGTGTATTCTCTTGTTCAAGTAGTCCTGAAACATCCCCAGATGTTCCCATAACTGTAGTACTTAGCAATATAATTAGGCATAATGTTATTATTCCTATTTTAATTAATGTACTTTTCATTTAATTTGCCCCCTTTTATATCTTTTAGTATAATAGTAAGTTTAATAAATGTCAATTTTTGTAATATTCTTGTAACAAAAAAGTAATATTCTTGTAATATTACTTTTTTTGTTTTTGTAGTATAATTGAATATATGAATTACTAAGGAGAAATGCGGGTTATTATGAGTATTGAATCAGATTTAAGAAAAGATGGTATTAAAGTAATTGGTCCTTTAGATACTCTTAGCGTAAATACAATATCAAGAAATATAGCTGAAAGACTATGTAAAGCTTTTCCTGAGCAGAACTTTGTTTTTCAGAATTTATTTATTGCACTTTCTAGAATACCTATGTATATAGCTGATATTCCAGAAGGTTTTGCTGAAGCAACATATTTTTATAAAAATTCATCTATGTATTTTAAACAAGGTTTAAGTTTAGATGATTTAGAAAAGTTTGCTGTTCATGAATTTATTCATTATTTACAAGAGATAAAAGATAAAAAAGGACATTTATTAAGATTAGGTTTATGTGATTTTGCAGATATTAAAATTTGTGGAATGGGATTAAATGAAGGTGCTGTTCAATATATGGCATCTAAAGCAATCAATCAAGAGGAAGAAATCGTTAAATATTATGGTATTTCTTTTCCTACTAATAGTCCATCATATTATCCTATTCTTTGTAATTTAGTAAAACAACTAGCCTATGTAGCAGGTGAAGAAACTTTATTCGATAGTACATTATATGGTTCTGATGCATTTAAAGATAGACTTGCATCTTTATGTGGTGAATCAAATTTTATAAAAATCGAAAATAACCTAGATAAATTGATGGAAACAGAAGAAAAGGAAATAAAACTTAATAATAAACTACTAAGTGAGGATTGCAATGATTCCAAAGCTCGTAGACTAACAAAAAGAATTGAAGATTCAAAAAATAAAATTAGGAAATTATTCTTCGATACTCAGAATTTAATATTTAAATCATATTTTAATAATCAATTTAATAAAATTACAACTACTGCTGATATAGATGAATATAGAGTTAGATTATATAATTATAAGAATTATATCGGAATTTCTGATAACTATTTAGATTTTAATGATTTTTATATAAATAAAATGATGGATTTAGATTCAAAATATGAAAGTATAATGAATAATACATCATTAGTAATATCAAAATCTTCAAAAATATCTACTTTCTTTAAGAAACTTAGAGCAATTTTATCAGCTGGAACAGAAACAAATAAATAGTTTAAGTATTTAATTATTACTTAGCCAATTTTAAATATTTTTGTTATTAAATATATAATTTAATAAATTTACAAATGATATTATTAAATATACAAAAGATGGAAAATAACAAAAGATAAATAATAATTCCAAATAATCTAGAGAAAAAAAATAACAATTGGAGTCCGTCCCCAATTGTTAATTTTTATTTTAAATTTTCTATAATTTTATATGCTGCATCTCTTCCTGTTTTAGCTGCCCATGCAACCGTTGCTTTACTTCCTGCAATATCTCCACCAGCAAATATATTTTTCTTAGATGTCATGTAATTTTCATCTATATTTATATATCCCCATTTATTTAATTCCAATCCTAATTTTTCAAGCAATTCTTTTTCTGGACTTGAACCTACTGCCATTACAACAATGTCCATATCCATTTCATAATTACTATTCTCAATGTTTACTGGAACTTCTCTTGTTTCTCCTTCTTTTTTTACAAGTTCAGTTTTTATACATTCTATTTTCTCTACTTTGTTTTTTCCTAGTATTTTTACAATATTATTTTGGAATAAAAATTCTATTCCTTCTCTTTTTGCATCCTCTATTTCCTTAGCTTCTGCTGGCATTTGTTTTTCTGCTCTTCTATAAATCACATATACTTTTTCTGCACCTAATCTTTTTATTGTTCTTGAGCAGTCCATTGCTACATTTCCTCCGCCAATTACAGCTACTTTTTTTCCTATATATGATGGGTGTTTTTCATTTTCTAATAAACTGTTTCCACCGTATACTCCTTCTAAATTTTCTCCTTCAATATTCATCTTAGAAGGAATATTTGCTCCAAATCCTAAAAATATCGCATCATAACTCTTTTCCAACTCTTCTAAGGAAATGTCTTTTCCAAGTTCCATATTATACTTTACTTCTATTCCAAAACTTAAAATAAATTCTATTGTTCTATCTAAAACATCTCTATCTAATCTAAATTCTGGTATTCCATGTCTTAATATACCTCCGAAGCTTATCGTATTTTTCATATATTGTAACATCTGCTCCGCTTCTTGCTAAAAAACTGCTACAAGCAAGTCCACTAGGTCCACTTCCTATAACTGCTACTTTCTTTCCCTTTAATTCTTCTGTTTTTTCTATATCCTTATACCATTTATTTTCTATTCCTTGATCAAATACATATGCTTCAATTTCTCCTATGTTTACAGGTTCTCCTTTTATACCTCTTATACAACTTCCTTCACATTGTTTCATATGAGGACATATCCTTCCACAAATACTTCCAAGGACTGTAGTTTTTGTTAGTTCCATAAATGCTTCCTTTATATTGTCTTCTTTTACTAGTTTTATAAATGTTGGAATATCATTATTTAATGGACATCCTTTCTTGCTACATGGTTTTACTATGCAATTTAGACAATATTTAGTATATTCTTTTATTTGCTCATTCATCTTTAAGTATTCCTTTCAATATTTTAATTATTGTTGTTTTATTTTTATTTATCTTTTTCATGTATTTTATTATACTATATAATTTATCTTTATTTATATAATCTGACCACCTATAATAATTATTATCTTTCATATCTATCATAACTTTTATCAGTTCTATAGAAAAATTTATTTCCGTCTCTTGTATTTTCATCTATAAAATTATTAAAAGCATGATCTCTATTATGACTTACATCTATAAATTTATATCCATATCTTTTTGCTTCTTCTTCTAATTCTTTGCTTCTATCTATGTTAGTTCTTAGAGTTCCTAATAATTCTTCATCTCCTATATTTCTAGTCCAATCAAATTTAGTATCATACATCCTTATTTGTCTTAATTTTTCTTCAGGAGTAATATTAGGATATCCAATATATATAGCTGTAGCTTCGTCTTCATTAATAATTTCCTTTGCAAATTCTGGGCTTAAAACTTCCAAATCAATTATATATGGAAGTCCATATTTAAAATGATTAGTACAAAATGATTTTAGAAATCTTTTAAATTCTTCAGATTCTAAATTTCCATGTCTAATTCCTGTTTCTGGATAACATTCACTCATTGTTTCAATTACTGCATCCATAACTATATGATTGTATCCCATATTTCCAAGCATTTTCGCAAAAGTTGTTTTTCCTGCTCTTGATGGCCCTACTAGGAATATATTTTTTTAATTGCTGTTCATCTTTTTCCCCTTCTAAATATAATTTAAATCATATTTTTTTCAATTTCATCTACTATTTTGGTAATTTCTTTATCATCAATTTTAACAACCAATATATCTTGATTATTAATATATTTATTTAATTTTTCTTCTTTGCAGTCATTTAAGTCTATTATATATCTTTCTTCACTTTTATTTATATTTGATAAAAATTTATGGAAGAAGTTAATTCCTTCTTGTTCTGTAATATTTCTATTTAAAGATTCTGCAACTGTTGATAATAAAGCTTCTAATTTTATATATGAAAAATCTATTTTGTTTCGTAAAGTTTCTAATAATTTGTTTTTCTTTTCCATATCAGAACCAACCACTAAAATTATTTTGTGTTTCATTTTTAACCTCTCTTAATTTTATTTATTTTCATATAAAAAGTAATGTAATAATCCAATTTGCTCACTTGATGTTAATATCTCTTGTCTATCTAACATCTCTTTTATTTCTTTAATTGGAATCTTTATTACTTCTATATCTTCTGTTTCATCTAAATGTCTTTGTGTTTTTACTAGATCCTTTGCTAGAAAAATATTTACTCTCTCGTTTGAATATCCTATTGCTGGATATACTTCTCTTAATTTTTTTATTGAACCTGCTCTATATCCTGTTTCTTCTTCAAGTTCTCTTATTGCTCCTTCTTCTTCACTTTCACCATCTTCAATCATTCCTGCTGGAAAAGCAATTACTGTTTTTCCTATAGGTGTACGAGGTTCTTTTATCATAATAAATTCACCATTGTCTGTTTCTGGGAGTATTACTGCAGCATGTCCTGCTAGCACATGCTCTCTATATAATATTTGATTTGTTCTAGGATTTTTGTAGTGTAATTCTTCTACAACAATTCTTTTTCCTTTATATGCTACTTTTTCATCTAGCAACTCATAATCAATTTTTTTATAATATTTATTCTCCATATAATACTATTTTTCTCCTTTATTTTAATATATTTATTATTGTATTTCAGCATATTTTCTCATTACTTCTTTTAAATCTTTCCAAAACTCTATTTTTTTATTTTCATCTCTTAAAAGTGCTGCAGGATGCCATGTTGGCATATATAATATTCCTTTTTTCTCTATCCAATTTCCTCTTGATGCTGTTATTCCATATTCTTTACCACAAATATTTTTTAAAGCTGTACTTCCTAATAGTACAATTATTTTTGGTCTAACTAAAATAACTTGGTTTCTTAAATAATCTAAACAAGCCATAGCTTCATCTTCTTCAGGTACTCTATTTTGAGGAGGCCTACATTTTACGATATTGGCAATATATAATTTATCTCTTTCTATTCCTAAACCTTCAAATGCTTTATCCATAAGTTTACCAGCTTTTCCTACAAAAGGGATTCCTTGGCTATCTTCATCTGCGCCTGGTCCCTCTCCAATCATCATTATATCTGCTTTTTTATCTCCGCATCCAAATACTATATTCTTTCTAGCAGTACATAGTTTACATTTACTACAGTTTTGTATTGATTCTTCTAGATCCTCCCAATTGTTAAACATTTTTTCTCCTCTCACAAGTTACATGTGTTATTTTATCGTTTTAAATTTTATGTCTATACTCTTATGATTTTATATCATTTCCAATATTTTTTCAACTTATATATATCAAAAATATTTTATATTAATTGTTATAGACATATTAATTTTATGCTATAAAAAAATCGATGAATAGAAATTTCACCGATTATTTATTATTTATTTTAAGATGTTTTTAATTCGTCCAATCTTTTTCTGATTTTATTTTTCTTCATCATAATTTCTTCTCTTAATTGTTTATTTTGTTCTTTATATAATTCTATTAGTTTTTCATGGTCTTCTTCTGTCATATCTTCTTCAAGGATCTTTCCAGCTTTATATTGTTTTTGTAATTCTAATATCCTAATTTCTTCATCACTTTTCTTAATAATTATATCATCTTTAAAATCCATATTATCTTTAATATTATTTTCATATATATAACTTTCATTTTTTTCGTGTTTTTCTACTTTGTTTATTTTTTCTTCTTTTTTAAAGAAATTTTTTATATGTCTAAAGAATCTAATTACAAAATTATCTTTATATTTGGCTATATTACTATCTTCTCTTTTATTCATATTTATTTTACCTCCTGACGTGTAGGTTTTCTTCTTTCTTCTTCTGTAATACTGCCTTCTAATTCTGTAACTTGTTCTAATGTAGATTGAAGTTCTGTTTGTTCTTTCTCTAATGCTTCAAGTTCTGTTTTTGGTTCTTCTTCTCCTTCTCCTATATCTTTATCTGAAACAGTTATATCAAGCTCTCCCTTTTTGTATTTTGATATAGTACTTCTAACTGTTTTATCACAAATTAGTGCTCCTATTCTTTTTAAATAATCTATACAAGCATCTACTTCTGCTTCCGTTGGTTTTATTTCTTCTCCATTTATAACCAAAATAGTTGATTTTAAATAATTTTGCTTATTAAATGGTCTTTTTAGTGCTTTATATTGACTTTTATATCTATATAATTTTCTTATTTCTTCTGGTGGAAATTTTTCTTTTTTTGCAAACGCAATTAATTCTTCTATACTCATTTTTGATTTCATTATATATTCTTCTATACTCATTTCTCCACTAGCAAGTTTTTTTACTTTATTTCTCAATCCTAAATAATTTTTTCTAACTCTACTAAGATTTTCTTGCTTTTTCTTTTCTTTTTCTTCCTCTTCTTCCTCTTTAGTTCTTCCTGCCCTATTTAAACCTTGTTTATTATATCCTTTTTTATCATAACCATCTTTATCATAGCCTTCTTTATTAAAACCTTTTCTATTAATTCCTCCTTCATTATATCCTTCGTAATCATATCCTTCTTCATCATATTTAGTTTGTGTTTTTTTATGTATTTTTTCTTTTGAAAATCCATCTACATCATAACCATCTTCATCATATTTTCCACCTCTTATATAATTTCCAGCTACATCAAATCCATTTATGTCATAACCTTCTATGTCATATCTTGAATTTGTTCTAATATTAAATCCATCTCTACGGAAACCTTTTCTATTAATTCCGTTTGCATTAAATCCATCTCTTCTATATCCTCTTATATCATATATTTCTCCTGTTTTTTCATTTATACCTTCTCTATTCCAACCATCTTTATCGTATCCTCTACTGTTGTATCCCTCTCTATCAATTCCTCGATTGTTAAACCCTTTTCTATCATATCCTTCCTCATCGTAACCATCTCTGTCATAACCATCTTTATCATATATTTTTCCAGTTTCTCTATTTTTATCTTGTCTATTCCATCCTTGTTTATCATATCCTTCTTCATCATACCCATCTCTGTCATAACCATCTTTATCATATTTGTTTCCTGTTTCTTTATTTATACCTTGTCTATTCCATCCTTTTTTATTATATCCTTCCTCATCATACCCATCTCTGTCGTAGCCATTTTTGTCATATCTTGTTCCTGTCTCTTTATTTATATCTCCTGAATTCCATCCATCTAGAAAGAATCCGTCTTTATCATAACCAAAATAATCATATCCACTTTCATTATATTCTGTCCATGTAGCATAATTTATTATTTTTCCTTTATCATCTATATACCATTTACTATTAATTTTCTCCATATTTACTCTCCCTTATTAATCCATGAAATTTTCTATTATTTCTATTTTCATGTCCTTACTTGTATCTATTTTTGCTTTTCCTCCTACAGGTATAACTGTCTTTTTTTCTGTATGACCAAAATTATTTGATTTAATTATTGGAAAATCATAGTCATCTTCTAATACATCAAGAAGTATTTTTTCTAATGGAACACTTCCTTCATAGTTTCCAACCCATACTCCTTTTATTTTATCAAATACACCGTTTTGCTTTAAATTATATAAATAATTTGATATAGCTTCCGGTGGTGATTCTAAGCAAAATTCTTCTATAAATAGAATTTTATCAGTAAAATCTATTGAATATTTTCCAGCTGACAATTCGCTTACTAAGCCTAAATTTCCTCCAACTAAAACACCTTCTGCTATTCCTTCTTTTACTGTATAATATTCATCACCTTCTTGACCTAATCTCATATCTCCATTCATGAATCTTTTTATTACTTCTTCATATGCATATGGTGTTGCCCATGTAGTTAAAGATTTAAATGTTGCTCCATTAAATGTAATTACTCCAGTTTTGTTATAAATTATATTTTCTATTGATGTGCTATCACTAAATCCACATAATGGTTTTGGATTTCTTTTTATTAATTCATAATCCAAATACTCAAATACAGAATTTGAATTAAATCCTCCACTTACTGAAAAAATTAATTTTACATCCTTGTCACTATACATTTCATGTATGTCTTCTGCCTTTTCCTGTGGTTTAGCACTATATCCTAATGTCTTTTTAAAAACATTTTTTGCAAACTTTACTTTAAGTCCAGTACTTTCCATTAAAAGAACTGAATTATTAATTGCTTCTAAATCGTCTTCATCTATTTTAGATGATGGAGCAATTATTCCTACTGTATCTCCTTTTTTTATTTTTTCAAACATATATCTTTCCTCTTTCTAAGTTACTATCTTTTTTCTTTATATATCTTACCATTATTTTAAGTTATTAGCAATAATTTATATTTTATAATTTGATAATAAAATAACTATAAATAAAACACGTTATATTTTTATATCGGTCTATAAGGCCTTATTACAAGCAACCGCTTAAGCGGTATCATTTGACGGCTTTACGTCCGATTGCTTGCGTCTTTACTACTTACCACCCTTAAAAGGGTTCTTGTATTCTTTTATTGTTATTTGGTCTGTCATCAAATCTTCTTTCAGTTGATTTTCTACATATCGGTATACCGCTGTCTTGTTATTTCCTACCGTACTAACATAATATCCCGTACACCAAAATGCTCTATTCCCGTACTTATACTTTAAGTTTGCATGCCTCTCAAATATTATCAACGTGCTTTTCCCTTTCAAATATCCCATAAATGACGATATGCATAGCTTTGGTGGTATACTCACACATATGTATATGGTCTGGACATGCCTCTGCATTTATTATTTCTACTTCTTTTCTTCTGCATAATTCTCTCAATATCAAGCCTATCTCTTGTCTTAATTTCCCATATATTTCCTTTCTTCTGTACTTTGGTGCAAACACTATATGGTACTTGCATTCCCATGTTGTGTATGCTAAACTATCTGTGTATGGACTTTTCATACGTCCCACTCCTCTCATATTTAATATTTTAAGCCGTCAAACTTTTAATATTATATCATGTTTGGAGTGGGTATTTTGTTACTTTGCTCAACGCTAAAAGCTTTCCGTTACCACGGGTATAACCCGTGGTTTACCCTTGAAGTTAATAAAAAAACAATCGATGAATAGAAATTTCACCGATTATTTATTTATTTTAAGATGTTTTTAATTCATCCAATCTTTTTCTGATTTTATTTTTCTTCATCATAATTTTTTCTCTTAATTGTTTGTTTTGTTCTTTATACAATTTTATAAGTTTTTCATGGTCTTCTTCTGTCATATCTTCTTCAAGGATATTTCCGGCTTTATATTGTTTTTGTAATTCTAATATCCTAATTTCTTCATCATTTTTCTTAATAATTATATCATCTTTAAATTCCATATTATCTTTAATATTGTTTTCATACTCTGCTACTTTTCTTGTTTTTTCTTGTTTCTTTAAAAATTTTTTTATATGTCTAAAGAATCTAATTATAAAGTTATCTTTATATTCTATTATCTTCCTATCTTCTCTTTTATTCATATTTATTTTACCTCCTGATGTGTAGGTTTTCTTCTTTCTTCTTCTGTAATACTGCCTTCTAATTCTGTAACTTGTTCTAATGCAGATTGAAGTTCTGTTTGTTCTTTTTCTAATGCTTCAAGTTCTGTTTTTGGTTCTTCTTCTCCTATACCTTTATCTGAAACACTTATATCAAGCTCTCCCTTTTTGTATTTTGATATAGTACTTCTTACTGTTTTATCACAAATTAGTGCTCCAGTTCTTTTTAAATAATCTATACAAGCATCTACTTCTGCTTCCGTTGGTTTTACTTCTTCTCCATTTATGACTAAAATAGTTGATTTTAAATAGTTTTGCTTATTAAATGGTCTTTTTAGTGCTTTATATTGACTTTTATATCTATATAATTTTCTTATTTCTTCTGGTGGGAATTTTTCTTTTTTTGCAAACTCAATTAATTCTTCTATACTCATTTTTGATTTCATTATATATTCTTCTATCGTCATTTCTCCACTAGCAAGTTTTTTTACTTTATTTATCAATCCTAAATAATTTTTTCTGACTCTACTAAGATTTTCTTGCTTTTTCTTTTCTTTTTCTTCCTCTTCTTCCTCTTTAGTTCTTCCATCCCTATTTAAACCTTGTTTATTATATCCTTTTTTGTCATATCCATCTCTATCATAACCATCTCTGTCATAGCCATCTATATTATATCCATCTCTATCATAACCATCTCTGTCATAACCGCCTCTATCATAATCATCTTTATCATAGCCATCTCTATCATAACCATCTTTATCATAGCCATCTCTATCATAACCATCTTTATCATAATCCCATATATCATAACCATCTCTATCATATCTTGTTCCTGTTTCTCTATTTATTTTTTGTGTATTCCATCCTTTTTTACTATAGCCTTCCCTATCATAGCCTTCCCTATCATAGCCTTCTCTGTCATAACCATCTTTATCATAGCCTCCTCTATCATAACCATCTCTATCATATCTTGTTCCTGTTTTTCTATTTATTTCTTGTGTATTCCATCCTTTTTTATTATATCCTTCTTCATCATAACCATCTCTGTCATAACCATCTTTATCATAGCCATCTTTATCATAGCCATCTTTATCATAGCCCCCTCTATCATATCTTGTTCCTGTTTCTCTATTGTATCCTCCTTCATTAAATCCAAATTTATCATAGCCTTCTCTATCATAGCCATCTATGTTATACCCTTCTCTATTATATCCTATTCTATTATATCCATATATGTCATAGCCTTCTCTATCATAGCCTATTCTATTATATCCATATCTATCATATCCGTCTTTATCATATCCTTTTTTATCGTAACCATCTCTATCATATTCTGTTCCTGTTTTTCTGTTTATTGATCTTCCTTGATCATCTTTGTACCATTCATTCATACCTAATTTCTCCTTATTTTATTTCTTATATATCTTTACTCTTTCTAAATTACTCTTTCTTCCTTTATTTATCTTACCATTATTTTAAGTTATTAGCAATAATTTATATTTTATAATTTGATAATAAAATAAGGAAGAATACAATTATTATATTCTTCCTCGTATTTTCTATTAAATTAATCCAATAAAAGCAGCATTTCTCCCTGACTTATTTCTATCTACTCTATATGAATGAAAACTATCTGAATTACATACTGTACATATTCCTGAATCGATAATATCGTTTTTATCTATACCAATTTCTTCTAAAATTATTTTATTTATTAAAACTGTATCTATATAATATTTTTGTTTATTTTCTATTATATTTCCTTTTTCTATTATTTCATCTATTCTTCCAGTATATTTAAATTCTTTTTCAAATATTTCCATCACATCAGAATCCACTTCAAAATGGCATTTTCTAATGCTCGGACATATACAGCATATTATATCTTTTGGATCAGAATTATATTTATCAATCATCATTTCTACTGCCTTTTTTCCTATTTTCTTTACAGTTCCTCTCCAGCCTGAATGTATATTTGATATAACTTTTTTATTTGGATCATAAAATAGTAATGAAATACAATCTGCTGATGTAGTTGCAAATAAAATGTCTTTTTTATCTGTAATTAATCCATCTACTTCTTTATATGATGTTTTTGTAATTTCTACTATTTCTATATTGTCTGTATGAGTCTGATATGGTTGAACAATGTTTTCTTCATTTGTTTTTAGTATTTTTGAAATTTTTCTATAACATTCTTTTAAATTTTCTTTGTTTTCAGGTTTTGTTATATCTAAATTACAATTATGTTTTCTTAATGTATAACAATGTATTAATTCTGGAAATTCCATTAATTTCCTAAATTTAATAATTTCAATATCATCATATATTTCATGAATTATATTATCATTATTTAGATTATCCAAACTCTCCTCCTAATATTTATATATTTTTAATTATCTCTATCCAATTGCTTTTACTAAATAATCATATGCTGGTTTAATTCCGGCATAATCCCAAATAACTTTTCCTTCATATATAATAAAAGCTATTAAAACAATAGTTAGGATAACCATCATTACTTTATATGGTACTGGTTTAATTTTTTCCTTTTTTCTTAATTTTGTAAGCATTACCATTCCAACTATAGAAATAATTATTACTACTCCTACCCAAATCATATTAATTGTTAATCCATCTACCATTTTTTTATACTCATTTACTACTGCATTATCTGCCATTACCATTGTTCCTATACTTATAATAAATATTAATGTTAATATAGAAACTAAAATTTTTTTCTTCATAATTGTTCCTCCTTTTAATTTTTATTAACTATTTTTTATTTGTTCTAAAATAAATTCTTTTGATGCATTACCTATATAGTTATATTCTTTCTTACAAATTCCATTATTAAAATTACATATTGATTTATATTTACAATATTCACAAGGTGTTTTTCCTTGCTTTACATTATAGTATGGTTTAATATCAATTTTTCCTTCAAATATTTCTTTTGAAATTTGTTTTATAACTTTGTTTGTATAATTTTGTAAATTTTCAAATTGAGTTTTAGTTATACTGCTCTGTCTATTAGATAAATTTCCTTCTTTATCTATATATGCTGGCACGATATTTGAATTTCCTTTTTCTAGTTTCTTATCCATCATTTTCACTATTTTGACATCTGCTAAAATTAGTCCTCTCATCTTAAATTGTTTTCTTAGCTCATCTTCTATTTTTTCTTCTGATATTTTATCTGAAAGTTTAATTTTAGGATCAATTAAATTAAAATATAAAATTCCTGCTGGCATAACATCTTCAATATTACATACAGCATCTAAATATGTTAAAAGTTGTAATTGAAGTCCTGCCACTACTTCATTTAAATTTATATCTTTCGTAGATGATTTATAGTCTATTATTCTTATATATTTTCCTTCTGGCGTTTTTGCAATATCAATTCTGTCAATTTTTCCAGTTATCTCTACTTTTCTTCCATCTCCTACTTCCATTTCAATTGCAGAATATTCTTTTCCATTTTTAAATTCTACTTCATGTCCCATAATTTCAAAATCACTAAATCTTAAACTATCAAGTATATATATCATTGATTTTTTAATAACTTTTTTTAATCTATTTGCTAATACTACATATTTAGGAATACTAGTAAAGATATAGTTTTTCTTGATTTGTAATTTTTCTTCTATTATTTCATCTATCAACTCATTAATTAAATCATTTTCTTCTTCATCTTTTATATCCTTAACTTTTATATTTCTTTCACTTAATTTATCAAAAAAGCTATCAATCACTTCATGCATAAATGTTCCTGTATCTATAGCTTGAATCTTAAATTCTTCTCTTTCAGATATATTAAGTCCATATTTTAAATAATATGAAAAAGGACAAGATCTATATTGTTCTAACCTTGATATGCTTGTTTTTAATGTATCACCATATAATTTATCAATCATCTGGTCATTTATTTTATCAGGTTTTATATTAAAATTTAATGCTTGCATATTATTTTCTAGTTTATATTTCCAGTCTATATTATTTGAATAATATTTAAATAGTTCAATATGAAGATCGTCTATACTTTTCTTGTTTTCTCTTACATCACTTAAAAATGTAAGTAATTCTTCATACGCTGTATTTTCAGTTATTATTTCGCTTTTAGTTTCTATGACATCACTTTCTTCTACTAAATATGGGAAAATCTTTTTTATTCTATTTATTAATATTGATGGTCTCAAAGATTTTCCTTCAATATCAGATGATGCATATGATAAAAATATCTTATTTTCAGAAGTACTAAAAGCTTTGTATATATTAAAATTATCATCATATAACTTTTCTAGGGTTCCTTTTGCAAGTTCTATCCCTTCACTTTTTAGTTTTTCTCTATCTTTATCACTAAAAAATCCTTCGTTTTTATTTATACTTGGAAACATTCCATCATTTAAACCTATAATAAATACAGCTCTAACCTTGTGACTCCTTGATCTATCCACATCTCCCACAGTCACTTCATCTTGCGACATTGGTATTTTTCCTAGTCCACTATTTCCAAGTCCAGTCTTTAATATCTCAATATATTTTTCAAGACTTACTTTTTTATCTCCTAGAACCGATACCATTTCATCAAATATATCTATTATTATTTTATAACTTGTTTCATATTCTTTTGCTTTTTCTAATTCTCCAAGTTCTTCTAATGATTTTATCTTTTCTTCTAATTTAAGATTAATTTTATTTTCAATTAAGAAATTATATAATTTTATTGTAATAGATTTAACATCCTTTTCATTGTTCAAATTTTCTTTTAACTTTAAGAGTGGTGAAACTATTTTTTCTCTAATATGTAATATTTTTTCTTTTTCTTCATCAGTTTCATTATAAAAATTCCAGTCTCCTTTATACCATTTGCTGCCCTTTATTGCCCATCTTAAAATATAATTTTCTATAAGCCAAATATCATCGTCTTCAATATCTGATATAAATCCTGTTTTTATATATTCAAATACACTTTCATAAGACCAATTTTTGGAAAATATATTTAATACTGATAAAATATATTTTACCAATATATTTTGATTTAAATCCTTTTTTTCATCTATAAATACAGGTATTTTGTATTTAGCAAAAATTGCTTTACAAAGGCTTGCATATTCTTCTAAATCTTTAGTTATTATAGAAATATCTTTATATCTATATCCATGATCTCTTACTAATTTTATAATATTTTTTGCAACATTTTCGATTTCTGAGTATTGATTTTTAGCTAAAAATAAGGCTATATTTTCAATTTTTTCATTATACTTTTTATATGGAATTGCATATATATTTTCTTCTAAATGTTTTAATTCTTTATTTTTAAATCTATATTTTTCTTCTAATTTTATTGGTTTTTCTATTTTTACACCCTGCATTTTTGCTACATAATATATTTTACTAAGTGTAAGTTTATTTTCATAAAATATATCTGTATCTGGGTTTATTGGTTCTTCTATACTATCAGTACATACTGTAATATTTACTTCATGTGCTTTAAGCATTAATTTCTTTATTATTTCATATTCTTGAAATGTAAACCCCACAAATTCATCTATATATATATCAGTGTCATCAAAATCATTTATTAAATCCAATTCTTCTGCCAAAATTGTTAAGTTATCATTTTCATCTATATATTTTTCTGAAAGTTCTAAATTGTATTTTTCATATATTTTATACATATCTAATAACTTAGAATTTAAATATTTATCTTCTATATTATCTGCAATATTTTTTATATTCTCTTCTTTTATTCCATGTTTCTTGAATTCAGTTATTTGAGTACTTACCAATTCTACATTTTCATTAGATTTACCAACAAATTTTAAATTATTCTTTTCCTCAGATAGTATATTATATATAAGCATTGATTTTCCAGAAGTAGATAAATTTAAAATATTTGCACTTCCTACTTTTTTCATTACTCTATATGCCATACGATTAAATGTTAATACTTCAGCGTTTACTACAGCTGTTATTGGCTTAATCGAATCAAGTAATTTGTTTTCAGCAGTAAATGAAAATTGTTCTGGAGTTATTATATATATTTTTCTTTTACTTTTATTTCTTATTTTTTCTGCTATTTCTTTAAAAATATATGTACTTTTACCAGTTCCAGAATTACCATATATTATCTTTAAACTCATATTTTTCTCCTTTATATATGAATTATTCTATCATATATAAAACAAAAATAAAACGGAAAAATATATTTTTTCTAAAAATATGTTTTCCGTTTTTCTTTATTATTTTATAATCTAGAAGGCTCCTCCGCCTCCTCCACGGCCACCGCCACCTCTAAATGAACCTCCTCCTGAAAAACTTCCTCCTGTTCCAGAACTTCCACTACTTGAGCTTCCGCCAAATATTCCATCTGAAATTGAGCCACTATTTTTCATGAATTCATTTCTACCACTTTTAGAAGGTTTATATGTATAGTAAGTCCTATCCATAAATCTATCAAACATTCCATGTCTGCTTCGTCTTACAAAATATCTATACAATTTATTTGAATATTTATAAAACATATCATAATCATTAACTAGTACATCTGAGAATTCTTTGTTTTGAGTTAATTTCTTTATTTCGTCATCCAGATATAATCCATCTATTCTTTCGATTATTTTTTTAGATATTCCAAAGCTTACGGCATAACATAAATATTTGTTCCATAATTTAATATACTCAATATCTTTTTCATTAAGCAAACTATAGTATTCTATTTTATCTTTGATCTCATTTAATCTATTATAGTCTTCTTCCATTTTCTTATTGTTTTTTAGCATTAGATTATCTGTTACAACAAGTATTATAGCTATACATAATAGTACTTCATCTGCAACTATATATTTTACTGGTGAAAATATAGCTGTAAGTATAATTATTAATGCAAATATTGTAAAAATTGTGAGAGTTTTTATTAATACTTTTTGACCTGTAATTTTTTGAACTATCCTATTTACTTTATGTTTAATTTTTGAAATTATACCTATAATGAAATATATAACAAACATTCCAATTGATATACCAAATAATATGATTAACATTTGCATCATAGATAAATTATTTATATATACTTCAAATTTATTTGTTGCAATATGAGCAATAATTGTTAAAATAGAAGCTATTAATATTCCTATATTTAACATTCTAATGATCAAAGGTACTTTTGATTCATTTGCCCCCATACTATTTAATTTTTTCTTTACTTTAGTATTTAGCTCTTTAAAATATATTGTTGCATCTTGTTCTTGTCCTAATTCCTCTAATCTTGATTGTAAATCTACTTTTCCTCTTGAGAATTTAAATATCCAATTATATACATATTCTTCTATTTCATCCATTTCCTTTTCTTTTTCAGGTACTTCTGAAATATAATATCTATAATAATCATTTCCATCTTCAGTAGTTTCTTTTAATTCTAAATGTATATTTTTCTTTTCTATTAAATTCAAAATAACTGCTATTATATCCCTTGATAATATATCTCTACTTCCTGCTATACACCCTGCAAGCATTGGGTTATATTTATTAAATAACTCATTTTCGTCAAAATCTCCAATATTATATTTATTTTCTCTTTCAAATATTAATAATAGTACAATCCAATATACTAGTAAGACAGCAGAAACAATAATTACTCCTATAGTAAATTTATTTCTTATATCTTTATTTGCAAATATATCTTTTTCATTATCAAATATTATACCTTTTGCTTCTATATTTGATAATTTATTTGAATCTTTTATTACCTCTTTATCAAATATTATCCTTACAGCTACATATTGGCCTTTTTTTACACCAGGAACATTAAATTCTGCTAATCTTTTACTTGTAATAGAAGATGTACCTTCAATTGGTCCATGTCCCCATATATTTAAAGTATTTGTATTATTTGGTATAGCTACCCTTATATTTAAATTATTTATGTCACAATCCCATTCTCCACCAATAAAGTTATAATATAATTCACCTATATCTTCATGTTTCACACATAAATTTTTTATTACATATTTAATTTTAAAAGTTCTTTTTTCATTTGTTGATGGTGCATATATTTTAAGATTTACCATATTATCTGAATTGCTTAATGTATATACATTTCTATCACCGTTTCTGGCTTTATTTACTTTAGAATATGTTCCACTTTTTCCGTCTTCAATCGATTCAATTTCGACACCAGTTCCAGTATAAATATCATCATTTATACTACCATGTTTAATAACTTCATTTTTTTCAATATCATAGATTTTATATGGAATGTTTAAATATATTCCATTATAACTACCTTCAAAATTATATGTAATATCCTGCTCAATAGCCAAATCTCCATTTGATCTAATTGTTCCTTCTATATTCATTTCATCTATATTATAGCTTTTAGCTTGTACTACAATAGTCAGTGCTAATAAAAATATAACTATAAATAGAAAAGTAAAACAAATTTTTTTTAATTTATCCATTAATTATCCCCTAAATTCATATTTATATTATTTATATTTTACTCTATGCAGTATCTCTTTTCCAATAAAATAAATATTGCTGAGCTAATCCTTCTAACTTTCCATATTTTTCTTTTGCTAATTTTTCGATTTCTTTTTTATTTACTTTTGTTTCATCTTCATTTTTTATATATAATTCATTCATTACTCTTCGTACCCATACATCAATCGGAAATACGTCAAATCTCTTTAATGTAGAAAATAACAAAATGCAATCTGCAACTTTCGGACCTACACCTGATAAACTTAAAAGTATTTCTCTTACTTGATTTGTATCTTCTATTTCATGCAATTTTTCTAAATCTATTTCTTTATTTAAAATTTTATTTGTCGTTTCATAAATTCTAACATCTCTAAATCCTAAACCTAAGTTTCGTAAATCTTCTACTGTTGCTTGTGATAGACTTTCTACTTTCGGAAATGTATAATATTCTTTATTATTCCATACTATTTTATTACCATATTTTTTTGACATTCTATTAATTATCGTCTTTATTCTAGGTATATTATTATTTGCTGAAATAATAAAAGATATGATTGTTTCCCATAAATCTTGATTTAATATACGTATTCCGCTTCCATATTCAATACTATTTGCTAAATACTCATCCACTTTCGAAAGAGTATTTTTTATCTTTTTATAATCTCTTTCTAAGTCAAAGTATTTATTTACTAATTCTTCTAAATTATCTACACCAAAACTTGTAAAAATAACCTTGTTATCCACTTTTTGTACATTTATTACATTTTCTCCTACAACTCCTGTATAACTTCCATCTAAATCCTCATCCCATCTAAAACATTGCCCACATTCAAAGATATGTTTTGGTTCAAATGAATCAACATTACTTAATATATATTTTTGTTCTTTCATTACATATATGCTCCTCATTTATTATACATTTCAAATTTATTTTTTGTATATTATATATCATAATTATATTAATTTAAATAATTAGTGTCAATTATATAAATTTAGAAATATCATTTAAATCCTTTTCCCCATGCTTCTCTAGCACTAGATATAACTATAAAAGCCTTTTTATCAATTTTTTCTACTATTTGCTTTATCTTAAAGACTTCACTTCTTGATGCAACACACCACAGCATAATTTTATCTTCATTTGAATACATTCCTTTTGCATATATTCCAGTACTCCCTCTATCTATGCTTTTTCCTATTTCTTTTGCTATTTTTTCATATTCATCTGAAACTATAAACATTGTTTTTGTAAAATAGATTCCTTCAAACACAATATCAATCATTTTTCCCATAAGATAAATTGCAATTGCTGAATATAGTCCTATTTCTATTTCTTTAAAGAATAAAACATTCATTAATATAATTCCTGTATCTATAACTACTATTAAGTTACTTGTCCTATAATTGGGCTTAAACGCTCTAATTATATATGTTAGTAAATCAGTTCCTCCAGTAGAAGCACTAGCTTTTAATACCATAGCTGTTCCAATTCCATTAAATATTCCTCCATATATACATGCTAAAAGTCTATCATCAGTAAGTGGCTTTAATTTTTCTAATAGATCAATAAAAATTGATAATAATATTGTCCCAATAATTCCTTTTATAGCTACTTCTTTCCCTACTTTTAATATTGTTAATATAAAAAGTGGTATATTTAATATTAGCATTACTGTTCCAAGAGGAAGATTGAATAAATAATATATTATTGTCGAAATACCAGCAAATCCTCCTGAAGACAATTGGTTTGGAAGTAAAAATAGAGATGTTCCAGCCGCCATAAAAAAACATCCCATAATTATATATGTACTTTCTTTTATAATCTTTTTAATTAATAGAATATTTCTATTTATTCTTTTATTTCTATCCATAAAAAATCACCTATTACAGTGTTATTTTTCACAATAATAAGTGATTTTATTCTTATTTATTTAATTTTATTCATATGACTCTACAACATCTAATTTAAAAGTACCTGGCTTTATATCATCATCTCTTTCAATTATTACATCTACTTCATATGTCTCTTTTAATTTTAAAATATTTTCTTTTTTATGTCCAATTATATTATTTATATTAATACCATTTGCTCTGATCTTTACTTTTTTTACCTTTGCGTTAACTTTCTTTATTTCATTTACAATAGAGTCATACCACATACTAGATTCTACTAACTGTCTAAATGCTGGATGATATGGTCCTGCTACCACACTGCTTTCTTTACTACTTGGGTCCGTTATTTCTTCAGTATTTTGAAGACCAATTCTTATAACATTGATTTTATTTCTATTAAATAAATCTACAACATCCTTGCATCTTTCTACAGCTTGTCCAACAGTTAGTGGTGTATATTCACCATTATAGTATTCTTCTGCAAGTTCTGTATCTTTTATAACTAATACTGGATATATTCTAACTATTTTTGGTTTCATTTTTATAAGTTCTTTTGCTGTATTTATTTCATCTTGTTTCGTACTTTCTGGAAGTCCTATCATCATTTGATGTCCTAGAATAAACCCATGAAATCTAATTAATTTTGAAGCTTTTTTTACATCTTCACCTGTATGACCTCTTTTACATCTATTTAATATATAATTATTTGTTGATTGAACACCAAGTTCTATTGTCTTTACATGATATTTTTTCATTCTTTTTAGTGTTTCTCTATCTATGCAATCAGGTCTTGTAGAAATTCTAATACTATTTACTTTTTTATCTTTTATATATTTTTGAGCAGCTTCTAAAAGTTCTATTTGTTTTTCAGGTTCGATTGCTGTAAAGCTTCCACCAAAGAAGGCAACTTCAACATATTTATGATTGTCTTTAAAATTTTTCAAATAATATTCAATTGTTTCTTCCACATCTTTTGCTGTTACCATTTTAGTTTGTCCACTAATTCTCTTTTGGTTACAAAAAGTGCAATTATTTGGACATCCTAAATGTGGAACAAAAATTGGGATTATATATTCTTTTTTCATATATTAAAGTCACCACCATTTTCTATTTTAATTTTTCTAAAGCATTCTTAGCAGCATCCATTTCAGCATGTTTTTTAGTCTTTCCTTCTCCTGTTGCAAGTTCTTTTCCATTAACTTCTACTTTTACTGTAAAAATCTTATCATGATCTGGTCCAGTTTCTTTAATTACAGTATATTTTATTGAAACTTCTCCATTTTCTTGTAACTTTTCTTGCAATACTGTCTTATGATCTTTCATTCCAACATGTTTAGTTGATACTTCTATTGCATCTTTTAAATTAGATATAATAAATTTTTCTGCTTCTTCTAATCCTCCGTCAAAATATATTGCTGCTATTGTTGCCTCTATACTATCTGCAAGAATTGCAGTTTTTAAATTTCCTTTATTATTAGCTTCACTTTTTCCGATTAAGATAAAATCACTAAAATTATGTTTTTTAGCTATATTATATAAACTATCTTCACATACTACTTCTGCTCTAACTTTAGTCATCTCACCTTCTTTTAAATTCTTATAATTGTTATATATATATTTACTTGATATAAATTCAAGTATACTATCTCCTAAGAATTCTAGCTTTTCATTACTATCTAGTTTTTTTTCATAAGCATATGATGTATGTGTTAAAGCATTTCTAAGTAGTTCTTTATTCTTAAATGTATATCCTATACTTTCTTCTAGTTTGCAAAAGTTCATTTTTCTTAATATTTCTTTCCTTTCCTACTAGTTTAATTAAACATCTATATTATACACCTTTTTTAGATAAAAAAAAAGAGATTTATATAAAAGATTTTCAGCATATTTCGACTTATAACAGCATAAAAAAACAAAGCAATCAAACTTCGATTACTCTGCTTTTGTTACTATGCTATATGATCTTTTATATAATCAACAACATCTCCTACAGAAACAACCTTTTCTGCATCAGCATCAGGTATTTCTATATCGAATTCTTCTTCTAGAGCCATTATTAATTCAACTATGTCTAGTGAATCAGCTCCTAAATCATCTATAAATGATGCTTCCATTGTAACTGATGTTTCAGCTACACCTAATTGTTCAACAATAATTCCTTTTACTTTTTCGAATACTTCTTCTGAACTCATTAACAAGTTCACCTCCTTAAATAATTTACTTCCTCTATTCTACCTAACAATAATACATATAAATAAAATTGTCAATATTTTTTATTAATTTTATTAAAATATTTACTAAAAGCTTTATTTTTCAGTACTTTTATAGGTTGTAATAGTTTTTATTTTTTTGAACTTAGTGTTCTAAATTTTACTTTTTTTGCAATTTTTATTTTTAATTGCTATTTATTATTCTTTTATTTCTTCTTTTTGCTCACTTTCTTTTGATTCTTCTTTTTGCTTTTCAAAAGCTTCAATCATTTTATCTACTGCTTTATTTTCAACAAATTGTTCAGCTTGTTTTATAGTAAATTCAAATAATTTTTCATCACTACTTCCATGCGCTTTAACTACTGGTTTTTTTACTCCTAAAAATAGTGCTCCACCATATTCTTTATAATCTACTGTTTTTGCAAATCTTTTTATTGCTGGTAAACTAGGTATAGCTGCAATTTTTGTTAAAATATTTCTTTTTAGACTTTCTGATAAGCTTCTTTTTACAAATTTGCCAAGTCCTTCTATTGATTTTAAGAATACATTTCCAGTAAATCCATCTGTTACAACAACATCTATCTCTCCTGAAAAAGCATCTCTACCTTCAACATTGCCAATAAAATTAATATCTAATTTTTCAGCATTTTCTTTTAGAAGTCTATAACTCTCTTTTGTAAGCTCATTTCCTTTTGTCTCTTCAGTTCCAATATTTAATAAGCCTACTGCTGGATTTTCCATTCCAAAAGTATTTTTTAAATATATACTTGCCATTTGTGCAAATTGTAGCAAATTAATTGGCTTACAATTTGTATTAGATCCACAATCCATAAGTAGTAACCTACTTTTATATGCTGGTAGGATTCCTGCTAATGCTGGTCTATCTATTCCTTTTATTCTTCCTACAAGAAGTGTAGCTCCTGTAAGAAGTGCTCCAGAATTTCCTGCTGAAATAAATACATCTCCTTCACCAGATTTTAGCATATTAAATCCTACTACCATTGAAGAATCTTTCTTATGTTTGATAGCTTGTGTTGGTATATCTTCCATTTCTATTGTCTCTGTAGCATTTTTTATACTAAGTCTTGGTGATATATCATTTATATCATCTTTTCCATATAATTCTTTTATTCTTTGTTTTATAACTTCTTCTTTTCCTATCAATACTACTTTTGCAGAAATTTGGTTTATTGCCTTTACTGCACCTTTGATATTCGCGTCTGGAGCATTGTCTCCTCCCATTGCATCAAGTAAAATGATCATATTATTTCCTCCAATAAATATAAAATATATGTATAATTTATATTTATACATATTCTTATACTTAAGTAATATTATATTTTTCAAACTATATTTTATAACTTATATTTATTAAAGTCAATTATAAATAACTATAAATTATGAATTTTAGTTAATTTATAAACTATACTAATAATATTTTATATAAAAAAACAGGTAATTTATATAAAAAATATATAATCACCTGTTCACTATTTTATTTTATTCAGTTTTATTTTATTCCATAATTTTTTAAAGAGTGTTTTTACTTTATACATAAAACTATTTTCATTAATACTAACTAATGATATATTTTGCTTTTTCTTATTTTCTATTTTTTCACTTGAAATAACTTTTTCTGATTGTATTTCATCTTCGTTTCTATTATCAAAAATGTTTTTATATAAATTTTCGCTTTGCTTTTTTTCCTCTTTTTGTAGTAACTGCTCCAATTGCACTTTTTGTTTTTCACTAGCAATATTCATGTGAAATAATGACAAAAGTATAGCTTTTGCTTCTTTTGATAGTTCTATATCTTTTAAATCTGTATCAATTGTGCATATTCTTTCTGTGCTATTGTCCATATTACTTTTTATAAATTCTATCTGCTCTTTTGGAATTAGTTTATATTCTGATTCTGGTAAATATTGAATTATTTGATATACTTCTGAATACGCTCTACTATTCATTTTCTTCCTCTTTATTTTTTGATATATTATTTTCCTCATTATTTGATTCAAATAATCTACTATCTGCATTATCTAGTATTAAAGGCATTACATTTAAAAACGTTTCTTTATCATTTACAATTTCTAAATCATCATCTTTCACACTACCTATAATACAATCTGTGCTATCATGTATATTTACCAGATAAAAATATTCTTTATCATTATATTTACAGCTACTAGCCACTACATATTGTTCATCATTTTCTAATGTTAAGATATCTCCAAACTCTAACATTAAAACTTCCTCCTTATTTTATCATAAGCTCTTTTATCTTTCTGCTGATTGCATATTTTGTTTATTACCTATCATTTCTACCTTGGTTCTCGTTAAGAATTGTTTTTCCGTTTCTGACAAAGTAAATAAGCTAGGTAAACCTTTTTCATTAAATATTTTTTTTACAATTCCTTTAAAAGTTACTTTACTTTTTAGACTTCTTGGTTCTTTTGCTTTTGTTTCAATCTTATCATTCTCTTCTTCTTTATCTTCTATAAAATCTTTTACTGTTTCTGCAGTATCTCTATTATCTCTTCTTTCTTGAACTTTTCTTATAATATCTTTTATTACCCCGACGCCACTTGCCCCTATAACTATTTTATTTAAATCGATTTTACTTGCCATTTCTGCAATAGCAGCAAATTTATGTGGTAAATTACTAAAGTCAAATATGTTATTATAATCTATTATACTATTTGCCATCAAAAAAGCTTTTGTACCTAATGCTAAACCTTTAGCTATTGGTCGTGGATGCTCATTATCTAAAAGCTTTGGATTTATTATCAACATTGGATCATTTTCAATATTTTTATTTATACCTTTTATTTTCTTAACTATTTTACTATTTTGAACTTTATCACTTTCAATTATTGGTTTAGCTATATTAAGTCCAAATGTAAAAGCTTTTGGAAGTAATACATATGCATTTGCACCTAATTTTCCTGCTTGACTTGATAATGCATCCATAACTGCTTTAGTGTCAATATTTTTTAAAAATGGTGCCATTCCAATAATTTTATCTAAATTACCATTTTCTAAATCCACTATATTATTATACTGTAATACACCCTTATGTACTAAAAAAGCACTTATTCCTAAAGCTAATCCTGAGGTTACTATCGGTAATATTTTCTTTAAATTTTCTTTTCTTTTTTCCTTATCTATACTTTTTATCTTCATTTTTTCACCATATTTATCATCTTTTGATTATAGTAATTCAAAAATATTATATCATTATGACTTTTATTCTTCAAGAAAAAAAAGATGCAATTTTATATATAATAAAACTACATCTTTTATGTGCTTATTTACATATTATTTATATAAATAATTTTGTGGATTTACTTCACTACCATTTACTCTAACTTCGAAATGTAAGTGGTTACCTGTTGAGTTACCTGTTGAACCAACAGCTGCTATAACATCACCAGCATCTATTTTTTGACCTGCTGAAACATATAATTTACTACAATGTCCATAATATGTTTCAACACCATTACCATGTGACATTTTTACAACATAACCATAACCACCACTATATCCTGCAAAGGTTACAGTTCCGCTTGCAGCAGCTTTAATTGATGTTCCATATGGAGCTGCAATGTCAAGTCCAGTATGTCCACTTGATCTTATACTTTCTCTGTTACCAAATCTGGATGTAATTATTCCAGATACAGGTGTCACTTGTAAATATACACCTTGTACAGTATGAGACTCTTTTTCTCTTTTTTCAGCTTCTTCTTTTTCTTTCTTTTCTATCGCTGTTTCTATTGATTTTTTTACTGTTTTTTTAGCAACCTTAACTGTATCTTCATCTTTCTTGTCTGTTGTTATTACATCTGTTATACCTATTTTTAAATCTATTTTATCTTCATATTTTTCTGTCATTTCATCAACTAATTTTTCAGCTTCATCTAAATTAGCTAAAATAGTTTTTTCTTTTCCATTTATTGTCACGGCATATAATTTATAGGTTGTTTCAGAATTTTCCTCTAGTTTAGCAAGTATTGCTTCTTCATTTGTTTTTTCTGATTTATCAACTAAAGTAAGTTTATATTCCGGCATATCTTTTATTGTTGTATATAATTTTGCTTCTTCTTCTTTATTTACAAATTCGTTTATTTTTCCTTCAAATCCATTTTTATCTGCAACATATCCGACTTTTTCACCGGCTATAGTTACTTCACAAACTATATTAAATTTGAAAAGAATAATTATTGTTAATATAAACAGTGCAATTGCTACTATATTTATAAGCCCTATTACTTCTTTTGTGTAGTATTTAATTTTCCTGTTTAAAATAAAATTCACTCTCCTTTTTTTGACGTGACACAAAGTTTATTATACTATATATTCTGCCCTTTTTCAAATCATATATTCTTTTTTCTAGCATTTTTGACAAAAATTAATCATTTTATTATTTTTACAGTTTAATTTATCCCATGTATTACTTTATTTTTCTCATTTTTCCTCACTTTTTCTTACTTTTTCTAACATTGACTTTTATTTTCATGCCCTATTTTTTTACAAATTTGTTATATTTTGGCTTTTTTATTAATTTATTAAATTAATCTATAGTAAATAAAAAAGTAATATAATACTAATTAATAAGCTAAATAAATTAATAAATAAATTAAATAAAAAAATAAACACTACTATATAAATATTATATTTAATATAGTAGTGTTACTATAACTATTCTATAGCTATTTTACTGTTATATTATTATATGAATAAACTCTTTTTCCAAATTTTATCTCATTAATTTTCTTTTGCAATTCCATTATCACAATTGGTAATATAGATATTCCCATTGTATATAACCATTGAATTCCATTTAAAGGAACTAGACTAAATATACTTGCAAATATAGGTACCATTACTACAATTACTTGAAGTAAAACACCTAAAATAAATGAAAATATTAAATATTTATTTTCAAATAGTCCAATTGAAAATATAGATTCTTCGCTTTTTACATTAAAACTATGTACTAATTCTAAAAGACCAAGTGATACAAACGCCATACTTCTACCTACTTCAAGTCCATATAAATTATTACCTATCATAAACGCAAGCAATGTAAGCATTCCAAGCATTGTACCTTCTATTAGAATTTTTCCCCATAACCCATCAGAAAAAATACCTTTTTTATTATCTCTTGGCTTTTTATTCATTATATCTTTATCTGCAGGTTCTAATCCTATTGCAATAGCTGGTAATGAATCTGTTATAAGGTTAATCCATAATAATTGTATTGCAAGAAGAGGAGCCTGCATTCCAAGTAATAATCCCATGAAAATAGTTACGATTTCTCCTATATTTGTTGCAATTAAAAAATGTACTGCTTTTTTTATGTTTTCAAATATATTTCTCCCCTCTTTAACAGCCTCTACAATTGTAATAAAATTATCATCTGTTAATATCATATCAGAAGCATTTTTAGCAACATCAGTTCCATTTTTCCCCATTGCAATACCTATATCTGCTTTTTTTAATGCAGGTGCATCATTTACCCCATCTCCAGTCATAGCAACAACTGCGCCTGTTTTTTGAAATGCATTTACTATTTTTACCTTATGTTCTGGTGAGACCCTAGCAAATACAGAATATTTATTAATATTTTTTTCAAATTCTTTATCTGATATATGGTCTAATTCCCTTCCTGTGATTGATAAATCTCCTTTCTTTAAAATTCCTATTTCTTTTGCAATAGCATTTGCGGTGGCAATATGATCACCTGTTATCATTACAGTTTTTACCCCCGCATTTCTACATGTAGATACTGCTTCTTTTACTCCTTCTCTTGGTGGATCAATCATTCCTATTAAGCCAACAAAAGTTAAATTATTCTCTATTTCTTCTTGATCTATATTTGTTGGTAATCTCGGCATTTGTGAATATGCTACAGCAATTACTCTTAAAGCATTATCAGCCATTAAATTATTATTTTTCTCTATATTTTCTATCACTTTATTATCTAAATTAAATGTCTTTCCTTCATGATAATATTTTGTACATCTTTTTAAGAGTACATCTGGTGCTCCTTTAGTAACACTAATGTATTTATTTTCTCTATTATTACAGATTTTACTTAATTCATCATCATCTGTATATTCTATATTTGTTTTATGTATTGTACTCATCATCTTTCTTTCTGAATCAAATGGAATATCTGCTATTCTTTCAAATTTTTGATACAGTCTTTCTTTAAACTTTCCTTGTATTTTAGCAGCATTTACAATTGCAAGTTCTGTTGCTTCGCCAACATCTCCTTCGACATCTGTACACATTGTACCTAATTCTAAAATTAAGTTTTTCTCTTTATCTAAACATTCTCCATTAATGTTCATAATTTTTTTTACTTGCATTTTATTTTGTGTTAATGTTCCTGTTTTATCTGAACAAATTACACTACTACTTCCTAATGTCTCTACTGCTGGTAGTTTTCTGATTATACTATTCTTTTTTGCCATTTTTGTAACTCCAATAGATAGCATTATTGTTACAATTGCCGGAAGTCCTTCTGGAATTGCTGCTACTGCTAATCCAACAGATGTCATAAACATTTCTATTGGTGGAATCTTTTTTAATACTCCGATTACAAATATTAAAGCACAAATTACTAAACACGCTGTTCCAAGTGTTTTTCCTACTTCACCCAATTTTCTTTGTATTGGTGTTTCTGGTGATTCGTTGTTTATTATCATATTTGCTATTTTTCCAACTTTTGTGTTCATACCTATTTCAGTTACAATTGCTTCTGCATGTCCATTAACTACAATTGTATTTGCAAAAGCCATATTGGTAATATCACCTATAGGTGTATTTTCATCTAATATTACTTCTGAATCTTTTTGAGATGGTATTGTTTCTCCAGTTAAACTCGATTCTTCTATTCTTAAATTAGAGCTACTTACTAATCTACAATCTGCCGGCACAAAATTTCCCGCTTCTAACAATACAATATCTCCTGGAACTATTTGACTTCCTCTTATAGTAACAATTCTATTATCTCTTCTTACTTTCGCAACAGGTGCTGACATGTTCTTTAATGCTTCAAGAGATTTTTCTGCTTTTGCCTCTTGTACAATTCCCATTATTGCATTTAATACCACAATAGATATTATAATTATTGAATCTATATAATCATTTTCTCCCTGCCAAAACGAAATTCCTGCAGACACTATTGCGGCTATTATAAGTATAATAATCATATAATCATTAAATTGCTTTAAAAATTTTATGAATATATTTTCTTTTTTCCTATCTTTTAATTTGTTCTCTCCATATTCTGATTGCCTTTTTATCGCTTCGTCTTTAGTTAATCCTTGATTAATATTTGTCCTAAATTTTCTCTCGATTTCATGTATATTAAAAGACTGCCACATATACATCAACTCTCCTTTGTAAAAAGTTTATATTAATATATATTCAAGCAGTCTTTATTTTATGACTATTTTTTATTATTTTTATTTTAATTATTTTCTAAATATTTAAGTAATGCAGTACATCCTTCATTAATATCATTATATGTAATATCAAAGTTTCCTGTATACCATGGATCTGCTATATCTCTTGGTTTGGATGAATAGTCTAATAGTCTATGTACTTTGTTTTCTGAATCACTTCCTATTATTCTTAAAATTCCTCTAATATTACTTTCTTCCATTGCTATAATATAATCATAATTATTATAATCTTCTTTTTTTAGTTTTCTTGCCCTATGTTTAGAATATGGTATTTTTTCTTTGCTTAATTTATCTTTTGTTCCATAATGAATATCATTTCCTTCTTCTTCATTACTTGTTCCGACAAGATGATATTTCATATTTATTTTCTAATCCTTTATCTTTTACCATGTTTTTAAATACATACTCAGCCATTGGTGATCTACATATATTTCCTAAACATACAAATAGTATTTTTTTCATTATGTTCTCCTGTTAAATAATTATTATATTTATATAGTTTATGATAATTTCATTGATAATAGTTTACTTACACCATTTTCTTCCATTGTAACACCATAAACTGTATTTGCTGATTCCATTGTTCCTTTTCTATGTGTTATTACTAAAAATTGTGTTTCTTTACTAAATTTCTTTAAATATTCAGCAAATCTATATACATTTACATCATCAAGTGCTGCTTCAATTTCATCTAATACACAGAAAGGCGCTGGATTTATTTTTAATATTGCAAATAGAAGTGCAATTGCTGTAAATGCTTTTTCTCCTCCAGACAAAAGCATCATATTTTGAAGTTTTTTACCTGTAGGTTGTACTTGTATATCTATTCCACACTCTAACACATTTTCTTCATCTTCCAATTTTAGTTCTGCTTTTCCTCCTCCGAATAGTTCAACAAATACTTCATTAAAGTTTTTATTTATTTCTCTAAATTTTTCAATAAATTGCTCTTTCATTGTTTTTGTCATATCAGAAATTATATTTCTTAATTTAGATGCTGTATTTTCTAAATCCAATCTTTGTTCACACATAAAATCATATCTTTCTTTTGTCTTTTTATATTCCTCAATTGAATCTATATTAATACTTCCTAGCTCTTTTATTTGTGTACGAAGCATATTTGCATCTCTTGCTGCTTTTTGAACATTTTGTGGTTTTTCATAATTTTGAGCATTATTAGGAGTAAGTTCATATTCAATCCACAAATCATTAACAACCTGTTCTAAATCTTGTTCTAATTTAGTTTTTCGAACATCTAATTTTACAAGTTGACCTTTTAAGTCTTCTATTACATTAAATTTATCATTGATTTGTGCTTCTGATGTTTTTAATTTCTCGCCTTTTTCAAGTCTTTCTTGTCTTAAATTTTCTACTATATTTGAGCTATTTTCTACATCTGATTTTATTTTATTTATTTCTTCTTCTAATTCTTTTATTTTATTATTTAGATTATCATTATCAGATTTTATTTCATCAATATTTGATTTCTTGTTTTCTATTGATTTTTTATTGTTATCTATATCTTGTTTAATTCTATCAACCATTTCGTCAATAGAAACATTACTCTCATCAAATGAAGTAACAGAGATTTTTAAATTTGTTATGTCAAAATTTAAGTCATCTATATATTTTTGATTATCTTTATTATTAATAGCAAATTCTTCTACTATCTTGCTTAATTCTTCTATTTCTTTAGTTAAATTATTTATTTCATGTTCCTTTTCTTCTTTTTCCTTTCTATTTTCTTCTTTTTGTCTAACTAATTCTTCTTCTATTTCATGTTTTATTTTTTCTCTTCTTGTTTCTAATTTATTTATTCCCTCTTCTATATTTAGCATTTTTTGGTTTTCTGCTGCATATACTATTTCTATATCTTGTAATTCTTTTTCTAATCTTGTTACTTCCTCTATTACATCTGTAACTGATTCAGTATATTTTCTTTTTTCTTCAGTTATGTCTTTTATTTTTTGTTCAATTTGTTTTAATTCTTTTTCTAAAGATTCTATTTCTCTACTTCTTCCTAAAATATTTACTGTTTTTGTTTGAACTGATCCTCCTGAAATGGCTCCAGTATTACTTATGATATCACCATCAAGTGTTACTATTCTAAATGAATATGAATTTGATTTTGCAACTTTTATTGCAGTATCCATGTTTTCTACAATTAATGTTCTACCTAGTAAATTTAAAACAATTTGTTCATATTTTTTATTGCATTTTACTAAATCTGATGCAATTCCTATTATTCCATCTATATTTCCTTTTGATATTTTATCTAGTTTTCTTCCTTTGATTGAAGAAATTGGTAAAAATGATGCTCTACCTAATTTATTTTGTCTTAAATGTTCTATTAACTTTTTTGCATCTTCTTCAGTTTCAGTAACTATATTCTGAAGAGTTTGTCCAAGACACATTTCTATTGCTGTTTCATATTTTTTATCAACTGATATTAAATTTGCTAAAACCCCATTCATTCCCTTTTTCAAATTAACATCTTTTTCGCAATCTGATAATAGTGATTTAACACTTCTTATATATCCTTCTTTTTCCTTTTCAGTTTCTATTAAGAATTTAAGTCTAGAATCTTTCATTCTACTTTCATATGTTAAGTTATTAATCATAGTATCAAATTCTTTTATTTTGGTCATACATTCTTCTTTTTTTGCTGATTTTTCTTCTAACTTTTTAGTAGCTTCATTTTTCTTAAATTCTATATCATAAAATTCTTTTGACTTTTCTTGTTTATTATCTCTTTCTCTATCAATTTCTGATGTTAAATCTTGCATTTCTATTTTTACTGTTTTTTCTCTTTTTTCTAAGTTTTCAAAATTAGTATCAAGGCTACTTATTATCGAAACAATTTCATATTTTTTATCTGTATCTTCTTCGATTTTTTTCTTTTTATCTTCTATTTCAAGTTCTTTATCAGATAATTTTTTAGTTAATTCATCTAGTTCTTTTTGTTTTTCATCTAATTCTTTTTGAAACTTCTCTCTATTTAAAGATAAATTCTCTTTTTTATCTAATTTTTGTTTTTGCTCTTCTTCAAGTTCTGCAATTCTAATATTTATTTCCTCTATCTCTTTTTCTAATCTTTCTTTATTTCCTAAATTGTTTTGTATTCTTTCTTTAGAAATACCTATATCAGAATTTATTTTTTCTATTTTATTTGTACTTTCAAAGCCCAAGTTTTGCATTTCTTCTATTTTAGCTGTAATACTATCTATCTCAGATTTTAATTCTTCTTTAGATTTTTGTAAATCTTCCATTTTTTCATTTTCATCTGTATTTTGAGCTTCTACTATTTGTATGTCTTCTGCTATCTTCTCCAATTTTTCTTTATATTCATTTATATTATGTATAAATAATCCTATTTCAATATTTTTTAATTCTTCACGTAAATCTAAATATTTTTTTGCTTTTTCTGATTGTGCTTTTAATGGATCTAAATTTCCTTCTATTTCTGTTAAAATATCATTTATTCTAAGTAAATTTAGTTTAGTCTGCTCTAGTTTTTTCTCTGATTCTGCTTTTCTTGTTCTATATTTTACAATTCCAGCTGCTTCTTCAAATACTTTTCTTCTATCTTCTGATTTATTACTTAAAATCTCATCTATTTTACCTTGTCCGATAATACTATATCCATCTTTTCCAATTCCTGTATCCATAAATAGTTCTAATACATCTTTTAATCTACATGGAACTTTGTTTATAAAATATCCTGTTTCACCACTTCTATATAATTTTCTAGTAACTGTTACTTCTGAATATTCTATTGGAAGCTTTCCATCTGTATTATCTATTACCATAGAAACTTCAGCAAATCCTAATGATTTTCTTGCTTGTGTTCCTGCAAATATTATATCTTCAGATTTTGAACCTCTTAAAGATTTCATACTTTGTTCTCCAAGTACCCATCTTATAGCATCTGAAATATTACTTTTTCCAGATCCATTTGGTCCTATAACTGAAGTAATTCCACTTTTAAATTCTAATATTGTTTTATCTGCAAATGACTTAAATCCTTGTAGTTCTAATCTTTTTAAATACATATGTTACACCTACTCTTTTGATTTTCCTATTATTACATTGTAAATTATATATGAAAATATTCTTTTTTTCAACAAATTTATTATATAACAAAAAAATAAGAATAAATAAATTTCCTTATTTACTCTTATTCTTTTATTTTGTTTCTCAATTTTTATATTATCAATATCATATTTTATATGATTTAACTATTTTGCTCTTTTTTATCTTCTTCTTTTTTCTTATTGAAATATTCTATCATATGAACTATTGTATCTTTATTATTTTGCTTTAAATCATCAAATCCATATAAAGCTGCATTCACTTCTTTTTTACCTTTAATTTCTAGATATTCACTAAATATTACATCCATACTCATATTAAATAAATTACAAAACTTTACTAATACCTCATATGATGGTTTTGATCTATCTTGCTCAATATCTCCAATATACCTAGGTGAACATTCAATTGCTTCAGCTAATCTTTCTTGTGTATATCCATGACTTTTTCTAATTGCCTGAATATTCTTTCCAATCTTTATTACCCCTGCCTTCTTCATATTCTACCTCTTTCATATAATATTATTAATATATGATAGCAAAGCAGAATAATTTCTTGAATGAAGGCTTTTCGTATATTGTAGTTATTTATTGCTATTTAAAATTTTCTTACTTTGTATTCTATTTTTCGTTTATTTTATTTATCTATTTTTAGTTTTATTTTCCTAATATCTCTTCAATATCTATATTATTAAATTTTCTATCTTCCATTAAAACATTTCCATTTACTATTGTTGTTACAACATTTCTTCCGTCTGTATTATATACAAGATTTGAAATAATATCATTATTTGGTATCATTTTTATATTATCTAAACTTTTTGAAATATCTATAATGATTAAATCAGCTTTTTTTCCTTCTTCTATACTTCCTATTTTATCTTCCATTCCTAATATTTTTGCTCCATTTATTGTTGCCATTTTTATTACATCTTTCGCACTAATTCTTTCTTCATTTTCATGTATTCCACCTTGAATTAATCCCGCTATTTTCATAGTTTCAAACATATCTAGATTATTTCCTGAACCTTGTCCATCTGTTCCAAGAGAAACATTTATGCCTCGTTTTAAGTATTTTGTAATATCAGCTATTTTACAACCTAGTCTCATGTTTGATATAGGATTATGTACTATTCCGCAGTCCATATTTTTTAAGATTTCTAAGTCTCTATCATTTAACTTTACACCATGTGCTAATATTGTATGAATTCCATCAAAATATTCTTTTAATACATCTATTGCTTCTCTTCCATGTTTATTTTTTATATCTTGTATTTCATCAATGCTTTCCAAAAAGTGTATATGGATGGGTAAGTTATATTCTAGTGCTAGCTGTCTTGCATTTTTTAACACATCATCTGAACATGTATATAAACTATGAGGCGAAACAGTATAAGTAATTAAGTCATTTTTTTCACATCTTGTTTCATATAATTCTTTAAATTCTTTAATTCTTTTTTCTGAAGCTTCTTTTCCATCACTATCCATTAGTACTCTTGTTATAACTGCTCTTAAGTTTGCTTTTTCTAGTGCTTCTCTTATTGTTTTAGAAAAGAAATAATGGTCATTTACGCATGTTGTACCTGTAGAAATCATCTCTATTATTGAAATCATACTAGCATTATATACATCTTCTTCTGTTAACTTATCTTCTATTGGCCAAATTTTTTCACTAAGCCATGTATATAAATTACATCCTTCAAAAGTTCCTCTAAATATACTCATTGCTATATGTGCATGTGTATTTATTAGACCTGGCATTATAACTTTATTTGTAGCATCTATTACTTTTTCATTTTCTTTTTCTGTAATTTTTTCTCTTATTTCTTTAATATTTTCTCCATCAATACGTATATCTAAATTTTTTACCACTACATCATTATTTTCAAATATTACTACTTTTCCATTTTTTATTAACATATATACCACTTTCCTTTAATCTTCTTTATTATTACATATTAGATTATACATTGTAATAATAAAAAAGGCAATTATCAATTATCACAATTAATATAAAATGTCACAGAGCAAAATTTTAAGCCCTGCGACATTTCAATATAAAACTGATATTAATCTTCAGTTAAAACTAATATACCTAATTTATAACCTAATATACATTACTGCATAAATAAGCTAGATCACCAAATATATTAATCAGTCACTCGACTATAAATGCACACTTAATAACCATATTCGTCCTAAAAAAGGACTAGTAACAACCATTAATATATACAAGTATAATCTTAACTTCGAATATATTACATATGTTTTAACCATACATATAATATAAATATCAATACAAAATACAAATAAAGAAATCAGTCAAAATTAATATTTTACAAGAAACAAAATTTATATTAAGTATAGCTTACGCACAAATAATATACTCTCATCTCCGACATATAATAATATAAGGTCATTACACTATTATACATCTTTGCTCGAATAATATAAAACATTATATTAACATCTTATATTACTCTTAGTTAAACTAATATCAATCTTATACTACTATTATGTACTATTATTTTTTTATTATTCATTTTATTAAAAATTTTTTTAATTTGTTTAATTTTTTTGTTTTATTTTTTATATTATTAATTTTTTAATTTGTTCTTATGTTTTATTAATTTTCATATTTTTTAATTTTTAAATTTTTAAATTTAGAATTTTAAATTATTCTTTTATCTAAAATATTGCGAATTTTATATTTTTATAGTATTATTATTTATATATATTTTAACTTAGGAGAAAATTATGAAGAACGAAAAATTTGATTTTTATAGTCCTTTAACTTTAAAATCATATAACTTAGGAAAAACTATGAGATACCAATTAGATATATTAGGAAGTTTAGACTATTTTACACGTGTCCATAGTGAAAATGTTGCAAATTTAACTTGTAGAATATGCGAATACTTACATTTTAATAAAAAATTTACAGTTTATTGTACAATTTGTGCATATTTACATGATATTGGAAAACTTTTTGTTCCATCAGCAATTTTAAATAAGCCAGAAAGACTTACAGATGAAGAATTTGAAATAATGAAAACACATACAACTAAAGGTTATGAGATGTGCATGAAAGACTTGAAATTAAGACCTTATGCATATGGTCCTTTATATCATCATGAAGCTTTAGATGGATCTGGATATCCTAATGGCGTTACAAAAATTCCAATGGAAGCACAAATTATTCGTGTTGCGGATGAATATGATGCAATAGTTACAAAAAGGCAATATAAAACTCATGTTAATATTTCAGAAACATTAAAAGTCTTAATGAAAGATGCAAATCCTGATTCTAATCTTTTAGCATTAGACAATCTTTCTCAAAGATCTAAGACTGGAAAAATAAATAAAAGAATTTTAAAAACATTATTTAAAGTTGTTATTGATGATATTCAATATGAAATTGCATGTTTATATGAATATGTAGAATATTTAAAAGATAATATAAAAAGATTAGAACTTATTTGTTCATATGCTGCTAAAATGAACGCTGCTAAAACTGATAAGAAAAAATCTTATTATAAAGAAGGAATGAGATTATTATTCCAATCAGAAGAAAATTTTGATAATTATCTTCAAGTTTATGAAGATTACAAAAATGCTTATACTCTTCGCTCTGATAGAATAGATAAATTACGTAATGAAATTAAAATTATTAAAAAATTAGATGTTTAAAAATGATAAAATGGGGTTAAACCCCATTTTATCATTTTTTCCTTTTTGTTTTATTATAATCCAAAGCTAACACCCAATGCATTATTTACTTTAGTAATTATATTTTCATCATCTATATGACCAATCTTTTCTTTCAATCTACTTTTATCTATTGTTCTAATTTGCTCTGTTAAAACTACCGAATCCGACTTTAGTC
Source organism: uncultured Clostridia bacterium (assembly GCA_944393405.1). The sequence continues at coordinate 3,805 of CALYAC010000011.1, read as the reverse complement.
CATTTTCTTGTGAACCTATTTCTATATGTGTTGGAAGTTTTGTTTTTCCTGTCTGTGAAGTAATTGCAGCTGCAATAACTGTTGGGCTATGTTTGTTTCCTATATCATTTTGTATTATTAAAACTGGTCTAACTCCCCCTTGCTCTGAACCAACAACTGGACTTAAATCTGCATAAAACATATCTCCTCTTTTTATTACCATAATCTTCACTCCTAATGTTTCTATATTTAAGGATTATTTTTTGATATATTTTAAACTTAGTCTAAGATTTACAGAATTAAATACTATTTAATTGATCTGTATCTCATTATATAATATGTAAACTAGATCTTTTTGGTTCATATCTTTAATTTTTAAACTAATGATTTTTCCAGTATTCTTATCGATTGTTAAACTCTTATTTGATACATATATATTTTCATTTTCTTTTTTTATATTTTTGTCAAATTCTATTTCAAATATATATTTTCCATCTTTTTCATATGAATTTATTGTATCTTTAATATCAGTATCTATTTTATTTTCTTTTACATTCTTAATCTTTTTATATTCTTCTATAAATGTTATTAAATCTAAATAGTTATTTGATAAATAATTGTATTCTTCATATATTTTAGTTAAATTAAGTTTAGTATTAGTTAGTTTTAATGTATTATTTTCATAGCAAATTTCTAGACCTTCTATGTTTTTAGGTTCTATTATGGTCTGTTTTAATCTATCTTTATTATACTCTTGTTTTATTTTGTATTTATTAGTTGTTTTATTACTTGTTACTGTTATATCTACTGTTGCAGTATATGAACTAATATTTAAAATATATTCTTCAATTTCCTCTAATTTTTTATTACTCATATTATGTCCAGTTTTTGAAAAATTATAATTAATATAATTAGATTTAAATAAAAAAATAATAAAAGTAAAAAGTAAAATTAAAATAGATAAAACACATAATTTAATTATTGTTTTTTTCTTATTTTTTATATTAATATTTAACATACATATACTCCTAAAAAAATAGATTAGAGATAATAAAATTAATTTACTTTATCTCTAATCTATTCATATTTTAAATATTATTAAAGTATTCATTTAAACAGTTTATTAATTCATCTTTTCCTTCAATTCCATTTATTTTTACACGTATTTTACTTGCATCTTTTGTTCCTTTTACATAGTATGCTAAATGTTTTCTCATTTCTTTTACAGCAACATTTTCTCCTTTTTCTTTTACTTCCAAATTAATATGCTCAGTTATTACTTCTAATTTTTCTTTGTTGCTTATATATCTTTCTTCTCTTCCTTCTAAATAATTTATTATTTGTTCAAATATCCATGGATTACCTATAGTTGCTCTTCCTATCATTATTCCGTCTACATTTGTCTCTTCAAACATTCTTAATGCTTCTTCTTTACAAGTAATATCTCCATTTCCTATTACAGGAATATTTACATTTTCTTTAACTTCTTTAATTATATCCCAATCAGCTTTACCTGAATAATATTCTTCTCTTGTTCTTCCATGAATAGTAATTGCTGACACTCCTGCTCTTTCCAATCTTTTAGCAGCTTCCACAGCAACTATATTTTTACTATCCCATCCTTTTCTAATTTTAGCAGTTACCGGAACACTTGATTCTTCTACTACTCCTCTTGCAATATCTTCTAATAAATCTAAATCAAGAAGTAATTTGCTTCCATCACCATTTTTTACTATTTTAGGTGCCGGACATCCAAAATTAATATCAACAATATCTGCTGTTTTACTTACATATTTGGCTGCAAATCTCATAGTTTCTACACTACTTCCAAAAATCTGAGCTGCAACAGGTCTTTTTTCTCCTGTTAAATCTAATAGAATTTTAGTTTTAGAATCATCATAAAAAATCCCTTTACTACTTACCATTTCCGTACAAGTAAGTCCTGCTCCATATTTTTCACATATCAAACGAAATGGCAGGTCTGTTATTCCTGCCATTGGAGCTAAAAGTATATTATTGCGTAGTTCCACATTTCCTATTTTTAATTTTTTTAAATACATTTTTTCTCCTATATTTTAGTTTATAAATATTGCTTTTTGTCTTCTTCCTGAAATGTTTAATAAAAGTCCAATCATTATAAAGTTGCTAAGTAGAGAGCTTCCTCCATAACTTACAAATGGAAGTGGTATACCAGTTATAGGCAATAATCCCATTGTCATACCAATATTCTCTACCATATGGAAAAAGAATATTCCGGGCTATTCCCATTGCAATATATGATCCTAAATCATCTTTTGCGGTTTTAGCAACATATATTGCTTTAGTTATTAATACAACATATAAAATTATAACTACGGCTGAAACTATAAATCCCATTTCCTCAGCTATTAGCGAGAATATAAAGTCTGTTGTTTTAGGATATAAAAATCCTAGTTGAGTTTGATTTCCTTTAAATAATCCCATTCCAAGTAGTCCACCTGAACCAATTGCAAGTTTTGATTGAATTATATTATATCCTGCACCTCTTGGATCAATATCAGGATTTAAAAATACATCTATTCTTGTCTTTGCATGCTCTGGTAATACAAAAAAGTATAAAACAGGCACTAATATAACAACAAGTAAAATAGAAATAATTATATATCTTTTCTTAATTCCTGCTGTAAATAGCATAAATATATATGCCATTACAAAAGCTAATGCTGTACCATAATCAGGTTGTTTAATAATTAATAAAGTTGGTACTATAAATACTAAAGATGCAAGTATTAATTTTGGAAATCTACTGATTTCGTCTTTTCCCTTTTTCTGTATCTTAGTTAAAACTAGCGCAAACATCAAAATATATATAATCTTTGCAAACTCTGCTGGTTGAATAGTTGATGATCCAATATTAAACCAACTAGTTGCACCATTAATCGGTTCTGTAAACAGTACAGCTACAAGTAAAATTAATATTATTCCATATAGAAATGGTGATATTTTAGCTATCAAATCATAATCAATAAAAATTATAATTATCATTATTGGAATACTTATAGCAGTCCAAATAATTTGTTTTTTTAATTCATCATAATCTGAATTTCTTGTTGCAGATGTTAAAGCTACTAAGCCTATTATAACAAGTACAATTGTACAGATTAATATCCCCCATTCAATATTTTTAAGAATCTTTCTTTTCATCCTTAACCTCATCTATATCTTTATTCTTATTTTTCTTTTGATTGTTTTTTTTGTTTTTGCCTTTTTCTTTATCTTCTTCCTTATTCTTGTTATTTGCTTCTGATTTTACATCTACTTCTTTATTTTCGCTTTCTTTTTCTACATTTTCTATATTTTCTTTACTGCTTTCTTTTATATCAGTATCTTTTTTTGTATTATCATTTTCTTCTTTATTATTATCAATATCTTCCTGCTCTATACTATTATTGTCTTTATCTTGATCTTCTGACTCTGTTTTAGCACTATCTTTATCTATTTCATCAGTTTTTTTATTTTCTTCTTTTAATGTTCCTTCTAGTTGCCTTGCTTCATTTTTTATTGTAATAATCGGTATATTTGCATAAAGCGAAGGGGCTCCCATTACCCCATCTTCACTTTCCTTATTTGTTAATCTTACATCAATTGCTTTTTCATCTATATCTATATATTTTTTTATTACCTCTAAAATTTCTTGTTTCATCATCTCTAAAAAGTCTGCCGAAATATTTGCTCTATCCTGAGCTAATACTAAATGTAGTCTTTCTTTTGCAGTATTTTTAGATTCTTCTTTTTCGCTTTTCTTAAATTTCTTAAAAAAGTTTATAATGTTATCAAACATATTTTA
>CALYAC010000010.1 GCA_944393405.1 uncultured Clostridia bacterium | reverse complement strand
ATCTTATTTTTTAATTGTTCATGTTCTATTGATTTTATGATATCCATTTGATATCCTCCTTCCTTTAATTTTTATTTTAATAAATCTGGTCTTTTTATTTTTGTTATTTCTAGTGATTTTTCATCACGCCATTTTTTTATGTTTTCGTGATGTCCTGACACTAATACTTCTGGAACTTTTTTTCCATTAAATTCTTCTGGTCTTGTGTATTGAGGATATTCTAAAAGATTGTTACTAAATGACTCTTCTTCTATAGATTCATTACTTAGTACTCCATCTATATACCTACTAACAGAATCTATAACAACCATTGCTGGAAGTTCTCCACCTGTTAGAACATAGTCTCCTATAGATATTTCCTCATCAACAATTTCGTCTATAACCCTTTGGTCTATACCTTCATAATGACCACAAAGAAGTATTAAGTGCTCTTCTTTTGATAATTCCTTAACTTTTTCTTGATTTAATACTTTACCTTGAGGCGATAGAAAAATAACTTTAGCATTTTTACTATCTTTTATGCTAGAATAAGCATCATATACCACATCTGGTCTAATTACCATTCCTGCTCCTCCACCATATGGAGTATCATCAACTTTTTTGTGTTTATCTTTAGAAAAATCTCTAATATTTATTAAATTGATTTCTATTAGTCCTTTTTCTTTTGCTCTTCCTATAATGCTTTCATCTAATGACTTAAACATTTCTGGAAAAAGTGTAAGCACATCAAATTTCATTTTTCCTCCATTTATATCAAACCATTTATTAAATGAACTACAATCTTGTCATTATCAATATCAATATCTTTTATAACTTCTTTTGTAGAAGGTAGTAATATTTGTTTTCCTAGATCATCTTTTATTACATATATATCATGGACTTTGTTATTATATATATCATCTACTTTTCCTAAAAAGTTACCTTCATCATCATAAACCTTTATTCCAATTAAATCAGCAATAAAATATGTATCCTCTGGAAGTTTTCTTGCATCCTTCCTATTTATTTTTATATAGCAACCTTTTAATTTTTCTGCCATATTCATATCTTCTATTCCTTTGAACTTAATTAGAACTAAGTTTTTATGGTATTTTACTTCTTCGATTTGCATTTCTATAAGTTCTTTGTTTTTCACTACAAATACACTTTTTAATTCTTCGAATCTTTCTAGATCATCAGTAAATGGTTTTACTTTAACTAAGCCTTTAATACCAAATGTATTTACAATTTGACCTATTTCAAAATATTCTTGTTTCATTTTTACTCCTTCTAAAACTATTTTAGTCTAAGAATTCTATTGATATTTTCTTTTTATCTTTTGAATTTAAAGCTCTCATAAGAGTTCTAATAGAATTTGCAACTTTACCTTGCTTACCTATTATTCTTCCCATATCTGCTTCTGCTACTTTAACTTCAAAGATAACTTTTGTTTCTTCTTCTTTTTCTGTTATTGTAACTTCGTCTGGATTTTCCACTATGTTTTTTATAATTGTTTCTAATATTTGTTTCATAGCAATCCTCCTAGTTAGCTTTTTCTATTAAAGCTTTAACTGTATCTGTTGGTTTTGCACCATTTTTTATCCATTTTTCTACTTTTTCTTTATCTAGAACGATTGTAGATGGATCTGTCATAGGATTATATGTTCCTATTTTTTCTATTATTTTTCCATCTCTTGGGCTTCTAGAATCAGCTACAACTATATGGTAGAATGGAGCCTTTTTAGCACCTTGTCTTTGTAATCTTATTTTTACCATTAAATTCACCTCCTGAAAATTTTGTAAGAATTATTACTAATGGTATATAATAATTCTTAAGATATATATTTAAAATTTAAAAATTAAAATCAAATTTATTTAAACATATTTTTTAAGTCTTGTGGGTTCATGCTTTTCATCATTTTTTTCATATTTTTATTATCCTTCATTTGTCTCATCATCTTTTGTGTCATTTCAAAAGATTTCATAAATTTATTTATTTCTTGAACTGAAGTTCCACTACCTTTTGCAATTCTTACTCTTCTATTTCCATTTAATAGTTTTGGATTTTTTCTCTCTTCTTTTGTCATAGAAGAAATTATTGCTTCAATTCTTGTAAACTCTTTATCATCTACTTTAACATCTTTTAATTGATTCATACCTGGAATCATTTTTAAAAGTGATGAGAAAGAACCCATTTTTTTAATTTGTTTTAGCTGAGTTAAATAATCATCCAAATCCAAATCTTTTTTCTTTTTCAATTGTTTTTCTAATTTTTCAGCTTCTTCTAAATCAATTGCTTCTTCAGCTTTTTCTATAATTGAAAGTACATCACCCATTCCTAGAATTCTTGATGCCATTCTATCCGGATAAAATACTTCTATATCACTTAATTTTTCACCTGTTGCTGCAAATTTTATTGGTCTTCCTGTAATTTTTTTAACAGATATCGCAGCACCACCACGAGTATCACCATCAAGTTTAGTAAGAACTACCCCATCTATTCCTAGTGCCTCATTAAATGCTTTTGCAACATTTACTGCATCTTGACCTGTCATTGAATCTACTACTAATAATATTTCATGTGGCTTTACATTTGCTTTTACATTTTTTAGTTCATTCATTAGTTCTTCATCAACATGTAAACGACCTGCTGTATCTAATATAACTACGTCATTTAGTTTACTCATTGCTACATCTATTGCCTGTCTTGCAATTTTTACTACATCTTTCGAATTTTCATTTGCATATACAGGAATATTTAACTGTCCACCTACAACTTGAAGTTGTTTAATAGCTGCTGGTCTATATACATCACATGCAACTAGAAGTGGTTTTTTTCCTTGTTTTCTAAGTAAATTAGCAAGCTTTCCTGCTGTAGTAGTTTTACCAGAACCTTGAAGTCCAACAAGCATTATTATTGTTGGTGGGTTTGGAGTAAAGTTAATCTTACTTTCTGTTCCTCCAAGAAGTTCAACTAATTCATCTTTAACTATTTTTATAACTTGTTGTCCTGGTGTTAATGATTTTAATACATCCTGTCCTAAGGCTTTTTCTTGTATGGTACTTATAAATTCTTTAACTATAGCATAGTTAACATCTGCTTCTAACAGTGCAAGTTTTACCTCTCTTAACATTTCTTTTAAATCAGATTCTGTAATTCTTGCTTTTCCTCTTAATTTTCTAGTTACTTCCTGTAACTTAGCAGATAATCCTTCAAATGCCATACTTTATTTCCTCCCTATTTCATTATATTAGTTTAAGCAAATTAGTTCTTTTGTAACATTATTTAAGATTTTTTCAATTTTCTTATCTGATGAAGTATCTTTTATCTTATTTAGTTCTTCTATAATGCTTTGAATTTGCTTTTCTTGATCTTTCATCTTTTTCATAATTAAAAGCTTTTCTTCAAATTCGAAAAGTTTACTTTCCCCCTTTTTAATCATATCTCTAACTGCTTGTCTTGTTATATTATTATTTTCAGCTATTTCAGAAAGTGAGAAATCATTATTATAGTAATCATTAATAACTTCATATTGTTTTTCAGTTAAAAGTTTACCATATATCTGACAAAGAATGCTTATTTCAACTTTCTTTTCCATTTAATCACTTCCTAATTAGACATAAAAATATTAGCATTATTTTGTAATGCTAATATACTTTACACTATTTTTACTGATTTGTCAAGTATTTAATGGATTTTTTATTGATTTTTTACAATTAAATATAGAAAAATAGAGATTATTTTTATTGCATACTCTATTTTTCTATCAGTTATAATGATTTAAATAATTAATATAAAACATATAAATTTAAGAATACAACCGCTGATTGATTTTTAGGCACAAATAAATAATATATATTCTGAACTCCTTCTGCTAGTTTATCATCCCATGGACAAACTGTTATTCTTCCGTCATACATAGTTTGCGTACTTCCAATCTTTTTATTTGTATCAGCATCATAAACAGATACATATACATCAGAGCCACTAACACTCCCATTAGCCAAATAATCAGCTCCCATATTAGATCTATGAAATGTTGGAGTTTTATAACTGCTTCCAGTTATATATTGATAAATTCTATATTGTACTGCTCTTGGTTGTATTTCCGTTGCATTTACTCTTGAACATACAATAAATATACTACTAAATAATATAGTCATAACTATACAAGCACTTATAAATTTTTTCATATACATTCTCCATCCTTTCCTAATTTATTTTTTATTATTTGCAAATAATATTTCTATTTATTTTTTTGAATGATAATATATATAATATAAGAATACTTATAGTATTACCAATTAAAACTTTATATTCAATATAATTTCTCATAAGCATTGAATATTTTGTATTATATATAAGTTCATAAAATCCATAAGAAGAAATACCTATTCTATTTAGTAAGACTGGAATACCATCATATATATTTGATATAAAATGTGATAATATAAAAGATATAATATATGATGTAACAATAAATATAAAAACTCTAATAAGAATCATTATATTAATTCTTTGTTTTGAATATCCTAATTTTCTTAAAATACTTATTTCCTCTTCTTGATCCTTTATTATGAAAGACCATAAACTTATTAATGTGATAATATCCCAAAATGCTAATATAAAAATATTGACTTTTACTAAAGAACTAATAAATTCATATTCATCTATTGTAGTTTGTATATCTGTAGCCAATTGTGTATTAAATCCTAGTTTTAACAAATTTTCTTGCACTTGATTAATGTTTTTAAAATCATCAACTATTATTCTATATACACTTCCAAACTCCACTATAGTTTTTTCTACATGTTTTACATTAGTAATAATTTCTTGATTTTCTTCACTTATATTAGAGTTATCATAGGAGTCTTGTCCATTTATTCCTATTAAAACGATAGATCTTATTAATTCATTATTATTAATTTTGTTATCATATAACTTATTAAAATATTCTAATAAATTACATGATAGAATCATTAGTGTATTTAATATTATTAAAATTACTGCATATATTATTAATTTTTTATTTCTAAAAAAACTCCTTAGCATTTATTTACCTCTATTCATCAGTTAGATTTTCTATGATTTGCTTTTTATCTATATTTCTATAATGTATATTAACTAAAATAACTCCTAAAACAATATATATAATTATTGGAATTACAAATACAGCAAAATAATTTGCCATATCTAATTCAACAATTCTTCTGATAACATTTAAAATTGGCATTATTTTTTCGTTTTGTATATATAAGAATATTTTTAATATATTGTTTTTACATATTATAAATAATATAATTGACAACAAATATGCTATTATTCCATTTATACAATTCTGAATAATAATAGCACTTTTAATTTGCTTTTTACTAAATCCTTGTACTCTCAATAAAGCTATTTGCTTTTTATATTCTATTATTTGAATTTTATTTAACATATACAGAAAATATATTGAAAAACTAGTCATAATAGTAACCATTAATAGTGTAATGTAAATTAATATAATATATGAGGTTTTTGAAGTTTCCAACTTAGTATATACATTATCTTCTACTACCATATCTTCTACTGTTTCATCAATTAAACTATATCTACTTTTTTGTTCTTCCCTATCTAATACATTTAACTCTAATATCTTTTTCCAAACCTGGTCCATATTTTCTACATTATCAACAGTAACATTAATAATATGATTTTCATCTTTTTTATCTTCTATATATTTATTATTTAATTCCAATAACTTATCTTTTGACACAAAAACAGTATTTTTTTCAGTATAAAATTTATTATTATAAGCTTTTAATACTTTATATTGTTCTGTTTCTTTTCCCTTTTCTTCTATTTTTTCTGAATATACTATTCCGTTTTCTTCTACATTATATAAATACTTCAATTTAGCATATTCAATTTTTATGTCAGTATTTTCAAAAACTTTTCCATCTAATTTAAAGTTTTCATCAGGGTAATCTATATCTAAATATAAATTTTCTGGAATTAAAATACCATTATTTATACTTTCATTATCAGATGAAATATTTAACTCTTTTAAAATATCGTCATTAAAAGCTTTTATATTTACATCAATCTTATTATCTCCATATATTAATTTTGCTCTCATTGAATAACTTTCTGGTAATACCATTTCCACATGATCTATATCAGAAATCTTTTCTTCTATATTATTCAAATTATACAAAGATGAATTATAGCAAAATTCTATAGTCCTAAATCCTAAAGAATCTTCTAAACTTTTTTTATAATTATTTAGTGAAGTAATATTAAATAAATATATGAATACAGTAAAAAAACTTATAAAGAGAATTAATACTACTATTACATTTAATAATTTGTTTTGTTTTATATTTAAAAATGATAATTTTACTATATCACTTATTTTCATTTCTAATCACCTATTACTTTTATCTCTTTGTCCTCAATTTTAAAAATGATATCTGCATATTTTTTTATTTCTTTAGAATGTGAAACAACAATAACACATTTTCCTTCTTTAGATAATTTTTTTAATATATCTAAAATATTTTTTTCATTCTTTTCATCTAAATTTCCTGTTGGTTCATCAGCTAAAATAACTTCTGGATTATTTATTAAACTTCTAGCTATTGCCGCTCTTTGCTGTTCTCCACCTGACATTTTTTTTGGATATTCTTTAATTTTGTTTTCAATTCCAACTTTTTTTAAACTTTCTTTAACTAATTTGTATCTTTGCTTTCTTTTTATTTTTTTATTTAATAAAAGTGGAATATATAAATTTTCATAAATTTTTAGTTTTGGATTCAAATAATATGATTGAAAAACAAATCCTATTTTTTCAGCTCTATATCTATCTTTTTCATGTTCTTTGAATTTGCTACTTTCTTTATTATCTATATAATATTTGCCGGAACTTAATTCGTCTAACAATCCCAAAATATTCAATAATGTTGTTTTCCCTTTTCCTGATTCACCAATAATTGCATAAAATTTACCACTTTCAAATTCTACATTAATATTTTCAAATATAACTAATTTGCCATTCTTCGTATTATATGCTTTTTTACCATTTTCTATTTTTAATTTCATAGTGAATCACACCTTCTTTACTACTTAGTACGATTTTAATATATATCAAAATAAAACAGTATGCAACTTATTTCGTATTACTTTATTCGACATCTTTCGACATTTTCATTAATAATTAATACAATCATATCTAAAAAAATGAACCAATATTATTTTCTTATAATAATATTGATTCATATGTCTTATTAATTATTCCTTTCATCTCTTCACATATGTTACATAATCGTAATCATATGGATTTTTTTCATCTTTTAAACCTTTTTCTCTTTCTACTTCTTTCCAAATATCTTTATCTATTTTAGGAAAATATACATCTCCTTCAAATTCTTCATTTATTTCTGTAATATATAGTTTATCAGCTTTTGGAAGAAGTAATTTGTAAATACTTGCACCACCTATGACAAAATTTTCTTCATTAGATTTTTCGTATTTTTCTAGTTTATTTACATCATCTAAAATTTCCACATTTTCATTGTCAATATCAAGTTTTGCATCATTACATAATATTATATGTTTTCTATTTGGAAGAACTCTTCCGAAGAGACTCAAATGTTTTTCTTCCCATTATTATATTATGCCCTGTTGTTAATCTTTTAAACCTTTTCAAATCTTCTGGTAAATGCCATATTAATTTATTGTCCTTACCTATTACATTATTTTTAGCAACTGCTACTATTATACTTAACATTATATTTTCCTCCTATATTGCTACTGGAATTTTTCCAAGTTTTATGTCTTTATTGTAATCATAACCTTGAACTTCAAAATCTTCTACTTTAAAGTCATAGAAATTTTTAGTAGGGTTATTTATTATAAGTTTTGGAGTAACATCCATTGACTCTGCTTCTATTAATTTTTCTATTAAAGGAATATGTCTATCATATATATGACAATCCCCAATATTATGAGTTAATGTTCCTACTTCTAATCCTGATACTTGTGCAAACATACATAAAAGTGCTGCATATTGCATTGTATTCCATCCATTAGCAGCTAGCATATCCTGTGAACGTTGATTTAATATTAAGTGTAATTTTCCTCCTTTTACTAACCATTGTGTTCCATATGCACATGGCTCTAGTCTCATGTCTTTTAATTCTTCATGATTAAATATATTTGTCATTATTCTACGACTTGAAGGATCATTTTGTAATAAATATAGTACATAATCAACTTGATCCATTTCTTTAATCCCATCTTTTGTTTTGAATTGATATTTTTTTCCAAGTTGATATCCATATGCTTTACCTATAGTACCATTTTCGTCTATCCATTGATCCCAAATATGTGAATTTAGGTCTTTAACGTTATTTGATTTTTTTTGCCAAATCCATAATATTTCATCAATTGCCCTATATATAGTTTTACTATTATTTCTTAATGTAATCATAGGAAATTCTTTCCCTACATCATATACATTACTAACTCCAACTATTGAATAGTAGTTAGCTTCCTCACCATCTTGCCATCTTGTTCTTACATTAGTTCCTTCTGAAGAATATCCTTCTTTTATAATTTTTTTACATGTTTCTATAAAATGCTTATCTGCCTCTGTCATTTTATTTCCTCCTTATTTTTCTAATATTCCCATTTTGGAACATATTCTTCCTCATGTTCCCCAAGTTCCTGCATATATCCGTTTGTTAAATTTAATGTATATAAAAAGTTTTCTATTTCTTTATATTCTTTTTTATTTAACTTTCTATTTATATATTTATCTTCTTTTGCTTTATATGTCGGAAAATATTGTGCCATTACACTTACATACACATCTTCTGGCATATTCTCTTTTATCCATTTTAGTATATGCTTACTATTTTGCAAATGATTTGGTAATACTAAATGTCTAATAATTAGACCCTTTTTAATTATTCCATTTTCATCAAATTGAGCTGTTCCAACTTGATTATACATTTCCTTTATAGCTTTTGTAGCATTTAAAAAATAATTATTTACCTTCGAATATTTTAATGACATTTCATTAGAAAAATACTTTAAATCTGGTAAATATACATCTATATATCCTTTTAAAGCTTTAATAGTTTCTACTGTTTCATATCCATTTGAATTATATATTATAGGTATATTTAATCCTTTATCTCTAGCAATCTTTATAGCTTCAATTATATGAAATACATACATCGTAGGTGTCACTAGATTAATATTATTTACGTTTTTATCTTGCTGAGATAAAAAAATCTTGCTAAGTTCTTCTATCGTAATTTCTTTACCTCTACCTAATTGACTTATCTCATAATTTTGGCAATATATACAATTCAAATTACAATTAGAAAAAAATATTGTACCAGAACCATGAATTTTGCTAATACATGGTTCTTCATAATTATGTATAGATACCAATGCAATTTTTATTTTATCATCACATTTACATCTACCTTTATTTCCTTTTTTTCTATTAATCCCACATCTATGTGGACAAATCTCACATTTCTCTAACTCTTCCATTTTGTTTCCTTTTTACAAAACAAGCCCGTCCCCTTTTGCAAATTATTCTGCATCTTTTAATTTTAGATATCCAAGCTCATTCCATACATTATATGCTAAGTTTAACCTAAACACTAGTTTTGGTTTTGCACCTGCTCTGTTCTTATCTACTACACATGCATAATATCTAACATCTGGATCATCAAATTTTTCTAATTCAAAAAATTTAGTATCTACTTCTTCAAGAGAATATTGATATTTTTCCAAATCATCTCTCATTATTTGTTTTATTAGGCATAATGTATCTAATACCTCTTTTACAGTTCTACTTACTGCTAAGTCATTAACTGTTAAGTTTATTGGTAGTGTACTACTTTCTGTTAATTGTAGTGTTGAACATATAAACATATTAAAGTTTTGTGCTAAATTAGAAAGTATTGTTGCTGTTCTTTTAATTTCTTCTCCATTACCTATGTTTGCTGTATCTGTTTTCAATGTATCATAAAATACATATTCAATTTTTTCTTTATAATAATAGTTCATTATAACTTTTTTAAGTTCATCATTTGTATGATCAGTAATATTTATAAAATATATCATATTGCTTATTTGATTATTTACCCAATCTGTTACAGCTATTGTTTTATTAAATTCTGTTGATACTTTCTTTAATCTTTCTACAAATTGTTTTCTAGTTTCTTTTGGTTCTTGTAATATAAATCCATTTTCATCAACTTTAACATCAGCTTTCTCATCAGGTCTAAATTTAAATTCAAGTAATTCTCCTTCTGTTTTTGAAATTTTTTGTTTATGTAATTTTTGAATTTCGGGATTATTTAATACTGTTGTTATTAAACAAAGCTTCATTTTCTCTTCTGACATTTCGTTAGAAATTATTAATACTTTTTTTCTATGAACAAAAGCTGTATATGCAGCTATATCAATAGTAAACCTACTTTTACCTGAGTTTGATGGCATAGCAAAAGCCATTGTTTCTCCTTTTCTTATACCCTTAAATACACTTGATAAAATAGGGAAAGGTAATGCTAAACCATTAGTTAAGTTATTTTCTCCTTTTTCTAGAAACTCTGTTAAATCTTCACTTAAAACTGCTTGTTTAAATTTTTGAGTTACACTTACTTGTACTATAGCGGCTTTTACTTCATCTGCTGACATTTGATCATATAATTTATAATCAATAATATTAATTATTGAATTTTGTATGTCTTCCCTTGGTTCCTCTAAATAACTTTTTCTTATAATACATAATTTTCTTAATTCTAGATACACTTTTTCTGGATTTGCTTGTTTTTGTGATATTTCAAATTTTAATTTTTGTTTTAGTTGGTATGTTTCATTATTATCAACAGAGAAGTTGAATCCCTGTTTTGCAATTTCAGGTGTAAATTTTCCACCTTCTGTAAACAATATACTCTTATATATATTTAATAAACTAGGGTCATCTATATAGCATTCTTCAAAGACTAAATAATATTTAACAATTAATTTTGGATTATTTAATAAAAGCCCTATATATGTTTTTTCAAGCTCTTCATTTCTTAGTTTTTCAGGATAAACAGATTCATGTTTCTTTTCAACTTTTTTATATACTACTTTGTCTTCATCCTTTTTTTCGCCCCATTCAGACATTTCATCTTCTAAGTCGTCATCGTCATCATCTTCTTCTATATCTTCCTCTTCATCCTCTTCTTCATCGTCTTCATTTTTTTCTTCGTCATTTTCTTCTATTTCTTCTTCATCTTCATTATTATCGTCATATTCATCCTCTTCTTCATAATCTTTATCAGAATACTGATCATCCTCATCTTCTAGCTCTGTTTCTTCATCATCTTCTATGTTGTCCTCTTCTTCCTCTTCTTCTGGCTCTTCTTTAACTACTTTTTTTACTTTTTTAGGTCCACGTTTTTTTGGTGCCTCTTTATTATTATTAATAGCTCTTATTCTTTCTAGGGCTTCCTTTAATTTGTTTTCATCAATTAATTCACGTATTGCTTCTATTTCATTTTTGTCTTTTCCCGCTTTTTCAAATGCATCTAATACTTTATATAGTTTTTCTACATTTTCATTTGCCATGTTCTTTTGTTTACCCCTTTCTTCCGATTCTATATGTTAACGAAATTTTATCACACTTCTTTTTATTTTACAATATAAAATATATATGGTTTTATTTAATTTATTTCACACATATTTAATTCAATATTTGTTTCTTTTCTTTATTTATTTATATTTTTATGATATAATTCAAAATGTTATAATATTAAAAAAATGGAGGCTTAATATAAATGATTTCAAAAAGTATTGTAAATGTTAGATATGCAGAAACAGATCAAATGGGTATAGTACATCATTCTGTTTACGCCGTTTGGTTTGAACTTGCAAGAACAGATTTGTCAAAAAAAGCTGGATTTCCTTATTCTAAAATGGAAGAAGCAGGTATTATGATGCCTTTAGTTGAGTTAAATGCCAAATATATTAGTCCAGCATTTTATGATGATGAACTAACTATAACTGCTACAGTAAGCAAATTAACACCTGCTCGTATAGTTTTTAGTTATGAAGTTTTTAGAAAAGATTCAGATAAACCTATTAGTACTGGTTATACGGTTCATGCATTAACAAATAAAGATTTAAAACCTATAAATACTAAAAAATTATTTCCAAATATATATAATTGTTTAGAAAAAATGATGAATGATTAAAGGAGGTTTTTTAATGGCTATATTTGAGAAAAAAGCACGAATTGATATAAATAAAGTTGATAGTAATGCATTAATCACAAATAAAGGAATGTTAGAAATATTAGAAGATTCTGCTTGTATGCATTCTGATACAGCAGGTCTTGGAATAAAAGATATTCCTCAAACTCATCTATCTTGGGTTCAATTAAATTGGAAAGTTAAAATTTTTAGAAGACTTACTTATGGAGAAGAAGTTACAATTAAAACTTGGGCAAGAGAATCTAATAAAGTAAGTACTTTACGTGACTTTGAAGTATTAGATAGTGAAAATAAACCTGTTTGTATTGCTACTACTAGATGGACTTTAATTAATATAGATACATTATCTATAACAAAGATTACAGATGATATTATAGATAGATATAATCCTGAAAATAAAACTGTGTTACCAGATTTTGAATTTAAAAAATTAACTGAACCTACATCTTATACTAATAAATATATATATACCACACAAAGAAGAGATATAGACGTTAATAAACATATGCATAATTTAAATTATCTAGATTTAGCATATGAAACTTTGCCAGAAAATATATATTTAAATAGTTCTTTTAATAATATTGAAATTATGTACAAGACTTCAATCAGACTTGGTGACACGTCAAAATGTCTATATGCATTTGAAGATGGAAAACATATTGTTACAATAAAAAGCTTAGATGATAAAACTTTACATTGTATCATTAATCTATGGTAATATCGTTTATTATATAAAATAAAAAAGAGATAAATTATTATTTTACATATTTTATCTCTTTTTTTATTTATTTTTTATCAATTTAATTTAAAATTTATTTTTTATTATTTATTTTTTATTATTTACTTTTTATTTTTTATTTAATCTATTATTTATATTTTCAAATACATTATATTTTGTTATATTAAATAACTCTGATAATGTTTGTGATATGATTTGCTTATTTTTTTTACTAGTTTTATGATATGACTTTATTAAATTTCCTACTGTTTTAAATCTATTTTTCGACATTTCATATAAAGTATCTGAATTATTCTCACTTATTATTTCATATATTATATTTATAAAATCATTTCTTTGTTTTTGATTGAATTTTGTGGTCCATTCTTTTATTACAGCATCAACAAATTCACTTTCTGACGTTACTTCCTCTAAATGTATAAACTCTTTTCCTTCGACTTGCCATGTAAATAAATCATGTTGCATAATCCCTTTTTGTGTACTCTTTATAATTTTATATTTTTCTTCATGATACATTAATCTTCCAATAATTGATGTTTGTGGTATATATGCTATAATTTTCTCTAATGTCTCTTTATATTCTTTTGTTTCAACTATTGGCTTACTTAATCCTGGTCCATCATTATTATATATTGTTATAATTTTATCTTTTATATTCTTATCGCAGAATATTCCTGCATACATTGCAAGATTTCCACCTTTTGAATGTCCTCCAAGTATCATATTAGTATGTAATTTTCTATATGTTTCTTCTGTATATCTTACCGCTTCTTTTTGTGAAGGAATATCAATATCTAAACTTATGTTAAAATCTTCTTTCCAACCAACTAAAGTATTATCTGTCCCTCTAAAAGCTATATAAATGGTGTTATCCGGAATAAATATAGTAACTGCTGAAAATTGTTTTTCTTCTTCTTTACTTATATTATTTACATATCTAGTTATTTTTAAATTACCAAATCTTTTACTTTCTGCCATTAAAGGATATAAATCAATATCTTCTTTTTGTAGTATTTTTTCTTCATTAATATCTGTTTGTATCCATTTATAGTATGATTCTTTTATTGTCATAACATCATCTAGATTTTTAAATAACCCATCTAGTGGAAAATATGAGAACCTAGATAATATTAAGTTATCAACTTCATTAAACTTGGATTGTTCGAAAGATAAATCTCCCCTCCATTTGATATAATCAAGTATATTTGGCATTATTATCATTCCTTTTATTAATATTTTTTATCATTCTATTATTATATTAATTCTTTGTCAAGGAAATGTCTTTTTGTTTTAGCTAAATAACTTTTTATTATCTATCTGATTAATAGCATTTTCTTTTTGTTTTTCTCTTAATTTCTTCATGAACGGTAAATAATATTCATCATTGTTATCAACATAATCTGCTTCTCCTATTTTATAATGATTATATATAATATTACTTTCATTACTAAAACTATTATCAATATAATCTGCTATTTCTTTACTAAATAACATATTAATATATTTCATTGCTTCTTTATGATCTCCTAATTTGTCCATTGCAGAAGCGTAGTAGTATGAAGCTTTTACAACAATTCTTTCTACTTCATTGCTTATCAAGTTATCCGCAATAAAGCTTAAGTCCTCTAACAATTTTGCAGCTTTATTATATTGTTTGTCCATTATATAACAAATTCCTAAAAAATATTTTGCTCCTAAACCTATTTCTTCACATGGTAATATTTCTATATCATCAACATTTATTAAAATTGATAATTTATCATATCCAACTGTATTAACTATTATCTCCATCATTTCAATAACTTCTTTTATATTGTTTAATGTTATTGTTTTTAGATCTTTTAATATTTCTTGCATTTTCATAAAAACATAAAAATATGTTGCACTTTCATCAAAACTTATTTCACTCATTCCTGGTATTGCAATACTAAATGATGGAAATCCTAATACATCTACATCTCTTACTAAAATATCTCTTCCATCATTTAATAAAGGTTGAACAAGGCCTTTTAAAATTTCCTTGTTATTTAAATTAGATACATCAGGCATCTTAGTAAATTTATATATTGGTTTATCCCCAATTACTTCATATGTTACAGATGATAAACTATTAAACACAAAATTTGTTATGCTTTTTTTATCATTATTCTCGGCATCATAGAAATCAAAAGTATTTGATCTTGCATATTCAAATATGTCTACTCCTTGTGCCGCTTCTGTAAAGCATCTTTCCATAGCAATTCCATAATCAGGATGAGCTCCCATTTTAAAGCCAAATTTTCCTGAATTTTTTTCTATTATATATAATCCTGCTACCGGATATTTTCCTCCAAATGAACAATCTACAAGTCTATAATAATATCTTTCGTCTTTATCAAGTACTTCTTTCATTTTATATACCTTTGGAAATGTTTTTATATATTCATCTGGAATTTCAGGTAAGCATATTTTTTCTTTAAAAATTTTCATAGCTGTATATCTTTCAAGTATTTCTGATATTCCTTCTATTAAAGCTTCTTCTTTTGAATTTCCTGCACACATTCCATTAGTATCATATAAATAACTAAATAATTTATCTGGTATATATTGAATTTCTTTATTTTTCACACTGTAATATGGAATATATGTATATGTTTTTTCATTATTATCCATATATTGTCCATTTAAAATTTTCATTAAAAACTCTTCTTTTTCACATTTACTACTATTTTCCTTGCCATTTTGTTTTAATATATTATTTAAAAAGCTGTTATTTTTTTCTATATATTCTTTTACTTTAAAATTTTTTTCATCTGGCACATTAGAAAATGGTAAATCTTTAGATGGCTTTTCTATTCTAAATCTCATCATACCATTTTGTAGTCTTTCTAAAAATTCGGCATAACCACTAGCCATTGCAAATTCTCTTGTCATCCCTTTCCCATTTTGTCCTATATCTGTTCCTTTGATACAGATTCTTAAAGAATATGTGTTAACACTACTTTTATCACTCCATTTTTCTTCAACTTCTATTCCTAAATTATTTAATATACTCTTTACTTTTTCTACTGTTTCACTTGGTTTTTTTTCTTTATATCTTCTCTCTTGTAAATCACTCATACATTTTTCCTTCTTTCTACATTTTTTGACACAATTTTATCATTTTATTTTAATGAAATATTTTTTTCTTTACGAAACATATAAATAATTATATAAAATGATTTTTCTTAAATTTCATATACTTATACATACATTTTGTATAATTTCTAATAAATATTAAATATAAAAAAACAAAGACTCTCATATTTATTAATATAAGAATCTTTATTTTCATTTAAAATACTTTTTTATTTATGAATTAATAATATTTATAATGTCATTTTTATCTTGTACACCTATAGTTCTTCCTACTTCTTTTCCATCTTTTATTACTACAAATGTTGGAATACTCATAACATTATATTTTACTGCTAAATTTTGTTCTTCATCAATATTGACTTTACAAACTTTAACACTATCATTTAATTCTTCTGCTATTTGATCAACTACTGGTGACATCATTTTACAAGGTCCACACCAACTAGCCCAAAAGTCTATTAAAACTGTTTTCTCTGAGTTTATTACTTCCTTTTCAAAATTTTCTGTATTTAAATTTGTAACTGTCATAAATTTCCTCCTTTATATTTTATATTATTTTATTATATTTAGAGCAGCTTTTGCTCCTTCATATACAGCCTTATTTACCTGCAATAATCCTCCTGTACAATCGCCACAAGCATATAATCCAGGTATCGTTGTTTGCATATTATCATCTACTACAATGCTATTATTTTTTACAAGTGCTCCTATTTTTTTAGCTAAGTCAACACTAGATGCTGTTCCTATTGCAATAAATACTCCGTCTATTTTTCTTTTATTATTATTGTCAAATTCTACTTCTTCTATTACATTATTTCCTCTGAATTCTCTAATTTCATTTTCATAAATATTAATAGCTTCATCAAGTTCATCTCTATTTTCTACTAATTTTTTACCATTTGTAAATATAGATACAGAATTTACAATAGGTTTTAATATTTTTGCTTCATGTATTGCATAATTTCCATTTCCAATTACTGCTACATCCTTATTTCTATAAAAGAATGCATCACATATTGCACAATAGCTAACACCTTTTCCTTCAAATTCTTTTATTCCTTTTATTTTTGGAGTCATTCTATTTGTTCCTGTTGCTATAACTACATTCTTCGATTCATATTCACTATTTACTGTTGTCACCAAGAAGTTATTTTCATTTTCCGCATATGATATATTTATTACTTCATCTGTCTTTATTTCTATATTTAAATCTTTAGCTTGCTGAATTCCTAAATTATATAAATCTTTTCCTGTAATGCTTTTTACTCCATAATAATTTTCTATTTTTTCTGCTTTTTTTAATGCACTATCATTTTTAGAAATAATCAATATATTTTTATTGGCTCTTTTTAAATATAATCCTGCTGAGATACCAGCTGGTCCATTTCCAATAATTATAGCATCATACATATTATTCCTCCATCAAATCATATATATTTTCAAACTTATATCCTTTTTTTTGTAAATATTTTATAACATCTTCTAATGTTTCATATGTTATTTCTTTATCGGCTGCATCATGCATTAAGATAACCACATTGTTCCAGCCTTTCATAGTAGTTTCTAAATTCTTTATTATATCTTCTTTATTTTTTGCCCCTTCTGCATCATATGTTAAAGCACTCCAGTCCATAAAAGCTATTCCATCTTTATTTAATTCTTTTCTTGCTTTTTTCTTTACTTTTTCATAATATCCTCCATGAGACCCTCCAGGAAATCTGAATAAATTACTTGAATAATCAGGATTTCCAATAGCATTTCTTATAGCTTCTTCTGTCTTGTTATACTCTTCTAAAACAGAACCAGAATTTTTATATATCTTACTATATTTATGAGAATAGCTATGATTTGCTACATAATGACCTTCTTCATATTCTCTTTTTACTATCTCTGGATATGTATCTACTCTATTACCTAAAACAAAAAACGTTGCTTTTATATTATATTTATCTAATATGTCCAATATTCTTGGCGTTACTTCTTTAGTTGGTCCATCATCAAATGTTAAAAACACTCTTTTTCCTTCAGTTCCATTATATATATTATCTATTTTGTTTATAAAAGTATTTGTATTATCAGAATTTTCTGCTTCTTCCATTTTACTATTTTCTGTTTCTTGTTTTACATTATTATCTACACTAGCATTATCATCAATAATTTCATCTATTTTAAATTGATTTGTAATATTGTCTATATTGTTATTCATATTTTCTTTACTTTCTTCATTTGAATTATCATTATTATTTAGTTCTTTTGTTTCCGTTAATTCAGTTTTTGATACTTCAATACTCTTTTCTAATGTATGCATATAATATGCTCGTAAACATATAAAAATAGAAATAACAATTAGTAATATTATTAAAAAAATTATTCTTCTTTTTCTCCTTCGTATCGCTCTTACTTCTATTTTGTACATATTATCTCTCCTTAATTATTGCGTATATATTATATATCATTTATCGACTTTTTTCCATAGTTTTTCTTAATATTAATTTTATATTAAGAAATTAATATTATCTTTTTATATATCACTATAAAAAAATAAAGCAAAGATATATATTATTAAAAAATACAATCTTTACTTTATTTTTTGTTTTTTTATATTTTCATTTAATTTATATTATTAATGTGGTATTTCTACTCTAGATGTCTCAGCTTCATAAGGAGAACCTCCTCCAAGCCAATCCATATAATAGTCAGATACACTATAAAAACATATACCACCACTACTTGTAGCATTTATCATTATTCCGTCTTTATAATATATTCCAGCATGATAAGCTGCTCCATTATAGTCTATCATTCCTGGTCCTTGAGCTACTTGTGGATTTCCAAAAAATACTAAATCTCCTGGTTTTAATTGATTTTGATCATATTTTATTCCATTACGATTTTCTATTTTTTCCCATTGCCAACTTGCATCTTGTAAATCTTCTCTTGCTCCTTCACCAGTATAGAACCAATCACCAAGTGCTGTTGTGTAACACCATGCAGTTAAACCATCACATACAAATCCAGTTGGTGCATTACCTCTTTGATATGGACAACCTAATCTAGAAAGTGCTAATAATAATACTCTTTGTCTACGATCCCCTATTAAATTAGGTATAGGTGCTGATGGTCCTGTACCACCTGGTAAATCTGCTTGCGTTGGCAAATGCCATGTTGCACGTCCTTGACTATCAAAATCATATATAGCGCCATAGTCATTTGGATTTTGTAGCATTGGATCAACTCTAGTACAATTAGTTACTAATTGTCCAGTTATTGGATCATAACAATATAGAGAACCATTTGAACTAAACCATCCACTAGTACATCTTGTTGGTATTAACTTCCATAATTGAGCTTCTGTTTCGTTTTCTTCGTACTGTTGCACATTTGCTCCTGATTCTTTTGAAGCATTAGCTACATCAAGATATTTATTTGAATTTACATTTTTAAATTTTAAATATCCTCCATCTATAATTTTTGCCACCCATCTTTGACAATTAGATCCATTATCTTCCCACTGACGCACATTTGCATTATTTTCTAAACTAGCATTTTCAACATCTAGTGCTAGTCCATACATTGTAGTAATTTTATAACCATTATCTGTATATTTAATATAAAATTTTTGATTATTTTGGTTATTTTTAGTCCACATATGAATATTAGTTCCCCAATCTGATCCTGAATTATCTAAATCCATCGTTGTGCCTAGTGGTGATGATATTTCATACCAACCTTCTGGTATCAAATATTCTGTATTTATTAAAAATTTTTGTGTGTCTGCATTGCTAATATCTTCAACTGTTATCTTAGTGCCATTATTATCAATGTTTCCATCTATATTTAACGCTAAACCACTTTCCTTATTTACTAATATTATTCCATCATTCCATTTTATTTTCCATGTGTCACTATTTGTCGGTTTTGTATTACTGTCTCCAGATTGTATGATATCTGATCCTATTTTTTTATTACTTTCTTTTATCCAACCACCTGATGTTACTGTTTTTATTCTTACTTCATTTTCTCCTACTCTATGTATTTCAAACCTTTGTGCAAGTGTTGCTGATTTTTCCCATAAATGTATTATATTTCCTTCATCTGGTAATGAATCTTTTACATCTAATTGCATATTAGGATTTTTGGCTGATTTTATTGAAATAATGCCATTATTTATATTTTCATTTATTAATTCAGTCTCTTCTAATCTAAATTTTTGCGCATTTGTTCCATTTATATCATATTGCCTTATATTTGTACCATTTTCAAATACTGCACCTTCCACATCAAGTGCCATACCTGAACATTTGGCTATAAAACTATATGTATTATCACTATTTTCTATTATTTTAAACCTTTGAGCATCTGTATCATTATTTTCATATTGTTGTGCATTTGCTCCTGATTCTTTTGAAGCTTCATTAATATCTATCATTTTTGCCGAGTTAATACTCGCTATTTTATAATATCCTTCTCCTTCATATGATATATAAAATTTTTGATTTGGTGCTTCTGTTCTTTGCCAAACATGTAAGTTAGCACCATTATCAGTTGAAGGTCCTGATATATCAAAAACAAATTTATCATTTGAAGCACAAGATATTATATATGCTCCATTTTTTACTATTTGCTCTTTATCTACCATGTCCTCATCTTCATCTGTTTTATCATTTTCATCATTATCTTGATTTATCTCTTCGTCTTTATCGTCACTATCGCTTTCATCTTTTATAGTTGTAATTCTACCACTATGTATGCTAAACGATATAGTTCTTGCAAGTGATGTATTCGTGTTTAATATAAAAGTAAATAAAATGAATAAAACAAAAAATATAAATTTTTTATTATGCTTTATTATATTTTTCATGTTTTACCTCCTATTAAACTAACCCATCTGCCTATATTATACCATTTTCTAGCACTTTCGTCAAAATTAACATAATATTGTAAAACAAAAAAGAGATGATTTTCTTAACAAAGTTCCATCTCTTTTTTTTCATTTTTATAATTTATTTATATGCCTTATTGCTTTTTCTTTACTCTTTTATTTCTTATACTATGCTTCATCTTTTGAAGTATTAATTTTAAATAATTTAAATATTTCAACTATTACTAATGGTAGTAATACCAAGCCAACTATTTCTAAAACATTGTTCATTGGTAAAATTGGTATACTGAAAATATGTCTTAGTGCTGGTATAAATAATATTACAAGCATTAGAGCAGCTGATGCTGCAATGGCTAATAACAATACTTTGTTATTAAATGGATGTGTTTTAAATATTGATTTTTTATTATTTCTAACATTAAACACATGAACAAGCTCTGAAAATGCAAGTGTAACAAATGCCATTGTTTGTCCAATTTCAACCCTTACTTCTTGTTTATCTACAATCTCAGCTCCATTAGCCAATACTTCATCTAAATTATCTATTTCTTCTGCACTGTATATTTGATTATCTATTTTTACCATTGTTGGTAGTTGATCTTCTGGAGTTGCAACACCTATTATAAATGCTGCAAGTGTAATAAGTCCTATCATAATACCTTGATAAACTACTCTAAAACTCATTCCTTTTGTAAAAATACCTTTTTGTTTCTTAGGTTTTCTATTCATTACATCATCTTCTGCAGGATCTACTGCTAAAGCTAATGCTGGAAGTGAATCTGTTACTAAGTTAATCCATAATATATGAATTGGTAATAATACTTCTATTAAATTTATATCAATTCCAAAAGTACTTCCTATCCAAGGAGTTATTAATATCGCTAAAAATAGTGTTACTATTTCTCCAACATTACTTGATAATAAAAATTGTATTGCTTTTAAAATATTATCATATATACGTCTACCTTCTTCAACTGAAGAAACAATTGTTGCAAAATTATCATCTGTTAATATTACGTCTGCTGCTTCTTTAGACACGTCTGTTCCAACTATTCCCATTGCACAACCTATATCAGAAGTTTTTAATGCTGGTGCATCATTTACCCCATCTCCTGTCATTGCTACTATTTCTCCATTTGCTTGCCATGCCTTTACAATACGTACTTTATGTTCTGGTGATACTCTTGCATATACTGAATATTTTCTAATATTTTTAGTTAAATCTTCATCTGACATTTCTTCTAATTCAGTTCCAGTTATTGCTTCTGACTCATCTTCAAGTATTCCTAATGATTTAGCAATAGCTACTGCTGTGATTTTATGGTCACCTGTAATCATTACAGTTTTTATTCCAGCCGTTTTACATTTATTAACTGCAAGCTTTACTTCTTCTCTTGGAGGGTCAATCATTCCTACCATTCCAACATAAATTAGATCATTTTCAATATTTTTCATTTCTTCATCTGTTGGTACATGATCTACTTCTTTATATGCCATAGCAAGAACTCTTAAAGCATCTTTTGCCATTTCAATATTATATTTATCTATTGTAGCTTTATATTCATTTAGGTCTTTTCTTATTTCATTATTTATTTTATATGCTGTACATCTAGCAAGTAATTCGTCTATACCACCTTTTGTATAAACAAAATATTTATCTCCGACTTTATTTACTGTGGTCATAAGTTTTCTATCTGAATCAAAAGGTATTTCCTTAATTCTTTCATATTCTATAACATTTTCTACATCAAAATCTATATTAAATCCTAAGTCAACTAATGCTGTTTCTGTTGGATCTCCTGTTAATTTTTTATTCTCTCCAATTTTTGTGTCATTACATAATACACTAATATTCATTAATTCATTTAGATTTTCTGAGATTTCTTTTATATCATTTACATCTTTTAACTCATTATCAACAAATATTTTTTGTACTGTCATTTTATTTTGTGTTAATGTTCCTGTTTTATCAGAACAAATTACTGTAGCACTACCTAGTGTTTCAACAGCAGGTAATTTCTTTATAATGGCATTTTTCTTTACCATTCTTTGTACACCTATTGCTAAAACTATTGTAGATACAGCAGCTAATCCTTCTGGTATTGCTGCAACTGCTAAACTTACAGCTGTCATAAACATATCGATTATAGGTTTTCCATATGCAATACCAATTATAAATATAACAACACAAATTGCTAGAGCTGCAATTCCTAATGTTTTTCCTAATTTGTTAAGTTTTATTTGAAGTGGTGTCGCTGTTCCTTCTGTGTCATTTATTATCGTTGCAATTTTACCAACTTCTGTATTCATACCAGTTTCTACAACAATACCTTTTCCTCTACCATAAGTTATAAGTGAAGATGAAAATAGCATATTTGCTCTATCTCCTAAACTTACTTTTTCATCTTTTATAACTTCTGTATTTTTATCAACTGGTACAGATTCACCTGTAAGTGATGATTCTTGAGATTTTAAATTTGCACTTTCTATTATTCTTAAATCTGCTGGTACATAATCTCCTGTATCTAAAACTACCACATCTCCTGGTACTAATTCTTTTGATGCAACTACTTCAATTTTTCCATTACGTACTACTTTTGCTACATGTGAGCTTAGTTTTTGTAATGCTTCCAATGATTTTTCTGCTTTTGATTCTTGTACCACTCCTATAATAGCATTAACAATAACTACTACTAAAATTATTATAGAATCGGTTATTCCTTCACCTTCCATGTATCCAACAATTCCTGATACAATTGCTGCAATTATAAGTACAATAATCATAAAATCTTTAAATTGCTCTAAGAATTTAACAAATAAACTCTTTTTCTTCTTGGCTTTTAACTCATTGTAGCCATATTCTTTTCTTTTTTCTTCGACCTCTTCCATAGTAAGTCCATTTTTCGAATCAGTTTTTAGTTCTTCTTCTACTTCTTTAGCTTCTTTACTAAACCAATTTTTTTCCATTTTAACCTTTCTCCTTTTAAAACTTTAGTCTTTTATTAATTTTAACAATCTTTAGTTTATTATTCAGTTAAAATAAAAAGACTATTTTGAATTTATATTTATATATAAATTTAAAAAGTCTTGCTTACCATTACGGTTACTAACCATGCATAAAAGCCGTGTTGTTGATTAGTAGTTTTCAAGCTACTCCCTTCTTAATATTAAAATCAAATACTTTATGTATCACTCTATTTAAACATATTAATTTAATAATTTTTTTACTGCTTCATTTATTGTTCTACCATCTGAAGATGCTCCGATTTTTTCCTTTGCTGCTTTCATTACCTTTCCCATATCTTTCATTGAAGTTGCTCCTACTTCTGTAATTACATTTTTTACAATTTCTTCTACTTCTTCTACTGATAATTGTTTTGGTAAATATTCAGCTAAAATTTGAATCTCTTCTTTAATTTCATTTATTAAATCTTCTCTACCACTTTTTTCATAATCTGCTAAAGAGTCTTTCCTTTTTTTAGATTCTTTTGCTATTATATCAATTATTTGATTATCATCTAATGTTATTTGTTTATCTTTTTCAACTTGTAAAATCGCAGCTCTTACCATTTGAATAACATTCTTTCTTACTATATTTTTTTCTTTCATACAATTTTTTAAATCATCTAATAACTTTTCTTTTAACATTTTAATACTTCCTTTCTAAAAAACAAAATATTTAATTCATATCTTTAATCTTTTCTTCTAGTTTAATTAACATTTCATCTACATTTTCATAATTAATTACCTCATTGTATGGATTTCCTTCAATCATTGCAGACATTCCTTTTGAATTTTGTTTAATATCAAATAGGCATATTATTCTTTTTCCTAGTTTTTCTGCAAAAGCAAGTTCATATCCAACTCCTAAAGATGGTACTGTCGTCTCTGCTACAACTAAATCTGATTCTTTCAAAAATTTTATATCTCTTTCATATATATCCTTTTTTGTTAAATCTTTTTCTCCTCCATTGTCAATTGTTTTATTAGCAATATGTTCTGTTAGAACTACTCCATATCTTTTTAATGTATCAACAATTTTTACATAATCATCTACTTTTTCTCTTCCACCTCTTATTGAACCACAAAAATAAATATTCATAAATTTCCCATCCATTTCTATTAATTTTTACATAACGATAATAGTATATCACATCTTTTGTGAATTTTGTATGAATTTATTACATATTTTTAATTTTATTTACTAATTATCCTAATATGTAGTACATAGAATTACAAAAAAATAAATAGCAAGGGCATCGCCCCTGCCTATTAAGGTTAACGGTTTCTCCAGAAAGATCTAAATGCCTCAGCTATCTCACCATCAGGAGCTTCAATTGTAACTCTGTCTTCCTTTTCCTGATATTTCATTTCAGGATAGATATTTTGAAGCGATCTTGCATAAGCTATAAGCTGCCTCATAAAAATCTTTTTTAAGAAAGAGTCCTCCTCTGAGATCTTCAGTGTAACAAATCTTCCATAGTTTGGTTCAACCAATTTGACGGGAACTTCTACTTTTGCTTCCTCTTTCCGATTTATTTCGGATAAAGTTTTCTTTTCTCTTTTTGTCTTTTTCCAAATTCCCATTTCAATACCTCCTTTAGTACTTCTACTAACATTAATAATTGTACCATAAATTTACATAATTTTCAAATAATAATAATTGATACATTAATATATAGTAAAACTAGTATATATACCATGCTAGTTTCATTTATTTTTTATTACATTACAAGAATAAAACTTAAAAAATTAGCTATTATTAATAGAATAATTGGAATTACAATTAACAATACTCCAAATAATATCTTATATTTGCTTTTTCCTTTTATCATATAAATAATTCCCAAAGTAATACATACTATTACTACAATTATTCCTATTGCATTTACTATTCCTAATACTTGAATAATATCAGTAATATTTCCTCCTACTTTCATAAGATCTGATGAAGCTGCTGAATCTCCAGCTTCCAAAGCATCTACAATTGACTTTGTACTTGTAGATTGATAAAGAGTTTCTTGCATCATTTTATTTTCCTCCTTTTTATTTACATTTCTTTTTCTCTTAAAAAATATTTTTATTTTTTCAAACATTCTTCTATCTTACTTTTATTTTTCTTAAAATATTATATCAATAGATTTTAAATTTTACAATGTTTATTTATGTAAGTAAAACTTAAAAACTCTAATTTTGTCTTTTTTTGTCATATAAAGATTGAATATTTTTTAATATCATGTTAATATAGATATGTTGGAAATAATGATTTTCCTAGCTATTACTACTATTGTTAAATAAAGTTAATAACTTCTATCTATTTTAGAGGCTTAACTTTTAATATATAAATAGTATCTATTAAATTTTAAAAGAGGAGGAAATACAATGACTTATTCAAAAGAATTAGAAAACATGTGTCAAGTAAAAAAAGGTGTAAATCATGGTCCTGCACCAATTCCAGAAGAAGGAAAATGGGTTCAAGCTAAAGAAATCAAAGATATTTCTGGCTTAACACATGGTATTGGATGGTGTGCTCCACAACAAGGTGCATGTAAATTAACATTAAATGTAAAGGATGGAATTATACAAGAAGCATTAATTGAAACAATTGGATGCTCTGGTATGACACATTCAGCAGCTATGGCAGGAGAAATTTTAACAGGAAAAACTTTATTAGAAGCACTAAATACTGATTTAGTTTGTGATGCTATTAATACAGCAATGAGAGAACTATTTTTACAAATAGTTTATGGTAGATCTCAAACAGCTTTCTCAGAAGGCGGTTTACCTGTAGGTGCTGGATTAGAAGATTTAGGAAAAGGACATACAAGTCAAGTAGGAACTATTTATTCAAGTACATTAAAAGGTCCTCGTTATTTACAATTAACTGAAGGATATATTGTTGAACTTGGATTAAGTGAAGATGATGAAATAATCGGATATAAATATGTTCATATGGGAAAAATGATGGATAATATTAAAGCTGGAATGGATCCAATGGAAGCAATAGAAAAAGCAAGTGGAACTTACGGCAGATTTGATGAAGCAGTTAAAAAAATAGATCCAAGAAAACAATAATAAAGGAGGAAATTTAAATGGCAGTAACATTTGAAAGTTATGAAAGAAGAATAGATCAAATTAAACCGGTAATGGAAAAATACGGAATAAAAGATTTTGAAGATGCATTAAAAATATGTACAGATAAAGGATTTAATCCTTATGAAATAGTAAAAGGTGTACAACCTATATGCTTTGAAAATGCTGCTTGGGCATATACTTTAGGAGCAGCAATAGCAGTAAAAAAAGGATGTACAAAAGCTGCAGATGCAGCTAAAGCAATTGGTGAAGGATTACAAGCTTTTTGTATTCCAGGTTCAGTTGCAGATGATAGAAAAGTTGGACTAGGACATGGAAATTTAGCTTCTATGCTACTTTCTGAAGATACAAAATGTTTTGCATTCTTAGCAGGACATGAAAGCTTTGCAGCTGCAGAAGGAGCTATCGGTATAGCAAAATCTGCTAATAAAGTTAGAAAAGAACCTTTAAGAGTTATATTAAATGGTTTAGGAAAAGATGCTGCACAAATTATATCTAGAATTAATGGATTTACATATGTAAAAACAGAATTTGATTTCTTTACAGGAAAAGTAAAAGTTGTTGAAGAAATTAAATATTCTAATGGAGAAAGATCTCAAGTTAGATGTTATGGTGCAAATGATGTTAGAGAAGGTGTAGCTATAATGTGGATGGAAGATGTTGATGTTTCTATCACAGGTAATTCTACAAATCCTACAAGATTCCAACATCCAGTTGCTGGAACATATAAGAAAGAAAGATTAGAAGCAGGTAAGAAATACTTCTCTGTTGCTTCTGGTGGTGGAACAGGAAGAACATTACATCCAGACAATATGGCTGCTGGACCAGCTTCTTATGGTATGACAGATACTATGGGAAGAATGCATTCAGATGCACAATTTGCTGGAAGCTCTTCAGTACCAGCTCATGTTGAAATGATGGGATTAATTGGTATGGGTAACAATCCTATGGTTGGTGCCTCAGTTGCTGTTTCAGTTGCTGTTGAAGAAGCAATGAAATAAATTAAAATTCAAATAGATAAAAAAGCTTATGAATAATTTCATTCATAAGCTTTTTTTATTCTTGTATTATAATAAATTACCTTTTTATATCCTTTAACTCTTCTCTTAATTAATTTTAATTTAAACTTTGTAACTGTTTATCTAATTCTTCATATTTATTTTTACATTCTATTATTCCTTTAATACCATCTTTTTTATATGCATTAATTATTTCATCAATTGAATCTGTCTCTACTCTACTAATCCCGTCAAAATTTTCTATTGCTGTTTTTACATTTTGTAATTTCTCAATATCTTTAACATCATCAATATCAAATTGCACAATAAATGAATCCATAAAAACATCACTAGAATATCCTTCTAGAAGGTCATTTCCAAGTTCATTTTTTATATTTTCAAATGTCTCTTCTTTTGAAATAAACTCTACACTTCTAACTAATTCAGTATTTTGTAATTTTTCTTGGATTTCGTCTGTATTTTCATAAGTTCTATCTACATAAACTTGTATAGCAATTTTATCTCCTAAAAATTTTATTGCCTCTTTACTTGATTTTTGATTATAAATAAACATTATGCCACTAGCTATTAAAAAACATACTAATAAAATTACTATTATAATTATTACATATTTCTTTTTCATTTTTCTAAAGCAAATCCCTTCTTTATTCATTTTTTCATATAATCTTTTTTTGAATGTTAAGTATTTTTAATTAAATTACTTTATTTTTTAAAAATTCTTGGCCCACTAGAATATGATGCTCCAGCTCTTAAAACATCATCAGAACAAAAATATAATATTGCAGATAATACTGCTACTACTATTAACCATATAATCAATCTTATTATTTTACTTTTTTTATCTTTCTTTGATTTTATATAATAGATAATAGCGCCTATGATATATACTATAGTTAAAATTATAGGTGCTATTCCCATTGCATTAGATATAAATACATTTACTGGATCATATACAACACGAGCTACAAATGCATTTACTTTTGTTGAAATCAAACTAAAAAAAGTTGTAAAACTTAATATAAATAATGGCATCTTTTTTATTTTCATTAAAACATCTCCCTTTAAATTAATCAGATACTTTCTAATTGATCTGAGTATATCATAATTTTGCTATCTTTTCATTAATTTTACAAAATAAAACTAAATTTTAATTTCTTTTCTATTCTTTATCAATGATATAAAAATACTGCGAGAATGGTTCATTCGAACCACCCCGCAGTGTTGTGCCCTAGTCGCTTACCTGCACGCCAAACTGCACAATATTGCCTTCTGGCAATAAGTGCCAAACATAATGATACTTATCCACCGTCTTTGCGTCAATCTGTGTCACGACATAAGTGGTCTCGTCATTTAACCCTATGAAATCTTTGCAGTATTCGTCCTCACCGATCTCAGAGGTTATTTCTAACTGATTTTCCTCCTCATCAACATTAATGGAACTGAATCCCTCGAATTCATAAAGTATCTGGCCTGTATCGTTGTTTACAACAACAATCTGC
Organism: uncultured Clostridia bacterium; assembly: GCA_944393405.1. Next base: position 53,463 of record CALYAC010000010.1, on the reverse strand, counting down.
CGGCAAACATTGAAATTGTCTGCCTCTTCAGACAGATTGTACGATACACGCTCTGCTTCCGTACATCCTGCTAGTAACATTGTGCTCATAATCAGTGTAAGAGCTAAGACAACTTTTCTTTTCATGGTGTCCATCCTTTCTTTTTAGATACCCATATGATAGGCATCTATAAATCATTAACAAGCTACAATTATATATTAACATAATTTGTAAGTATGGTCAAATTTACTAATATAAACTCATTATTTTCCCTTATTAAGCTAGTAAATTTTACTTTTCTCTTAATATCTTTGTAAACATAATAATTTATTCTATTATATATAAAACAACTTATAAACTCTTATAGTTCATAAGTTGTTTTTTATTGTGGAGCGGGTAGCGAGAATCGAACTCGCGCTATCAGGTCGGAAGCATGACATTCTACCACTAAATTATACCCGCATGCATATAGTATAGCATTTTGTTTTTATTTTGTCCACTTTTATTTTATAGCAAATTGCTTTTTATAACTTTTTATATAATTTATAAGCACACAAAAAAACGGCTCTTAAGCCGTTTTACAATTTGGAGCAGGTAGCGGGAATCGAACCCGCATAGCCAGCTTGGAAGGCTGGAATTCTACCATTGAACTACACCTGCATTTTGTTCTCATTTGCGGAACAATTAATATTATAAACTTTTTATATGACATTGTCAATACTTTTTTTAAATTTTTTTATTTTTTATTTTCTCATTACTATACTTGACTAATATAGTACATTTATGGTATAAATATATATGTTATATATTTTGGCCCCTTGGTCAAGCGGTTAAGACGCAGCCCTCTCAAGGCTGAATCATGGGTTCGATTCCCGTAGGGGTCACCAAACTTTGTAAAAAAAAGATAATTTTAAAAAATTATCTTTTTTTTTACTTTATTTTCACCTTATTTTTTTTCTAATCATCTATACACATTTTTAAAATTTCTTGCAATCTTTCATCTTGCTTGGTCAAATATAAATAACCTATAAGAGCTTCAAATCCTGTAGAATACATATAGTCTTGTACTGTTGCATTTTTAGGAAGATGATGATTTTCTGCATTTCTTCCCCTTTTTATAATTTCTAACTCTTTCTCACTTAAGTTATTTTCAATTCTTTTCAATATATCAGCTTGAGCCTTTGCTTTAACATATTTTATTGATTCAATATGCAATTTATGAGGCTTAGCTTTTGAACTATTAACTAAATGCATTCGAATATATAATTCATAAACGCTATCACCAATATATGCCCATACTAGAGGTGACATTGTATTTACATCTGCTTCTTCCCTTTTTCTATCTATTAATTCCAATTTTAATCCTCTTTTCTTAATTAAACTCATAATCTATTATAATTTTTCTATAGTTATTCTGCCTATTTTTCCACTTCTAAAGTCATCTAATATTATCTTTGCTGTTTTTTCTTCGTCAATATTTCCTCCTGAAATAATTGCTCCTCTTTTCTTTCCTATTAAATGCAAAATTTCTAATGCTTTTTCATTTTCTTCCAAATCACTATTTAAAATTTCATTAATTTCATCATTGCTAAGTTTATATCTTATCTCTAATTTGTCTCTATCATTATTAATTAAATATTTCAATAAGCTAAATCCAACCTCTATTGTAGCTAATACATCATCTTTAATTGTTCCTGTGTAGGCTAAATTAAGAGCTATTTCTTCGTTTTGAAATTTTGGCCATAACACTCCAGGTGTATCTAATAATTCTATATTACTATTAATTCTAATCCACTGCTTTTGTCTAGTAACACCAGGTCTATTTCCAACAGTTGCAGAATTTCTTCTTGAAATACGATTAATAAATGAAGATTTTCCTACATTAGGTATACCTATTACCATTACTCTTATAGCTTTTCCTATTCTACCTTTATTTTGATATTTAGCTTGAGCTTTTTCATAAATTTCTTCTATTTTCTTTATTGCTGCATTTATTCCGTCTCCGTTATTAGAATTTACTAATACTGATTCTAATCCTTTAGATTTAAATCTATTAACCCATAGTTTATTTTGCGCTTCATCTGCTAAGTCATATTTATTTAACACAATAAGTCTATCTTTATTTTTTATATATCCTTCTATATCCGGATTCATACTTGACATTGGAATTCTTGCATCTACAATTTCAACTACTATATCAACAAGTTTTAAATCTTCTATAATTTGTCTTTTAGTTTTAGCCATATGTCCAGGATACCAGTTAATATTCATTTGACTTGTATTTTCTCCCATAAAATTCACCTCTTCTTTTAAATTATGTTTATTTTTTTGTTTCATTATCTATCCATTTCAAATAATCATCATTACAACTTTCTAAGTTAAATGTTGCAAATTCAAAACAACTATAACTATGAATTTTTTTAACTACTTCATATATTTCTTTTTCAAACTCTTTTTTTGTTTTTACAAACATTAAATATTCTTTACTACTCTCTCTTTGTGATTTCCAATTCCAATAACTTTTGCTTTCAACTACTTGGCAACTGACTGCTATTTTTCTATTTAACAATTCTTCTGTAACTTTATCTACTTCACTTTTTTTATCAAATGCAATTTCAATCATACAATAAATAGACATTAACTACACTCTTCTTTCTATTAATCTTTTTGCCTTTTTATTATCTATTATTTAAATAAATTCTTAATAATTATACCATAAATTTACATATTAATAAAGTAAAAAGATTATATATAAATATATACAATCTTTTTACTAAATAGTAACTATAAACATTTATTATCTTTTTGTCACCTTTTCTATAACTGCTGGTAATTCTGAAAAATCATTTATATTATATTTACAATTTAGATCTTTCTCAAATCCATATCTAACATGTATAAAAGGAATATTTGCCTCTAAAGTTGCCTCTAAATCTTTAGATGTATCACCTACATATACAGAATTTATTATATTATTATCTTTAATTATTTTTTGTATTGCCTCTCCTTTTGTTAAATTTAAGCTACTTGCTGCAATCCAATCTGTAAAATATCTTTTTAGTTTAGAAGATTCTAAAAAAGCTTCTATATATTCTGTTTCAGCTGTATTACTAACAATATATAAATTAAAATTATTCTTTAAAACTAATAATGTTTTTTCTATGTTAGGATATATATTTCCGCCTTTTTCTCTTAAGTTTTGTATATTTACTTTTGCAATTTCATCTAATAATTCCATTGCTTTATTTATTTCTATATTAGGAAAATATTTTCTTGCAGAATCATATTTACCTAGTCCAAAAACACTACATATTGTTTTTCTTGTTATTTCCGGCAAATTATGTTTTTTAGTAATCACATCTGCACTCTCCTTTGTTGAATCTATAACTTCCCATAAAGTACCATCTAAATCAAATATTATTCCATTCATCTCTTTTTTCTTTCCTTTACATAATTTTATTGTATCTTAAAACTTTCTATTTCTTTTTTACTTTTTAAAACTATAATTTTTTTACCAGATTTTGATATTGTATTTTCAAATTCTTTTTTATTTTTTTCAAAATCTTTTGTCCATTTATACATATTTTTTAGCATCTTTAAATCTGGTTTATAATTGGATTTCTCTATTCTAAGCTTTTGCTTTATAAATCTTGTTAAAATTCTTCTTTTTCTAACCATTAGTGGTATATCTAAATATATTATTATATCAGCTAGTTGTAATAAGTTAAATAAATTTTTTCTTAGTGTACCTTCTATTATCCAATTATCATTTTCATTTATCCTCTTTATTAAATTTTGTTGTTCTTCATTTGTTCTTTTATAATTATCTTTATCATCATGAACTATTAAATCTATTTCATAATGTTTTATATTATATTCTTTAGATAATTTTTTTGCTAATGTCGTTTTCCCACTTGCTACAATTCCAATTATTAGTATTTTCATTTATTTCTCTCTTCTACTTAAATAATCATTTATATTTATTTTAAATATGGACTTTAAAGAATGCTTTAAAGTCCATACTAAATATATTTACATATACTATAAAGTTCTATAATTATTTTTATCGGCTCTCTCATCAAGTTTTCTATCATAGTCTTTATTTGTATAAAACCAATCTGTTTTCTTATCTTTTGGATGTGCCTTTCTATTTTTGTCTAATAATACATCAAATAAAGCTGCTATTGCAAGTCCTAATGCAAATAACTCAAATAATGTACCCATATATAATTCTGTTGATAAACTTCCATTTATCATTTGCATAAAGTGAGTTGCAAATGCTGGACCATAATATATAAAATGTGCGGCACAATATATTAATGCTGCCAATAACTTTCTTTTTACCATAAAACAAATACATATAAATGTTATAAATAACAATGCTATTTCAAAACTCATACTTGCTGGTGCAAACATAAAATCTTTTCCTATACTATACATTAGTGTTCCTACTAATCTGAATGCCCAAAACATAAGTGCAAACATTGCTATCAACCAACTTGAAAAGTTCTTCATAAATTTTCCTCCTTTGAATATCTATACATAAATATATTTTATCATAATTAATTTATAATACAAGTACTTTTATATAAAAAAAGCACCCTTTATAAGAGTGCCTTTAATTTAAATAATATTATTCGTCTATGAAATTAAATTCATCTTTGAATTTCTCTTTGAATATTTCGAATACACTTTGTAATACATCTTCATCTTCAACACTTACATATGATTCTTCATCTTCTGAATCGCTGTCTTCTAATTTTAATATTACAACTTCACCAGCATCATCATCTTCATCATTTGGCAATAATACTACATATTCTTCGCCTTCATATTCTATTAAATCAAGAAATTCAAATTCAATTTCTTCACCGTTTTCATCATTAAGTACTATTATATTATCTAATTCCTCTCCGTTTTCTTCATTTGAAACTTGGTTAACTTCATCATTATTCATTTGTATTCTCCTTTCAAAATAATATATATTTTTTTGTATTTCTACAATATTAATATCTTTTTAATTATTGTTTTTTTCTATTTTATTCATATAGGTTTCTAATATATATACTGCGGATATGGTATCAACTATATTTTTTTTATTATGTTTGTTTATATTTAAATAATTCATTGTTCTATGTGCTGCTACAGTAGTTAGTCTTTCGTCAATTTTTTCTATTTTTACAGTATTAAACTTACATTTTAATTTATGAATAAACTTTTCAGTAACTTCTACTCTTTCTGTTTTAGTTCCATTCATATTAATAGGAATTCCTATAACTATAGTATCTATATCATACTCATCAAAAATTTCTTCTAATCTTTTTAAAACTATTTTGTCATTACCATTATGATGAATTGTTTCTAGTCCTTGAGCTGTTATTCCCAATTCATCAGTTATAGCTATTCCCACTCTGCTATCACCATAGTCTATACCAATTTTTCTCATATTAATCATCTAACCCTATATAATTTTTTACCATTTTTTCTAATAACTCATCTCTTTCTATTTGTCTAATTAAGTTTCTAGCATTATTATGACTTGTTATATATGTAGGATCCCCAGAAAGAATGTATCCTACAATTTGATTTATTGGGTTGTAGCCTTTCTCTTGTAAGGCATTATATACTTCCTTAAGTATCTCTCTTGCCTTAATGCTTTTATCTCTCTCAACTTTAAAACTTACTGTTTCGTCCATAACTGACATATTACATACCTCCCTATAATTCATTTATTTCATTTTCATTCTTATCTGCGCTATCCAAATATTCTTCAAGCTTCTTTAGAACTCCTTCTAAAGCTGTTCCTTTATAGTATGTAGACATTATTACATTTATCTTTGGTTTTGCTACTATATCTTCATCATCTTCTTCTGTTTCAAACTCAACATCAACAGGTTCAACTTCTATATTCTCAACTTGTTCTTTTATTTGTTCCATGAATCCCATTACAGCTTCTTTATCCACTCCTGAAAATACAATTGCAAATTTAGGACCCATATATCTTACAAATACATATTCATTTGACAAATTAGATTTTACTACTTCTGTTACTTTTGTAATAACTTTATCACCTGTTTTTCTGCTTATATCTTCATTAATTTTTTCTAGATTTGAAATTCTATACATGCATACTGTCGAAGTCGTATAATGATCAATAATCTTTCTTCCTTCTCCATATAGATATTCTGCTGATTTTAAACTACTAAATTTATCATCTCTAACTATTGACTCTATTATTTTTTGATTTTCAACAGTTCTAAGTATTGAAACAATATTATTTCTTATAACTTCTAATATAGTTGTATCCATTGAGTCAAATTCATGTGGTTTACTTCCTTCAATTAACCAATATCCTATATAAACATTGTCTATATATAAAGGGAAAAACATTGCACATTTTGCTCTTGCAAATTCCATTTTTTGATATGGTAATCTTTCATTGTCACCTTCTACAGTTACATACTTTGGAATTGATGTTTGTATACTTTCTGAAAATAAAGGTTCTGATTGTAAATCACTTAATGCATCCCAATGTTTCTCATCAACATTTGAGGCTTTAACAATATACTTAGTTCCATCATATACAACTATTGTTGAATATTTTATTTGATATCTTTCGATAAGAATATTGTTTATCTGATTAATTTTTTCCTCTACTGTTGCTGCTTTACTTATTGTATCCATAAAATCTTGCAATATATTTAAATTAGTAACCCTTTGATTTATATTATTAAAATTTTCTATTTTCTTATTTATAGATATATTATATAACATTAATCCTATTGTTATGGCCACTAGTATTAATATTACTGCTATTATCAAAAGATATCACCTCTTCTACTTTCGTTTAATATTTTTTATATTATATATATTAATATCTATTTTTCATTTTATTTAATGTTTCATTCATATCATTTGAAAAATTACTTGTATTTGTATTATATGCATTAAATTTATTTGCTGGTTTATCATTATTTAATAATGGATAAATCATATTTCCTAATTTTTCTAATGCTGCCATAATATTTTTAGGATAGCCTTTTGTTGATACTTCACAATTAACTAATCCATCCAAATACCTTGAATATGCCTCTTGATCAAAAGGTATTGAACAATATTGTATATTATCTTTATCAAAAAGCTCTGTCATATATGACATTGATGGATCATTGTATGATGACATTCCACCTATTATAACTCTTTCTGATATACTTCTAACTCTTAAAACTTTATTTAAAACCACTCTTAATTTATTAGGGTCTAAGATATTTCTTGATTTAAGATTTCTTAAAAATGCAGTTAATGGTTGAATAGTTAGAATATCAAAACTTTGTACTAAATAAATTTCTTTTGCTAAATTAAAATATGCATAGTTTGTCTCATAATCACAATCCATTAATACTAACGAATAATTTTGCATTAATGTTTTTAAAATATTTTCAAAACTATTAAATTCATCATGTCTATCTGGTAAAGTTGTATATACAGTTAAATTCTTGCTAACTTCTATGCCTTGAGTTACACCATTATTTAAACCATCTATACATGTATATGCAATTTTTCTTAATTCTTCATCATTTTGAGTATATATATAATATGAATTTTTATTTTGTGTTAAATCTAATATGGCTGTTTTAATTCCTTTTTTAGATAATATTTCTGCTATACTATTAACAATAAATGATGTTCCATTTTTAGATGTTCCAACAAACGCAACTAATTTATTTGTCATACTAATAAGATTTTTTAAATTTTCATCACCATAATTATTATTTCTTGTTTTTTCTATCTCATTAGCAGATATATCATTATTGCTGCTGTATGTATCAAAACCAACATTGCTATAATTATTATTTATTTGGTTATTGTTTTGATTTGAAATATTATTTATATCACTATTTGAACTAGATGTATTAGAATCTTCTTCGTCACTTCCTAGCCCAAATAAATCAACTGTTTCTTCATCTTCTTTATTATCGTCAGTATCATCATCTAATCCTGGTAAAACTAATTCATTTTCATTGCTATCATCATTTTCTTCATCAAGTCCTGGTAATATTAGTTCTCCATTATTATCTTCTTGTTTTTCTTCCTCTTCTCCTAATCCAAATAAATCAACTGCTTCTTCGTCCTCTTCAGGTTCCTCAACTTTTTCAACTACTTGAACTTTTTTAGGTCTTCCTCTACCTCTTTTTGGTTTGTTTTCAGCTTCAATTTCTTCTTGTGTTTTAATTTTTTTAGGTCTTCCTCTTCTCTTTTTTGGTGCCTCTTCTACTTGCTCTACCTTTTTACTATCATTAGAAGAATCTGTTGTATCTGAAATATCAATTTCAACTGATTGTAAAATATCTTCTATTTCATTTGTATTTAAGCTATTATTTTTCTTTTCTTCTACTTCTTTATTCTTTTTCACTTCTACAGTATTTGTCTTATTTTTATCACTTTCATTTGTTAAAGTTTGTTTTTCTTTCTTTTTTACTCCTGCTATAGTTGGTATAATAACAGGTTTTGTTAACTCAGATTCACCTATATTTTTTGTTGTAATGTCCTTTTTTACATCTTGAATATTATTTTTACTATTTTTAGATTTATAATAATCTTCATTAGGAACATATTTAGGATGTTTTATTTTCTTTCCGGTTTGCATAGAACTTGGTGTTACTGTTCCAAAAGTAATTAATTCTTGGTATTTAGGTGAACTTTCCTCTAATACTGCTTTTACATTTAATGGTAAGAATTTACATATAACTCTTAATTGTGCATCAGTATATTGTCCTGCTATATTATCAAAACTTCTTACATATTCATCTTCATTTTTTCCTAATTTTTTATAGTGATTTAATATATTTTGAATTTCTACTTCGTTTACATCACCTTCAGTTTCTGATTTATATTCAACATCATCAGCCTCTATTCTATAATAAACCTTAGCCTCTTTTTTACTACGAGGTTTATTCATTAATTCACAAACATTTGATATTGTTCTATCTTGTCCAAGTAGCGCATTATATATACCTATTCCAAAAATTTTTACTAATATATTTTCTGATTTAGATCTTCTATCTGCACATATTAATATTATTGGTATATCTTGTCCATTATTTCCTGTTGCTTCATCACTAATACTATCTAATCTTTCAAAAATAAATTTATCAATTACTCCATAATTATTATTAGCAAATGGTTCAACATCTTCACTAATAACAATCCTGTCATAAGTTTTATCTTTTTGTAGTTCTCTTGTTATTGCATCAAAATAATATACGTTTTTACTTGTTATAATCTCTTTGTATTCTTGCTGATATTTCTTTATAATAGATTCAGAAATACTTTCATTATTTACGGCAAATAATACTTTCATTTGTTAACCCCTCCAGCCTTTTACAACTATTGCAAACACTAATGGTAAGATTTGACAAATAACCATTACTGTTATTATACCTATCATAGCTCCAAAACCTTTATCTCTAACGTCTAGTTTTCTTATTCCAATTATATATCTATAGATACCACTAATAGCAATTCCTACGAATCCAAATGGTATACTGTAAATTCTAATTATATTCAATAAATATGCAACTAAACCATATGTATTATCACCATAAGAATCTTGATAATCTTTTAATGTTTCAAGTTCTTTATCTTTTATCTCTACTAAATTAACTGTAGCATCATTTTTTAAATCAGGTGTTGTATTTGTTGCTTGTTGCTGCGCTTGTTCTTGTGTTTGTGTTGTTGTTTGTTGTACTTCTTGTTGAATTGGTGTTACATCATTATTTAATGGTATTACTCCATTATTTTCTTGGATATTTGTTGCATTTATATTTATTGTTAACATCATTAGAGTTAGTATGATTGTCATAAATATTGCAGCTATTTTTTTCTTCATCTCTTGGTATTTCCTCCTTATTTTCAAAATAATCTTTTCGTTAACTTTTTCTTTGCTAATCATATAATACTATTATAAAAATATCAATAGAAAATAATATAAAATTCTAATTATTTATTAGATAATAATTAACCCAGTTAGAATATAATTTGTCGCCATTTTCTTTCCAACTAAATATTGGTTTTTCTTCTGGATTATTATCCATATAATAATTCTCTGGAATTTCTATTTTTAATCCTTTAGATATATCTCTTTTATATTCTTTGTCCAAGGTATCTACAGCATATTCTAGATGTCCTGTGACAAATAATTGATTTTTCTCTTTATTTTCTACTATGAATACCCCTGCTTTATCTGATTCAGATATGACTTCAAGTTCAGGTATCTTTTCTATATCCTCTTTGTATACTGTTGTATGTCTAGAATGTGGTGCTTTAAATCCATCTTCAAATCCAAATAGGATTTTGGAATTGTGATCATCTATTTTATGATTAAATATTCCAAACATCTTATTATCTATTAAATGTTTATTAATTCCATAATGATAATAAAGTCCTGCTTGTGCTCCCCAGCAAATATGTAAAGTAGATTTTGCATGTGTTTCTGACCATTTCATTATTTTAGTTAATTCATTCCAGTAAATCACATCTTCAAAATTCATTTGTTCTACAGGCGCTCCTGTTATAATTAATCCATCAAAATTTTTATTCTTTATTTCTTCAAATGTTGAATAAAATCTTTCCATATGTTCAGGAGCTGTTGTTTTGCTAATATATGATGTAACATTAACAAAAGTTATTTTTATGTTTTTCCCTGATGCAGATAATTTTCTTAATAATTGTAATTCTGTATCCTCTTTTAAAGGCATTAAATTTAATATTGCTACTTGTAAAATTCCGTTATTTTCTTTTCCTTCTAGTTCTTCTAGAATTTGTATTTTTTCCTTTCTTAAAATTTCATTTACAGGTAATCCTGCTTTTGTGTATATTGGCATTTTTATCACCATTTTTATAATTGTACCAAAAGTATATAATTATATACTTTTACCTAAATATTGTACCATTTGTCAAAAAATAAATCAAGGAAATTTAGTAAATATTTTTATCTTTTTTTCCTTGATATTCTAATATCTTCTAGATTTTTCATTTTATATTTTTTTATATAATTTATACCATATATTTTGCTTATACTATAAAAGTATAGCGAGCCAAACTTTTTACAGTCTAGCTCGCTAACTCTTGCTCAAATTTGAGCTTGCTTTTTTTGTAGGAGTTCCGTAGTGGTTAAAACAATATCCCTCCAATGAATCTTATCCTAGGGATATCAGAAGACGGCATATCCTTTAACGTTTCTTCCAACTTTTTCATACCTTCTACTGCATTTCTCAGTTCTATGTCAGTTGGTTTATTTGTTATGAGGATCTGCAAATACTTTTTTACCTTTGCGTCCATCCCCCAAACAGCGATCGCCGATGCTACAATTACACAAATTATATAGGCAATTCCATAAATTCTTGTGCAAAAGCATAACACCACTATTTGAGGTAGCACAGATATTATTTTTCTAAATTCCCTCATACTGCCGCAATTTTCGTCAAATCTTGAATATGTCCGTACTTCTTCCAAGGTCGGAGCTCGTCCTAGGTCATTATACGCATTAACTGCCATATGTTCTGCTGCATGGTATCTTCCAAGACTTTTGCTTTTTCCAAGCTTCATCTGAAATGACATGCATGCGACGTTTAGCAAATTTCTAAGCATCGTAAATCGCAGTAAAATTACTGCAACCACTGCTCCAGGATTTTTTCCTAAAATCGATAACAGCAGAAGCACACATGTCACGAGGTTTACTTCAAATGTTTTAACCTCTCTTATGTTAATGCTATCTGCAAGCTTCGTGCTCACCATTCCAAAAAACATCTCAAGTGGATGTCTTGGACGCACTTCAACCTTTACTGTCCGATCTTCACTAGTAGTCGTTTCTACCTCCACGAATGAAGAATAGAATATCATTCCATCTTCTTTAGAAATTGCGCTAATATCACGCAACTCTTTGTTGTCATGTTTCATCTTGTCATTCTTCATACTCATTCTCCTTTTCTTTGATGTTGACTTTTTTATTATACCATATATTTACATAATATTCAATTGTTAAAACTCTTTATTTACTATAAGTATAAATACCTTTCTACTTTTCTAACAACTTTTCTTAAATGTTCAACAATATATACAATACCTATAGCACATATAACATATGTATATCTTAGTAAAATTGCTCCTACTTCTCCAAATGTAGGAAGTGCAAAACTCATACCTAATATAGTTCCTATAGTCTTTTTTAAATAATCATTTTCAACTGAAAAAAGTATTGTAAATGCCATTGTCATAAAAACAAGTAATGCATTTGTTGGAATCCAATGGAAAATAACAATAAAAATTGCAATACCTATTGTAGCCCCTCCTATTTGAGCTAATAATTTATCTTTTTGTTTTTGATAATCTATTTCTAAACAACCATATGTAATTAAAGGTAACCAATAACTCCTAATATTCCTATCGGGTATTCTGTCCATAAAAATGCAAGTAATCCATAATATAAAAGCTGTACGTATTGCAAATCTAACTCTTTTATCCTTTATGCTTATTTTTTCTTTTATATTTGTATTTCTGTTTTTTCTAATTTTGTTTTTTATTTTTTCAAAGTTTTCTATAATTAAATCTCCATCACAAACCAAGTCTTTATCAAATTTATGATTCCTATTATATATTTTCATAAATACATATCCTAAGACTAATGTTACTACAACTGCTGCAATCCTTTGTGGTATCTGATATATCTGAATAGGATAACTCTGTAACATTATATATTCATAACCATATACAAAATAGTTAGATTCTTTTCCTTTTGTTGTAGTAAGGTAAATTATTAAAAAAGGAATAATTAAATTTAATAAGATTGATGTCATTAAATTTAAACTCGCTATACTTGCAAATACAGAAATAATAATTAAAAAAATAGACATTTTCAAATATGATTCTGGTGTTTTTATTTGATTTACCTTAAACATACATATAAACACTAATACAATTCCCATAGGTCCATTCTGTACGCCAAAATACTTTTGAATAAATGACATAATGATTATTGGAATTGCAACATTAGGTAATACTTTTATACATTTTTTTCCTGTTACTTTTAAATTCGGTAACACCTTTTGTAAAACTAATTTTAGTTTTGACAAATTTGATAAAATAGGCAAACTATCCTCTCCTTTCTTATGTTTGCTTTTGTTTATATATAAATTAAAAATTTATATTTCTTAATAATACTTTGAATTTTAATACCAGAATTAAAATTATCTTTACTAAATAAAATATTTTTGATTAATATTATTGATCATTAATACATTCAATGAATAAATTTCGTAAAACGTACTAAAATATACGTTCTATATATGATATCAAAAAATCATACTGTTTGTCAAACAGATATAGAAAAATTCACACTATTTTCACAATAAAAAATATCATTCTTTTTAGAATGATATCTGCGTTAAACTACTCTATTAGTTCGAACAATAAAATCACTGGTACCGATGGTGGGACTCGAACCCACATGGTTTCCCGCCAGATTTTGAGTCTGGTGCGTCTGCCAGTTCCGCCACATCGGCATTATCTACTTGACTGTTATATGATAACAAAAAAAAAGCTAAAATGCAAGTATAAGATTAAGAAAAAGAAAAAAAGTTAGTATTTTCATACTAACTTTTTATATATATAAACTCCTTTTATTATCTTAATTACACTATATCCTATTTTAAGTTATCTAAGATAGGTGGTAATATTTGTTTCTTTCTTGATACAACATTTTCAAGCATTGCTGTGTTATTATCAACAGGTACACCAAATGCTTTCTCAACAACTCCTGCATCATTACCTAAAGATATAATTTTTGAGTTTGAGTTAATTATATCTGTTGCAGCAAATACATAAAAGTCTAAGTTTTCTTTTTTAATATCTTCATTAATTGCTTGTTCAAAATATGATTGATTTTTGAATATAGAGTCTAAGTCTGCTGTATTTACTTGTGCTATTCTAAATTTCTTGTTTGATTGTTCAAATAATTTTGAGTCTATATTTATAACTTGTTCTGGTGTAAATTCACTAATATCTGTTCCTGCTTTTAACATATCTACACCAAATTCATTAACATTTAATCCTGAAATTGCTTCAAGTTCTTTAACAACTTTTCTATCATCATCAGTTGTTGTTGGTGATTTTAATACTAATGTATCTGAAGCAATAGCACTAAGCATTAATGTTGCTGTATTTTTATCTATTTCTATACCATTTTCTTTATACATTTTGAATAAAACAGTTTGAGTACATCCAACTGGCTCTGTTCTATAAAATAATTGATATGGAGCTACGAAATTCATTGTATGGTGGTCGACAACTTTTAAAATTTTTGCATTAGAAATATTGTTAACACATTGTGTTGCTTCATTGTGATCAACTAATATAACTTCTTGACCATCTTCAACATCATCAATTAATTCTGGTGCTTCTAATCCAAGATAGTTAAGAACATATTGTGTCTCTTTGTTAACATTACCTGTTCTAACAGCTTTTGCTTTTTCATTTCCTAATTTTTTTTCTAAATTTTCCATTACCATAGCTGATGTAATTGAGTCAGTGTCTGGGTTTTTGTGTCCAAATATTAATACATTTTTATTCATAAAATAACCTCCATTATTTTCTTCTTTTTTATCTCCCGTCGACTTCTATATTATAACATATTTTGGAAAAATAGTCAATATTTACACTATTCTATGAATAATTATAATGGATAGAATATAAATTTCAATTTTAGATCAATTTTTATTGATTTTTTCATGTTTTATTCTAAATATTAATGCTATTAAAACTATTACACTACAAATAATTCCAGTCCACATAATTATATTATTTTCTAGTTCTTTTCTGTCATTTAAATCTTTTATTTCTATTTCATTTTTATTTACATATTTTCCTTCAATTTCATGATTTATTTTCTCTATAGTCTTTTTTGATTCTTCTATAGCTTTATTTCTATTCTCTTCATAGATTTTCTGTTCTTCTTCATTTCTTTTATATACGTTTAATTTATATACTCTTTTTGTAATTTTATTTTCTGCTGTTACTATTATTTCTATAATATTATTTCCTTCTGTTAGTTTATCATTATTTTCTATTCTTACATCAGCACCTGTATTTTCTGGAATTGCAAGTATATTTAATTGTTCTTCATTATTATTTATTTCGATATTATATTCCGTTATATTTTCTTGATATTCCGGAGATAATTCATAATTTTCTACAGCAAATGTTTCTAAATTTGTATTTGCACTTTCAAAATCATTTGTTTTTGTAACATTAATATTATAGATTTTATTTTTTTCATTGTTATTAACAGTTATACTAATTTTATTTATACCTTTTTTTAAACTTTCATTACCTTCTATAGTAACTTTAGCTTTACTACTTTCTGGAATAGCAGTTACATTTAGCTCTTCTACCAAATTATCAACAGTTAAATAGTATTCTGTTATGTTAGGATCAAAATCTGGAATAATTCCTTCTTTATCTAATCTCATTATATTTAAATTAACACTTTTGGAATTTTCGGTATCTTGTTTTTCTTTTGTTTTACTACTAATTAAAACTTCTTTATTTAATTGTTTTATATCTATTTTATTCCCATTTTCATCAAATATCTCACTTATTATATTAAAAGAAGCTGTTCCTTCTTTTTTTGCCTTAAATTTTAAGTTTATTAGATTAGATATATTTTTGTTTCGTCCACTATCACTAACCCAGGTAAATATTATTTTATTATCTATTATATTTATATTATTATCCTTTGATGATAAACATTCTAATTTATCATTATCAAAATATATCCATAAAGTTCCTGCTGCTACATATAATCCATCTTTACTTATATCAATCTCAAATACATCTTCTACTTCAATACTGTCTTTGTTTATTGCAAAATTCATATTATTATTTTCAGCTTTTAATTTCAGATTAAATATAAATAAAAGAAGTAATATAAATAAATTTATTATATAAATTTTTCTTTTCAAATTATCTTCCTTTCTATTCATTGATCTAAACTTTGAATTCCTAATATATGTCTTTGTATTAGTAAACAATCAACTGAACTAGGATTTTTATGATTTTTTCTTACATTTCCAGCTTTTACAAATATATTACTTAATTTTTCTATTTCTAAAATATGTCTTTGTAGAACCAATAAATCTATGCTATTAATTTTTCCATCACCATTTACATCTCCATATAATAATATTTCATATTGGATAACTACATTATTACCATCTAATATTTTAATTATGGTTCCTGTTCCTATTAATTCATTGTCATTTAATTTTTTATTATTTTTATCATAAACTTCTATATTATAATTTGTTTGTATCTGATTTAGAATTGTAGTTACTGTATTATTCTTATTTGCAAGTCCAGTAATAATGTTTCCATTGATTTCTAAATTTTCACTAAATACAATTTCACCATCTTCAAGTTTTTTAATAACATTTATTTTTATTTTCTTTGTTATATTGTTATCTCCACTTAAGATAATATTAGTACTTCCTATTTTATTACCAGTTATAACTCCATTATTATCTATATTTGCAATCTCACTATTTTCTGATACATACTTTATTTCTTTATTATCTGCATCATCTGGAAAAATAATTGGTTCTAATTTTAATTTTTCTTCTTCTTGAATAGTATATTCATCTGAACTCAAAATTATATCTTCTAGAGGAGTAACAACATCTATATTTATGGAATCTTCTACACCATTTTTCGCTTTCGCATATATTTTAGTTTTTCCAGATTTTAGCCCTAATACATATAAATCAGAACTAATTGTTGCAATCTCACTATTTTCTGATGAAAACTCTATTTCATTAAGTACTACATCATCTGGTTTTGTTTCTACTCTTAATTGTACTTTTTCTCCTTTATTTATTATATTTCTATCTATATTTAATTTTATCTCCTCAATATTGCTTTCTGGCACTTCTTCTAAATAATTACTAAAAACAAATCCGACCATACCATTTTGCAGTTTTACTCTATCCCATAACTCTCCTTTTTGTTTTCCTTTTGCAATTCTAGTCATTTCTTCTCCAGATTGTAGGCTAGTTAAAATTTCATATGTTGTTCCAGGACCGCTTCTTACATTTAATGAAGTTTCGACATTTGCAAAAACTTTTGTATTATCTTCCGTATAATCACTTGTATTAATACTTGGGCTTAAAGCAGGTAGGTCAGGCATATTTTCGTAAATAGGGATTATAAATGACATTGATGAATTTAATAAATTACTATTGTTGTATCCGGTATATATTAACTTTGATTCACTATATGGTGCTAATACATTTGTCATGTATTGATGCCAGAATAGTTCTCCTCCTTCTGTATCATTCACATGAAATTTTTGTAAATATATTGTATTTTGTCCAAGATTTATATAACTTGACCCTATAAATATTCCCCCTCCTGTTATAGCTCTTTCTTTTGTATTCCATGGTATCAAATATTTTTTCTTTGTTTCTTCTGATGCCCCTTTTCCATCTTTTGCATATCTTAGTCCATTTTTTATTGCTCCCATTGGCTCAGATGAACTAGTTGCTCCTATGTTGTAGAAATTATATAATCCTTCAAACCCCGACACTTTTCCACTAATAGAACTATGTGACAAAAATGGTCCCACTTCTTGTTTTATTCGTGATGCTAAATGAAATCCACTCACATTAGATATTTTTGCAGCTGATAATATTAAATCTGAATATTCTTTATCTGTTACAATATTTTCACCACTTGAATTTAAATATTCTACAATTCTATTATAAAATTCTGTTCCATATAATATTTTTTCTATACTAGATTTTGTGTTAGTTTTACTATTATATGAAAGCTCTTCAAATTGAAATACTCTAACATAATTTAGAAAATTACGAGGATCCATAGCATATTCAACAGCTTGTCTTGAAGAATCAACCCATCCACTGTCCACTTCTACATTATATTCACCTGGCTTAGTATTTTTCCAACTATCACTATATGATTTTGGTACTAAATTTTTCCCAAAAATGTTTTCATTATCTATTACATATTTCCAATCTAAGTTTGTATAAAGTGCTTTAAATTCCCAATTAGGATATTTTCTTTTTAATTCTTCTATATATGGTTTATAACTATCCGGGAAATCATCAGATACATACATTTCAGTTTTAGCTATATTTTTATTCACAAAAATAAAAATAGTAATAATACTAATTATTCCAACAATATATAATATATATTTCTTTTTCATATTCCTCCTCTTTTTAGTTTTTAAAAATTAAATTTTTCTTGCTTTAACAATAATTCTTCTGCTCGAATAATCACTGCATGTAATCAGTGTTATTTCAATATTATTATTAGTTTTTTGCGATAAAGCACTATTATCTTTTGGATCTGATTTGTATATATCGTATATAATATAACTATTTTCTCCGTTTTTATTATCTATCAGACTAATTTTGTCACCTATTTTTAATTTTATTATATTATTAAACATATTTTCTTTGTCATAATTATGTGCCGCAATACAGTAATTACCTATCTCATTTGGATCTGGTCCAAAATATTTAGTAGGACAAATCCACATTGCTTTTTCATCATACTCTTCAAACACATATGTTTCTAAATTTATTTTTTCTATTTTTAGTTTAGAAGAAACTTTATACCCTTGATATTTTTCAGGTATTCTTTCAATACTATCTTTTACTAAATTATTTTGCACACTTATTTCTTCTGTAATCATATTATTTATATCTATTTCACTGGAATTAGTTGGATTGTTTTTTAATTTCATTTCTACATTTATCCCATATACAATATTTACTATAAATAAAATAATTAAAAATATGACAAATAACTTAAATATGTTCTTTATCATATATTTTATTCCTTTCTATGTAAGCTTCTATAAAATATAGAAGCTTACATTATTTATCTTTTTTTAAATTTTTATTTACAATATATCCTGATAATAATAAAGAGATTATAGCTATTATATACACATATTGCGTCATACCTGTTTTAGGTAATTCTTTTGGTAATTCTTCTTCATTATTTATATTACTATTTTGATTATCATTTGAATTATTAGGGTTATTATTTTCGCTATTATCCTCATTATCCGCGTTGTTTTCAGTATCGCTTACATTAGTATTCTCTTCTATTACATTTAATGTAAATTCTTTTTCAACAACCAATGCATTAGAAGAGTCTTTATCTAATATACTAAATTTAATTTTATATTCTCCTGTTGTATCAAAATTTGCTTTCATATTTATTTCATGATGTGCATTTTTTCCTCCTAAAGAAAATCCTTTAGTACTTCCATATCCAGTTTCTATCATATTTATTTCATTACTATTATCTTCCATTGCCGTTAATTTAATGTTAGCATTTTGAGGTTTACTAATTATCTCTGCCTTAGTCATTAAATTGTCATAATTTTTTCCCATGCTTGATTTAGTTACAAGTTTTAAATCAATATCTTTATCTTTTATTAATTTTTCTGTATACTCTAAGTCTATATTGTACTGCTTATAATTTGGTTCTACAGTAAGTTGTTTTTCAATTGCCTGGGTAATATCATCATATTCTTGAGAAGCATCTGAATTTGCAAGTCCCTCAGCAGTTATTGAAAAATTTGTTGGATTAGTTGATGTAATATCTTCTTTTGCTTTGAATACTACATACATATTAGTTCTTGGGTTTGTTCCTCCTGTACTATCATAATAATTAACTCTTACTCTTGTTCCATTATCATTTTCTGTACCACCCTCTGATTTTGCATATTCAAAAATTGAATTATCATATGCTATATCAAATGTATATGCTCCAAGTTCTGTTCCAAAATTAATATCAACCTTAACTTCTTCTCCTGGCTCTATTTTATCCTTGCTTATATTTACAGTTATTGAATTTAAAGGAATCGATGCTGCATAAATTGTTGTTTGCATTATTGCTATAGCAAGAAATAGAACTGTTATAAAAATTAATATTTTTCTCATTATTTACTTCCTTTCTCTTTTATTTTTGTTGAAAAAATTGGTTTAATACAACCTTTTATTTTTTCATTATTATTATGTGAGATTTTTTTTATTTTATTTTTCCATTTTTTTGCATAAAAAATAACACATGCATTTTTACATGTGCTATTTTCTTTATTTTAAAAATCAGATTTTTTACTTCTTATTTTAATTATAACAGCTATTATTGCAATTGTTAGAATAATTGCAATTACTACTATTGTTTGGCCTGCTTGAGGTAGTTTTCCTGGTGCTTGAGTATTATCTTCAATTTTCCATGTTATTCCAGGTATTGGAAACTCTTGTGTTATTTCCTCATCTAAATGATTTGTGTATGTTATATAAGCTTCTTTATTTGTGTCATATTTGCCTTCTTCTCTATCAGTACCATCATTATACATATTAACTGTCCTTGTTAAATATACTGGATATTCTAAACTCCATTCTTGTTTATCAAGTTCACCTATTTTCCAAGTAAAAGTTTTATCACTTTCTGTATATTTTAAATTTTCAGTTTCTATTATCATTTTTTTATTTTCATCTTTTGTTAGTATATTTTCTTTCTCATTTAAGTTAGAATATGCTTCTGTTCCATCTTCATTAAAAGTAATTTCTTCGATAATCTCTTCTCCGTGTTTTATTACTATCTTCTGATTTTCATCTTCTATTTTTTTTGTTAATAAAACTACATCATCACCAAGTATATCTGTAACAACTGCATCTTTAGGATATATATAAAAATCTCTTAATATTTTTTCATATATTTTTCCAAGCTCTGGAATAATGTCATTCCAGTCATAAAAATATGATTCTTCAGTTGCTAAATTTTGTAATATTTCAATTGTATCTTCTGAATTAATTACAAATGAACCATTACTTGTTATTGGTTTTGTATAATTTCCTGCTCCTATAGTATAAATTTTTACTCCTGATTCTTTCATTAAAACATTTTCTTTTAATTCTGAATTTATTAGATAATTTACCCAATTATCTGCATGATGTCCTATTTCTCCATCAGTTGTATTTTTGTATACTGTATATTTTATTCTATTATATATACTTGGTCCACCATCTGATACAAATACTGCTATAGAATCTCTATTTTCTTCCACAGAAGACATTTCAAATAATCTATTAGCTTGTTCAAATGCTGCTGTGTAATTAGTTCCTCCTTCTGACTCATCTCTTTCTTTGCTAATAACTTTTTTTATTTCATCAATATTGTTTGAAAGTCCAAGATTATCGCTTTCATCTTTATATATTACATCCCCAGCAAATCTAACAATGCCAATTCTATTATTTGGATTAATTTTTAATATTTCTTCTGCAAATCTACTAGTCTCTTGTTTTATTACTTCAGCTCTTGTTTTCTCTCCCTCTGCTTCACTTTGATTTACACTATTAGAATCATCTATAATTAATACAATATCCAAATCTCTATTAATCGGCTCAGCCATAGCACTTAGTTTAACATTTGCTTTTCCATTATTTTCATAATTGTCACTAGTATTTGCTATCTTGTCAATTTTTATCGACCCTTGATTTGGATAATCTGGAATACTAGGAATAGAAGATATGTCAAAATTTGATTTATCTTTATATGTTTTTATAACTTCATAAATTTTTAAACTAGCTGCATTTCCATGTTTACTAGATAAAAATCTTTTGTCTGTTGATAAAAACCTTAAATAACAATATTTTGCATTTCCATTATCTTGCTCCATCTCTACTGTTCCATCATCATCGAAATGGAATATAAATCCATAAGAATTTTGAGTATATTCTATTCCTGCAGGATTTCTAGAAGTATTTGTGGTTACAAATTCTAATTGATCTCTATTTGAGATATCTCCACTATATACTGGAATAGATGCCTCTAATGCTGGTTTATCATCTTCTTCTGAAACTGTAATAGTACTTTTTGTAAAAGTCCATAAAATATTATCATTTCCCGAATATTTTATAGTATTTCCTTCTATATTAACAACTTCAGAATTATTCTTATCCATTGCATAATACTTTGTATCTGGATTTGCTCTACTAGCTAATGCATAATTAGTTCCATCTTGCTCTTCAAAAACAATTATGTAATCATTAGCAGAATCGCTTTTTATTTCGTCTTCACTTGTTATCTGTCTAACTGTATATGTTGTTTGATTTTCTTCTGCTAAAGATAAAGGTATATAACATATTGTAAAAATCAATGTAATAATTAAAAATAAACTTACAATTTTTCTTTTCATATGTATCTCTCCTTTTATTTTTTCTTATTTAATATCATATTTCTTAATTTATTTTGTTAATTTTTCAGCTCAATAATATCATCAAAGGTTAATAAAATCAATATAATATTTTAATTTATTACCAATTCCAAATTATAACATATTTTTTTCTATTTTTCTTAAATTATTATATACTTCATATGTTATTTGGACATCTTTTAGTCCTCTATGCGCACCCTCATAACTTACATTAAATAAATTAGCTAAAGTTCCAAGTTTATAATTTATGCTATTTGGTACTATTTTTCTTGCCATACACATAGTATCAACATAATCGTTATTAAGGTTATAATTTAAATATTTTCTACAATTATAATTTAAAAATCCTAAATCAAAAGTAACATTATGTCCTATAATAATTTTATTTTCTGAAAACTTTACAAATTCTTTAAGAACTTCTGTAATATTTTTTCCAGATTGAAGCATTTCGTCTGTTATTCCTGTTAATTTTGTTGTAAAAGGTGATAATATTTTATCTATTTTAATTAATTCATTATATTCGCTTATAATTTCATTGTTTTTTACTTTTATAGCTCCAATTTCGATAATATTATCTTTAACAGGTGAAAATCCTGTGGTTTCTATATCTACTAAAACATAATCATCTACAAATTTATTTAGATTTTCTCCTTTTTCTTTTTTCTCTTTTTGTATATTTCCTAATATGTCAAAGCTTATTTGAGTTGCTTCTTCTCTTCTATTTTCTTCTTCTTTTTTATAATTATTCATTTTTTTCTCCATTTCAGTTATTTTATGTTTTATTATTTTAACATATTTTTTTAATTTTTTCTATTTTTGTTATAAATTTTATTTGTTAATTCAAATAACTTAGTTTTCAAATTCTTTTGATAATTTTTTTATTGCTTTTGTCTCTATTCTCGATACATATGAACGTGATATTCCCATCATTTCAGCAATCTCATGCTGAGTCTTTGGTTTAGATCCATTTAGTCCAAATCTTAATTCAATTATAAATCTTTCTCTTTGTTTTAATATTTTTTTCATTTTCTCATATAATTTTTTTATTTTAAATTTCAAATCTACCTCTTCATCAATACTTCTTTCATTATTTTCTAGTACTTCTTGAAGTACTACTGTGTTTCCATCTTTATCATTTCCAATTGGATCTTCTAAATATACTTCAGAATTTAATTTCTTTGTGCTTCTTAAATACATTAAAATCTCATTATCAATACATCTAGCAACATATGTAGCAAGTCTAACACCTTTAGATGATTCAAAACTATTTATCCCTTTAATAAGTCCTATAGTACCTATTGAAATTAAATCCTCTTGTTCTACTTTAGAAGTACTATATTTTTTTGTAATATGAGCAACTAACCTTAAATTTCTTTCTATTAAAATATTTTTTGCTTCTTCATCACCATTTTTCATTTTTTCTAAATACTCTTTTTCTTCTTCTGATGATAGTGGCTCTGGAAACAAATTATTATTTGATATATATCCCAAAAGAAATACTGCTGATTTTAAAAATTCTATAAAAGTTATCGCTCCTAAACTTCCACATAAGGTAGTAAACATAAATGCACCTCCAATTGTCTTATACATAAATTATATGTATATATAAATTGAAAGTGCATGACCTTATAAATTTATAATTGTACTATTTTTTTATTTTATTTATTATATATTAAAATGGAATAATTAATTATTTTTTTAATATCTATATATAAATATTAAAGAAATGGAATGATATATTTGATTACTAAATTTTTTACAGGAATATTATTAGGTGCCGGAGCTATTTTACCAGGAATTAGTAGTGGCGTAATATGTGTTATTTTAGGTATTTATGATAAATTAATAACTTCTATAACAAACATATTTAAAGATTTTAAGACTAATTTTTATTACTTACTACCATTTATTATCGGTGGTATCTTTGGCATACTTTTACTTGGTAATATACTGCAATCATTGTTAAATATTTATCCAATGCAAACTCAATTCTGTTTTATAGGATTAATTTTAGGTTCTATTCCATCACTAATTAAAGAAGTAAATAGCAAGCATACATTTAAAATTAAATACTTAGCTTTTACTTTAATATCTTTTATTATTGGATTTATATTAGTTATTATAGAAAACAAATTAGCCTTGATAACCAGTAATTACGTATCTACTTCTTATCTTATATTATCTGGCTTACTTATGTCTATCGGGGTAATTGTTCCCGGAATTAGCAACACTTTAATTCTTATGTGTCTAGGTGTTTATCCCATTTATTTATCATCTATCGCAACATTAAATTTTAATATTTTAATTCCAATGGGTATTGGTTTAATTATTGGATCTATTATATGTATAGTCGTAATTAAATTTTTATTTAACAAATTTTATATGCCTACATATTATTCTATTATTGGTTTTACATTAGGAAGCATATTAATATTATATACTCATATATCTTTTGATTTAACAAGCTTTATTTCTATTCTTTTACTTTTTATTGGATTTTTATTTGCACATAATTTAGAAAAAATTAATAAATAAAAACGGGGCAATTATATTAAATCGCCCCTCATTTTATTTAGTTTTCTTTCTTCTTAATATCCATCCGTTTTCACATTTAATTGGTAATTTCATTTTAATGCTTTGACCTGCTTTACCCGGATTAACACATTCTACTCCTTCGTCTGTATCCGTATCCCATAATTTTTCTATTTTAAATTCTACTGGTGTTATATTCTTTGGAATTAAAATTTCCATAGTATCTCCAACTACTAGTTTGTTTCTGATTTCAATTATTGATTTTTCATCATTATATTCTACAACTTTTCCACCAAATTCATAATCTGGATTATATTGTTTTCCATCATATTCTTGAAAATCTTTATTGTTTCTATCATTAAAATAAAATGTAGTAAGTCCTCTTGTTTTTGTCTTTTCAAGCTCTTTTATATATTTTGTATAATCATAATTTTCAGGATTCTTTATATAATCATCTATTGCATTTCTATAACTATTAACTACGCTTGCTAAATAATACTCTGTTTTTAATCTTCCCTCAATCTTTAAACTATCTATTCCCATATTTATAATTTCTGGAACTTCTTTTACTAAACATAAATCCTTTGAAGAAAAAATGTATGTTCCTTTTTCATCATGTTCAACAGGCATTAGGTTTCCTGGCTTATTATGTTCTTCTACATAAACATTATATGACCATCTACAACTTTGCGCACAATCTCCTAAGTTTGCACTTCTTGATGCTAAAAAGTCGCTTAAAAAACATCTTCCTGAATATCCAAAACATATTGCTCCATGAACAAAAATTTCAACTTCTAAATCATCTGGTTTATTATCCATTAATTCTTTAATTTGTTCTTTATTCATTTCTCTTCCAAGAATAACTCTTTTAGCTCCATTTTTATACCAGAAATTTGCTGAATGGTAACTAATTGTATTAGCTTGAGTACTTATATGTATATCTACATCTGGTGCATATTCTTTTAATATTTCAATTACTCCTCCATCTGATGCAATAATTCCATCAACTTTCAATTCATTTAGCATTTTTGCCTGTTTCTTTATTTCTTCATAATATTCATCCCAAGCATAAATATTTATTGCTGCATATACTTTTTTTCCGATGCTATGAGCATATCTAATTGTTTTTGCTAAATCATTATCATCAACTTCGGCTCTACTTCTTAAAGATAAAGAACCCGTTCCACAGTAAACTGCATCTGCTCCATATAAAAATGCGGTTTTTGCTTTTTCAAATGATCCTGCTGGTGCTAATAATTCTGGTTTTTTCATAATAATTTGTTCCTTTCTTATTTCATTTTTTAATAATTTTATTTTAATCTTTCATCAAAATATCCACTTATTTCTTCTAATCCACTAAATTCTGTATGTCTTACTATATCATATGCAACTATTGCTACAGAATTTGCTAAATTTAAAGATCTTAAAGTTTTTCTCATTGGTATTCTAATTGTTTTATCTATATATTTTAGTAAGAAATCTTCTGGTAACCCTTTCGTTTCTTTCCCAAAAAGAGCAAATACTTCATCCATTTCTTCATACTTAGGTTCTGAATATACATGTTTTCCTTTTGTAGTTACTAAAAACATATTATTCTCTTCTGGTTTATATTTCTCTAAAAATTTTTCTAAAGATAAATGTTCTTCAATTTCTAACTTATCCCAATAATCTAAACCTGCACGTTTAACAGCCTTTTCAGATATGCTAAATCCTAATGGATAAACTAGGTGAAGTTTAGCTCCAATTGCTGCACAAGTTCTAGCTATATTTCCTGTATTTTGTGGTATTTCTGGTTCTACTAATACTATATTTAATTTCATTTATATATCTACTCCTTTTCATTTACGACATTATATATTATACTACTTTTTTTACTCAAATAAAAGAGCTTACTTAAAGTAAATGTATATATTATTTTTAAATTTACCCTATCTTATTTAATTTTTTCTTAATATAATTTACTTTTTAGCATAAATTTGGTATTATATATATTGTATTTTTATGAAAGGAATTAATAACATGGAAAATAATATATCAATAGATGCAAAACCAGATACAAATGATAATTCCAAGAAAAAAAATAAATTTGTAAAGATAAGAGAAGATAGAAAAAAATTACCAAGATTATATTTATATTTTATATATTTTTTAGTTTTCGCTATTGTAGGATGGCTCTTAGAAACAGCATTTAGTTTCTATTCTTTAGGTCATTTTACTAAGAGAGGTTTTTTATATGGACCATTATGCCCAATATATGGTTGGGGTGCTATAATCCTTATTATGTTTTATAGTACCTACAAAAAACATAATTTAAAGTTATTTATATATGCAGCCGTTGTATTTACCATTTTTGAGTATATGGTAAGCTTTTGGATGGAAGCATTGTTTTCTTTAAAATGGTGGGACTATACAAATGAATTTTTAAATTTAAATGGTAGAGTAAGTATTTTTTACTCATTTGCTTGGGGAATAATTGCAATACTATTTATTAATTTTATATACCCATTTTTCAAAAGAAAAATAAATATAATTCTTTCTAAAATACCATATAGCCTACAAGTAACAATTGTATATATTTTATTTGGAGCATTTATTACTGATACAGTTTTATCTTTTATTAGATATTTGATTTAAAAAGGATTTAAATAATCCTTTTTTATTATTGTAGACTTTCTTTGTATAATGTTGTATAATTTAATTATGTAACGTATGTTTGCATGTAAGGAGGTAAGCATTATGGCTCGGACAACATATGGAGAGCGGATGGCCGCTTGGGAACATGAACAAGATGAACGTTTCTGGACACGTCAATTTAATGACGCAGTAGATAAGGGGGATTATGAAAGGGTGGAGCTTCTCATCAAAGAAGCAATTGCTGATGATTACAGCATACCTCATTGCACAGATCCTATCGTTTTAAAACTGTTTCAGAAATACGGAATCTAAGATGTTCTTTATTCCTTAAAAATGCGTCTGTGGGAAACTCCCGCAGGCGCCTTATTAATTATTTCGTATTATTATTTAATTTTTTTAGCAATTGCTAATCCATCTCCAACTTCTAATATTTTTGTTTCTAAAGAAGTATTTGCCTGTAATTCTGCTAAAAATTCTCTTAAATTTCTAACTGCAGTACGTTGTTTATGCTTATTATAGTCACTTAATACATATCCTTTATATAAAACATTATCTGCAAATATTATTCCATTTTTTCCTAACATTCTCAAAGCTTCTTTTAAAAAAAATGGATATTTTCCCTTGGATGCATCTATAAACACAACATCATATGTCTCATTTAGTGTTGGTAAAATTTCAACAGCATCTCCTTCTATAATGTTTATTTTTTCTTCTACTTCTGCTTTTTTTATATTTACTAAAGCTTCTTCTACTCTATCTTTTTCTCTTTCTATAGTATCTATTTTTCCATTTTCACTTAAAAATTCAGAAAAACAAATTGCAGAATATCCTACAGCTGTTCCAATTTCTAAAATTCTACTTGGTTTATTTTCTTTTAATATATTTTCTATTACCTTTAATGTATCATCCATAATAATTGGAATATGATCCTCTAATGCTTTTTTCTTTATCTTAGCTAACTCGTTTTTGTTCATTTTTTGCTCCTTTTTTATATTTTTTATCTAATAGGAATGAGAATCTTTTAATAGATAAAAAGATGATAAATTAGAGAAAACATCTAATTTATCATCTTTTGCAAAACAAGTCCGTCCCCAATTGTAAATTTAAACTTTTCTTCTTGCTTCTCTTTCTCTTGTCTTGCTATCTAATATTTTCTTTCTTAGACGAATATTTTTTGGTGTTACTTCTACTAATTCATCATCTTGTATAAATTCGATAGCTTTTTCTAATGATAATTGAATTGGTGGAACTAGTCTTAATGCTTCATCTGATCCTGATGCTCTTGTATTTGTTAAATGTTTTTCTTTACATACATTTATTGAAATATCTTCATTTCTAGCATTTATTCCAACAATCATACCTTCATATACATCCACTCCAGCACCGATGAATAATTCTCCTCTTTCTTGTGCATTGTATAAACCATATGTTACGGATGTTCCTTGTTCAAATGCTACTAGAACACCTCTTGTTCTTGATTGAATTTCTCCTTTATATGGTTCATAACAGTCAAATATACTATTCATAGTACCTTCACCTTTTGTATCTGTTAAGAATTCTGTTCTATATCCAATAATTCCTCTAGCAGGTATTTTAAATTCAACTTTTGTATGTCCTGCTTCAGCTGGTTCCATATTTAACATCTCTGCTTTACGTCTTCCAAGTTTTTCTATAACATTACCAATACAATCATCTGGTACATTTACAACTAATCTTTCGATTGGTTCGCATTTTACACCATCTATTTCTTTAAATATAACTTTTGGACGAGAAACTAAAAGTTCAAATCCTTCTCTTCTCATATTTTCAATTAATACTGATAAGTGTAATTCACCACGTCCACATACTTCAAAACTGTCTGCTGAATCAGTTTCTTTTACACGTAAACTTACATTTCTTTCAAGTTCTTTCATTAATCTATCACGAATATGTCTTGATGTAACAAATTGTCCTTCTTTTCCTGCAAAAGGTCCATTATTTACACTAAATGTCATAGATACAGTTGGTTCATCAATATCTACAAATGGAATTTTTTCTGGATTATTTATATCACAAATTGTATCACCAATATTTATATCTGCTATACCTGATAAACAAACTATATCTCCTGCTGATACAGAATCTGTTTCGACTCTTTTTAGTCCTTCATAAGTGAATAATTTTGCAATTTTACCATTTTCTGTTTTTTCGCTCTTACAAATTGCAACACTCATTCCTGAATTAATTGTTCCTCTCTCTATTCTTCCAACTGCTATTCTTCCTAAATAATCATCATAATCTATATTTGATACAAGCATCTGCATGCTTCCATCCATATCACATTTAGGTGGTTCTATATTAGAAATTATAGTATCAAATATACAATTTACATTATCGCTTTCATCTTGTAAATGCATTTTTGCAATTCCATTTTTAGCAGATGCATATATTACAGGAAAATCTAATTGATCATCATTTGCATTTAATTCTATAAACAATTCTAAAACTTTATCTACAACTTTAAGTGGTTCAGCTCCAGGTCTATCTATTTTATTTATAATTACTATTGGTTTTAAATTTAATGCTAATGATTTCTTTAAAACTTCTCTTGTTTGAGGCATTGGTCCTTCAAATGCATCAACTAATAAAAGAACTCCATCAACCATCTTTAAAACACGCTCAACTTCTCCTCCGAAATCCGCATGACCAGGAGTATCTACTATATTAATTTTTACTCCATTATACATTACAGATGTATTTTTTGATAAGATAGTTATTCCTCTTTCCTTTTCTATTGCATTTGAATCCATTATTCTCTCATCAACTTGTTCGTTTTCTCTAAATACATGGCTTTGTTTTAAAAGTGCATCAACTAAAGTTGTTTTACCATGATCAACGTGTGCTATTATTGCTACATTTCTTATTTTTTCGTTATTCATTTCTTCTACCTCTCTTTTAAACTGCAATAAATAATATATTAAAGACTTCTGTAAAGAATTTAATATATTATTTATTCTATATTTTTATATAATTACCCTTTTTTAACTTTTAATATTATACATTAATCTTCTTTTTTTGTCAACATAACTATTTGCTCCATAATAATGTCTGTTGCTTTATCTAAATCATCTTTTGTATAACCACTCAAATCTATAGGTTCACCATAGTTCATATATACTTTGCTAAAAGGTTTAAATGTACCATGGATACCTACAGGTATTACTTTCACCTTACCCTTAATTGCCATGAAAGCTGCACCATTTTTAGCTTTCATATTTTTTTCCATACCTTTTCTTGTTCCTTCAGGAAATATTCCTAGAAGTTCTCCATTTTTCAATGCCTTTAGACATCTTTTCATTGCTTCTATATCTTGCATATTTCTTTTTATTGGAATTGCATCAAATAAATGTCCTAACCAATTTAATATTCCATGTGTAAATAAATCTTCTTTAGCTACAAAATTTACTTTTCTCTTGTTAAATAATACTATTGCTGCAGCATCAAGATAATTTATATGATTACAACATAAAATATATGCTCCATCTTCTGGAACTTTTCCAGTTATTTTCACTCTAAAAGCTATTCTATATGCTGTTTTTAAAATAACTTTTACTATCTTTCTAACAAATTTCTTCCAAGCATTTTCTTTTCTTATCTTATATATTTTTTTTGTTTGCTTTATTTCTCTTTTTTTCTCAATTATTACACTACTTATTTCTCTTACAACTTGTTTTATACTCTTTGTTGTACTATCTATTACCTCTGCATCTTCTGCTACTTTTAATGCACCTATTTCTTTTTTTCTATCATTTTCATCTCTTTTTTTAATATTTTCTAATATTTCTACATATGACATATTTATGCCTTTTTCTCTATTTTGAGCAAATCTTCTTTTGGCTCTTTCTTCAACATCGGCATCTAAGTATATTTTTACATCTGCTTTTGGAAATACATATGTTCCAATATCTCTTCCCTCCATTATAACGTCTTTTCCTTCTGCCATCTTTCTTTGAAGGTTTACCATACTTAAACGTACTTCCTTTATACTAGAAACTTGTGATACTAAAGATGTTACTTCTTTGCTTCTTATCTTTTCTGTAACATCTTCTCCATTTAAATAAACTTTTTGAATATTATTTTCTATCTTTAATTCTATTTTAATATTTTTTAATAATTCTTTTATTTTATCTAAATCATCAATACTTATGTTTTTGTTAATCATATCTAAAGTTACACATCTATATGTTGCACCAGTATCAATATTTAATAATTTAAATTTTTTTGATAATATTCCTGTTACTGTTCCTTTTCCTGTTCCTGCAGGACCATCAATTGCTACTATAAATGACATCTATTTTTCCTCTCTTTCTGGCATATGTATTCCTTTTGCAAGAACTGAAACTTCTTGCACATTCATTGTAGTTAACCTTTCTATCTCTTTTTTTACTTTTTGTTTAAACTCTCTTAATACATTAACTATATTATATCCAAATATCACGTAAACTTCCACATAAATATTTGTTGCTCCTACTGTATTTTCAACTCTTACTCTTGAAACTCTATGTATTCCTTCTGTTTTTTTAGATATATATTCTACAATTTGTCTAAAAACTGTATCTGATATTGTAAATTTTCCTAAATAACTGAATGTTGGTCTTATAATTGATTTTTCAGACATATATGGAGTATCATTTCTTCTATATTTAAATATTTGAAGAGGATCTAATATATATCCTGCAAAATCTCTTTTTATTTCAAATGTAGGCACTGGAATAACATGTTTTCCCTCTGTTGTTCTTATTCTTCTTGCTGTTTCCATTTCAGTTTCTGTTGCTACTTCGTTTATATATATAGTTTTTTCTGGTTTTGGTAAGCCTAAATTTTCTGTTATTTTTTCAATCATTCCATCAGAAGTGCCTAATATTAGTATTGCATCTGGTTTTACTTTTCTTATAGCTTCTCTCATTTCGTTTCTATCTTTTTTATCTATAAAAATGGCTTTCTTTACGGTTTCTATTTTGGTTGGTGCTTTTTTTGCAGAACTTCCTGCAATCACATCATTTTCTTTTATGAGTAATCCATCATCTATTATATATTTTATATTATTTTCACTTGCAACCATTTGCGCTCTATAACTTTTCCCTGTTCCTGATGGTCCTACAAATGCATATACTTTTGTTTTGTTTTCAAATATCATTTTCTCTTCACTCTCCAGTTTTGATTATACCATTTTATGTAATTGCTATCAAGAAAATACTATAAAATATCATAAAAAACTATATTTCACATAAAGATAGTGGTAATAAGATTACCACTATCAACTTTTTTATTGATTCTTTGGACTTGCTGGAGCAACTCTTGATACAAAATCATTAAAGTTTTGTGATTGTAATATAACTTTTCCAGGTCCAATTAATTTTGTTAAAAATAATCCTTCTCCTCCTAAGAATATATTTCCTAATCCGCTCACCATTTCTATTGTATAAGTAACTGTTGTTTCAAATGCTACTACATTTCCAGTATCTACTTTTAATACTTCTCCTGGCATCAATTCTTTTTCAATTGGATCTCCATCTACTTCTAAGAATACTGTACCATTTCCTGTTACTTTTTGAAGGATAAATCCTTCTCCTCCAAATAACCCTGCACCAAATTTTTTAGTAAAAGTTACTGATGTTTCTACATCATCTTCTGCACATAAGAAAGAACCTTTTTGCACAACTAGTCCAGATGGTCTTTCTGTTAAATTAAATGGAATTATATTTCCTGGAACTGTTGTCGCAAAAGCAATTTTAGCTCCATCTCTATCAGCTGTATAGTTTGCCATAAAGATTGATTCACCAGTAAGCATTCTTCCAAGGCTTTTCATAACTCCACCTCTAGCATTTGTCTTCATTACTATACCATCTGTTTCATAACATAATCCACCTCTTTGAGTATATACTGTTTCTCCTTTGTTTAACTCTAATTCAACCACTGGTACAGTTTGTCCTATAATTTGATACTTCATTTGTTTTCCCCCTTTTTTATTATGCCTTCATTATATTTTAACATTTTTTTATTGTCAATATATATTTACTTATATCATGGGATATATCGCGTGGAATCTATAATTTATCAATACCTCTTAATAATATTATTATTTCCTATTTAGTATCTTCATTAATTTGTACTATTTCTATAGTATATGTATTATTTTTATAACCTGTTTCAAATACCTCTCTAGATATAGTCTCACATGTATCATTCATTTGCTTAATTTCAGTTAATAATGATGAAGAATCTCCTCCTTCTACTAATATAATTCTTCCATCATATTCTTTAATTAGTTCATCTATACTATATACTATTTTCATATATGGAGCATATGCTTTATATGCTTCTTCTACATTCCAATGATTTTTATCATAGAAATATGATTGATTTTCAAAATATGTTGTTACAACAGCACCACTTATTGCGTCAGAGTATAGTATTATATCATCTTCTTGAATATTTTCTTCTAAATATGATAAGAATACTTCATTTCTATTATCATAATTTTGCTTCATTAATCCTATATTACTAAATATAGATATTACTAGTACAATTAAACAAAAAGCTATAACTCTATATTTATTATTATCTTTTGCAATTATATATGAAATCATAAAAATAAATAAACCTGTAAGTATAAGTAAGTATCTATATAGTAATATTACACTTTGCATGCATAAAGAAACTAATAAAGCTATTATAATTATTCCAATGTATATTGATAAAGAAAGAATTACAGGTTTCATATCTATTTTTTTGTCTTGTTTCTTTATTTTAAATATACATATATATATCAAATATATAAAACTAGCTACAGCAAATATAAGTCCTATATTGCTTGGTAAGCTTCCTAAAAATTGCATATTTATTATTTCAATTAGAGTATCTGGAAAAGTAAGTGTAATCCAAAATCCTTTAGATACAGATGCAAGCTGTCCTAAAAATAGACTTAACCAAGGTAGATAAAGCACGACTTGAATAATGGCTGTAATTATGAAATTTCTTAATTCCTTACTTTTTGTTTTTCTATTTCTAATATAGTATATAAATAAAATTAAATTAATAATTCCAGCAAGCATTAATCCATAATAATGAGTATAAGAAACAAGCAAACTACTTAACCCAAATATTATAAAGTTTTTTAAATTTTCATTGCCTTTATATAGTCTATATGCATAAATTCCAAGTATTGTTCCTAGAAGCATCCCTAGACTATACATTCTTAGCTCTCCTGCATATTCTGCAGATACCGGTAAGAAAAATACTAAAAATGAAAAAATAATTCCTGTCTTTTCCCCAAAATCTTTTCTTATATGCGTATATCCTAAAAGTCCAACTAAAGCTATTGAAATTAGTGATATCATTCTTAAAGCTATTAAATTATAATTTGTTAAGCTTCCCACTAAATGTAATAAAACATAGTATAATATCGGATGTACATCATTAGCACCTATAGACCAAATTTCAGAAATACTATGCTTAGCAATTTCAACACTATAGCTTTCATCAAACCATAAATTCGAATGAAATATACTTAATGATATAAATATTGTTCCCAATACAATAATTGCAATATGTATATATTTCATCCAATTTTTTTTCTTCTTTGTTTCAGTTTTTATTAAATTTAAATTTTCCAAAACATCCTCCTATATACAAAATAAATTCTAGACACAAATTATATCATTTTCTATAATTCATGTCTAGAATTTCTCTTTATTTAAATATATATTTTATACTTCGTTAATTTTAACATTTCTAACATGTTCAATCTTATCCCAACTTGTATCACGTTTAAATAAACACTTAAAGTTTATTAAAATCCAAGATCCTAAGAATAATGGATAACAAAGAAGTCCTTTAATCATAGGTCTTATTTTCTTCTTTTCTAGAATCATAATTAAAATAGCTGTAAATATTGGTAATAAGAATGTTGGAATTAAGTATCTTAAACAGTTAATTATCAATTCTGTTGCTGTCATTCCATTTGCAGCATATATTACAAAGTTTAATAATAAAAGTAATAATGTTAGGATAAACATTGGAATACTACCTAATATATATAAAAGTCCATCAAAATTCATCATTGTTTTATGTTCTTTTACTGCTGAGGCAAGTGGCTTTGTATATTCACTCATACATTGAATATGTCCAACTGTCCACCTTGTTCTTTGTTTCCATGATTGTTTAAATCCTACTGGTTGCTCATCATATACAATAGCATCTGTTGCCCATCCAAGTCTACGTCCTGTAATAATTCTTTTTAAAGAAAATTCTATATCCTCTGTTAAAGTTTTTGTATTCCATCCTTCTGGTTTTATAACATCAAATTTTACCATAAATCCAGTACCATTTATTAATGGTGATAATCCTAAATTGTATCTAGCTAAATGATAAAATCTATTCATTGTCCAGTAAAATAATGCATATCCTGCTGATACCCAACTATCTGTTGGATTTTTTATATCTCTATATCCTTGAACCACTTCTTCTCCTTGACATAGCTTTTTATTCATTGCTTTTAAAAAGTTTTTGTCAACTATATTATCAGCATCAAAAATACAGAATGCATCATATGGAGCATCTTCTTCTATTTTTTGTTGTAAAAACCATTGAAGAGCATATCCTTTAGTTTTATGTTCATCATCATGTCTTTCCATTACTATTGCACCATGAGCTCTTGCAATTTCAGCAGTTCTATCTGTACAATTGTCGGCAATAACATATATATCATAATGATCTTTTGGATAGTCTTGATTATTTAAACTTTCTATCAAAGCTTCAATAACATTTTCTTCATTATGAGCAGGTATTATAGCCATAAATTTATTTGTTTTTTCCTCTAAAATTGGTTTATCCTTTAATTTTACTAAAGAACATATACTTATAATTAATTGATATCCCCAAAATATTGTTAATAACCATACAAGTGCCTGCTGAATCATATATAAATAATCCATTTTATTTCTCCTTTTTAGTATTACTATTTTATTTTATGCACTTATTATATGCTTGTATTACTATTATAAAATTTTTATATTCACACATTATATATTATACTATTATATTATAAAATTTGCAACTATTTTTTATTTGCTTTTGGCATATTATGTTAATTTATGATTATTCAAATATATTTCCTGCTTCGATACTATTTCCTCTTAGAAATTCTTCTGTTGTCATTTTTCTTGCATTTTCTCCTTGAATTTCAAGTACTTTTATTATTCCCTCTTTTGCCTTAATATATAATCCTTTTTTTGGATCAGAGAATAATACTGTCCCATATTCTATTCCAGGTATTTTAAATTCATATTCTTCTATTTCAGGATAGTCTTTTCTTAGTTCTTCACTTGATACCACTTTAATTTTCCAGAATTTAA
This sequence comes from uncultured Clostridia bacterium, assembly GCA_944393405.1. Next base: position 16,614 of record CALYAC010000010.1, on the reverse strand, counting down.
TTTTTTTATCATTTAAAAAAGTATATGCTCCCATTATTGGGTTTAAACCTCTTACTAAATTTTTTATTTCTAATGCTGTTTTATTTTCCCAATCTATTTTTGCCATTTCCTTATCAAGCATTGGAGCAATAGTATAATCTTCTCCTTGTTTAATTCTAGGAGCTTTTCCAGCTTCTATTAATTTTAGCGTTTTTACTAAAAGTTCTCCACCAATTTTTGAAAGTCTATCCCATAGTTCACCAGTAGTCTCGTCTTCGCCTATAGATACTTCTTCTTTTAAAATCATATCTCCTGTATCCATACCTTCATTCATATACATGGTTGTAATTCCAGTTTTTTTATCTCCATTTAAAACTGCCCATTGAATTGGAGCAGCTCCTCTATATTTGGGTAAAAGTGATCCATGAACATTTATACATCCTAGTTTTGGTATTTCTAATATTTCTTTTGGCAAAATTTTTCCATAAGCAACTACACATATAACATCTGGATTTATTTCTTTTATTTTTTCTATAAATTCAGTATTTTTTCTAACCTTTTGTGGCTGTAATATATTTAGACTTCTTTCCTCAGCAAATATTTTTACTGGAGATGGAATCATTTTCATTCCTCTTCCCTTTGGTCTGTCTGGATTTGTTACAACCGCTTCAATATTATATCCTGCTTCATATACCTTTCTTAAAGATTCTTCCGCAAAATCTGGAGTACCCATAAATACTATTTTTAGCATATAATCTTCTCCTTTATATTTGTATTAATTTTGGTTTGGTTCTACATATTCAAGTGTTCCTGGTATCATGTTATCTACAAATAATATACCATCTAAGTGATCAATTTCATGGCATAATGCTTGTGCTAATAATCCTTTTCCTTTAACTTTAATTTTTTCTCCTTTTTCATTTAAAGCTTCTACTGTAACTTCTTCTGGTCTAATCATTTTAGCATATTGATTTGGAAAGCTTAAGCATCCTTCTTCTACTTCTTGTTTTCCTTTTGTTTTTAAGATAACTGGATTTACTAATTTTAAAGGTTCGTTTCCATCATATAAATCAATAACAATTACTCTTTTTAGTATTCCAACTTGTGGACCTGCTAGTCCTACCCCATTATATTTATGCATAGTCTCTAGCATATCTTGTAACAATTCTCTAATTTTATCATCTACTTCTTCTACAATTCTAGATTTTTTTCTTAAGATTTCATCACCATTTTCTCTTATTTCTCTTATTGCCACTTATATTCCCTCCTTTTTTCATTTATATATATGTTTAAATATCTATTTATATATTTTATATTTTTTGATCTTTATAAATTAAAGAGTCATCATATTATTAGGATTTAAATCTATTGTTATTCTTGTATCTTTAGGTTTTAATTTTCCAAAATATTCTATTGTATCATTTATTAAATCTATAATTTCATCTGAAAATTTACATTTAATCAGTATTCTCCATCTATATTTATTTTTTATCCTATCAATTGGTGAAGGAATAGCTTTATATAGTATTATTCCTATATTTTCTTTTATTACTCTATTTTTTAAATATGTATGAACATAGTTTGATATTTTTTCTACCTCTTTTTGATTTTCAGAACTAAATCCCATTAATATTATATCGCAAAATGGCGGATATTTCAATTGTCTTCGCATTTTGATCTCTGTATTATAGAATAATTCATAATCTTGTCTTTTAGCACATTCAATACTAAAATTATCAGGATTATATGTTTGAATTATTACTTTTCCATTATTTTCTCCTCTTCCTGCTCTACCTGCTACTTGTGTTAAAATTTGAAATGTTTTTTCACTTGCTCTAAAATCATCTATATTTAAGCTTCCATCTGCCGCAACAACACCTACTAATGTAACATTGGGAAAATGATGCCCTTTTACTACCATTTGTGTTCCTATCAATATATCAATATTTTCATCTTTAAATTTAGTTAATATTTGTTCATGTGAATTTTTCTTATTAACTGTATCAACATCCATTCTTATTGTACTTGCTTCTGGAAAAATTTTATTAATTTCATTTTCTAATTTTTGTGTTCCTGTTCCAAAATATCTAATCTGTTTACTACCACATTCTGGACATATTGTTAATACATTCTCTTCTCTTCCACAATAATGGCATTTTAGTTTATTTGTATTAGAATGATATGTTAAATTAATATCACAGTTTTTACATTTAGCAGTAAAACCACAATCTCTACACATTATAAATGTTGAATAACCTCTTCTATTTAAATATAGTATAGTCTGCTTTTTATTTTTTAAATTATTCTCTATTTCTTCATATAATCTAGTACTAATCATTGATTTATTTCCTTTTGCAAGCTCTTCTCTTAAATCAACAACTTCTATATCTGGTAGATTGGACTCATTTGCTCTTCTAGTTAATGTTAATAAACTAATATCTTCGTTCTTTGCTCTATAAAATGTATCTAAATCAGGTGTGGCACTTCCTAATACCAATGGAATATTATTATCTCTGCATATATATCTTGCAACTTCTTTTGCGTCATATCTAGGAGTCATTTCAGATTTATATGAACTATCATGCTCTTCATCTATTATAACTATTCCTAAGTCTCTTACAGGTGCAAAAATGGCTGATCTTGCACCAATTACTATTTTTGCTTTACCTTCTTTTATTCTATTCCATTCATCATATCTTTCGCCTACTGATAATTTACTATGAAGTACTGCAATTTTTTCTTTTCCAAATCTTGCAATAAATCTATTTACAGTTTGCGGTGTTAATGATATTTCTGGAACTAATAATATACTTGATTTATCTTCATTTAATGTCTTTTCTATTAATTGTAAGTAAATTTCTGTTTTTCCTGAGCCTGTTACTCCAAATATTAAAAATTCTGAAAATAACATATCATCCATTGAATCTGAAATTATATTAAATGCTTCTTGTTGCTCTTTATTTAATTTCAATTTTTCTGTTTTTGGTATATCTTTTCCTTCAAATGGATTTCTTTCTACTTTTCTTTCTACTATTTCTACATAACCATTTTTACACAAAGTATTAACAACTGCTCTTGAAGAATCTGCAAACATTTCAATATCTGATACTAAAGCATCACCATTTTCCATTAAAAATCTTAATGTTCTTATTTGTTTTTCTGATTTTAATTTTTTTGTTTCGATATCAAATTCTATTTCATCATTTTCTTTTAATAGACTTACAAAATTAATGCTTTTATCTTTTACTCTATTTTTAGAAATTTTACTTGTTGTTCCTGGTGGTAACATTAATTTTAGACATTCAGAAATATTACAAAAATATCTCTTTGCCATCCATTTTGCAAGTTCAATTTTCTCAGAATTTAGATATTTTTCTTCTATTTTCGCAATTTCTTTTACTTCATATTCTGTTTTTTCCTTTATATTAACTATAAAACCTTCTTCTAATTCCTTCATTCTGCCAAAAGGAACTAACACTCTTGCGCCAATAAGTTCTATTGCATTTTCTTCATACTCAATTGGTATTTTATAGTCAAATACTCTATTTAAATTTTTCACATTACTTTGAATTATTATTTCAGCTATCATGTATAACTTTCTCCATAAAATATTGATAAATTATTTTTTATTATCACATTACATAAATTGTATATGAAGTATATCAAATTTTATTCTATTTTACAAGAATTAATACTATTTAACTAATGTATATCTTTATCTAATATTTTTTCATTAATTGATTTTTTGCTGATATTATGTTAATATATATTTGTAACCCAATAACATTTTCATTTCCGCCGTAAACTGGAGGCGGAGTAAAGGAGGACACCTTATGAAAGGGACAAGAACTATTTCACACGTAACTATTAAAGGCTGGAACTTCATTGGCGTAGAGGAAGTATCTGGTTTTCAAGAGCTTGCAATCATTGCGGCAATTACACACGACCAGTTACATCCTGAGTACGTTAAGCGTATTTTTCACTACGAAGGCGTTGTTAACGTAGACAAGTCTAAGCGTGAAGTCCGTCTCGAACCTGTTAGCGTGGAAGGATGGAAAATCAGCGGAAGTATCATCCCTTCAAAAGAGCAGACAGATGCTCTGGCTAATACTTTAAGAGCCGGTTTTACGGCTGCGGACATCCGCAAAGTATTCGGGCACGTTGCCTGCGTAATTGACGGTGATACCAAAGAAGTGACCGTCTGGAAAATCTATGGATCAAACTACGGAATGAACGATTCAGATTTTCCGTTTCTTGACCGTGAGCTTGCTCATGTTCAGTCCGGAGTAACAGAAAATCATATCCGCCAGCACAGTGGCTTTCGTGGACCGATCCATATTGACGAAAAGTCACACGAAGTAAGATTTTATAACTTCTGATTCTTTCTGATTTTCTGGTTCTTGTAAGCACAAAAAGAGAGACAGCTCGTCCTACGGGCTGTCTCTCAATCATTTTATTAATTTTTATTTAAAATGTATTTACATATTTTTGTTAAAATGTTTCAATCTTTTAAAATTCTGCTTCTTCTAGATTAAACTCATTATTTATTATTGTTTCAATTATATTTACAGTTTTTTCTAAATTATTATTTTTTATAATGTAATCATACATTCCAATTCTTGATTCTTCATAATCAAATCTGTTTAATCTTAATATAATTTCTTGTGGGCTTGGTTTATCTATTCTTTCCTTAAGTCTACGTTCTAATTCTTGTTTTGGAACACGCAAGAAAATAGTTACTACTTTAGTATCTTTACCAAGTAATTCTTTTAAATGTTCAGTTCCATTAACATCAATATCTTTAACAATTATTTTTCCACTTTTAATTTTATCATTTAATAGTTTTCTAGAAGTTCCATAATATTCATTATGATGTATATCATATTCATATAATTCATGATTTTCAATCATTTTTTCAAATTCTTCTCTTGTAACGAATATATAGTCTTTACCTTCTATATCACCTTCGCGTTTTGCTCTTGAAGTATATGAAGGAAGAGAATCTACTCTTTCCATTCTCTTTATTAATGCTTCTTTTATTGTATTTTTACCTGCACCTGATACACCTGATAATATTACTAACATATAGTCACCTTGCCTTCTGCAATTTCATTTGCAGCTAAAGTAACTGGTGCTTCTTCTTTAACATTTGTCAAAACTTTTGCCCCATCAGCTATTTGTCTAGCTCTTTTTGCTGTTACTACAACTAATTCAAATCTATTGTCTACTTTTGTTAATAATTCTTTTACTGTAGGTTTTACCATCATAATTACATTCCTCCTATTTATTTATATTTTAGTCTTCTTCAACAGTTATGCTTTCATCATCTTTTTCTAATCTTCCAGCAACAGTCTCTGGTTGAATAGATGATAGTACAACATGTCCTGAATCCATAATAAGTACTGCTCTTGTCTTTCTTCCATATGTAGCATCAATAGCTGTTCCTTCATCTTTTGCTTCTTGTACTATTCTTTTTATTGGTGCAGACTCTGGACTAACTATTGCTATTATTCTATTTGCTGAAACTATATTTCCAAAACCAATATTAATTAATTGCATATTCCATACCTCCAAAATTTAATTCTTTATATTTTATTCTTCTGTGTTTATCATTTCCTTCATATTATTTAGAAAATATTTTTTCTTTCCTCTTGAACGTATTATTAATGATTTAATAAAATAATATACAACTGATATTCCTAAAATTATTAATAATACATTTACATATTGAGATGATAACATTAAATTCACATAAATTAATCCTAGAGTTACTATAGCAATAATTAAAGTCTCTATTCCATATACTGCCATCTTTCTACTTTCGCTTTTATATGCTTTCTCTAATAACACAATTGATAAAAACAATGTGCATAATGCAAACACTTTTAAGTCAGTCTGATATACAGTTTTATCTATATTATTAAATCCTAATATTAAGAAAACAAAATACAATATTACTATAATCATTACTAAAATATTATATATAACTGGTTTACGAATTTGTTTTCTATCTTCTTTAGGTATTTTTTTCTTTTTCTTAAAGATATTTTTAATTTCTTCAAATTTAATTAACTTTGTATGTTCTTTTTCTACTATCTCTTTTTTTTCTTCTTCTTGTTCTTCCTTAAGTTCACTAGGAAGTTCTTCTTTTTTTATTATTTCAGATTGTTTAATATTATTATTTTTATTATTATTAGATTTATTGTTTACTTTATTTTTTGATTGTTTATTTTGTTTATTTGACTTGTTTTGAGAATTATTTTGCACATTTTTGTTTTCAATATTTTTTTCTTTTTTATCAGAAGCAACTTTCTTTGTAGTAGCTTTAGTAGTATTTTTATTTACTGTTTTATTTGATTTATTACTTGTTCCACTATTTTTACTTTTTGAAGTTTCTTTCTTTACTTCCCCTGTCTTATTATTAGTTTTCTTTGCACTACTTTTTTTACCTGTTGAAGAACTACTTTTTGTTGTCTTCGTTGTTTTTGTTGAATTTGCCTGCTTTGTATTACTCTTACTTTTTTCAGATGCTTTATTTTTAGTAGATGTTTCTTTTTTAGTATCAACTTTTTCTTTTTCTACTGTAGCTTTGTCCTGTGCTTGTTTTTTTGTTTTCTCAGCATTATTAGACATCTTTCTTCCTCCATATTTATAATTCAAATTCATATATTATATCACTAACCATTACTATAGGTGCTGTTTCTGTCCTTAATATTCTTTTACCTAAGCTAACACATTTTATTCCTGATGATATTAACTTATTTACTTCTTTTTCAGAAAGTCCACCTTCTGGTCCAATTATTATTCCTATTTTTAATTTATTATCACTTTTTTGTTTTATTCTTTTTAGTTCATCTTTTATTGTAGTCTTATTTTCATCTTCATATGCCAATAATATAATATCATATTTTGAAGTAATATTGCAAATATCTTCTATTTTTATTATATTTCCTATTTTAGGTATATAATCTCTCTTACTTTGCTTTGCTGCAACCTCTGAAATTTTTTGCCATCTTTCTATCTTTTTACTCTCACTTTTTTTATCTATTTTTACAACACATCTTTCCATATCAACTGGAATTATATTTTTTACTCCAAGTTCTGTTGTTTTTTGTATAATATATTCCATCTTATCTGACTTTGGCAAACCTTGATATATATCTATATAAATATTACTTTCAGTTGTATCTTCCTTGTTTTTAATTATCCTACAAATTATATTTTCTTTTGAAAATTTAACTATTTTTGATAAATATGTTTTCTCATTATCTTTATTTGTAACTAAAATTTCATCATCTATTTTTAATCTTAAAACATTTGATATATGATTTACATCTGTTCCTATTATATTAATTATATCTTCCTCTATTTGATTTCCTGGCACAAAAAATTTATACATTTAATCCTCCAATAATATTAGTATTATACCATATTTTACATAATTTTCAAATATTTTTTATAAGATTTTTTATATATAAAAACAGAATGATTAATTCATTCTGTTTTAACGTTTATTATTATATATACTTTATAAACTTTTTATTTTTCTTCATGACTATCATTTCTATAAGAAGTGCTTACTCTATCTATCATACTCTCTTTTTCTCTTAATTCTGCTAATTCTTTTTCTAAGCTTGCTAATGTGGCTATTTTATTTTTAATATCTTGTACAAGGTTTTGTCTTACTTGTTCTTCCTTGTCTTGCACTCTACTTTTTGTATCTTCTAACTCACCTCTTATATCTTCTATTCTTCCATCTAAGTTGTCAGAATATCTTGCTAACTCTTCTACAGATTTAGAGTCTATATCATTTTCTTCTAAATCTTGATGATTCTTTTTGTTTTCAGCATCAATTTCATTTCTAACTCTTGGACTTGCATGTAAAATGGCCTTATCGTCAATTTTTATTGCTTCTTTCATAAATTCAACATCATCTAATAGACGTACATCAGCAAAATTAAGAACATCTATTGAGCAACCTTTTAATCCTTCTAATAGAATTTCTTTATCTCCACCAATTTCTGGCATCATAGAAAAAGCTTCGCTTCCTCCATTTCTTACTGCTGTTAGTATGATATTTCTATTTGTTTGAAGTAACTCTGGATTTGCATATTCTATAGTAGCTCCTGTTTTAGAAACTGCTTGCTTTACAATTTCTGGATCATTTTTACAATCAGGTCCAGCATCTGCTAATGCATATCCACTAGTTCTATTTATTGCTTCTAATACAATATCTTTATCATCTCTTAGTTCAGGACTTGCAAATTGTAATGCTCTCCCTTTATTCTGTATTGCTCTCATTACCATATCTTTATCATTTTTAAACTCTTCGTCAACATATTCTAAAGCATATCCATTAGTATCTAAAACTGCAGTTACAACTTCTTTATTTTTTTTCAAATCTGGATCCACACAGCTAAAAGCCCTACTATCTTGAGAAACTGCTGTTAAAATAACATCCATATCTCTTCTTAATACTGGATCTACAAACCTTAAACAATCTCCATCTATTCTTAATATTCTTAATACAGATTCCTTATCATCCCATTTTGTATTTTCCATCATACCTTCCATCATTTTTCCTCCTATAATAAATCTTTTGTATATAATTTTAATTATCTATTTGTTCTTTAATATTAATATTTCTTTTTGACATTTTTCTATTTTTTCGTCATATATCTTTGCTAATTTTAATAAATTATCTATTGACCAATCATTTATTAATTCTGGGTTTTCTTCAATCTGCGATAAAATTTCTTCTTGCCCTCTTATCTTTTTATTTTCTTCTTTCATTATCTCAATAGAATTTTTTGTATTTTGCTTTACTTTTTTTGTTTTATTACTATCAGAAATATCATTAACTTCTTTTGGTATTTTATTATTTTTGCCAAATATTTTTAAGAAAAATTTCTTGATTTTGCTAAATATTCCCTCTTTATATTGTTCTGGCAAATTACTTTCCATTCATTTTTCCTCCGTTTTGTATCACTTGCCTTCATTATACCATACCCGATTCTATTTGCAAGCATTTTTTTGCTCTTTTTTATAACATATAATATATTAATTTTATACTTGATTTTGCCCTCTTTTCTTTTTATAATATAGCTGTAATCAAAAGAATTTAATTAAATTCTTTTTTAACAATTTTTTTTAGTTTTAATATAATATGATAAAACTAAATGTAAAGGATGATGCTTTATGAAAAAAATAAGAATGGCAGTTGTTGGTGCAACTGGACTGGTTGGAAGGACTGCTCTTAAAGTATTAGAAGAAAAAAATTTACCAATAGATGAATATGTACTTTTTGCTTCATCTAAATCAGCAGGTAAAAAATTAAAATTTATGGGAAAGGATTATATTGTACAAGAATTAACAGAAACTTCTTTTGATAGCGGATTTGATTATGCAATATTTTCAGCTGGTGGATCTACTTCAAAAAAATATGCTCCAATAGCAGCTTCCAAAGGTTGCATTGTAGTAGATAATAGTAGTGCATTTAGAATGGATGAAAATGTTCCTCTAGTAGTTCCAGAAGTCAATTCTGAAGAAATTATAAAAAATCATGGAATTATTGCAAATCCTAATTGTTCAACTATTCAAGCTGTTGTAGCTTTAAAGCCATTAGATGAAAAATATAAAATTAAAAGAATTGTTTATTCTACATATCAAGCAGTTTCTGGTGCTGGAAAAAATGGCGTAATTGATTTAGACAATGGTGTTAAAAATTATCTAACTAATAAATCTTATGAAGATTGTTCTTCAGAACATGATATTCCGGACTTTACAGATATAGCTAATTATGACTTAGTAAAATTTAATTATCCTATTTTTTCAAACTGTTTACCACATATAGATGTATTTTTAGATAATGGCTATACCAAAGAAGAAGAAAAGATGATTAATGAAACAAGAAAAATATTAAAAAATCCAAATTTAAAAATTACTGCTACAACTGTTAGAGTTCCTGTTTTTAATTGTCATAGTGAATCTATAAATATTGAATTTGAAAATGAATTTAATTTAGATGATTTAATATCTACGTTAAAAAATTCTCCTGGAATAATAGTTCAAGATGATCCAAAACGTGAAATTTATCCATTGGCAATTAATGCATCTGGACATGATGAAGTATTTGTTGGAAGAATACGTAGAGATGATAGTGTTAATTCTGGTGTTAATCTTTGGGTAGTTGCTGATAATATCAGAAAAGGTGCAGCAAGTAATGCCGTACAAATAATAGAAAAACTAATAAAATGAGAAATTAGGGCTTAGTTCCTAATTTCTCATTTTATTTTTTTCTCATTTTTATTTTAAGAATCCATTTATAATTTGTTCTTCTGCCTCTTTTTCAGTTAATCCAAGTGTCATAAGTTTTGTTAATTGTTCTCCAGCAATTTTTCCTATTGCTGCTTCATGTATTAAACTTGCATCAACATTATTTGCTTCTATCATAGGATCTGAAATAACTCTACCATTCCCCATGATAATTGCATCACATTCAACATGTCCAAAACATTTATTATTTCCTTTTACATTTGATTTAAATTCTTGAAGCGAATCATCTTCTGCTACTGATCTTGATGCTACATGTACACTAGAGTCTTCTCCATTTAAATTTACGTCAAATATTGTTTTTGCAATTTGCTTTCCTGTTGTCATTATTCTTTCTGATACAACTAAACTACTTCCTTTTTCTAAGTTTGCAAATGTTTCTCTTACAGTAGAAGTAACTCCTTTAATCTGTACTGATTCCATTTCCATTACTGAATTTTCACTAAGATTTATTATAGTTTGAGGATTTAATATTCTATCTCCTGTTCCTTCACCTTCTCCATAATGCTTCTCTATATATTTTATTTTTGCTCCTTTTGCTAAATGAAATGTATGTATTCCATCATGCTCTGCTGTATCACAAGTACTATTATGTATTCCGCAACCTGCTACAATTACAACATCTGCATTTTCTCCTATATAGAAGTCATTATATACCAAATCATTAAGTCCTCCTTGAGTCAATATAACAGGTATATGAATACTTTCATTTTTTGTATTTGGCTTTACTATAATATCTATTCCTGGTTTATCTTTTTTTGTAACTATATCAATATTAGCTGTTGTATTTCTAGCAACACCTTTTCCATTTTCTCTAATATTATATGCTCCCATAGGCGTTTTTTCTATATCAGCTATTTGTTTTAATAAATTCTTTTCTATCTTATCCATTTTTTTCTGTCCCTCCTTTGCTGCATCTTTCTTTATTTTCTAATTTATGACAAGGTTTTACTTTTCCAAAAATCTTAGGTAGTACTTCTTCTTTTGGTCCATGTTTTTCAACTCTTCCATTTGATATAAGTACTATTTCATCTGCTATATTTAAAATTCTTTCTTGGTGTGATATTATTACAATTGACCCTTTAATATCATCATGCATCTTTTCAAATACTGAAATAAGATTATTAAAACTCCATAAATCTATTCCTGCTTCTGGTTCATCAAATATTGTAAGTTTTGATTTTTTAGCTGCAAGCATTGCAATTTCTATTCTTTTTAATTCTCCACCAGATAGTTCGCTATTAACTTCTCTATTAAGATATTCCTGTGCACATAATCCTACATCTGCTAATACATCACATGCATCACATAACTTAATAGAATTACCTGCAGATATTTCTATTAAATCTTTTACCGTTAATCCTTTAAATCTAACAGGTTGTTGAAAAGCAAAACCAATTCCAGATTTTGCTCTATCTGTTATTGATAATTTTGTTATATCTTTCCCATCAAATATTATTTTACCTGAATCTGGTTTTTCTATTCCCATTATTATTTTTGCTAAAGTTGATTTGCCTGAACCATTTGGTCCAGTAATTACAACCATTTTTTCATTATCAATTTTCAAGTTAACATTTTTTAATATTTCTTTGTTATCTCTTGAAAAGCAAATATCTTGTAATTCTAACATTTTACCTCCTAAATTTTGTTAAACATATTTATTTATATTTGTACATTAGGTTTATACTTCTTTATTTTCGGATTGTTTTATTTGGATTGTAAACAATTCATTGGTTCAAAACCATATCTATTTTACCATTTTTTTCGTTACTTTACAATATTTATTCAAAAATAAATATGAAATATATTTCTTATTTTATGTTTTTATATCATTCTTTATTTAAAATAGAAATCAGGGGGCAAGTGGCTTCTTTGCCATTCCCCCTTCTTCTCTCTACCATATATTTATCTTTTAGAGTTATGCCACATAAAAATCCAAACATCATCTTCATTGTAGTATGGATCGTCATCAGGATCGCAATATCCTCCACTTATACCGTTTGCTTTTGCGATTCCCATGACTAAGTTCATTATTTGATCTAAATTATCAATCATCTCCTCTGATAAAATAATACTTTCACTAAGTTCTTTATTTTCAGTCTCTCCTGAACGACTTGCACTACTCACATCAATTTTTAGTCCTAATTCGTTTTCAGTAACACTTATACTAATGTATTTGAGACTTGGAAGAACAAGTGTCGGAAATGATTCAAACTTCTCAGTTATCTTTTCCCAAATCCATTCCGCAATTTCTAGGTTATCAGCAGATATTGCTAAATCTCTCCGCTTATCCATTGATTCTTTTAATGTTTCTTTTTTTCCAGTCACCATATCATGGTCTCCTTTCTTAATATGTGGTTTTATTAATGTAGAATCAAAATTTATTATACAATCATTGGTAATTTATGTCAACATTCTTCAAAAAGAAAAAGGGGTTGCAAAGTCAAGCTCTACAACCTCTTTTCCCAGACCTTTCAGTTAAAGGTCTTCGTTAAACTCGATGTGGAAACCCCAGATGCGATCTCCGTCGATCGTATCTGTCCAGACTCTTGTGCAGCCAGCTTCCTCGGCAAGCTTCATCACTATTGGCATTATATCCATGAGTCTCTCGAGCTTCTCTGCCGACATCACAATCTCTCCTACATCGATTGTCTCGTCAGAGGTCTCATACGACTCTTTGATCGTAACGCCCACACTGACATGGTCAACTGCTTCAGTTAAACTCACCGTCATATAGTCGATGAGCTCAAGACGATAGCAGTCTAACACATCAAATGCATCCTGGACTACCTGCCAAATGTCACCAGCAATCTTTTCATCAGAAGCATTTTTTGCCTCCAATCTTCTGTTTTTTAGAGTTTCATACAAAGTTGTCTTTTCGGGCATATCATGCCCTCCTTTCTTTGAGTTTATAGTGTACGGGTGTCCTTTTTTATTATATATTATTTTCCACATTATGTCAATTAGTATGTTTTTTCTATATAACAACATTTATTTTTTATTCTCTCAATTATTCTCAATTATCTTTCATATCTAAAAAAAATATATAATATATATTTTTAGAGGTGAATTATATGAAAGAAGTTGTTTTTAAAGGTTGTGGAACTGCTCTTGTTACTCCTTTTACAAATGATGGAATCAATTTTGAAGAACTAAGGAAATTGATTGAGTTTCAAATATTAGAAGGTGCTGATAGTTTAATAATATGTGGAACAACTGGAGAATCCTCTACAATGAGCTTAGAAGAAAAAAAATCTGTTATCGAATTTAGTATAAAGATTGCAAATAATAGAATACCTATAATTGCAGGTACAGGTGGTAATAACACTAGCGAAGTTATTAAATTATCTAAATTTGCTGAAAAAGTTGGGGCAAATGGACTTCTAATTGTTACTCCATATTATAACAAAACTACTCAGCTAGGTATTATTTCTCACTATTCTAAAATATCTGAAAATGTCAATATTCCAATTATTTTATATAATGTTCCAAGCAGAACTGGATTAAATATCGAACCTAAAACATGTTTAGAACTCTCTAAAATTCCTAATATTGTTGCAATAAAAGAAGCAAGTGGAAATATATCACAAGTAGCTAAAATATCATCTTTATGCAAAGACTCTCTAAGTATATACTCTGGAAATGATGATCAAATAGTTCCCATTTTATCTCTTGGAGGAATTCGGAGTTATATCTGTTTTATCAAATATTTATCCAAAATTTGTTCATAATTTAGTAATGGATTATCTAACAGGTAATTGGCAAAAAGCATGTGCTTCTCAGCTTTATGCTCTTCCTTTGATTTCTTCTTTATTTAGTGAAGTTAATCCTATTCCAATTAAATATGCTCTAAATAAAATTGGTTTTAATTGTGGTAAACCACGTTTACCTTTAGTTGAACTATCTAAAGAAAACAAAGAAAAAATTGATATTCTTTTACACGATAGCTCAGTATTTATTTAATATATTTCCTAAATTAATGAGTTAAATTATAATATATTCACATATTGTTTATTAATCTTTTATTAATTTCTTCACAATATATAAAAATAGTGATATAATATTAATATGATTGATAATTTATGTAACCTTTTAATGTTACATATAAAAATAAAAATTTAGGAGTATATTATGAATATCTTTCGTTTTAGAAAAAAATCTTTTTCTAATTATGAAGAAAATGACGATATATATACAGAAATTGGTCAAAATATTGAAATATATTCTGACAAAAAAATTCATTCTAAGATGGATAAAAAATATAATTTAACGGAATTTTTTAATATTATTTCAGATTTAATAGCTAATGAAACTGTTAAACAAATGAAAAATTACAGACAGCATTGTAATACATCTTGTTATAAACACTGTATGCAAGTAGCTTATTATACATATATCGCTTGTAAAAAATTAAAATTAGATTATATATCAGCAACGCGTGGTGCAATGCTTCATGATTTATTTTTATATGATTGGAGAAACAAAAATATAACAGCAGCTCTACCAGGTTTACATGCTTTTGTCCACCCTATCATTGCACTTGAAAATGCACAAAAAATTTTTAATTTAAATGATTTAGAACAAGATATAATTATAAAACATATGTGGCCTGTAACAATAAAATTACCAACATATAAAGAATCATATATTGTTACTATAATGGATAAATATAGTGCATGTTTAGAAACCTATTTATATTTAAAAGAAAAATTAATGCAAAAAACATTTTATAAATATGCATATATTTTCTTAAGTGTATTGATTTTTAGAATTTTTTAATTCATTAAATAATATATATTATATATAAAGATATAGTTTAAACTATATCTTTTTTCTTTTAAAGGATGTGATAATATGATAAATGTACTTTTAAATGGTTCAAACGGAAAAATGGGAAGAGCTTTTGAAAATTATATTAAAAATTCCAAAAAGTATTTCTTGAAATATAAAATTGACAAAGAAAACTCAGATTCTTTCAATTCAATTTTAATTAAGCCAGATGTTATTGTTGACTTTTCAAATCCTCAAGCAACATTTAACAGCTTAAATTATGCTGTAGAAAACCTAGTACCAGTTGTTATTGCAACTACTGGATTTTCTCAAGAAGAAGATTTTAAGATACAAGAATTTTCTGAAGCTATTCCTATATTTAAGTCTTCTAACTTATCTTATGGCATACATATTTTAACTCTTCTTTCTAACTTAGTTATAGAAAAAATTGGAAATAAAGTTGATATTGAAATAATCGAAAAACATCATAGAAATAAAAAAGATGCTCCTAGTGGAACAGCTTTAATGATTGCAGATAGTATCAATTATCATAGTAATACTAAATATAAATATGTTTTTGATAAATCCATTAAATCAAATAGTAAAGATTACAATGAAATTGGTTTTTCTTCCATTAGAGGTGGAAATATTGCTGGAGAACATAGTATTATGTTTTTTGGTTCTGATGAAACAATTGAAATTAGTCATAAAGCTTATTCTAGAAATATTTATATAGAAGGAGCATTAAAAGCAACCGACTTTATCATAAATCAAAAAAATGGATTATTTAATATGAATGATTTATTTTAAATTTATTCTCTTTACATTTAAATCCATAGATATTTTATAAAAAAAGTTTGAAATAGATTAATTTCTATATCAAACTTTTTTTATCTTATATATTATTGATTTGCAGCGTCTTCTACTGGATAAACACTAACTTGTTTTTTATCTTTACCTAATCTTTCAAATTTAACTCTACCAGTAACTTTTGCATATAAAGTATCATCGCTTCCTATACCTACATTTGTTCCTGGATGAAATTTAGTACCTCTTTGTCTTACTAAGATATTTCCTGCTGGAACTATTTGTCCATCAGCTCTTTTTAGACCTAAACGCTTTGATTCACTATCTCTACCGTTCTTAACGCTACCTTGACCTTTCTTATGAGCCATTTATTTCAACTCCTTTCAAGTACTAATTTTTTATTTTATTTCGCTAAAATTATTATTCTTTAACTGTTTCTTTTTTTGTTGCTGTTTTTGTAGCTGTTTTCTTTTCTGCAGTTTCTTTTTTAGCTTCAGCTTTTTCAGCAGCTGTTTTTATTTTTGTTATTTCAACCTTTGTATATGGTTGTCTATGTCCTTGAGTTCTTCTGTAGTTCTTTTTAGCTTTGTATTTGTAAACTAAAATTTTCTTTCCTTTACCATGAGAAACTACTTTTCCCTCAACTTTAACACCTTTAACATAAGGAGCTCCAACTTCTACTTTTTTGTCATCAGATACTAAAACTACATTATCAAATGTAACTTT
>CALYAC010000009.1 GCA_944393405.1 uncultured Clostridia bacterium | reverse complement strand
TATACTCGCTAAGCATAAAATACAAGGCAGTTAGTTTAACTAACATTTAGTTGCCCGACCCAGGCGGCTTACGGATAAATATTTTATCATAATTCATATTTAATGTCAATAGCTTTAAGTTAAAATAGAGTAAATAGAAAAATATTATTTCTATTTACTCTTAATTTATTCTACACTTTTTAAACTTTCTATCATATCTATTTTCTTTAAAGAAAAATATGTGACTATATTTACTATTATTGAAAAGAAAACAGTTATAATTATTCCTAATATGTAACTTAAAAATTTAACCTCCGGTGAAAACATTGTTATATCTAGTTCACAAGTCTTTAATATATACATTGTTAAAAAATATCCACCTACTAATCCAAATATTATTCCTATGATTGTAAGTATTATTGTTTCTCTTGCTATATAACTATATACTTCTCTATCATAAAATCCTAATACTTTAATTGTTGCAAGTTCTCTTATTCTTTCACTAATATTTGCATTTAACAAATTATATAATACTACTAATGCAAGAAGTCCTGCAGCAATAATAAGTATCCATACAACCATGTCCATATTATCCATTACTGTTTTAAACATATCTTCTGAGGCTGATGTAAAACTTACTCCTGAAATTTCATTATTATCTAACAAAATTTTTCCTAGTTCATCTTCTTGTGTTTCGTTCATTTCTTCTGTCTTACAATATATCATATTAGATTCTATTCTTGTATCATATATATCATTATATAATTCTGGTGATATATATATATAATGCATTATATAATTTTCTGTTATCTTAGAGACCTTTACATCTGCTCTATCGCCATCTGCATTTTCAAGTGTTATAATGTCTCCCTCTTTAATTTCTAATAAATTTGCTAGTTTTTCACTAATTATAATTCCTGATGAATCTAAAATATACTTATCTTCTTTATTTTTTCTATCTCTTAGCGAAATAAATTCTTCTAATTTATTTACATCTTCTGGTACTATTAATTGAATACTTTGATTATTGTCGTTTTTTAATATTTTAACAGATTGAACATTTACTCCTAAAGTATTAGTTATTTGGTCATTTTTCGTGATTTTGTCTTTTAGCTTTTCTAATTCATCTTGATACTTTTCGTTCTTTAAGGTAATACTTAAATTATATTTATCTATTTCACCAAATTGTTTTGGTATCATACTGCTTATTGCGTCTCTTAATCCAAACCCTGCTACTATTAGTGCTGTACATCCGCATACTCCTATTATTGTCATTAAGAACCTCTTTTTATATCTGAATAAATTTCTAGCTGTAACTTTTGCTGTAAAATTTAAATGTTTCCATATTAAAGGTATTTTTTCTAATATTACTCTCTTTCCTGGCTTTGGAGCTTTTGGTCTCATCAATGTTGCTGGATTATGTATTAATTCTCTTATACATGTGTATAAAGTTGCTCCTACTGTACATAATATAGCAGATAACATTCCTATTAGTGCTATTTCAGTATTAAATTCTAATATTACTTCTGGTACTGCGTATACCATTCCATACATATTTGCAACAATCTTTGGTAAGAAATTAAATCCAATAAATAAGCCTATTATTCCACCTATTATGGTTGCTAATATCGCATATATTAAATATTTCCTTGAAATTTGTCTTTTACTATAACCTAAAGCTTTTAGTGTACCAATCTCTACTCTTTCTTCCTCGACCATTCTAGACATTGAAGTTAAACTTATTAATGCTGCAACTAAGAAAAATACAACCGGAAACACCTGTGCTAAACTTGCTACCCTATCTGTATCTTGAACATAACTTGCATATCCAACATTTTGATTTCTATCTAGTACATACCATTCTGGTCTTTCTATTTTCTTTAATTCTTCCTTTGCATCAAGTAATTTATCTTCTGCGTCTTTTATCTTTTCATCAAATTCTTTTTCAGCTTTTTCTAATTCTTTTTCTCCATCTGTAATCTCTTGCTCTGCGTCTTTTAACTCTTCTTTTGCTTCTTCTATCATTGCATATGTGTAATCTTTACTGTTTTGTAATTCTCTTTTTCCCTCAGTTACTTGCTTCTTTGCCTCTTGTATTTTTTCTTCTGCTGAAGTTAATCCATTTCTTGCAGTTTTAATACCCTCTTTTAATTTATTTATTGTACTATTCAAATTAGTGATTCCATTTTCTTTTAGTGAATCATTAATTATATTAACTGTTGCTTGTAGTGTTTGAATTTTAACATTTGTTTCCTCTATTTGCTTTTTAAGTTCTTCTTTTTCATTTTCATCTGTTATATTTTCAATTTTTTCCTCTAAATCCTCTAATAATTCCTTTGCATTTGTCAATTCTTCTTTAGCTGAATCTAATTCTGTTTTTGTAGTTTCTAATGTTTCTAATTGTGCTTCATATTCTTTAATTTGATTTTCTACTTGCTTTTTCGTTTCTTTATACTCATTTTCATTTTTTTCTATTTCTTTTTCTGCATCTTCTAATTCTTTTTCTGCACTTGCAAATTGACTTGCTGCTTCTCTTTCATTTTTCTCTATTTCTGCTTTTCCAGTTTTTATTTTTTCCTTTCCGTCATCTAGTTCTTTTTTAGCATCTTCTAATTCTTTTTCTGCTTTTTCTTTTTCCTTATTTAATTCTTTTTCTGCATCTTTAATTTTTGTATTTGCACTATCATATAATTGATCATATCTAGCTTGACGTCTTTCTTCAGATATTTCTTCTAATTTATCTTTTATATTATCTACTTTTTCTTCGTATTTGTCATCTGTTGTATTTAAATCTCTAGCTCCTTCTACACTTAAATAAATATTTGTATATATATCTACATTTATATTTTCTTTTGGAATATACATATAATAATCTATTACACCACTTCCAAGTTCTGTACTTCCTCTTTCTGTTGATATATATAGAGGTGATTTTACTGTTCCTACTATTTTTAGTTCGTTATTTTTTAAAACATCTTGTTCTTCTCCATCATCATTTTTTATTTTTTCAACATCTACTTTAATTTTATCTCCTATATTATGATTTGTATTAATTAAAAAACTCGATTCTACAACACATTCATCTATATTTTCAGGCATTCTTCCTTCTAATAATTCTAATTTATTAATTTCTTCTGAAAATGTTTCTAATTTTACAACAGACTCTTCATCACCTA
This sequence comes from uncultured Clostridia bacterium, assembly GCA_944393405.1. The sequence goes on along the minus strand of CALYAC010000009.1, from coordinate 84,925 downwards.
TTTTTACAATTGCATCTGTCTGGTATGAGCCTTCTGCCTTTTCTACTCCTTCAACATTATTTATTGCAGTAATATCCTCATCTGTTAAACCAAGAGTCGAAATAACCTGCAAATCCATGACATTTAATTCATCAAAATATACATCTATTGTTTTTTTCATGTCTGGACTCGCTGCTCTTAATCCAGCAAAAAAACCTACTCCTAATAGAACAATAAGAAGTATTGATAAAAATCTTTTATATGAATATTTAATTTCTTTTACTTCATTTTTTAACAGTGCAGTTTTCATTTTTTTCCTCCTTAAAATTTTGCACTACCATTCTATTTCTTCAATTGGTGTAGGGTTTGGATTAGTAACAATATTAAATGCTGTTCCATTCTTAAAATGGATAACTCTATCTGCCATTGGTGTTAATGCTGTGTTATGTGTAATTATTATTACTGTCATATTTTCTTTTCTACATGTATCTTGTAATAGCTTTAATATCTGTTTTCCAGTCTTATAGTCAAGTGCACCTGTAGGTTCATCACATAATAGTAATTTAGGATTTTTAGCTATTGCTCTTGCAATTGCAACTCTTTGTTGTTCTCCTCCTGATAATTGAGAAGGAAAATTCTTTATTCTGTCTTTTAAACCTACTTTTTCTAATATTTCTTTTGGATCTAATGGGTGTTTGCATATTTGAGTTGCTAGTTCAACATTTTCTATAGCAGTTAAATTTTGAACTAAATTATAGAATTGAAATACAAAACCAATATCTTCTCTTCTATATTTTATCAATTGTTTTTTCTTAAATTTACTAATATCTTTTCTACCTATAATAACATTTCCAGATGTAGCACTATCCATTCCACCGAAGTATGTTAAGAGCTGTAGTTTTTCCAGCTCCACTTGGTCCTACTATAACTACTAATTCTCCTTTTTCTATTTCAAAATTAGTTTTATCTAAGGCTTTTATTGTTACCTCACCCATTTTATATTCTTTTACAACATTTCTAAATTCAATATATGACATAATAAATATCTCCTTTTATGTAAAAAGGAGAGCATCAAGCATTATAGATATTAAATTATCTACATACAAAATACTCCCCCTTATATATTTTATATTTAAAATTCACAAAATTTATTCTCCTTAGTTAATATATTATATTTTATCACTCCTAATTCTAATGGTCAATATATACATATAAAGTTTAATTATATTTTATATATAAAGGTTGGGACCCAGTGCAGTCAGCACCGGGCCCCCATGCTTGGAGTTAGAGATCAGTTCTTCTTGATTCGATAGCTCTTCAAAGCAAGCATCGCTTTGAGATCGCTCGAAATCTTCATCGCCAACTCCTTATCCAGAGTAGGATTGCTGAAGACAATTTTGCCGTCCAATACGACAAAATCTACCTTGTCAGCACCAATGGCGATGACCCCGTTAGGGATAGGAGACACTCCCTCAAAGAGAAAGTGGATCTCATACTTGATGTCTTCCATATCTAGCATACCTCCATTATTTTGTACCATCCGGATTTACCGTTTGGCTACTCTTTATTATACTATTCTTTCCAATATCTGTCAATCCACTTACCATAACATTGATTATTTTACTATTTTTTGATATAATATTTACATAAACTGAGTTGCAGGTTCGTGCATTAACAATTCAGTTTAAATAAATTGAAAAGGAGAGAAATGATGAACCATAAAAATCATAAATTAGACATGATCAAATTAAACGACTTCAAGGCCACAGTTTTACCTCTTACTCGGAATTTGATCGAGGATCAGGTTGCCTACTATGGATTGAGGTCAACAATTGATGATCTTGAGCAGGAAAAAGAAAAAATCTGTGCTCAGTTGGAGGCAATAGAAATGTTTCCGGCTATTGCGCGTACACATTCTGCTAAAGACCCGGAATTGAAAGCAAAATTAGCTTACTTCGAAGGCTTAAAAGCAAGCTTAGAAGCTGAGCTTACAGATTGTACCCAGAAAATTAAATTGCATACAATTAAGGCAGAAGAGCTTGAAGAAGTAGTAGACTACAAAGTCTATACTCTTACTGGCTTGTTGGCAGCTATCTTCGGTGATGAGGATGGATTTTTAGAGCCTGATGACATTGTAAAGCTTAAGGGGTACTTATATGAGCTTCTTTACATCTCCTGCTTCTACAATAACGTAAATAATGTGTTCTCGGTTCAGGCAAGAGCAATCTTTTCCGAGATGTTTCCTGGCAAAGAGGCACCTGCCTATTCGATTTCAGAATTTTTTAAGGTTATCTATGAGCTGGATATCAATAAATTGTAATTTTTCTCTAGCACGAACCACTAAGGGAGCAACCTATAAACGGTGTGCTCCCTATTTTTTATGTATTATATTTCTTCTACTCTAGCATTTTCAAATCCTATAATATCTTGAAATTGTTCTAAAGTCTCATTATTTAGATATATTCCTCCTGCCATATCTTTTCTTTCCCCATTAATAATTTGAACTTGTATATTATTCTTTTCTCCAGTAAAGAATTTTATTGCACCTCTTAATTTTTCCTTTTGATTATCATCAATATTAGTAATATCTAAATTTAAAACTCTTCTCTTTTGCTCTCCAAATTCTCTTATTTCTCTTGCAACTATTTTTATATCTTCATCTTCTCTTATACTTAATCTTCCATCCACTAAGACAATATTATCTTCCATTAATATATTAGAACAATTTTGATAACAACTTTCAAATACAATAATCTCTGTAGGTCCATATAAATCTTCGATTGTTACAAATGCCATAATCTTATTTGTTTTTGTAAATTTCTTCTTTACACTAGTTATAATTCCTGCATATTTAACAAATTGACCATCTTGCAATTTTTCATTCATACTTAAATTTGCAGTTATTTCACTTACTTTTTCTCCACCTTCAATTGCTTCTGTATCTAAGCTAGAAGTATCTTGTACTTGCCTCATCATTGCAGTATTTACATTAGTTTGCATTTCTATTTGATGTCTTAATTTATCAAGTGGATGTCCTGAAATATATAATCCAAGCATTTCTTTTTCCATTGAAAGGAGTTCTCTTTCAGAAAATTCAGGCATAATTTTATATGTGTATTTAAGTTCTTCCATCTCTTTACTATTTTCTCCACCCAAATCAAACATACTAACTTGTCCATCAAAACTCTTTTTTGAACTATCTGCAATTGAGTCTACTATTGATTCATATGATTCTAGTAAAGTTCTTCTTGTTTGTTCAAAATTATCAAATGCTCCTGCTTTTATTAAGCTTTCAATACATTTCTTATTTACTGATGCATTTGCAATTCTTTCACAAAATGAAGCAAAATCTTTAAATTCTCCATTTTTATTTCTTTCTTCTACAATCTCATCTACTGCTCCAACTCCAACATTTTTAACACTTCCTAAACCAAATCTTATTTTATTATCATCAACAGTAAATTTAGTATAACTTTTATTAATATCTGGTTTTAATATTTCAATTTTTAATCTTTTACATTCATCTACATATGCTGGTATTTTATCTAAATTACCCAAAAAACTATTAAGCATTGCAGCCATAAATTCTGCAGGATAATATGTTTTTAAATATGCTGTTTGATATGAAAGCACTGCATATGCAGCAGCATGCGATTTATTAAATGCATATTTTGCAAATTCTGCCATTTCGTCAAAAATTTTATTTGCTGATTCTGCATCAATACCGTTTCTTATACATCCTGGAACAATAACATTTCCATCTTCATCAACTTGACCATTTATAAAGATTTCACGCTCTTTTGCCATTACATCTAATTTTTTCTTTCCCATTGCACGTCTAACTAAATCGGCTCTACCTAGAGAATATCCTGCTAAATCTCTAACTATTTGCATTACTTGTTCTTGATATACCATACATCCATATGTAACATTTAATATTGGTCTTAAGCTGTCGTGAGTATATACGGCATGATCTGGATCTTTTTTATTGGCGATATATCTTGGTATTTGGTCCATCGGACCTGGACGGTAAAGAGATACCCCTGCTATAATATCTTCTAAACAATCTGGTTTTAATTCTTTCATAAAGTTTGTCATACCTTGACTCTCAAATTGGAATATTCCAACTGAATTTCCTTCTTGCCATTGTTTATATACTTTTGGGTCATTCATGTCTTTATCAAATTCTACATCTATTCCCCTATTTTGTTTTACTAAATCTTTTGTATCTTGTATAACAGTTAATGTTCTAAGTCCAAGAAAATCCATTTTCAAAAGTCCCAATTCTTCAAGTGTTGTCATTATATACTGTGTAGAAATAGTATTATCTCTCATATATAAAGGTACATAAGTATCTACTGGTTCTTTTGTTATAACTATACCACAAGCATGAGTTGATGCCTGTCTTGGCATTCCTTCTAATGCCATAGCTATATCTAGCAGCTTTCTATATTCTTCATTTGTATCATATAATTCTTTAAGCTCTCTATTTTGTTCCATTGCTTTTTTTATTGTAATATGTAATTCATTCGGAACCATTTTTGCAAGTTTATCTGTTTCTGCATATGATACATCCAAAGCTCTACCTACATCACGAATAACCATTCTAGCAGACATTGTACCAAATGTAATAATCTGTGATACGTGATCGTGACCATATTTTCTTCCAACATAATCTATTACTTCCTGTCTTCTTTCATAACAAAAGTCAACATCAAAATCTGGCATACTAATTCTTTCTGGATTTAAAAATCTCTCAAAAATTAGTCCATACTTTATTGGATCAATATCTGTAATTCCAATTGCATATGCTACAATAGATCCTGCACCAGATCCACGACCTGGTCCAACTGGTATACCATTTGATTTTGCATAATTTATATAATCCCAAACTATCAAAAAATAGTCTACATATCCCATTTTTTTAATAACTGATAGTTCATAATCTTTTCTTTGAATTATTTCTTCTGATACATCATTTCCATATCTATTTATAATACCATCATCAGTTAATTTTTTTAAATAATCATAATGAGTTTCAAATCCTTCCGGAACATCATAATTAGGAAGTATTGTATGTCCAAATTCAAACTCAACATTACATTCGTCTGCAATTTTAACTGTATTTTCTATTGCATCAGGAACACTTGAGAAATATTCTTTCATTTCTTCCGGTGATTTAATATATAATTCATCTGTTTCAAAACGCATCCTATCTTCGTCTGTCATTCTTTTACCTGTTTGAATACAAAGTAGAACCTCATGATTATATGCATCTTCTCTTTTTAGATAATGAGCATCATTAGTAGCAACAAGTGGTATATCTAATTCACGAGATAATTGAACTAATTTTTGATTAACTAAAACTTGTTCTTTTACTCCATTATTTTGTATTTCCAAATAATAATCTTTTCCAAATACTCCTTTAAACCAATTAGCTACTTTCCTTGCTTCATCCATATCATTTTTTAAAATAGCTTGATTTATTTCTCCTGCAAGACATGCACTACAACAAATTAAGTTTTCATGATATTTTTCTAAAATTTCTTTGTCTATACGAGGTTTATAATAAAATCCTTCTGTAAAACTTAAAGAAACAAGCTTAGATAAATTTTTATATCCTTCATTATTTTTTGCAAGTAAGATTAAATGATTATATTTACTATCTAGTTCAGCATCTTTATCATTTCTACTACGTGGTGCAACATAAACTTCACATCCGATAATTGGCTTTATTCCATTTGCTTTACAAGCTTTATAAAAGTCAATAGCGCCAAACATAACTCCATGATCTGTTATTGCCATAGCATCCATTCCAAGTTCTTTTGCTCTTACTGGTAAATCTTTTATTCTATTTGCACCATCTAATAAACTAAATTCACTATGCACATGTAAATGTACAAAATCACCCATTATACTTCTCCTTTTGCTTTTTATTTAACTGAAAATCAATTTTTTAAAATTATTTTTAACAATTTTTAAACTTATTGCATTATATCATAAAGAATTCTTTTATTAAACAATAAATAAAAAAATAGTACATATTTTTGTATGTACTATTTTCTATTATTATTTTTTATTTTATATCTTTCATCTTTCTATTTTTCTTATGTATAATTATTCCTATTATGCCAACTATAGCAATAGTTACTAATGATATAATTGCTTGTCCTGTTTGAGGTATTTTTCCTGGTGCTACTGTATTATCTTTATTATTTTCTTCATTATTGCTTCCATTATTGTTATTTTCTACCTCATTATTATCATTAGCTGGTCTGGTTAAATATACATATTTTATATCATTATCTATTGCATATTTAGCTGCAGCAGATCCTTCATAACAATATATTGTTAAGTTCTCATTGTGATTTCTAAAAACATCTACTTCAAAATCTTTTACATTGTCTAAAATAGTAATTTTTTCCAAAGAAGTACAACCGTCAAAAGCAAAACTACCAATATTTGTTACTGAATTAGGTATTGTTATCTCTTTTATTCCTATTAAATTCTGGCATATAAATGATGGTATTTCTGTTATTCCTTCTTCAAATGTTACTTTTGTTATATTATCACATCCATTAAAAGGATAATTTCCCATATGTCCTGTAAAAGTTTTTGGTATTGTTATTTCTGTCAAACTTACACAGTCTCCAAATGTTTCTACTCCTAAACTTTCAACATTAGCTCCCCAATTTATTCGTTCTAAGTTTTCACAAGCATTAAAAGCAAAACTATCTATTTTTGTTACTGAATTAGGTATTGTTATCTCTTTTATTCCTATTAAATTCTGGCATATAAATGATGGTATTTCTGTTATTCCTTCTTCAAATATTACTTTTGTTATATTATTACATCCGTTAAAAGGGTAATTTCCCATATGCCCTGTAAAAGTTTTTGGTATTGTTATTTCTGTCAATCCAGTACAATCTTCAAAAGCCCCTACTCCTAAGCTCTCTACTCCTGCTCCCCAATTTATTTGTGTTAAATTTGTACAATCTGAAAATGCATATGTTCCAATGTCTTTTAATGTATCTGGAATTGTTATACTAGTAATTTTTGAATTTTCAAAAGCATTTAGTCCTAATGATATAACAGTTTTTCCATCTATTGTTGATGGCACTTGTAATGCCCCAGTAAGTTCTGATGCATTTACACAAACCAAATCTTCAATTTCATTTGAATCGTTAATTTTATATTCCCAGTTTGCTGTAATTCCATTAATTTGCGTTGAAGCTGATTCTTCTGCCGCATACACATATTCTGTAACACATAGTATCCCCAACAATATAATTAATACTAAAATTATTTTTTTTATCATTATTACATCTCCTTTTTTTCTCTTGTGTTTTTACATTCTATAGATAAATATATTTTATATTTCACATAACATAAAGTCAATTAGTTGTATATTACATTTGTTTTACATTTTTGTTACATTACTATTACAAGATTTCTATAATTTTTTCACTTTTTCTATAAATTTAATGCCCATATCATAGCTTTATCAACTTTTCTTTCTAAAGCTTGTTCCAAAGCTTCCTTGTATAATTCTAATTGTACTTTATATTTTTCTTCTAATTTTGAAACATCTCCATCTGGAACATAATCAGTCTTATAATCTACAAGTATAACTTTTCCTTCTTTATCAATATAGTATAAGTCTATAATTCCTTGAACTAAAATATTTTCTCCTTCTTCAGCATCATCAAATATAGTTCCAGCATCAACATTAATATAAAAGGCTTCTTCCTTATGTATCTCTCTTGCCTCTCTTAAATCATTCCATAATTCTGATTTTGTATATTTATATAAGGTATGTATATTCACACTATCCGCTTCTTGTTTTGAAATAATATTTCTATTAGTTAAATCTTGTATAAATTCTTTTAAATCATCAAAACTATAATTTTTACTTTCATCTAATAACTGTACACATAAGTGCATAATCGTTCCTTTTTGTGCACTATTTAAACTCTCTGTTTCTTCCATGAATTTTGGTTTATCAGATAATAGAGCATATTCCTTATTTGTTTTTATTCCATTTTTATTATCTCTTACATTATTTATAATATCTTCTATGTCATAACTTAAGTTTTCTAATTCAATTTCTTTTAATTTGGTTACAGAAGTCTTTGTTGGAATTTTTGATTTTCTTTCATATTTATATTTCCATTTTAATTTAGTTAAAATTTCCTCTTTATTCTTTGCTCTTTCTATTTTATCTGCTTCATTTATATTTTCTGCTTTCTCTATATCATCTTTTATTTTTTCAATTAAATTTATTTCTTCTACGCTATCATTACTTAATTTTGAAATCAATTCATCTTTATTATATATTTTTAATTTAATAATATTATCTATTTCTCTTTTTTTGTTATATTCATATACAAGCTCTAGCCAATCTAAATATGAAGAATATTTCCCAACTAAGTTAAAATTTAGTTTTTCTTCTAAATTTTCTTTATTAAATATTTCTAACATCTTTTCTTTTGACTTTAATTCTTTGTCTATATCTTTACTCATGCCTGTAATTATTAGTTTCTCTTTTGCTCTTGTTAGTGCAACGTATAGTACTCTCATCTCTTCTGATATAGTTTCTTCTCTAGATTTTATTTTTATTGCTTCTTTAGTAAGTGTTGGATATTCTATTTTTTTCTCTGAATCTATGTATTGTATTCCAAATCCAATATCTTGATGTATAAGGATTGGCATGTTTAAATCTTGCATATTAAATTTTTTTCCTGTACTTGATAAAAAGACAATAGGAAATTCTAGTCCTTTACTCTTGTGGATACTCATAATTCTTACTACATCATCATTTTCTCCCACAATTTTAGCAGCTGACATATCTCCACTACTTGTTTTTACTTTATCAATAAAATTTATAAAGCTAAAAAGACCTTTAAAACTTACTTTTTCATATTGTTTTGCTTTTTCAAATAGCATTTTTAAATTAGCTTGTCTTAAATTACCATTTGGTAATAAAGCCACATAGTTATAAAAACCTGTTTCTAGGTATAACTTCCATATAAATTCATTTAAAGGTGTATATTCTTCTTCATTTTTCCATTTTTTTAATTTTTCTAAGACCATGTCTATTTTATGTCTTAATATATTATCTACATTTAATCTTGATTTAATCATAGACTCATAGAAACTACATTTTTTATCACATAATCTTATTTGTATTAAATCATTATCTGTAAAACTAAAAATATTTGATCTTAAAACAGTAATAAGAGGTATATCTTGCATAGGATTATCAATTATTTTTAATAGTGACATAATTGTCTGAACTTCCATAGATTCTAAATATGTACTAGAACTATCACTAAATACTGAAATACCTTTTTCTGATATTTCTTTTTCGTAAATTGGCGCTAGTACAGAAGTTGCTCTTAATAATACACATATATCTTTTGCTTTAACTTTTCTGTATCCTTTTTTTCTATCATAAACATGATAATCACTATCTAATATTTCTTGTATTCTATTTGCAACAAAACGGGCCTCTAGTACTGCATCTTCTATTCTCTCTTGATTGTCATTATCATTTACTTCTTCTATAGTTTCTTTATATATATCATCCTCTTTTTCTTTTAAATCAATTATATTTAGTTCTGCTATTCCGCTATATTCTATGTTTTCTTCTGGATCTGGATAATCTGCTCCAAAATTTAAATATTCTTCTTCATTATATTCAACATCACCTAATTTTTTGCTCATGATATTTTCAAACACTAAATTTGTAATATCTAATACATTTTTCCTACTTCTAAAATTTTTAAAAAGTTGGATTTTTTCTCCTACACTTTTAACATTTAATCCACTTTTAACATCATATTTTTCATATTTATCTAAGAATAGTTCTGGTCTTGCTTGTCTAAATTTATATATACTTTGTTTAACATCTCCCACCATAAAAATATTATTACCTTTTGAAATACTAGTAAGAATCTTTTCTTGTACTAAGTTACTATCTTGATATTCATCAATTAATATTTCTTCAAATACATCTATATATTTTTTTGCAATCTCTGTTCTTTCCCCATTTTCATCAACTAGTATTTTTAAAGCAAAATGTTCTATATCATTAAAATCAATTATATTTTTTTCTTTTTTCTTTGATGAAAATATTTTAGAAAACTCAATTACTAACTTTTTTATTTCTTTTAGTATGTCATACATCTTTAATATATCTAAGTTTGCTTCTTTTGAATTGTATTTTAGTAAAATTTTAGAAAAATCTTTTTTTATACTATCACGTATATCCTTTGCTTCGTTTTTTAAATCTATTGTTACTTTTTTATCAACTGGCCATTTTGTCCATGATAAAGATTTCATATTTTCATAAGCAATATCCCAATTACTCAAATTAATTGACTTTAAATTATTTATATCTTCTTGTAAAACAGAAGAAAACTTTTCAAGCTCATAAAATTTTAAAGTATCATTTCTTATTTTCTCTAATTTTATAACCATAGAATTTATTTCATCTTTTAAATGTTGTAATATAATTTTTCCCCATATTGTATTAGAAAAATCTTCATTTGTATCAATATTAAAATCTTCTATTTTTTCTTCAAGCCATTTTTCTGGAAATGGATTACTTTGAATATACTTATATATTCCTAATATAATATCTTGTAATTTTTCATCTCCTCTATAATCTGTATATGTTTCAATTAGTTTTATAAATCCTTCATCATTTTCCATATACTTTTCTTCAAAAATTTCATCTATTACATCATTTTTAATCATTTCTATTTCTGTAGTATCACCTATTCTAAAATTAGAAGGAATATCAATTTCATAAAAGTTATTTCTAATTACATCTAAGCAAAAAGAATGTATTGTACAAATATTAGCTTTATTTAACAAGTTTATTTGTCTTTGTAAATTAACTGATTCTGGGTTTTCTTCAAGTTTTTTATAAATTGCATCTAATATTCTTTCTCTCATTTCACTAGCTGCAGCATTAGTAAATGTAACTACTAATATTTTATCTATATCTACATTATCATTAATTACTTTATTTATAATTCTTTCAACTAATACTGCTGTTTTTCCGCTTCCGTGCTGCTGCTGCTACTAATATATTATTTCCTTTTTCATATATTGCTTGCTTTTGTTCTTCGGTCCAGTTCATATATTCCTCCTATTATATTTTTTCACTAATTTTATTGTAAGTATATATTATAGATATTTAATTTTCAATATATTAAATAAAAATAATAATAGCAAAAAATATAGGCAGGGATCACTCCACTGCCTCTAACTTCTTTTTCCTTTTATACTCAATAAAAACAAGTACAATGAGTAAAGTCAATAACCCACATGATAATGATGTATTGAGTATTATATAAGAAATTTTACTATCCGGATATATATCCAGGATCTGACAATCATACGGTGTCATTTCACATATGCCAGTATGTGAATTTTCATCTGTCACCTTTAGAATCATCGCCCCGGTATTTTCATCTTTTGAAATATGCATCTCTTTGATGTCATCCGGCAGCGGCAAGATTCCCTCTTTTTCCTGCATTTCTATGCAGAAGTCCTCGATTTTCTCTATATTTCTTTTCTCGATTCTTTCTCCATACAGCAGCCAAAAAACAATAACCGCTATACCTACACATAAACACACGAAATACACTATCACCGCAATTATCATTGTTCTCCGTTTCATTCTCCATACCTCCTATATGAAATATATACTATAATGTTCCTATATGTAAAACCAAACGGATACCCCTCTATTTCCATTTGGTGAATAGAGTAAATAAGTAATTTCTAAGATATTACTTATGTTTTTATTATATCATAAACACAACCATATCACAAATTTTATGTAACTTGGTTGTGTTTTGAAATTATATTATTTACTTATTCCTATTTTATATATAGCTCTGGGTCAACATATTTATTATCTTTTAATATTTCAAAATGCAGATGTGATTCATCTGATATTTCAAAAGTCGCTGTATTACCAACTGTAGCAATTGTTTGTCCTTGCTTTACTTCTTCTCCCTCTTCTATAAACTCAGCAGTTAGTAAGTTTGAATAAACTGTAGTAAATCCATTTACATGTTCTATTACAACTGTAAGTCCATATCTAGGATCATTCTTTATAGATTTAATAGTTCCATCAGCTGAAGCTTTAACCACTTCTGTTTTTTCAGCTTTTATATCTATTCCATTATGTGTTACCCATTCATCCAATGTTGTTGAATATACTAAATTTTCTTGTGCATATTCTTTTAATATCTCCCCTTCTACTGGCATTTTAAAATCCAGATCTTTTATTTCTTCCTTTGTTTCATTAATAATATTTTCGCTAGAACTTGCTTTGTTTGTTATATCCTTATTCTCTTCTTTTTTCTCTTGATTTTTACTTATTTCATTATCAATCGTATTTTCTTCTTCAACTTCATTAATTGTTTTTCCCATTTCACTACTTGTTTCTTCTGCTATACTATTATTATCAGAAATATACTCGTCTAATACCGATGAATTTAATTTTGCTAACTGTTCTTTACTATTAATATTACCTGTATATAGTATTGACACTGCAAAAAAAGCAATTAAAGATAATATTAAAATTCCACTAATAAGATATGATACTTTTTTAATATTTAATTTTTCTCTATTAAATCTTCCTCTTTCCCTTCTCATACAATTCCTCCTAAATTATTTTTATATTTTAAGTATTTACATTATTGTGAAATTTATACAGTTTTTAACTATATGTTTTATTTTTTATTACATATTTACAATTTTAACATCGGTATAAAAATGCTTTATTATTTCCTCATAATTACTTCCTTGTTTAGCCATACTATCTGCACCAGTTTGACTCATTCCTACTCCATGTCCATATCCTGTAACTTTAAAAAACACTTTATTTTCTTTTATATTCACTTCAAAATTTGCAGATCTTAAACCAAAGATATTTCTAACTTCGACTCCGGATAATTCTAAATTACCTATTTTTATTTTTTTTACCCTATTTCCATCTGTATATTCTTCTACTTTTATACAATCTTTTTTATCAAAATCTATTTTAAAATTACTATGTATCTCTTTTATTTTTGTAGTAAACTCCTTTTCTGTAAAACTAGTTTCAGAACTATATTGACTATATGCATCTTCTCCCGATGTTTCAACTGATTGTAAATAAGGATAACCACTTCCTCCCCAAACATCTATTGGCGCTTCAGTTTCTCCTCCACTATTAGAATGAAAAAATGCATTAATCGGTTCTCCATTATATGTAATAATTTTTCCTTGGGTAATATTTACTGCATTAACAATCTTATTCCAGTTTTCATCTCTTTCTTCTTCCTTCCATTTAGAAAGTCTATCTTCTTTAGATATCCACGCTTGACAACATGTAGAATCATCACAAATATCTGCATTTTTATGTTTTCCATCATTATTTACTATCTTATATATTGTATATGTTCTTGCAACAACCGCTTGTGCTTTTAACGCTTCTTCTTCAAAAGATGCTGGCATTTCTGCTGATACTACTCCATATAAGTATTCGTCTAAATCTATTTCTTCTATTTTTTTACTATCTACATGTAATAATTTTATTTTATTATATTTTTTATAATCATAGTTTGACTCTATAGTATTTTTATTATTACTTTCTTTACTCTTTTCTTCTTTTTTTTCTGAAAAAAAATTGGTAGTAAATATTATTGGTATAGCAAAACAAACAAATATAATTAATACAAAATATATAAATATCTTTTTCATGTTTATCCTTCTATTAATTTCAATTATTCTTAAAAAAAGCAATTTATTTTAAGCTGTATTTTCAGTATTATCTGTTAATTTCTTTCTCATGTTTTCTAAAACTTTTTTCTCGATTCTTGAAATTTGTACTTGGTTCACTCCTACAATCTTTGCTACTTCTGATTGTGTTTTTCCTCTAAAATATCTTAATAAAATTATTTGTCTTTCTTTTTCTGTTAATGTCTTTAATAACTCTATAATTACTATTTTATTAACTACTTTATTTTGTTCATCAGTTCCATCACATATTTTTTCAATAAGTTCCATATCATTTTCATCTTCTGATTCATAAATAGAATTAACTGGTCTTTTACTTTCTAATGCTATTACTATTTCTTCTTTCGGAAGTTTTACTTCTTTTGAAATTTCTTCTATTGTAACTTCTCTCCCTTTTTTTAGATATTCTTTTTGTATCTCTGAAATTTTATATAATAATTCTTTAATAGATCTGCTAACTTTAATTGGTCCATCAGTTTGTATATATCTCTTTACTTCTCCTAATATATATGGTACTGCATAAGTAGAAAGTTTTACATCAAAACTAGTATCAAACTTTTTTATTGATTTTATGAATCCCATTACTGCAATTTGATATAAATCTTCAATCTCATATCCTCTATCTTTAAACCTTTTTACTATACTCCATATAAGTCCCTTATTATTTAATATAAGTTTTTCTAGAGCCATTTTGTTTCCTTCTTGTGCTTCTACAATATCAGATATTTGATTATCATATATATTAACTTCTTGCACTTAAGCTTTCTCCTCCTGTGCTTAAAATTTCTTCTAAATCTTCTACATGTTTCTTTATTTTTTTCCTCATAATCACTTTTGTTCCTAAGCCTAAAACTGAATCTATTTCAACTTCATCCATAAAGCTTTCCATAATTGTAAATCCCATTCCAGATCTTTCTAAATTTGCCTTGGTTGTATATAAAGGCTTACGCGCAAGTTCTACATTTTCTATTCCTTTTCCAGTATCTGAAATTTCTAATTCAACAGTATTTTTTATTATTCTTCCTTTAATTTTTATTATTCCTTCCATATTTTCATAACCGTGAATAATACTATTAGTAACTGCTTCAGATACAGCAGTTTTAATATCAGCAAGTTCTTCTATCGTAGGATCTAATTGAGCAGCAAAAGCAGCAACAGTAATTCTAGCAAAGGCTTCGTTAGTAGACTTGCTCAAAAATTCTAATTTCATTTCATTATCATACATAATTATTCTCTCCTTTTAATTTTCTATATCAAATAGTTTTATATAACCTCTCTCTTAAGTTCAAGTGGAATAATTTTATTTATTCCACTCATTTCTAAAATTCTCTTTACTGTTGAACTAATATTTACAATTTCTAAACTACCACCTATTAATTTCATCATTTTATATCTTCCTATTATCATCCCTATTCCTGCACTATCCATAAAAGTAACCCTACTAAAATCAAATATAGTTTTTCTAGGCATATATCGTGTAATTCCGTCATCTACTTTCCTCCTTATTTTTTCAACCACATGATGGTCAATTTCTTCTGTTATCTCTACTATTAATAGCTTGTCCTTTTTTTCATAACTTATATTCAAAAACATCCCCCCTTATTTTTTTATATTATATTCTTATTTACATTTTTTTCCAATAGCGAAATTGGAGAAGTTTTGCCGATTTATGAAAAGTTTTCGACAATTTTTTTCAAAAGTTTTTTTCAAAAAGTTTTTTTCAAAAGGGGACGGGCTTGTTTTGTAAAACAACATACAGGAAATTATTCTTATAACTTCTTATATACTTTTATTTAATTAATTTTTGAATATTTATATATTTTTTTGAGATACTAAAATTATTAAATGAATAAAAATAAAATTTATTTAAATAGGAGTTGATAAAAATGTATGATAATCAAAATGGGCAAAGTGAACAATATATTTTAAATACAGTTAATAAAGGTTTAAAAATGGGAATGGATTCTATTTCCACAATTTCTGAAAAAGTTGGAGACAATAACTTTAAAGATGATTTAATATATCAATACAATCAATATAATGATATATTAAATAGAGTAAATGCAGAACTACAAAATTTTAATGACATTCCTTCAGAATTACCTCCTATGCAAAAGGCCATGGGATATATGGAAATACAAATGAGTACTATGAATGACAAAAGTAATTCTCATATTGCAGAAATGTTAATAAAAGGTACTAATATGGGAATAATAGAAGGAGTTAAATTAAAGAATCAAAATCCTAATGCAAATCAAACTATTCAAACAATATTAGATGATTTTATTAGATTTCAAGAAAATACTATAGAAAAACTAAAAAAATATTTATAAAAAAATCGGGGCATCCCCCGATTTCTTATAATTTTTATAAGCTTGCTAATCTTTCTTTTGCTGTTTCTAACATATCTTTATAATTTGCAAGTTTTTCTTTTTCCTCGTTAACTTTAGCTTCTGGTGCTTTATTAACAAAACCTGGATTAGATAGCATTTTTTCTCCCCTTGCTACTTCTCCTTCTAGTCTTATTACTTCTGCTTCTAATCTTTTTCTTTCTTCTTCTATATCAATTAATCCTTCTAATGGTATATACACTTCTATATCATTTAATATAATTGACATAGCATTCTTTAATTTTTTCTCTTGCTCTTCTTTTTCTAATTCATCTAGTTTTTCTATAACTGTTACTTTATTTGCAAATCCTAATTTTTCTAAAATAGTTTCAACTTCTTTTATTTCATTTTTATATTTTGAAGTTACTATGATTAATTCTGATTTTTTGCTTGGATGAATATTATTTGTATTTCTAATATTTCTTATTCCTACAATAATTTCTTTAATTTTCTCTACTGCTTCTTCTTCCTTATCAAACATAAATTCATCTCTAATATCAGGCCATTTTGCTACTATTAAGTCTTCTGTTCCAAAACAAATTAATTTAGAATATATCTGAGCTGTTACAAATGGCATAAATGGATGTAATAATTTTAAAGAAGAGCCAAATACATGGTTTAATATATCACTTACTGCCACCTTTTCTTCTTCATTATCACTATATATACGTGGTTTTACCATTTCTATATACCAATCACAGAATTCATTCCATATAAAGTTATAAATTTTATCCAATGCTACTCCTAAATCATAATTGTCTAAATTTCTTGTTACATCTACAACTAATTTGTCAAATTTATTTAATATCCATTTATCTTCTATTCTTAATAAATCAGGGTTATATTTTTTATTCTTTTCAAATACTTCATAACAAAAATCCCTTACTTTATCCTCATCTGCTAGAGAATTTATTATAAATTTAGCTGCATTCCATATCTTATTTGCAAAATTTGATGCTTGTTCTAGTTTTTCTGGCATATATCTAATATCATTTCCCATAGTTGTTCCAGAAATCACAGCAAATCTTAAGCTATCGGCTCCATATTCATCAATTACTTCTATTGGATCTATTCCATTTCCTAATGTTTTAGACATTTTTCTTCCTTGACTATCACGTACCATACCATGAATTAGAATGTCTTTAAATGGTGCTTTACCTGTAAACTCTAATCCTTGTGACATCATTCTAGATACCCAGAAAGTAATAATATCAAAACCTGTTACTAATACATTTGTTGGATAAAATGTTTTATAGTCCTCTGTTTCTGTGTTTGGCCATCCAAGTGTTGAGAAAGGCCATAATGCACTACTGAACCATGTATCTAAAGTGTCTTCATCTTGATGTAATTTAGTACTTCCACATTTTTCACATTTTGAAGGAGCTTTTTTAGCTACATTTATATGTCCACATTCATCACAATAGTATGCTGGTATTCTATGTCCCCACCATAATTGCCTTGAAATACACCAATCTTGTATATTATCAAGCCAATTAAAATATTGTTTCTCATATTTTTTTGGAATAAATCTTGCTTCATTGTTTCTTACTGAGTCAGCTGCTTTTTTAGCTAATTCTTTCATAGATACAAACCATTGCTCAGATATTTTAGGCTCAATTGTACTTTTACATCTTTCACATTTTGCAACATTATGTGTATAATCTTCTATTTTTACAATTGCTCCTATTTTTTCTAGATCTTCTACAATTGCTTTTCTTGCTTCTAATAATTCCATTCCTTTATATTTAGGAACTAAATCTCCCATCTTATTATCATCATCAAACACATTAATAATTTCTAGGTTATGTTTTAATCCAGCTTGATAGTCATTCATATCATGTGCTGGTGTTATTTTAACACAACCTGTTCCAAATTCTTTGTCAACAAAACTATCTGCAATGATCGGTATTTCTTTATTCATAATTGGAAGGATACATGTCTTTCCGACTAAATCTTTATATCTTTCATCATCTGGATGAACTGCTACTGCTGTATCTCCAAGCATTGTTTCAGGTCTTGTTGTTGCAACTATAATATACCTATCCTCTTGGCCTGTTATTTTATATCTAATATGCCATAGATGTGATGGTTCTTCTTTATATTCAACTTCTGCATCAGATATAGATGTTTTACAACTTGGGCAATAATTTATCATTCTTGTACCTTTATATATTAGTCCTTTATTATATAAATCTACAAACTGTTCTAAAACTGCATCAGATAATCCTTCATCTAAAGTAAATCTTTTTCTATCCCAGTCACAAGAACACCCAAGCTTTTTTTGTTGTCTTTCGATTGTTCCTCCATAAAGTCTAGTCCAATCCCAAGCTTCTTCTAAGAATTTCTCTCTACCTAAATCTTGTTTAGATTTTCCTTCTTTTTTTAATTTTTCAACTACTTTCATTTCTGTAGATATTGCAGCATGATCTGTTCCAGGAAGCCATAAAGTATTATATCTTTGCATCCTTTTAAAACGAATTAATATATCTTGTATTGTATCATCTAATGCATGACCCATATGAAGCTTTCCTGTTACATTTGGTGGTGGCATCATAATGCAAAAACTTTCTTTAGTCTTATCCATACTTGGTTTAAAGTATCCTTTTTTCTCCCATTCTTCATAAAGTTTTTCTTCAAAATCTTTTGGATTATATTTATCATTTAATTTTTCCTTCATAAAATTTCTCCTTTCAACATAGATAAAGTAAACTAAAACTTTAAATTAGAATTTAAATAAATTCAACCCTATTTCTTCATTAAGTTCTCTTTCCACATTTCCTGAAATAACTCTTATAAACATTTCACATGTAGCACTAACTTTTGCATAATTCAAATGTCCTCCATATACTTTATTTTCTTTATCTCCTGCACTCATATGTATATGATGATACAATTTTCCTTCTTTTGTAGTAATACTACCTGTTAAAGAAACTATTTCAAAATCTCCTTTGTGCACTTCTGAATAGTATTTCTTTTCATCTGTTTTAAATAATCCCACTTCGAATTCTCCAACAGCTCCTAAAGCATTAATATTTGCCAAAATCACTTTTTCCTTTTCACATACTTCTAACATTTTTTGTATTATCTCTTCCCCTTTATCTATTCTCACGACTATATCGTCTCCAAATCTTCTGTACTCCATCAAAACTCCTCCTTTTTTATTTTTTATTTATATAATATAAAAAGCTCACCCTATATAAGGGCAAGCTTTATCTTACGGTACCACCTTAATTTACAATATTTATATTTTATATTCCTATTAATTACATTAATTTATATAAAATTACATAAAATAATTTATATTGCATCTCATTTACTTTTAACGCAAGATTACGTATATAACTACTATAATTTTCATTATATCTGCTCCAAAGCTACCTTCAATCTATCTTTCTATAAGAAGCTCTCAGCGCACTCACTTCTATTCTCTTTATAGAAAATATAAATTTACTCCTCTTTTTCATTGCATTTAATCTATATTAATTTATTTTTTATTATATATAATTATCAAACTAGTTAATATGTTAACATATATTAAATAAAAAATCAATATTTTTACTTTTTTTCTTTAATAATTAGTATTTACTGGTTTATTTTTTAATATTCATAATTCTTTAAGTTCTCCTTCTTTTTTTCTACATTTTTTTCTTTTTTTCTCTTGAATTTATTTCTTATTTGATATATTATATATTAGAATATTTTATTTTTACGGAGGAAAAGATGCCAAGAAAATCAAAAGATGAATTAAATAATGTTAAATCAAATATTAAAGAGAATACTGTAGTAGAAAAAGTGTCTAAAAAAGCAGATAAAAAAGTACCAAATAAGAAATCTGAAAATGAATCGGTTTCATCTAAAAAAGCTGATACAAAAGCTTCAAAGACTAAAAAAGTAGCAACTAGTTCTTCAAAGGCAAAGTCTACTAGTAAAAGTACTAAATCTGTTTCAAAGAAAGTAACTAGTAGTAAATCTACTGCTAAAAAAACAAATAGCACAAAAAAAACTACTACTAAGAAATCTACTGCTAAAAAAGCTTCTACCAAGAAGTCTACAAAAAGAGCATCTTCTTCTAAGAAACAGGTTTTAATGGAAGCTGAATACTATGACTTACCATATAGATATAATCAAACTGTCGTTAAAATTTTAGCTCAAACTCCTAATATGCTATTCATCTACTGGGATATTTCAGATGATGATAGAAATGCATATATTAAAAAATATGGAGATTCATTTTTTAATGATACAAAACCTGTATTAATAATAACTAATAAAACAATGAATTATACTTTTGAAGTAGAAATAAATGATTTTGCTAATAGTTGGTATTTACCTTTGAATGATCCTAATTGTGATTATTCTGTTGAATTAGGTAGAAGACCTAAATTCCATATTAGTAATGAAGTTGTAGCTCAAGCTAATCAAGAGGAAAATAATTATGCTCCATTAGATAATTATATCTACATTTGTACATCTAACAATATGGAAATGCCAAATAATCACATTCTTTTTGATAAACTTGGTAAATCAGTATTCTTTAAAAATGTAAAGAATAATTTTATCGAAGAAAGAAACATTTCTTCTTTATCATTTATTACAAATATAGGAAAAGTATATAATATTTACGAATTATACAAAGAAATATATAAAGATGAAATAGATATAGAAGATTTATCTTCTGATAATTTGAAATTAAATCTTTCTTCTTCAAGTAGTTCTACTTTTATGTGATAAAAGTTCTTAAATGTTTACTCAATTTAGAAAGATATATAAGAGAAAGGTTTTGATTAAATATGACAAAAGAGAAGAAAGGATATGTAAGTTTTGTGCTTCATGCACATTTACCATTTATCCATCACCCAGAAAGCGAAGATTATCTTGAAGAACAATGGCTTTATGAAGCTATTTCGGAAACATATATTCCGCTTCTTTTAAATTTTCAAAAATTAGTGGAGGAAAAAGTTGATTTTAGAATTACTATGTCACTTACTCCTCCTCTTCTTAATATGCTAGATAATAAATTACTTCAAAGAAGATATATTAAATACTTAAAAAAACATATTGAACTTGCTGAAAAAGAAGTAGTTAGAACTAAATATGATTCTAGATTAAATGAACTTTCAAAATATTATTTAAATAGATATACTAATGATTTACATGTCTTTAAAGATATATATAATTGCAATTTAATTCAAGGTTTTAAACATTTTCAAGATATTGGTGTACTAGAAATTATAACATGTGGGGCAACTCATGGTTATTTCCCTATTTTATATATTACAGAGCAAACCGTAAAAGCTCAAATTGCTGTTGGTGTTCAAACATATGAAAAATATTTTGGGAAAAAGCCTCGTGGTATATGGCTTCCTGAATGTGGATATGTTCCTGAAGCTGATAAATATTTAAAAGAGTTTGGAATTGATTATATCATAACTGAATCACATGGTATATTATATGCAAATCCTACTCCTATATACGGTACATTTGCTCCTATCGTTTCACCAGAAGGTGTTATTGCTTTTGGTAGAGATATAGAATCTTCTAGACAGGTTTGGAGTTCAATTAACGGATATCCTGGTGACTTTAATTATAGAGAATTTTATAGAGATATTGGTTATGATACTGATTATGATTATATAAAACCATATATTGCATCAAATGGAGTAAGAGTTCATACTGGAATAAAATATTATAGAATTACTGGTAAAGATTGTGAAAAGGATTATTACAATCTTCAATGGGCTCATGACTCAATAGAAAAACAAACCGGTCACTTTTTTGATTGTAGAAATGCACAAATAGAAAAGCTTGCACCTATTACAGCTAATCCACCTATTATTCTATGTCCTTATGATGCAGAACTCTATGGTCATTGGTGGTACGAAGGTCCAGATTGGTTATATATCTTATTTAAGAAGATTTATTATGATGATTGTAATTTTAAATTAATTACACCTAGTGAATATATAGATAAGTATCCTTTAATGCAAGTCTCTACACCTTGTAGATCAAGTTGGGGTGCTAATGGTTATAGTGAAGTATGGCTTAATCCTTCAAACGATTATGCTCATAGACATCTACATGTTGCAGGTGATCGTATGGTTGAACTTGCTCACTTATATCCTAATGAGAAAAAAACTTCTTTAAGAAGAAAAGCATTAAATCAATGTGCAAGAGAATTACTTTTAGCACAAAGTAGTGATTGGTTATTTATAATTACTAATGGTACTATGGTTGATTATGCAAAGAAAAGGATTAAAGATCATATAGGAAGATTTACTAAACTATATTATCAAATAAAAAATGATGAAATAGATGAAGATTTCTTAAAAGATATTAAGAAAAAAGATTGCATCTTCCCTGATATTGATTATATGATTTATTATTAATTGATGCTAAAAATAAAAAAATATAATATTAAAAAATTTTAAAAGTACTTTAGGACTTCCTAAAGTGCTTTTATTTATTGTATTACCAACACTTTTATATTATAATTCAAAATGGAACTCACAAATAGTTTTTTTATAGCAAGGAGGTATTATCTTATGCTAAACGTTGAAGTTTTTACTCCTCATTTTCCAATGTTCGATAAAAAGGGGTATTGGGTTGACCTTAGTGAAAGTAAATTTACATTTCGTAATAGCGAAAACACGCCATTATTCGAAATCTTATTTGACCGGGAATCTCATGAGAATATTCTCATGACAAAACAGCATGTTTACTTTACCGATCATATATTCATCTGCTGTGATTATGACTATCTACCCTCATTATCATTCAAGATTGGTAACGATAATATTGTTGTTAAATTGGATGAAAATGGAAATGAAATTGAAGTAACAACTATCATGTGAGACGCAGTATGCTATGCTGCGAAAACAAACCCGCCGCTCTGGTTTAACCCCAAATGTGGCGGGTTATTTTTATTTACTACATATTATTCTTTACTATATATATTTTTATATTTTTTCTTATCTCTCTCCTCTTTCTCTTCCAATGCCATCTCTAAAAAGCTTTCCTTTTCTCTTACCTTACTTTTTTGTTTTTTATTTTCTTTTTGCTCATTATTTATTTCGGTTATCTTCTTATTCTTAATTCTAATATATAATATATATTTTATATATTATATAAAAAAAATAATACTATTATATAAAAAAAGATAATACTAATTCAAGTATTATCTCTTTTTTAACTATATATAAGAAGTAGTTTTATCTAGCAACTATAAAATTATATACCATAATTGCAAGAACTATTAATGCAAATAATCCCACAAGTATATATATTAATGGAAAAGTGTATTTCTTATTTTCCATCTTAATTTCTTCTTCAGATTTTAATTTTTTATCTTTTGTTTCTTTCATAGTTTTATCTTCTAGCATTTACTACCTCCTAATTTACATTTTTTAAATCCATTTTATTAAATTTAAATTTTCTGAGTCTAATATCATTTGTTGTTTAGGCATTACTCTAAATGTATATCCATATTCTCCACCATTTACTAATTTTATCTTTGCTGAATATTTATATATCTTGTTTTCTTTATCTTCATCTTCAAGTTCCATATCAATTACTTGTATATCGTCTACGACTCCATTCTCTTCTATCTTTCCATAATATACTTGTGCTTCTATATTATCTACTGATATATTAGGTAATGCAACATTGCAATGAACTGTAATATAATTTCCTGCATCTATAGTAATATTATCTATGTTATTTTCTTGAGATATTTTTATATCATTCCAGTTTCTATATAAATCTTCTTTCCAACTGTTAAATTCTGTAACCATATCTAATTTACTATAATATTTATCATATAAATTGCATAACGGAATATATAGTTTATCAACGTAATCTACAAGCATTCTTGCAGTACTAAATCTTCCTCCTGTAGATATTATAGAATTTTTCATTATCTGAACCCATTTTGTTGGAATACTTTTTTCATTTACATCATAATATGTTGGTATAATTTTATCCTCTAATGTTGAATATAAATCATCACTATCTGCTTTATCTTGAACATCGTAATTTTCATACTCATCATTTAATCCAATTGCCCAACCATTTTTTGAATTATATCCTTCAGCCCACCAACCATCAAGAACACTGAAATTTATAACACCATTTACAGATGCTTTTTGTCCACTTGTTCCAGATGCTTCCATTGGTCTTCTTGGAGTATTAAGCCATACATCTACACCACTTATCAAATATCTTGACATTGCAATATTATAGTTTTCTAATAAGAATATCTTTCCTTTAAACTGTGGTTTCATTGATATTTCATGTATGAATTTTATTAAATCTTGTCCTTCTTTATCTGCTGGATGTGCTTTACCTGCAAATATTATTTGAATAGGTCTATTCTCATTACTAAATATCTGTGTTATTCTTTCTAAGTCTTTAAATATTAATGTTGCTCTTTTATATGTTGCAAATCTTCTTGCAAACCCTATAGTTAAAACATTTTCATTTAATTTTGATGTAATTTTATCTATTTCTTGATAACTATATCCACATCTATGTAATCTCTTTGTTGTGCTTTTCTTTACTAATTCGATTAATTTTCTTTTTCTTTCCATATGGGCTTTCCATAATTCTTCATCTGGAATGTCATTTACTTTTTCCCATGTTTCATCATTGTATATATTATCTTGCCAATAAGGAGCTAAATATTTATTATATAAATCTTTAATATTTTGTGGTATCCAAGAACATGTATGTATTCCATTAGTTACATATGTTATAGGTGCTTCATTTGATGAAATATTTGGCCATATATCTCCAAATAATTCTCTTGAAACAGCCCCATGAAGTTTACTTACACCATTTTTCTTTCCTGCAACCTTAAGTGCTAATACCCCCATATCAAATCCACTATTTGGATTTGCATTTGGTTTTTTACCCATTGCAAAAAATTCTTGTTTTGTAATTCCTAACTTTTCCCAATAGTCCTTAAAATATGTTTCCATAAGTTCAAGTGGAAATATATCATTACCAGCAGGAACTGGAGTATGTGTAGTAAATACAGTTTTTGAACTTACTATATCTTTTGCAATATTAAATGATACTTGTTTATCTTTTATTGTATTTTCTATTAATTTAAATATTAAGAATGATGAATGTCCTTCATTCATATGATATACTGTTGGCTTTACACCTATTCTTCTTAAAAGTTCTACTCCTGCCATACCTAAAACAATTTCTTGCTGAATACGCATTTCTTGATTTCCACCATATAGTGTTTTAGTTATCTCTCTATACTCAGGAATATTAGCATCTAAATCAGAATCCATTAAATATAAAGTTACTCTTCCTACTCTTATTTCCCATACCTTTATATATAATTTTTTCTTTGGTAAATCAACTGAAATAATTAAATCTTGTCCATCAACATCCTTAACAGGAAGTATTGGTAAATTTTCTAAATCAATTTCTTTATATTCTGTATTTTGAACTCCTTGTCCATCTATTGTTTGCCAAAAATATCCATTTTTATATAATAATCCTACAGCAATTAAAGGAATTCCTAAATCACTTGCTGATTTCAAATGATCTCCAGATAAAATACCAAGTCCCCCTGAATAGATTGGTAAAATTTCATCTAATCCATATTCTGCTGAGAAATATGCTATTAAATCATTTGTATTATCTGGATATTTTTTGTTAAACCATGTATTTTTACTTTTTAAATAGTCTTCAAAATCTTTAACAAACTTATCATATTGTTTTAATATTTCTTGATTTTCACAAGCTTCTTCTAATTTTTCTTGTGATACATTTTTCAAAAATTTTACAGGATTTTTTCCTACTCTCTCCCATAAATCTATATCTATTTCTTTAAATATCTTTAGAAAATTTGTATTCCATGACCACCATAAATTATTTGCAATTACTGATAATTTCTCAATTCTCTTTGGTAATTGAGGATTAACTTTTATCCTATTAAAAGTGTACATTTATTATTTCCTCCTTAGGTTTCTTCAGTTTTTTTCATTAGTCTTTTCTTGAAGCTAAAACTCCAAATTTACAATTTATATTTTATAAATAATATCAAAATATGTCAATGTTTTTTATCAATTTTTTGATTATATATACATATTTAAAGAGTAACTTATTTTAAGTTACTCTTTATTGCTCTATATGTTCTTTATCTTTATTTTATATCCATTATTTTTGTGTCTTTTTCTGAATATTCTTCTGGTTTTAGTCCTACCTTGTCTCTCATATTATATAGCATATAACATATTATTATTCCTAAACCAATTCCTAAAATTAAAAATGTATTTGCTGTATCTGTAATCCTTAGTAACATTGATGCTATAAATGTTATTATAAATCTAAAAAAGTTTTCTAATAAATTAAATGATGATGAAATTTTATTTCTTATATTAGTTGTTGTAAAATTATTTAAATATCGTTTGATCAATGGGTAAAATGGTCCTTTTACAATATATTGTATTAATAAAGATATAATAATTATAGCTAAACTAAATTGATAACTTAAATTTAGATTGCATAATGTTCCTATTAATAATAAAGATATTATTAAAGGTATAGAGATAACAGTAAGTGTTCTATTTCTGTATTTATTATGGAATTTATTCTCATTTTTTGCAGCTATTCCTGATATAATTTCTAAAATTGCAAAAATAACACCAAAATATTTTTCTGGTACTCCTATATCTTTCATCACACTACTTCTAAGCATAGTAATAGATAAAAACACTGCTGAAATTAAAGCTCCGAAAAATATTAGATTTTTTAATCTAGGTGATCTACTAAATAATTTAAAAGATCTAAATAAATTTCTACATTCTTTTTTTACCATCTTTTTACTTATTTTTGTAGAATTATTTTCTTCATCTATATTTCTAAATTTTACTGCCATCCCTGTAGAAACTATTACTGATAACAAACATAAAAACATAGGAATATATCCATTTATTACGAATAAAAATCCTGATATAACAGAAGTTATAGCTTCTATCCAATAATAATATGAAATTCCTTTACCTTCTATTTTAGCAAATTTTGATCCTCTTTTTTCATTCTTTTCAAGCGAATCATATAATATATTAGATTCACAAACTCCTTTAATTATAAAACCTATAGCCGATAAAAGCTCTCCTATTATTACTGTTATTATATTATTACCTGCTATATATGTAAGGATTGCAAAACATACAAATAAATTTCCAATTATTAAACTATTTCTTTTTCCTAATGCTTCTATCATAACTGTTGCAGGAACTAAAAATATCATTTTAAAAACTGGATATAGTGCTTCTGCTAATAATACATCTGCTGCATTTATTCCCTTTGTCTCTGTAAAAAACAAAAATATTATTGCATAATAAAATAAATAATCCCAAGAAAGCATTTTATACCTTGTATATAAATTTACATTTGTTTCCTTTGCTTTTATATTCTCCAATATATTTTTCTACTCCTTTCTATATGTTTATATCTTCTATCTTTGTTACCACTATTGCTCCTTCTTTTATTAAATTATTAGTTCCTATATTATTTTCGTCATAAATACTTCCTGGAATTGCATATATATCTTTTCCCTGTTCCAATGCAAAATCCACAGTAATCATTGTACCGCTTTTTTCTTTTGCTTCTACTACTAATACTCCATCTGAAATTCCACTAATAATTCTATTTCTTTCAGGAAAGTGATATTTTTCTGGTTTAGATCCTAATGGATATTCTGATAATATTAGTCCATCTGATTTCAAAATTTCATAATAAAGGCTTTCATTTTCTCTTGGATATATAACATCTAGTCCAGATCCAAGTATAGCAATTGTTTTTCCTTTTGCTTTTATTGCACCTATATGAGAATATGTGTCAATTCCTCTTGCAAATCCGCTAACAATACAAATACCTTTTTTAGCTAATCTATAGCCAAAGTCAAATGCATTTTTAGCACCATTTTTCGTACACTTTCTACAGCCTATAATTGCTATAGATTTGCAATATAATAACTCTGTATTACCAATCAAGTATAATTTTTTAGGGTAATTATATATGTTTTTTAATTTTTCTGGATATTTATCATTATTTGAATTAATTACTTTTATTTGATTTTTAATAATATTAATATTCATATTTACAATCTCTCCTTTAAGAAATTGCCCCCGAATATTATATTTTAATTTTATTTTCTTAACTTAAACTATTTATTTTCATATTTATTTTGTAACTCAGCTGCTTTTACAACATTGTTCATAAGCATTGCAATTGTCATTGGTCCTACCCCACCTGGTACCGGAGTAATATATGATGCTTTTTTTGATACATTTTCAAAATCAACATCTCCAACAAGTTTTCCTTCTTCTGTTCTATTGATTCCTACATCAATAACTACTGCTCCATCTTTTACCATATCTTCAGTAACAAATTTTGCTTTTCCTAATGCTGCCACAATAATATCTGCCTGTTTTGTAATTTCTTTAATATTTTTAGTTCTTGAATGACATACTGTTACAGTTGCATTTTTACTTAGTAAACATTGGATCAATGGCTTTCCTACAATATTACTTCTACCTATGATCACTGCTCTTTTTCCTTCTACAGGTATATCATATTTTTCAAGCATTTTAATAACTCCATAAGGCGTACAAGATATAAAAGAGTCTTCTCCTATTGATAATTTACCAACATTTACAGGATTAAAGCCATCAACATCTTTTGTATAATCTATTGTGTTAAAAGCTTCTCTGATATCCAACCCCTTTGGAATTGGACTTTGTAATAGTATACCATTTACATCTTTTCTATTATTTAATTCTTTTATTAAATCAATTAGCTCTTCTTGTGTCGTATCTGCATCTTTTAAATATTCTTCAAATTCTATTCCTATTTCATTACAAGCTTTACTTTTGTTTCTTACATATACACTAGATGCTTTGTCATCTCCTACCATTATTACAGCTAATTTCGGATATATATTTTCTTTTTTTAATTCTTCTACCTTATTTTTTAAGTCAGTTCTTATTTCTTTTGCAAGTTCTTTTCCATTAATTAATTCCATATATGTTTTCCTCCTATTAATTTATATATACTTTTCTACTTCTAATACTAAATTTCCTTTTCTGGTATTACTAATTATTTCTTTTATTTTGAATCTACCTTTTCCTCTAACTGTTATAATATCATTTTCTTTTACTTCTTTTGATCCCTTAACAACTAATTCATGATTTATAAAAACTCTTTCTTCTTTTATAATTCCTAGAGCTTTAGCTCTAGATGTTCTTATAATTTCTCCTACAATACTATCAATTCTCATAGATGGAATAATTATTTTAACTATCTGAGTTTTTGGCTCTTCTATTACTAAATCTGTAACTCCAATAGTGCTAAATTCTGATTTACTAAAGCGTGTTAAGTCCTTTAGTCCGTTTATTATATATCTTTCAGCTTCTTTTAGAACAATTAATTCTGCTCCATCTTTACTTGTAATTATATCTCCTACTTTATCTCGTTTCATTCCTATTTTTATAATGGCTCCCAAGTAGTCTCTATGAGAATACATTCCTTTAAGTTCATTTGGTAATTTTATTTTTACAACACTAAAAATTGTATCATAATCAAATATTTCTTGTTTAAATATATCCTCTAATTTATCTGGATATATAATTATAGATGTTCTTTCAGCTGTTTTGTATCCACCATAAGCAACATAATTATTAAATTTTATACTTGCAAGCATTTTCTCTAAAATTTGTCTTTGTCTCATGTCTAAGAAATCTGTATTTTCTACTGTATTTCTTTTAATAGAAAATTCTATTTTATCCAATAATTTAGAAACTAATAGTTTATCTTCATCATTTGCATATCTTTCTAAAATTTCTTGTCTGTTCACTTTATTTCTCCTCTATCCTTTTGCAAATTTATTTCATAATCCACCGATATTATTTTAACATATTTTTCATTATTTTCAATGTTATATTAGTGATTTTTCACTTAATTTATCTATTTTCATTGTTTTTTTCGATTTTCGCCAAAAAATATTATGTAAATTTCTGTTTTTCCTTGAAATATCTGGATTTCTGTTATATAATAGATATGGATGTATATAAATTTTATATAAAGGAGAAATGATATATGTTAAAAACAAATGTTAAGAAAATTTTATTTGCTTTATTAGCATTTATATTTGTATTTAGTATGACAACAAGTGTATTTGCTACTGATATGTCAAATTCACTTACTATTAACACTACAGAAACTGAAAATACAGTATCAAATGCCATAACAAATGATGATTCTGTATATGCAAATACTACAATGGAATTAGTTGAAAATAATGTATGTACAATTGATGTTGGTGGTTATGGAGAATTCACAAAACAAATAACAGAATTTAATGAATCAGAAAAATCAGCAACATTAACATTAACAATGACTAATCTAAAAAAGCTTGAAGAAAGTCAAAAAGATGCTGAAATATTCTTTGTTATTGATAACTCATCAAGTATGTTACAAGAATATAAAGATACTACAAGAAAACAAGCAGTTATAAATTCTGCAAATTCTCTTGTTGAAAAATTATTTAAAACAAATCCAAATGTTAAAATCGGTTTAGTAGGTTTTTCAAGTTTAGATTCTTCTAAAGGTGAAACTGAAGGAACAATAAATGATGCTACACTAAGACTTGGATTAAGCAATTCAGAAGCAGATGTTAAAGAAGCAATTACTAATTTATCAGAACTAGAAGTTGGACCTAGAACAAACATAGAAGCTGGATTAACTATAGCTGAAGATAATTTTTCACAAGATGAAAATGTAAGTAGATATATTATTCTTTTAACTGATGGTGTTCCTAATAATGCAACAGATGGTACTTCAATGAAATATTCTGGAGTAGTTGCTCAAAGAACTAAAACTAAAATACAAGAAATTGAAGATAAAAATATTGATATCATAGGTGCTATGATTAACTTAGATAGTGAAAAAGTAGAACCTGACACACAAAAAACTTATAGAGAATTAGCTGAAGAAATATTTGGAACAGAAGAAAGTTCTACATTAAGTAAATACTTCTACATACCAGATGATGAAATTGAAAACACAATAGTAAATGAAATATTTGATAGCTTAATTATAAGAACTGATAATACTTTAAGAAATATAACTATTGTTGATTACTTCCCACAAGAAATAATAGATAATTTTAATTTCGAATATGTAGCAAGTCCAAATATAGGTACAGTATCTCAAGAAATAAATAAAGAAAATAATTCTATTACATGGAATATCGAATTATTAAGTGAAGGTGAAACAGCAACATTAAGCTATAAATTAACATTAAAAGAAGATTATAACCAAGAAATTATAGATGTAGTTTTACCAACAAATACTCATGTAGACATTACAGGCGAAACTAATGAAGGTGAAATAGATAATACTTCTGATGTATCTCCTACAATAGTAGTTAGATATGAAAAACCTGCAAAACCAGTTGATAATACAATAATTACAGATAATAAATTACCTCAAACTGGTCAAACAGTAGCTTGGTTCTTAGCAATAGCTACAGTATTAGTTGCAATCATGGGTGGAAGAATGTTAATTTTAAATAAGAAAATTAATAAAAATAAATAATTAATATAGTAAATAATCTAATTTAATAAAGCCTATTAGATAACTACTATAGCAAAAATGAACTTTAGGTAATCCCTAAAGTTCATTTTATTATATTTTATCTTTACTTCTTTATATTTTAATAACTAATTAGCAATCTTTTCATATATTCATATACATTTGTACTAATATATTTTTTCTCTTTTTCTACATCCTTTCTAATTCTTGTTGCACATATATCATATACTTTTCTTTCTTTATCAACAATAACATTTTGTATATTTAAATATTTTGCAACATATTTTCCATACTCTTCACTACTATAAAAATGAGTTACTGGAATATCTTTTATAATATTTGATAAATATTTCATTTGTATTTCTACACTTTTATTATCTAGCCCATATTGTTTTGGACTATTAAAAGCCTTTAGTATATATGCATCCGGAAATTCATTTTTTATCCATTTAATTTTAGTATTTATATCAATTTTAAATTGTGGTGTATCATATACAACTATATAAAATTTATCCATTTCACTTATAGCTTTATTTATTAAATATTTATGTCCATCATGAAATGGTGCAAACTTTCCTATTGTAAAACCTATATTCATTTTAATCCATTCCTTTTTAATCTATATTTTAGCCATTTATGATTATATCAAAAATAGTCCATATATACAATACTAACTATACAATACAAGCCAAATTATTTTTATTATTATAATACTAATATATTTAAATGTTCTAGTAATATTTTTAATCCTAATAATATTAATATTATTCCACCTATAAATTCTGCCTTTTTTTCATATTTATCACCAAATTTATTTCCAATCTTTGTTCCTATTACAGATAGTACAAAAGTAATTATTCCTATTAAAGTAATAGCAAGCCATATATTAACTTGTAAAAACGCAAAAGTAATTCCAACTGCTAATGCATCTATACTTGTTGCTATAGCAAGTACTATCATTGATTTAAAGCCTACACTTTCGTCACAGCTTTCACATTTTTTATCTAATGCATCTTTTATCATTTTTCCACCTATAATTCCTAATAATATAAATGCAATCCAATGATCTATATTGGTAATTATATTTTCAAATGCTGTTCCTAAAAAATATCCTATAACTGGCATAAATGCCTGAAAGCCACCAAAATATATCCCTATTATACAAGCTTTTTTCCAATTCATTTTCTTCATTGATATTCCCTTGCAAATAGATACAGCAAACGCATCCATTCCAAGTCCAATACTTAATAATATTAGTTCTATTATTCCCATTTTTATCTCCATTTATTTTTCTATTATTTATGACATAATATATAACTTTATTTTTCCATATTCAGTATTATTTTACTTATAAAAAGCAGCTTCATTTTGCTGCTTCTCATTAAATATCTATTTGAACTCCCTCATCACCATTTACTTTTTGTTCTATTTCACTCCAAAGTTCTTCTCCTAATTCAAGTTCAAACATGTTCTTACTATATTCACTCATGCGTTGAGGATAAATAACTATATTTTCCCCTACTTCTAAAATTAATGTACTTTCTCTTTCTTGAAGTTTTGCCATATTCTCTATTGAATCTCCTTCTGAAATATCATCTTCATAAGATAATGCACTTGGAAATCCATATTTAGCTTCTTCTATTATTCCTCCTCCATCCATTGCTACAAGCTCAGGATCATAAATAAAGTTGGTATATTTACCATCTTCTAAAACAACTGCTGTTAAAGAATCATCCTTAGTTAAATAAACTCTTGAAATTGTCATACTCCTATCTCCTTTTATTTTATTATATTAATTATTATAAAAATAATTAAATACTGTTTAAGTATATCATATAAGAAATATTTTTCAACTCGAAAGTAATATATAATAATATTATATTATTATATATAAAAACGTATAACATTCTTTTATTGAAATTTACATAATTATATGGTATAATAAAGTATGGAGACTTTATATATATTTACTTTTTTTATATGGCTTAGCTTAACGCAAGCTTTTATCTTATAGAGTAACTATTGTTTACTAGGCTAAGCTTAAGCCTAGTGTTGCTAATGACAAAGGAGAAAAAAATGGGAGCCAAGGAAAAATTCTACAGTGAATTTTCAAAGGATGAGATTCGGAAATTAGGTGAGGGACCAATTGCCACAAATTCCCAAATGGAATTTGGGGACAAAGTTTATGTTAAGGACAGCTTGCTTCGTAACTATCTGTGTGATCTTGCAGATGAGTTATATGCTGGTCAAAAAATCCCTATGGTATTTCAGAGGGTTTGCATTGAAGTTCAAGAAGCAGAACCTGCTTTAAAAATCTATGTGAACTTCTTTGAAGATCATGAGGATTGGTTTTCAATGGATGTATTTATTCAGGGAACTTGGATACTTAATGCTGTATTCTACAACAAATTAGTAGAATCAGAAGGTCGTAAATGCTACTCTGCAAGCATGTTGAAACCTAGCAAAGCAGCAACTAGATCTTATTCTACCGATAGTATCAAAGAACTTGCAAAATCAGCTACACAGATTGTTACGTATGTGTACCTGTATGCAGCGGCAAATATTGACAATACCGAAATTGTTGAGGTTGAACATATGACCAAAAACGAAATCGGATATGAAAATCGGCTCAGCAAAAAAGGAAATCCTGTCTTGAAGAAAGTAAAGAGGACTATTCCTTACACCCGGAGAGTCGTAAAGATCGATAAGCCTAATCCCAAGGCGGAGGCAAAGGTACGAGAATACCTCCTTTCCAGATGGAAGGTAAGAGGTTACTCTTATACCAAGAAAAATGGAACCGTAGTTCATGTCAAAGAGCACATCGCTCAAAGACATTATCCTAACAAAGGGGTGGATAAGACACTTCTTGGCACAGACTACTATCTGAAGCCAGCTACCCATAACGAAAGCGACAACTAAATAAGCAACACACCCACGCTATCTTTACTAAAGAAAGTCGTGGGTATATTTATTGCTTTTATTATTTTTCTACTTTATCACTTTTGTTATTATTAATATAAAAAACCTATGATCTACTGATATTTCAGTAATTCATAGGTTTATATTTTGGTTGGGCTGGCTAGATTCGAACTAGCGCATGCCAGAGTCAAAGTCTGGTGCCTTACCGCTTGGCTACAGCCCAATATATTTGATGGGGTGGAAGATGGGACTCGAACCCACGGTCTTCAGTGCCACAAACTGACGCGTTAACCAACTACGCTACATCCACCATCTTCTGCACAACTGCATATACTATTTTACCCCATCATTTTATTTTTGTCAACTATTTTTTATAATTTATTATACTTCTCTTGCCCAGATTATTAATCTCATCTTTGTATCATCTGTACAAGTAGATAATGAAATTTCTCTTTTTCCATTAGTATCTCTTGTCATATATTCTGAATCACTTGTACTTGTTTCATATTTCTTATATATTTCATATGTAACTTTTCTTCCTGTATTGTCTGTTATGTATATTTTATCTCCATTTTCAAGTCTCTTATTATTTGAGAAGAAAGTTCCATCATGATAATTATGTCCAACAAATACTGTATTTCCTACTTCATTTAAATTAATTGTTCCTGGATACATTTTAACAATAGCTTTATTCATTGCGTCTATACTCATTTCATAGTCTGCTATTATTGGATACTTAACATCAGTTGCTGGAATTTCTATTATACCTAAAACATCATATCCTTTATATTTTACTCCAGATCCTTCTCTATTTCCACTATCATCTGATGTCGAGTTGCCTTTATCATCAAATATTCCATTTACATCTATTGGTGTAGTGTTTCCATCAATACCTCCTGCACCTCCAGATATTGAAGCAATCTCATTTATTTGATCTTCAAATTGTTTTACTGCATCTCCTGCTTCCTTTTCAATGTAATACTTTCTATAAACATCAATTCCAAAGTATATAAGTAATCCAACTATTGCTATAATAACTATTACAAGAATCACAGTTAGTGATTTATTATATCTACTCTTAGCCATATTACTTCCTCCCTTGTTACTTTAATTCCATAAATATATTATAACATATATTTAGCAGATTTTCTACTCTTTTGTTATTTATTCGACTATTTTAGGTCCTAATTCTTTTCCAGCTAATATATGAAAATGTAAATGCATTACTTCTTGTCCAGAATCTTTTCCACAATTTGTAATAACTCTATAACCATTTTCTGCAAAACCTTCATCTCTTGCAATCTTATTTATTACCTTATATATATGAGCTATTAAGTCCATCTCTTCATCTTTAACATCTAATATTTTTTCAACATGTACTTTTGGTACTACTAATATATGAATAGGAGCTGCAGGGTTAACATCATTAAAAGCCATTACTTTATCGTCTTCATATACAATTTTTGAAGGTATTTCCTTATTTATAATTTTGCAAAAAATACAATTTTCCATATTATTACCTCTTTTCATAATTTTTTATTCTAAAATAGCTTTTATTCTTCTTACTCCTGCTGAACTTGATTCTTCTTTTTTTATTTTGAAATGTCCTAATTCACCTGTATGAGTTACATGAGGTCCACCACATATTTCTTTACTGAAGTCACCTATAGTATATACTTTTACTTTTTCACCATATTTACTTTCAAAAAGTCCTGTTGCACCAGATTTTTTTGCCTCCTCTAAAGTCATTTCTTCACAAGTTACAGGTAAATCTCTTTTAATTTGCTCATTTACTATATCTTCAACTTCTTGTAATTGCTCTTTTGTCATTTTCTCTGGGTGTGAAAAATCAAATCTTAATCTTTCTGTAGTTATGTTTGATCCTCTTTGTTTAGCATGTTCTCCTAGAACTATCTGTAATGCTTTATGAAGTAAATGTGTTGCTGTGTGATAAGCAATTGTTTTTTCATTTTGTTCAGCTAAGCCACCTTTAAACTTTTGCTCACTTCCCATTCTTGATTTTTCTTGATGCTCTTTAAATAATTTATCAAATTCAGAATTATCTATTTTAAAACCTCGCTCTTTAGCTAAGTCTGCTGTAATTTCTGGAGGAAATCCATATGTTTCATATAGTTTAAATATAGTTTGTCCATCTATAACATTTTTATTCTCTTCTCTTGCTTTATTAATAGCTTTTTCAAATTCTTTTTCTCCATGTGCTAATGTTTTTACAAACTTATCTTTTTCTTCAACTATTACTTGTTTTATTATATCTCTATTTTTTTCAAGCTCAGGATACATTTCTTTTAATGTATCAATGTTTAAATCTATAAGATTTCCAAGCTCATTTAAATCTATTTGCATTTTATTTAAATGTCTTGACATTCTTCTTATTAGTTTTCTTAACACATATCCTCTATCTATATTAGATGGTCTTCCACCATCAGATACTACCATCATACTTGCACGTAAATGTTCTGCCACTATTCTTCTGCTTTCTATGTTATCATTTTTAGCAAGCTCTTTTAGCTTTTCCATAACTGGTGCAAATAGTTCTGTATCAAAAGGTGTTGTTTTTCCTTGTAATAACATTGTCATTCTTTCAAGTCCAAGACCTGTATCAACATTATGCTGTTTTAATTTTTCATATTTTCCTTCTTTTGTCTTGTAATATTCCATAAATACATTATTCCATATTTCAACATATTTACCACAATCGCAAGATGGTTGACAGTCAGGTGAACAAGCTGGTTTACCTGTATCATAAAACATTTCTGTATCAGGTCCACATGGTCCTTCTTCTCCAGCAATCCACCAGTTATCATCTTTTCCATAATAATATATTTTATTTTCTGGAATTCCTGCTTTTTTCCAACATTCTGCTGTAACTTCATCTCTTGGTGCATCTTCATCTCCTGCAAAACAAGTTACTGATAACTTTTCTACTGGAATTCCTAATTCTTTTGTTAAAAATTCAAAACTCATAGCTATAGATTCTTCTTTAAAATAATCTCCTAAAGACCAGTTACCTAACATTTCAAAATATGTTAAATGTCTATTATCACCCACTTCATCTATATCATTAGTTCTTAAGCACTTTTGATAATCAGTAATTCTTTTTCCTTCTGGGTGCTTTTCTCCTAATAAATATGGAACTAATGGTTGCATTCCTGCTGTTGTAAATAAAACAGATGGATCATTTTCTGGTATTAATGGTGCACTAGGTATTACTGCATGTCCATGTTTTTTAAAAAAATTTAAGTATTTATTTCTAATTTCAATAGCTTTCATTAATCTTCCCCTATTCTTCATATTTTTCACATTTTGGATATAGAGAATTATATTACATTATTAGTTAAAAATCAATACTTTCATATAGTTTATTTACATAAAAAGAATTCTTTTAAGAATAACAAATTCTTATCCAGAATTCTTTTTATTATATTTAATCTTATGTATTATCTTTGATTCCAAAAATCAATTTAACAAAGCCTCTTAAAAACTTTGGAACTTTTTTTACAATAATAGTCATTACTAAAATCCCTCCTTAGCAAATATTCTAACAACAAAGCCACATAATTCCAACAGCTATAATAACTATTCCAATCACAAATAGCCATCCTGCTATAGGAAGTAACAATACAAGTAACATTCCAAGCCCTAAACCAATTAAACATACAGCAATTGTTTTCTTTAACGCTCTTAACATATTATTACCTCCTTTTTATATATTATATTATTAGCTCAATTTATTTGTTACCATTTTATGTTATAGTATATATTAAAGTTAATAATTATGATATAATATATTTCATATGAAAGGACTGATACATATATGAAAAAATCAAATACAATGAACCAAAATGACGCAATAAAAATATTAGAAATATTAAAAAAAACATACCCAGATGCTAAATGTAGTTTAGATTTCTCAACACCTTTTGAAATGCTTATTGCAGTAATTCTATCTGCTCAATGTACTGATGAAAGAGTTAATAAGACGACTCCTAATATTTTTTCTAAATATTCCACTCCAGAAGATTTTGTAAATATCCCTCTTTCTAAATTAGAAGAATTAATACATCCTTGTGGATTTTATAAAAATAAAGCGAAGAATATTAAATTAACTGCTGAAAAAATCGTAAATGAATTTAATAGTCAAGTACCTGATAATATGGAAGATTTACTTACTCTTCCTGGTGTCGGTAGGAAAACTGCAAATGTTGTAATGCTTGAAGCATTTAATAAACCTCAAGGCATTGCAGTAGATACTCATGCCAAAAGATTATCGGGTAGAATTGGGTTCTCAGACAAGGATACTCCAGAAAAAATAGAACAAGATTTATTATCACTATTTCCTTATGAATATTTAAAAGATGTAAATCATATTTTAATTTATCATGGAAGAGCTATTTGTACTGCCAGATCTCCAAAATGCTTAGAATGTCCTATTAATTCATATTGTAAATATTTTAAAGAAAACAAATAAATTAGTATATTTATTTATAAATCATCCTATAATAATGTCATGGGGTGATTTTATTTTGACAAATATCAATTGTTCTTGTAACTGCATTTATCAAGTTGATGGAAAGTGTAATCTAGAAAATATTAAAAATCAAAAAATATCCATTGATAATAAAGATTGTATATACTTTTCACCTAAATAATCATTGACAAAATTTATATAAAATTATATGATACTTTTATGTTTTAAGGAGGGATATTTGTGAAAAATAAAATTTTTAAAAGAACTCTATTATGTGTCTTTTTAATACTATTTATATTATTAACTAATACAGCCTTTGCAAGTAATGATTTAGTTATAGAACCTCGTACAGCAGAAGAAGCATCAACTAATTCAGATAAAGCAAATACAGAAGATACATATACGAATTCAGATTTACTATTATTTAATGATAATGTTGAAATATCTAATAAAGTTAATGGAAATGTTGCAATATATGGAAATAATGTAAATATTACAGGAGAAATAATAGGTGATTTATTAGTTATTTCAAATTCATTACAAATTTCAAAAGATGCGATGATATATGGTAATGTTTTTGCTTATTCACCTAAAATATCTGTTTCTGGTATAGTTTCTGATATATATGCTATTTCAAATGATTTTACATTAGAAGAATCTGGTATTGTAGGTAGAAATTTAAATCTTTATTCATCAAAAGTTACTCTTTATGGAAAAGTTTCAAGAGATTTAAATGTAAATACTTCTAATTTAGTATTTACTGAAGATTTTAAAGAGCCAATCGTTAGTGGTAATTTAAACTATTGGTCTAATTCAGAATTAACCATTCCTGATGGTGTAATAAGTGGTGAAATTAAATATAATCCACTTAATCAAAAGTCTACTGAAGACATTATATGGTCTGCAGTTTCAAGCATTATTACAAGTTTAGTTTTATCTTTAGCTGTAATATTATTATCACTATGGATATCACCTGAATTAAAAAACAGATTAGGAATGATGCTAAAAAATAATAGTAGTAAATCATTTTGGATAGGTCTTTTAATAGCTTTTGCTACAATTTCTATTTCAATACTATTACTATTATTTACTTATGGATTTGGTGGTACAATTGCTGTATGTGCATTAGGTTTATTAATCTTAGCATTTGCAATATCTAATACTATATTTGCAATGGCTTCTTCAAAGCTTATTTCAAATAAATTTGCATTTAAAACTAATACGCCTTTTGTATTAATTTCACTTTTAATATTGTTAGTACTTTCATTACTAAAATACATTCCATATTTTGGAACGATTGTTAATATCATAACTTCTTTAATTGGTTTAGGTATGATTGGTATGAATTTTTATACAAGAAAAACACTTTATAAAGTAGATGATAAAAAGTAATAGAAAAAGTGATAGAGTACACTAAAAAATACAATAATAAGAAAAGATATAAAAAAGAAATTGAAAATTAAAATTCAATTTCTTTTTTTTAATGTTTATATTATTTTTTTATCTTTTTAGCAGCTCTTACTAGTTCTACAAATAATGGTGCTGGTTTATCTGGTCTAGACTTAAATTCTGGATGGAATTGACATGCAATAAAGTATGGATGATTTTCTAATTCTACAATTTCTACTAGTTCTCCATTTGGTGAAGTTCCTGATACTTTAAGTCCATTTGCTTCCATATCTTCTCTATATTTATTATTGTATTCAAATCTATGTCTATGTCTTTCTGCTATTTCTTCTGCTTTATATACTTTTTCTGCTAATGTTCCTTTCTTTAAAATACAAGGATAACTTCCAAGTCTCATTGTTCCACCTTTTTTTGTTATGTCTTTTTGGTCATACATTATATGTATAACAGGATTTTCACATATTTCATCAAATTCCTCTGAATTGGCATCTTTTAAATTTAATACATCTCTTGCAAATTCTACTACAGCCATTTGCATTCCTAAGCATATACCTAAGAATGGTATTTTTTCTTCTCTTGCATATTTTATTGCTTGAATCTTTCCTTCTATTCCTCTATTTCCAAAACCTCCAGGAACAATTATTCCGCTACATCCTTCAAGCATTTCTTTTACATTATCTTTATTTATTTTTTCTGCATCTATCAGTTTAGATTTAACTTTAACATTATTTTCAAATCCAGCATGATTTAAACTTTCTATAACAGATAAATATGAATCTTCTAATTTTATATATTTTCCAACAATTCCAACTGTTATTTCTTTATCAGATAATTTCTTTATTTTTTCATTTAATTCTTCCCAATTTTTATTGTTTGGTTCTACATTTTCTAGTTGTAAATGCTTACAGACTTCTCTTGCTAATCCTTCTTCTTCTAACATAAGTGGAACTTCATATAAACAACTTGCTGTCTTATTTGCAATAACACTTTCTTTTCTAACATTACAAAATAGTGCTATTTTATCTCTCAAATTCTCTGGTATATCAACTTCTGTTCTACATACCAAAATATCTGGCTTTATTCCAACTGATTGTAATTCTTTTACTGAATGTTGAGTTGGTTTTGATTTTAACTCATTTGATCCAGAAATATATGGTAATAAAGTAACATGAATATATAAAACATCTTCTTGTTTGTTTTCAATTCCAACTTGTCTTATTGCTTCAATCATAGATAGTCCTTCGATATCACCAACAGTACCGCCTATTTCAGTTATAACTATATCAACGTCTTTTTTCTCAAATGAATATATTTTCTCTTTTATTGCATTTGTTACATGAGGTATAACCTGTACTGTTTTTCCTAAATAATCTCCTCTTCTTTCTCTCTCTATTACTTCTTGATAAATTTTTCCCATCGTAATACTTGAATTTTTAGTTAAGCTTACATCTGTAAATCTTTCATAATGTCCTAAATCTAAATCTGTTTCTGCTCCATCATCTGTAACAAAAACTTCTCCATGCTCATATGGACTCATTGTTCCTGGGTCAACATTTATATATGGATCAAATTTTTGATTCACTATCTTATATCCTCTATTTTTTAATAATCTACCTAATGATGCAGCAGTGATTCCTTTTCCTAATCCTGATACAACTCCTCCAGTTACAAATATGTATTTTGTTCTCATCTATTTACCATCCTTTCTCATATTATAAATATATAATCTATTAAAACAAAAAAAGTAGATTAAAAAATAATCGCCAAAATCGGTTTTTTTTTAATCTACTATACTCATTAACTATGTTTGTATTCTATCATATCTTTTATATTTTATCAAGCCCTTTATTCTAATTTATTTAGTCTTCTTTTAATTTTTTTATAGTTTCTTTCATGTTTTCAGATTTTATTATGCAAGTACCTGCAACAACAATATCACAACCAGCATCTTTAATTAGTTTTATATTTTCTAAATTAATTCCACCATCTGCTTCTATATCTATTTCGATATTATTATCATCTATATATTCTCTTACTGTTTTAATTTTATCAATTGTATCTTTAATTAATTCTTGTCCTCCTTTTCCTGGTTCAACAGTCATAATTAATACAGTATGTATATATGGTAATAAATCATAAATTTCTTCTACTTTTGTTTCAGGCTTTATACTTATTCCTACTTTACAGTTATTATCTTTTATATATTTAATCCATTCTTTTAATTCTTCTTTATTTTTTGCTGATTCATAATGAACAGTTATATTTCTAGGTTCAAATATTATAAAACTTTTAATATATGATAATACATCTTTGACCATAAGATGTACATCTAAAGGTACTCTTGTTATAGTATTTAGATATTCACAATATTGAGTCATTTGATTCACTGTATTATTTTCAACAAATTCTCCATCCATTACATCAATATGAAAATAATCTGTTCCTGCTACTTCTATATCATAAAATGTTTTTATACAATTTTCTTTTTCCACATTTAATAAAGATGTTGCTACTTCCATTTCTTTTCTCCTTTATATTTATTGTAATTATTAACTATTAATAGTCTTTTATTTCTTTCATTTTTTCATATATTTTGCAATATCTTTCATATCTTTCTTTTGATATTTTATTTTCTGCTAATGCCTTTTTTATTCCACAATTTTCTTCTTTAATATGACTACAATCTACATATTCACATTTATCTAGATATTTAGAAAATTCCCTAAAATATTTAGCTAGATCTTTTTTTTCAATTTCGTTTATATCAAATGTTGAAAAACCTGGTGTATCTGCTATATATGAATTTTCTGCAATCTTATATAATTTAACTTGTGTTGTAGTATTTTTTCCTCTTTTATTTTTATGACTCACTAATCCCTCTTCTGTAACATTGTCTTCTAATATTCCATTTATTAAAGTTGATTTTCCTACTCCTGAATTTCCTGAAAAAGCTGTTATATTATCTTTTAATAGTTTTTTTATTTCAGAAACTCCAAGTATTTCTTTTGCATTAGTTTTAATTACTGTATAACCTATTTGATTATATATATTATATATATGATTTACATTATCTTCTTTTTCTAAATCAATTTTATTTAAGCATATTACTGGTTTTATTCCTAAAAACTCTGCATATGCTAATTGTTTATCTAATAATTCCATATCAGGCTTTGGTAATTTCATAGATAATACAAATATAATTTGAGAAAGATTTGCCATTTTAGGTCTTTTTAAATAATTTCTTCTTTCTTTTATCTTTGTTATTATTCCTGTTTTTTTCTCTTCGTCTATTATTTCTATTTCTACAAAGTCTCCTGATACTGGACTAATTTCATTATTTTTTAAATTTCCCCTTGCGTTACAATCATATATTTTTTCATTTGCCTCTACTTTATATAAATTCGATATATTACTTAATACAATTCCTTTTGGCAATGGATTTCCTCCTTTTTATTTTAGGTTATTATATCATAGAAATACTAAAAAAGGTAGAATAAATTCTACCTTTTTCTATTAGTTTTATACTTATTTTAATCTATGTTTAGTGTATTTTCTTTATTTAAATCTATGTCTCTAATATCTTTTCTAACGTCATCTACAAATACTTTTATTGTAATCGTGCCTCTTCCTGAAACCGATACAGGTATATCTGTAGCATCTTTTCTTTGTGATTCATCATATATTTTTTCTTCTTTTCCATCTGATAGAACTGTTACAACAAGTTGAACTTCTGGATTTATTTCTTCACCATTTTCATCCTTTTCTATTGGTTCATTTAGTAAAGATTTTAAATTAATATGTATTGTAGCTTCTTTAAGTTGTTGAATTTTATTTACTGTTAATGTAACTTCTGTACCATCATCAACTGTAGTACCTGAACTTATACTTTGCTCTAATACAACTCCATCTTCTTTTGTTGTATCTTCGCTATATTCAACATTTACTTCAAATCCTATATCTGTAAGTTCTTTTTT
This sequence comes from uncultured Clostridia bacterium, assembly GCA_944393405.1. The sequence continues at coordinate 40,349 of CALYAC010000009.1, read as the reverse complement.
TGCATCATCTTCTTTTTCGCCAACAACATTTGTCATCGTTATTTGTTTTGTTCCTGTGCTTACATATACCTTTACTGTTTCTCCTGCATTTAGTTCTGTATCCGCTTCTGGTTCTTGTCTTATTATAATTCCGGCTTCTACAGTACTACTTGCTTCTTCGATTACTTCTATTTCCAATTCTTCTGCTTTTAGCAATTCTGTTGCAGAATCCACTGTCTCGCCTATAACTTTAGGTACTATTTTTATATTTTCTCCTTTACTTATAACTATCTTAACAGTAGAATTTTCTTTTACTGTATATCCATCTAAGTAAGGTGGATCTTGTGATATTACCTTTCCAGCTTCAACATCGGAATTAAACTCTTCCGATATTTCTAATTGTAATCCAGCTTCTGAAGCAGTATTTTCTGCTTCTTCTCTCGTCATGTTCACAAAGTTTGGTAAAGGAACATCTTCAACACTTCCGATACTCAATATTGCTTGTGCTCCAAAGAAGCAAATAACTGGTATTAATATCACTGCTAAAATAATAGTAATAATTTTTGCTGCAGGATGTTCTTCAAAGAATTTTCTTATTTTTCCTTTTTTCTTCTTACTATTTCTATTTCTTTCTTGATTATCATTTAATGCTTCTTCTGGTATATCAATTCTTTGTGTATATGCCATTTCATTAGAGCCTGTTTTTACAAAATCTCCTTCTGGATCCTTAAGTGCCATATTTAAATCTTTAAGCATTTCTGTTGCTGATTGATAACGCAAGTTTAGATCCTTTTCCATGGCTTTCATAATTATTTTATTAACTGAATATGGAATAGACGGATTTAATTTTATTGGTTCTATTGGTTTTTCCTGCATATGTTTTAATGCTATTGATACAGCTGTATCTGCATCAAATGGTACTCTACCAGTTAACATTTCATACATTACTACACCTAAAGAATATAAATCAGATTTAGCATCAGTAAATCCACCTCTTGCATGTTCAGGTGAAAAATAATGTACTGAACCAATAGTTGTTCCAAATGCTGTGATTGTTGAATTTGATACTGCTTTTGCTATACCAAAATCTGTAACTTTTGCTACACCATCTTCTGTTATTATTATATTATGAGGTTTAATATCCCTATGTACAATATTATTTTTGTGAGCTACTTCTAATGCAGATGCAATCTGAGTTGCTACGTTTAGCGCCCATTTCCAAGGAAGTACACCATCTTCATCAATTATTTCCTTTAAAGTCTTTCCTTGAATTAATTCCATTACAATATAATATATATTATTCTCTGTTCCTACATCATAAATAGATACAATATTAGGATGAGTTAAACTTGCTGCGGATTGTGCCTCTGTATTGAATCTTTTTATAAACTCTTCATCTGTTGTAAATTCTTCTCTTAAAACTTTTACAGCAACATATCTTTTTAAGATTGTATCTTGAGCTTTATATACTGTTGCCATTCCGCCCTTTTCCTATTATCTCTAGTATCTCATATCTATTTCCTATTAACTTTCCTTCTAGATCCATAAAAAATCTTCTCCTCTTAACTTATTATAATAACAGTAATATTATCATATCCACCTGCGTTATTTGCTTCTTCTATTAATTTATCTGCAGCTACATTAATATTCTCTTTTACAAGCTCATATATTCTTTTTTCATCAAGCATATTAGTTAATCCGTCAGAACATATTATGAAAATATCACCTTTTTCAAAGTTTCTTGCACGAATATCAGGCTCAACATAAGGAGTACATCCAAGAGCCTTTGTAAGCATATTTTTTTTAGGATGAATTTTTGCTTCTTCTCTTGTAATTTTCTTATCCTCAACTAGTTTTTGTACATAGCTGTGATCTTTTGTAAGCTTTCTAATAACGTCTTTTCTAATTCTATAAATTCTACTATCTCCTACATGTCCAATATATGCCTTATTATTATATATTAAACATACCTCTATTGTAGTACCCATTCCTTCTAATTCAGGAATTTCTTTTGATTTTTCGTATACCACCATATTAGCATATTCGACAGCACTCTTTATTAATTTTAATATTTCTTCTTTTTCTTTAGTTATACTGTTAAAATTATTTTGAATATATTTTCTAACAGAATCAGTAGATAGTTTACTTGCTATTTCTCCACCTTTATATCCTCCCATTCCATCAGCTAATATATACATTTTAGGTTCATCAGTATCTTGTGAGATATAGTAATAGTCTTGATTTATTTCTCTTGCTTTTCCTATATCTGATTTTGCAAAAACCATTATAATATAACCTTTCCTTTCTTAGATTTTATATCTATATTAATATATATAGTTTTTTATTTTTTTAAATTTTTTCTTCTTAACTGACCACATGCCGCATCAATATCTGATCCTAATTCTCTTCTTATTGTTGCAACTATTCCTTTTTCATTTAAATAGTCTCTAAATTTTATAATATTTTCATTTGAACTTTTTGTATATTTTCCATTTTCAATTTTGTTTATCGGAATTAAATTAACATGGCATAACATTCCTTTTAATAACTTTACTAATTCTTTAGCATCATCTAAATTATCATTATTATCTTTTGCTAAAGCATATTCAAAAGAAATTCTTTTATTTGTTTTAGCTATATAATATTTACACGCTTCCATTAATTCTTTTATATTATATCTATTATTTACAGGCATCATACTACTTCTTTTTTCATCATTTGTAGCATGAAGTGATATTGATAATGTACATTGAAGCTCTTCATCAGCAAATTTATATATCATAGGTACTAAACCACTTGTTGAAATACTTATATGTCTTGCCCCTATATTTAATCCCTTTTGATTATTAATAATTTTAATTGCTTTCATTACATTGTCATAATTGTCAAATGGTTCTCCTATTCCCATAAATACTATATTTGATATTTTATCTCCAATATCTTGCTCTACTGCCAAGATTTGTTCCACAATTTCTCCACAGCTTAAGCTTCTTACAAATTGTATTCCTGTTGAAGCACAAAATTTACATCCCATCTTGCATCCAATTTGAGAAGAAACACAAATTGTTTTACCATGATGATATTGCATAAGCACTGTTTCTATTGCATTACCATCTAGCACATCAAATAAATATTTTTTTGTTCCATCTGATGACTCTTGTTTTTTTAAAATATTAAAATTACACATAGTATAATTTTGTTTTAGTTTTTCTCTAAGATCTAAAGATAAATTAGTCATTTCGTCAAATTCTTTTACTTTATCTACATATATCCATTTAAAAATCTGCTCTGCTCTATACTTTTTTTCTCCTATTGATACTAATTCCTCTTTTAGTTCTTCAAGATTATATTCTTTTATGTTTTTCACTTTTAACCTTCATTTCTATATATTATTTTCTTATATTATCTTCATTTTTAGTTACATTTTCTAGAATATCTTATATCACATTTTAATATATTTTTCAATAGATACTATTAAACAGTATTTTAAAAGTATTTTTTATTAAATTATTCGATTATTTTATGTTAAAAATATTCTTTAATTTTTTTATAAATCTAGTAAAAAAATTCTCTTTTACAGGAACCAGCATTGTTTGCTCTTTTTCTTCTTTTATTAATTTTTTTTCTTCTTTTATTCTATTTTTAAATAAATTATCTGGATTATATTTTTCTCTAATTTCTGCTTGATGTATCTCTTCATTGTTTTTAAACAATTCTTTTAAAGAATCTTTTTCTTCTTCAGACTCGCACCAATAATTTAAATGTAAAAGTGCAATCATTGATAAAGATTCTCTTCTTATATTTTGTTCTGCTAAATTTGCTTTTAAATCATATTTTGGATTATATTCTTTTTTTCGCTCATCTTTAATCATATTAATCAAACTAATAGGTAACTTTTTTATATATTTTTCTCCTAATAAGTTTAAAACACTATAAACTTCTGAATACATTTCTTTCCTTTGTATTTCCATTATTCTTCCCTACTCTCACCATCATTAGTTCTTGATTCTTCTCTTTCTTCTTTTGTTCTTCTTATTGTTTCATAAGCTCCATTTAAATCTTCTTGATTAATTTTAGCACTTTCATATGCAGATTTTAAATCTAATGGCTTTACTTCCTTTTCACTAGATACAAATTTTGCATGTTCTTCCATAGCTTCAACTACTGACTTAGCTTCTCTTTCTATTAGTACTCTTTTTTCTTTATCTCCTAAAAGTCCTTTTATCTGTCCTTGTAATTGTATAAGTCTTTTAAAGTTTTCTTTTCCTACTGCAGCATATAAAGGTTCTGAATTTCCACATCTTGCATCTAATATTTCTTGTTCAAATCTTGTAAAAAATTTATTATTAGCACTAAGATTATACAAGCTATAATCATTTTCATCATCAACTTCATATCCAAGCTTTCTCAATTCTGGATATATTCTCGTGTGCAATATGATATCATGCATACATTCTGATTCTAGTGTTAGATCATCTTCATCTATATCATTTTCTTGTTCACTATCATATTCTCTAAATCCTGTTTTCTCTTCATACTCTCCTGTATTTGGATTTATCCTTCTTGTTTTTTCCATGCTATGTAACATTTCATGTACAAGTTTTCCTAATCTTTTTTCTTTACTTGCTAGATTCAAAAACACATGATCTTCTGGTTTTTTCCCATCATCTTTTCTTAGTAATGTCGTAACAAATGAACCTGGTATCATTACTTCTTCTGTTAAATCTAAATCATCTAGGTCTACTTCTGCTAGTTCTTCCTGCATATTTTCATAACTTGAATGTTTTACAGTTAATTCTTTTCTTCCTTTTATTTCTAAAGCATTTACATTTTCTTCATATTCTCGTACAAAAGGTTTTCTGTTTTCTTTTTTATTATTTGTCATACTGTTTAAACCATAATCATCTACTATTCTTTTTAAAGTAGTTAAATCAACTCCATCAAACAACTCTTTCATTTCCAGATCTATTGCACTAAACATATCAAATTTTCTACTATTCTCTTGTAAACCTAATGTTTGTAATTCCTCTTCTAATTTCTTTCTATCTTCTGGAGCCAGTTCATCTTTTATTTTATCTAAAACTTCAAGCTGTAGTCCAATTTTCTTCTCATCATTTTCTTTTTCTATTCTTGCCTTATCTTCTTTATATTCTCTAATAGCTTCTTCTTCTAAAGAAATATCCTCTTCTATATCTGGATTATTCCTTAAAAAGTTTTCTAATTCTTCTATTGTAAATCTAGCATGTACAGAAACTCTGCTTAAATTTTCCTCAAACTTACTTCTATATTGTTCTCCATATACTTTACAACATACGTTTATCATATCTTGCTTTAGTTTATCATCTATTTTTACTTTATATTTTTCATATAATCTTTTATCCATAGTTTTCTCCACTTAAAAGCAAATAACTTATAGTTTTTTTAGTTCTTTTAATCTTGCTTCATATGCTGCCATAACATCATCTTCTAGTGCTAATTTTATATCTTTGCATCCCATTTCTTTTAGTATTTTTTTAGTAAATAGAGGATTTTGTATTAGTATTGGTCCTATTAGATATGTTCCTATAAAATTATTCTTTTTTATTCCTTCTAATTTACTTTCTTTATTTAACCCAATACCTTTTTCAACCTCTATAAAATATAAATTAGAATTATCTCCATACATCATTGTAAATTGACTTTTAAATCCAACAATCTCAATATCTTCATATTTTCCTACTAAAAAACTATTATGCCTGTGCATCATATCTCTTTTACTATATACATCAAATATTCCTACTCCTTCAATTCTACTGCCATCTTCATTTTCTATATATTTTCCTAATACTTCTAAACTATTTCCTGTAAATAAAAATACTACATTTTTTTCTATTAATTCTTCTATTCTTTCTTTATATGGTTTTAGTCTATCTATTACTTTTTCTTGTGTATTTTCTGTCATTGGTCCTAAATATATTAAATTAACATCTTCACTTACAAATCTAGGCACTTCATCTAATGCTGTTTCTATAAATTCAGCATCAGGAATACACATTTTTAAATATTTCATATTATACATATCCCCATATAAATTACAAAATTCAGGGAATAAAATTTCTACCTTCATTTATTTTATTCTCCTTTCTTTTCTAGATTTTCTTTTTCTTTATTTTTTATCATTATTTCTACTTTATTCTTTACTGCATTTTTTAATTCAATTGCATATAAATCATGTAAGATAAATACTGTATCTATTCCATCAAGTTTTAATTTATCAATTGCAGATAATTCATCTCTTTGATATACTATTTTTTCTTTTGGAACTCCTGCAATTTCAAGTCTTACTAAACCATCTAAATATCTAGCTCCAGCAATTATTATTTGCTTTATACTTTCGTCATTTAAAAATTCATAATCTGTATCATAATGCCATGCTGTATTTTCACTTCCATTTGCTGCATCATGTAAGTCATCTAAAAGTAATATTACAGATTTATTCCCTTTATATTTTCTTGTATAATCAAATACTCTTGAACAAGCAATAGGGTTCATTCCTTTTGATAAATGTGTTATCACTTTTTTTCCACATACTGTTTCTTCACTATATCTTGTATCAACAATTTTTTGCTTCTTTAATGATTCATTTATTTGTGTACATGTAAGTCCTAAAGTTTTTAATATAGTTATTACTGTAACAATATTATATATATTTATAATATTGTCACTTATTAAATCGTAAATTTCTTCTGTATTATCATGTCTTAAAGACATTTTCATATTATCTAAATCTAAACTAGTAGCTAAATAATCTATATCCGGTGATTTAAAATCACATTTAGGGCAATGAGCTTTACCTATATGATTATATCTAACATAATCATATTCTAATTTTGCATTACATTTTGGACATACAATTATATCTCTTGCTATATTCTCACATTTTTCCCCATCTGTTTTTAATCTATCAATTCCAAAATAAATTCTTTTATTACCTGGCGCTAAATTACTTGTAATTAAATCATCTCCATTTAATATTAAAGTAGTTTCTTTTGGAATATATTTTGTAAGTAATCCTGATATAAATTCTGTGTGAGCATTTCTCATAAGAGAATCTCTAAATAGATTGTTACAAACTAAATATGTCGGAGTTAAATATGGGAATATTTTAGGTGAACTTCTTTCATCAACTTCTAATATTGCTAAATCCTTTTTTGCTTTTCCTAAAAGACTTGCTCCTCCTATTAAAGTAGTTGCAATACCTGCATCAATATTTGACCCATATTTATTATCTATAAATTCAATATTATTATCCCTTAAAACATCTTCTGTCATATTACATACTGTCGTCTTTCCGTTAGTTCCTGTAACTGCTACTATAGTTTTTGGCTTTCCTATTTTTCCAATAAATCCAGGACATATTTTAAGTGCAAACTTTCCAGGAAAGAAAGTTGCATTTCTTCTAAGTAATTTTAATAAAACTGTTCCAGCTTTTGCTCCCCATAGAGCAATATAAAATCTTAAACCTTTTTTCATCTATTATCACCTTTTTTATTTTCTTTATTTTTATAGTGGTATTATATATTAAAACTATATCTAAATCAATAAAAGCATTAAAATTTTAAGTTAAAAAGGCAAAGAAAAAGAACATATTTTATATATAGTGCAAAACATGTTCTTTATCTTAAATCTTCTAGCTTTTAAAAACTTCATATAATAATTTCTCTATACTAGAAATTCTTTGTTCAAAAACAGTATTAGTCATATCAGCAATTTTAGTGTATTCAATCAGTTTTGAGAATTTCTGCATATTAGTTTTATGATTATTTGCTACATCTTTTTTTAGTTTTATTTGTTCTTCTTTTATTTCATTTAATAATTCATTTATTTGTGAGATTAATGTTTCTAAGCTTTCAAGATTTTCTTCTTTTCTACTTTTTGACATATAATCACCTCATTCATGAATATTTTAATAAGTGCATATATAATATCATCAAAAGAAATAAAAATCAATATTTTTACGAAACTTTGTTTTGTTTTTTTGTGCTTTGTTTACATAACTTTACTCTTATTGTAAAAAATGATATACTATTACTGTAAAGGTTAGCTTGGCACCTGCCCTAGGAGGGAATGTTATGATCAAAAAAAAGAAAAAAGAAAAGCAGAACGTACGGACTGTACGGGATATACGAGATGTACGAATAGTACATGATAGATCGTATTATGAGGATTCGGCAGTAAGCTCTTTAGAAAGAACAATAAAAAAGTTTTTTGAGAAAGGCTATCTTCCCGCCGGAACCATTTTTGATGAAGAGTGGTGGAGTTGGTCCCAGGTATTTATTAAAGGAGAAGCAAAAGAATTAGAAATAAAACACTTCTCTCCCGCAGAAGCATGGGAAGAATATCTGGAAAAAAAATATGCAGAAGGATGGACTCCGGCCGGCTCATTTAAAGCCTTTGGTAATCAGCATTACCAGATATTGATTCGGTAACTAAAAAAAGAAAGATTATTTGTTAAAGCCAAGCATAATCTTTCTATTTTTTTGTTTTTATTTAATAATCTATATAATCTTACCACCACCAAGAACGATATTATCGATATAAAATACAACAGATTGCCCCGGTGTTATTGCTCTTTGAGGTTCTTTAAATTCAAGTTTTGCAATATCATTATTTATTTCTAATGTAGCCTCTGCTTCTTTTGCCCTATATCTTATTTTAGCTTTTACCTCTATTTTATTACTTAAATCTATATCTAGTAAAAAGTTTAATTCATTTGCTAATAGCTCTTTACTATATAATTCTTTTTCTGTTCCTACAATTACATTATTATGTTCTTTATCAATATTTATAACATATAGAGGTTCTTTGTATGAAATACCTAGTCCCTTCCTTTGTCCTATCGTATAATTTATAATTCCAGAATGTTTACCTAAAATTGTTCCATCACTTAGAACTATATTTCCTTTTTTATTTTCTTTTTTAAAATTAGTATAATTCTTACTTAAAAAATTAGTGTAGTTATTGTCTGGTATAAAGCATACCTCTTGACTTTCTTTTTTCTTAGCTATTTCTAGCTCATTTTCTTTTGCAATATTTCTAATTTCTTCTTTATCATTAAATTCAGAAAGAGGAAATATAATATAAGGTAGAATATTTTTATTTATTCCATATAAAAAATATGTCTGATCTTTTTTTTCTTCGTTTGATTTAGTAAGTACATATTCTTTATATTTTTCTGAATATTCTATTTTAGCATAATGACCTGTTGCTATATAATCGCAATTTAATTCTTTAGCTATTTCGTAGAATTTATCAAATTTCATAAATTTATTACATTCAACACATGGATTTGGTGTTTTTCCACACATATATGTACACATAAAATTATTTATTACTTTTTCTCTAAATTCATTTCTTAAATCTATTACATGATATTCTATTCCTAATTTTTCGCATACTTTCCTTGCATCTTTTATGGATTCACTATCTTCTATACTTTCATCTTCCCATAATCTCATGGTAGCTCCTACTACTTCAAATCCTTTATTTTTTAATATAACTGCAGAAGTAGAACTATCAACTCCACCACTCATTCCAAGTAGTACTCTTTTTTTCATTTCTTAACCTCTATTTCTATATGTATATACTAACTCTAATTATTATTAGATTCTTCTTTAATATTTTCTAAAGCTTTTGCTAATTGATCTGGACAAGAAGTTCCCTTCATTCCACAAGGTATTCCTTTTAATCTTTTTATAACATCATCTATTTTCATTCCTTCAACTAATCTAGAAATTCCTTGTGTATTTCCATGGCATCCACCTATAATTGTTACTTTTTTTATTATATCTTTTTCTGTTTCAATTATCATCTCTCTAGAACAAACTCCTGTTGGTTTAAATCTATATTCCATATTTTGTTCTCCTTGTATTTGTTATTTATATTATTTCATAATTATATTATTATTTATTTTCTTCTACATCTACTTTTATATGAACATCCTTTAATTGTTCAGCCGTTACTTGACTTGGAGCCCTCATAAGTAAATCTCTTGCCTTTTTATTTTTAGGAAACGCTATTACTTCTCTAATATTATCAGAATCAGCTATAAGCATTATCATTCTATCTAAGCCTGGAGCTGCTCCTGCATGAGGAGGTGTTCCATATTGAAATGCATTATATAAAGCTCCAAATCTTGTTTCAACTTCTTCTTCACTATATCCTGCAATTTCAAAAGCTTTTACCATAAGTTCTGGATCATGGTTTCTTACAGCTCCAGATGCCATTTCATATCCATTACATACAACATCATATTGATATGCTAATATTTCTAATGGGTCTTTATTCTCTAAAGCTTCTCTTCCACCTTGTGGCATTGAGAATGGATTATGGTTAAAGTCAATTGTTCCTTCATCAGATAATTCATACATTGGGAAATCTGTTATAAAGCAGAATCTATAAACATCTTTTTCTAATAAGTCTAATCTCTTACCAAGTTCTATTCTAACCAAACCTGATATTTTTTGTGCTGTCTTTAACTCATCTGCTATAAAGAAAATTGCTGAGTTTTCCTCTACACCATATTCTTTTTCTAGCACTTTTTTATTTTCATCAGTTATAAATTTAGAAATTCCTCCTGTATATCCATTTTCTTTTTCTACCTTTACCCAAGCTAATCCATTTGCACCAGCTTCTTCTTTTGCAAATTCTGTCATACTATCAAAGAATTTTCTTCCTTGATTTGCTCCATCAGGAACAACAATTATTTTTACAGTTTTACCTTTAAAAGCATTAAAATCTGTATTTTCAAATAATTTAGTTGCATCTTGTATTATTAATGGATTACGAAGATCTGGTTTATCTATACCATACTTTTCCATAGCTTCCCTATATGGAATTCTTTTAAATGGCGCTTCATCAACTTTCCAATTTGTATGTTCTTTAAAAACTGTTGTAAATACTGTTTCTAATACTTTAAATACATCTTCTTGTTCAGCAAAACTCATTTCAAAGTCTAATTGATAAAATTCTCCTGGTGCTCTATCTGCTCTAGGGTCTTCATCTCTAAAACATGGTGCAATTTGATAATATTTATCAAATCCAGAAACCATTAATAATTGTTTAAATTGTTGTGGTGCTTGAGGAAGTGCATAAAATTCTCCTGGATGTAGTCTGCTTGGCACTAAATAGTCTCTTGCTCCTTCAGGTGATGAATTAGCTAAGATAGGTGTTTGAACCTCACTAAAACCTAGTTCATCCATAACTCTTCTCAATGTTTTCATTACTCTTGAACGAAGTAAAATTGTATCATGCAACTTCTTATTTCTCAAATCTAAAAATCTATATTCTAATCTTAAATCTTCTCTTGCTTCACCTGTTTTCTCTGAATTTACTTCAAATGGTAATACATTTTTACATTTTCCAAGAACTTCTATTTCTTCTGCTTCTATTTCTATTTCACCAGTTGGAATTTTCTTGTTTTTATTACTTCTTTCTAAAACTTTTCCTTTTACTCTTATTACACATTCAGTAACTAGGTCATTAGATTCTTCTAATAGTCCTGACTTATCATTTATAACAATTTGAGTAATTCCAAATTGATCACGTAAATCAATAAATTTCATTGAACCTAAATTTCTAATAGTTTGAACCCAACCAGCTAAATTTACAGTTTGTCCAACATTTGATATATTTAATTCTCCACAATTATGATCTCTGTACATATAATTATCACATTCCTTTTTATTTATTATATTATAAAAAAAATCGTATATATCTTTGGAATATATTTACCAACTATACACGATATATATTATACTTTGTTTTTCTAGTAATTTCAATAGTTTTAATCTCAATTTTGCAAAAGGGGACGGGCTTATTTTGTAAATTTAGAATTAAAAATAAAATAAACAAGATAAATTAAAATTCTCAATTTATCTTGTTCTTAGTATTTACAAAATAAGCCCGTCCCCTTTTGCAAAATTATTCTATTGTTATTATTTTTCCATTTTTTAAACTTGCTTGTACATCTATTACTCTTTGATTTGATGACCCCCTCCATTTTAAAGTTGGATCATGTAATTCATCTTTATATGTACCATCTACTAATACATCTATATATTTTAATACATCTTTATCTTTTAAATCCTCAAATCTAAAACCTGACCAAGTCCAAATATTTTTATTTGGATATTTTTCTTTAAAAGCTTTAGCAAGTTTTTTGGTACCTTCAATATTTGTCTTATGCATTGGTTCTCCCCCTAATATTGAAAGTCCTACAATATGGTCTTTATTTGCTATATCTAATACCTTTTCTATTGTTTCATCTGTAAATTCTTTTCCATCTTTAAAATCCCATGTTTCTGGATTAAAGCAGTTTTTACAATGAAATTCACATCCTTGCATAAATATAGATACTCTTACTCCAGGACCATTTGATATATCCATTTTTCTTATCAAATTATATCTCATATTAATCAGCCACCTTATTGTCTAAATGTAATACTCTTTCTTTTATTTCTTGAGTTCTTCCTTTATTCCAGAAGTTAGTTCCAATATATCCACATGTACGTCTTGCAACATTTAATGAATTATGGTCTCTATTTCCACAATTTGGGCAATACCATTCTAAATTATCATCTATTAAAATTTCTCCTGTATATCCACATTTTTGACAATAGTCTGATTTAGTATTAAGTTCTGCATACATAATATTATCATATATAAATTTAATAACTTCTATTATTGACTCTAAATTGTTTTGTAAGTTTGGTGTTTCTATATATGAAATAGCTCCACCAGGACTTAATCTTTGGAATTCACTCTCTAATTTTAATTTAGAAAATGCATCTATTTCTTCAAATACTGGTACATGGTATGAATTTGTAATATAGTTTCTATCTGTTATTCCTTTTATTGTTCCAAATCTTTCTCTTAGACATTTAGCAAATTTATATGTTGTTGATTCAATTGGTGTTCCATAAACAGAATAGTCTATATCTTCTTCTTTTTTCCATTTTGCCGTTGCATCATTTAATTTTTGCATAACAGCTATTCCGAATTCTTTTCCTTCTCCATTGTCTGTATGAGAATGTCCTGTCATAAATTTAACACATTCATATAATCCTGCATATCCAAGTGAAATAGTTGAATATCCATGATGTAATAATTCATGAATAGACTCTCCTCTTTCTAATCTGGCTAAAGCTCCATGTTGCCAAAGTATTGGGGCAACATCACTTGTTGCATTACTTAATCTCTTATGTCTTATTTGTAATGCTTTATGGCATAATTCTAATCTTTCATCAAATATTTTCCAGAATTTATCCATATCACCATCTGAAGATAAAGCTACATCTGGTAAATTTATTGTTACAACACCTTGATTAAATCTTCCATAATACTTACCTTTACCTTCAACATAATTTTTAGCTTTTGCAATATTACCTAGACTCATTGTTCTATCTGGAGTTAGGAATGATCTACATCCCATACATGGATAACATTCCCCATCTCCTAATTCATTTTTCTTTAATTCTTTCATTACTTTTTCAGAAATATAGTCTGGTACCATTCTCTTTGCTGTACATTCAGCAGCAAGTTTAGTTAAATACCAATATTTACTGTCTTCATGAATATTATCTTCTTCTAGAATATATAGAAGTTTTGGAAATGCAGGTGTAATGTATACACCTTTTTCATTTTTGAATCCTAATATTCTTTGTTTTAAGAACTCTTCAATTATCATTGCAAGTTCATCTTTATATTCTTCAGTTTCTCCAAGATACATACAAACTGATAAGAATGGTGCTTGTCCATTTGTATTTGTCATAGAGTTTACTTGATAATTAAATGTTTGTACTCCATCTTCAACTTCTTTTCTTGTATCTTGCATTGCATATTCTTCGCAATCTTTTTTACTTAAATTTCTTGCTTGATATTTCTTTAAATATTTTTCATAACTTAATCTAACAAAAGGTGCTAAATGTGAAAGTGATACAGTAGCACCTCCATAGCTTGATGATGTAACTGCTAAAATAATTTGTGTTGCTATTGTTGCAGCAGTTATAAATCTATGTGGTTTTTCTATCATAACACCATTTATAACAGTTCCATTTTGTAACATATCATCTAAATTTATTAATTCACAATTATGAAGTGCATTTTGTGCAAAATAATCTGCATCATGGAAATGAATTATTCCCTCATCATGTGCTTTAACTATATCTTCAGGGAGTAAAAATCTTCTAGTAATATCTGTACTTGTTATTCCAGCTAAATAATCTCTTTGCGTTGTTACAACTTCTGCGTTTTTATTTGAATTTTCATTATTCCAATATTCATTTTCTCCTTCTATTAATTCCTTAATAGATTGATCTGTAGTATTTGCTTTTCTAACTAATTCTCTTGTATATCTGTATGTGATATATTTTTTTGCTAATTGATATTTATCATATTCCATTAATTTTTCTTCTATGATATCTTGGATATCTTCAACAAGAATTCTCTTTTTATTTAAGTCTTCAATATATTTAATAATTTCTTCAATTTGTTCTGCTGAAACTTTATTTTTTCCCTTTACTTCATTATTTGCTTTTCCTATTGCGACTCTTATTTTATCTGGATCGTAATCAACTATATGTCCATCTCTTTTTACTATTTTCATATCTTATGTACCCCCTCTTGTTTTTTCATTTTTTATTAATTAACTGCCTAAATTCTAATAATAAAATATATAACTTACAAGTTGCACTTGCACCTTTTCTGTTTTTTTGTTAAAATGTTTTTGGGTGATTACTATGAATAGTCCATTTGAGGATTTAACAAAATCTCAAATAAATAAATTATATGATTTATTGGGTGTACATATATATAATTTTAATAAAAATCAGGAGGTTCTTCCTACTATAAAAAACGGTAATATAGTTGGCATTATTGTTAAAGGATCTGCACAAATAAAAAATATAGAATATAATGGTAATGAAATAATAATCGAAAATTTAGAAACTGATTCTGTATTTGGTACAAATATTTCTTTAACTAATAATGAAAACTATGAAATAATTGCAAAAGAAGATTCACAAGTAGTAGTAATTGATTATGATAAATTAATAAATCCTAATAATTTAAATCATAATTATTTTAATATATTTTTGATGAATTTATTTAATATTATTAATGAAAAATTGAAAGAGAAAAATGAAAGAATTAGAGTCTTAGAGAAAAAACAAATACGTGATAAACTGCTTGAGTATTTTGAAATAGAATACAAGAAATCATATATGAGACGTATATACTTACCTTTTTCATTAAAAGATTTAGCTGATTATATGGGGGTTAATAGATCTGCAATGTTTAGAGAATTAAAACATTTAAAAGAAGATAATCTTATTGAGGTTAAAAAAAATCGAATAACTTTATTGTATAAATAATATTTAATTATTATATTTCCTATTTTTAATTATTAAAATTAACAAAATAAAAAGATGAATTATTATTATTTGTAACTATTCATCTTTTTATTTAAATTAATTATTTTATACTGCTTTTTCATAAATTTCTACTATATTTTTTCTCGTTATTTCCATTTGTCCTATTATTCCTAAAAGAATAAAATGTAATCCTTCTCTTCTATTTTTATTTTTCTTTATAATGGAATTTATATGTTCATCTTTAATATTTTTTAAGAACTTCTTAAAATTTTTCTTTCCAGATATTTTATTAAATATGAATCTTCTTAATTTGGTAAATACATTATCTTTATATTCTGCAATTTCATTACTACTATTAACAAAAATATTATTGAAATCATCTTTTATACTCTTAATACACCATTTTAATCTATAATAACATTCATTTTCGATAACTGCATAATTTAATTTTTTTTGTGCACATGCAATAGCTGTATTATATAAATTATTTCTTTCTTCATCTGATAATTCTTCTTTAGATTTTCTATCAGATGATGTTACTACATTAGCTGTAGCTACTTTTTGATTGTTTATAGCATTTTGCATTATTTGAAATACATTAACATATATTTCATCATACGAATCTACTAATAAATCCATTTCCTTTTCTATTTCTTCTGTATATTTTTCTATTTCACTATTATATTTACTTATATTCTGACTATAATATTCAGCCTGCTGGCTTATTCTGTGTTTAAATTCTTTTATATTCGTATTCTTTAATTTTTCAATTCTCTTTTGATATATAGCTAGTAATGTCATAAAAATTTCTTTATTTAAATCATCTAAACTTTTTAAATTTTCATCTAATTCAATCAATATTTGTTCTTTATCCATTGTTTCTCTCCTATTTATTTAAATAAATCATCAATTTTATCTTGATAATTTTTGCCTAATTTCATTGCTCCTTTATCTAATTCATGTAATGCTGGTCTTAGTACGATATTACTTACTCCTCTAGTAACTGTTGTTCCAAGGTTTATCATATCATTTACTTCAGCTAAAAGCCCCTTATTCTTTCCTAAGATTGCATTTTCTGTCATGTATTTAATAGCTGTGCATCCAATTAATGCCGGTCCTACTCCTGGAATTGCCACACTTGCAGCTAATAATCCTGCGGTAGTTACTATCTTTTGTAAAGATCTATTTTTTACTAATGCATCTACAGTACGAATTCCGGTTCTTCCTGTAAATTCAACTAATTTTCCAATTCCTTTTAGACTATATTTTCCAGTTGTTTTAGCAACTCCTTTGATTGCTTTCTTAGAAGTCTTAGCCATACCTTTTGCAATCTTTTTAGATGCCTGACCAATTCCGTTTACTATATTTTTAGTATTCATCTTTTGTCCCCCATTTATTTTTCTAATCAATTATTTGTGAAATAAACACATTTTGTTCTTCTATAAGTTTTCCTCTCTTGCCTTCTAAACATACTAAATATTCTTCCAAATCTTTAGCACTAAGTTTCTCAATATCTTTACTCATTCCATCAACATGTATATTACCATATTTTCCTTCGAATTTAAACATTTTTTTCTCCTTCTTCGTTTTATAAAAATATTATATCATAATTTTTTTATTTGTATATATAAAATATAATTATTTTTCTAAAATAATTGTTACCGGTCCATCATTTAAAAGATTTACTTTCATATCAGCTCCAAATATTCCTTTTTGAACTTCTATTCCTGTTTCTTTACATTTATCACAAAAATATTCATATAGTTCATTTGCAAATTCTGGTTTAGCTGCATTTATAAATGATGGTCTATTTCCTCCTGTACAGTCTGCATAAAGAGTAAATTGTGATACTATTAATAATTTTCCATTTACATCCTTTATACTTAAATTCATCTTTTCATTTTCATCTTCAAATACTCTTAAATTACATAACTTTTTTACTAAATAATCTGCAATCTCTTTTGTATCAGTATGTGTAACACCTAAAAGGACTAAAAAACCTTTCTCTATACTTCCTACTGTTTTATTATCTACATCAACTTTTGCATTGTTTACTCTTTGTACTACTAATTTCATTTTTCATCACATCCTTTGGTAAACTTTGGTCTATACCCAATTTATCGATTTTTTATCTTTTTATTTGCTTATTTTTCTTCTTACATATTCATATACCATAATACTTGTAGCTACTGATGCATTTAAGCTTTCTGTTTTTCCAAGCATTGGTATTATAACTTTTTCATCAGCTATTTCTTTTATCTCTTTAGAAACTCCTTTTGCCTCATTTCCTATAACAATTACTTTTTTATTATAATCTACATTATAAATATTTTTCTTAGAATCAAGCGACGTTACCATCACTTTGTATCCATGCTTTTTTGCGTTTTCAAGCTCATCTTTTAAATTTTCCGCTTCTACTACATTTATTCTAAATATAGCTCCCATTGTTGATCTTACAACCTTTGGATTATATACATCTACAGTATTCTTAGATACTATAATTTGCTTTAAATTAGCACTATCTATTGTTCTTAGTATCGTTCCTAAATTTCCTGGATCTTGTATATCATCTAATGCAATTATTATGTCTTCTTTATAATTTGCATCTTCATTTTTCTTTTTTTCTAATACTGCTATTATTCCTTGTGGAGTTTTAACATCTGTAATAATATTAAAAACTGATTTAGTTACATATACCAAATTATGTCTTGCAAGTTCAAACATAGTTTCTTTATCTATTTCACTATCAGAAAATTCTTCACATATTACTATTTGTTTAATTATAGCTTTTTCTTCAATAGCTTCTTTTATAAGTTTTATTCCTTCTATAATATATGAATTTTCTATGTCTCTATATTTCTTTTCTTTTAATTTTCTTATATTTTTTATTATCTCATTATCTTTACTTGAAATTATATTCATTCTCTCTCTCCTATTTTTCATATTCTGTCGTTCTATATTATAGCATTTTATATCTTTTTTTTATTTTTATCAATATTATTTATGTATTTAATAATAAATGTATACCTTTAACTGTATATTTATAGCAAATATAGCAAAAAAGCATATAAATAACATGAATTTTTTTTCATATTCATTGACTTTTATGTAAATTAGAGGTATAATTAAATTGCATTTAACTTCAAAAGAGTTTTTTGCAAATTAAATATCGGAGGACTTTTGTCCTAAGAAATAAAGGAGTAAAAAATGTCAAACAATCTGTTCGCTGACAGGGTGAATGATCTGAAGAACGAGCTTATCGTTAGGAGAACTTGTATCTCCGATCTGCATTATAGCTTGTTGCATGCCTCTACTAGGGAAGAGCTCAACAGGAAGCTTGCCAAGTTTAAGAGGCAACTCTCGCATTCGGATTATCCCAACCCTGAAAAGCTTATCAGGAAAGTTGACGAGGTCATCGCGGGTAAGACTTCTCCCGACTACCTTTCTGGTTCTTGTGAGAAGACCATGATGCGTCTTAACGAAGCTCTGATGATGTTTAAGTAGCCTGTAATTAAAGGCTTTTTAGCTCATAATGTAGCTTTCTACTCCTCCTAAGTAACACATTTTCGTGTGATTGCTTAGACTAAAGCACCACTTCAGATACAAATCTCTCTCTGTTGTGGTGCTTTCTATATTTACATACTATATTTTATATTTAGATTAAAAGTTTATTTTCTTCTTCATCAAAGATTTTAATTTCATTAGAAACTCTAATATAGTCATCTATATTATCAATTTCTTCTATATAATCATCTTTATATGACATACCATAAATTGAAATTTTATCTGTAATTTCATTTAATGCTTCTTCTGCATATACTTTAGTTTTGCCATTATTTACAAATTCTTTAACTTTATTTTTCCAAACATTAATATCTCTTTTGCTCAATTTATATAATGGCTGAAAAGCATAACAATCATCATCAAAAATAGATATAGAAACTTCTCTTAAAATATTATCTTTAAATCTTCCTTTAAAGTCTTTTTCTGGCAATTGTTTATTTTCATTAAATAAGCAAATTGACTCTCTTTTATCTTTTAAAATTTTTTCTATTAATTTTCTATTAAAAACCAAATCTCCATGTAGAAGTAAAAAATTATCATCCAAAAGTTCATAAGCATTATTCATAGACACAATATAGTTTGTATTCATATAATCGTAATTTTCTACAAAATAAAAACTTATATTAGTATATTTTTTTGTCATTTCTATTATTTGTTCTTTTTTATAACCTACTGTAATTACAAATTCTTTAATTCCATATTCATTTAATATTCTAATTTGCCTTTCTAATATTGTTTCACCATTATATAATTTTATCATGGATTTATGCTTATTCCTTGTTAATTCTCCCATTCTACTTCCCAAACCAGAATTAAATATTATTGCTTTCAACTCGTTCTCCTTCCTTAGTATTACTCGATATAATAGTTAATAAAAATATAATAATATATAAACATCCAATAGTAGTAAATATTGCATTCCATCCAAAAGTATCTTTTAATAATCCAAATAAGAATGCTTGAATTGCTGCTCCCATATAGGCAGACCAATCTAATATACCTGCTGCTGTAGATGAATATTTACTATCACCAATATCACCTGCAATAGACCAAATTACTCCACTAACCATACTAAAAACTCCAACTATAAATAATACCATTGATGCTATATTTTGTGAATGAATAAATGGAAAAGTTATCATTCCCAAGAAAGTCAGAATTGATGCTAATGCAATCATTGGTTCTCTTTTACCTTTAAATACCTTATCTGTAAGAAATGGAAAAATAAACATTGCAAGAGCTTGTCCTATTGGTAAAAATATTGCACTAAAAATTCCTTCCTTAATTGAAAATCCCATAGATTCCATAAAATAAGTTGGTATCCATGTTAATAATCCATATCTACCAATTCCAGCAATTGCAGAAATAAAACAAAACAAAACCATTCTAGGTTGACTGAAAAGTTTCTTGTATGGATATAAGAATTTTTCTTTTTTAACTTTTTTATTATAATCTTCTTTAATTGGATTCAAACCCACATCTTCTGGTTTTTCTTTAAATAAAAAGTAAAAAGGAATTATTAAGAATAAAACTGGAATTATTGGAAATCTAAATCCTGCTCTCCATCCTAATTCTGGAAATAATTCTATACATATTGATACACTTATATATGTAATAACTTGTGATAATCCTGAAAAAGCAGTTGCAATACCTGTTGCAAATCCTCTTTTTTTCTTATCCCACCATTTATTTAGTACACCTATTCCATTTGCCCAAACCATTGATTGAAAATATCCATTTAGTCCCCAAAGTATGGATATAATTAAAATTGAATTTTGAAAAGAAATCAAAATATTCATGATAGCAGACATTACTATTCCTATCATCATAAATTTCTTATGTCCAAAATATGATCCAAGTCTTCCATTTATTAATTGTCCAATCGCATAACTCCAAAATAGTACGGATGAAATCACACCAATAGAACCAGTTGTTGTATTAAATTCATCAGCCATTTGTGTCATCACTAAGTTAATATTTTGCCTTCCATTATAGAAAAACAAATAAATAAAGCCAAAACTTAGCAACATTTTCCAAGCATATTCTTTATACTTCTTAGTATTAGATTTATTCTTCATTTTTTACTTTTCTTCCCTTCAGAATCATCCTATAAATAAGTCTAATATTTAAATTTATAAAATTAAAAATAATTTTAATAAAGAAAACATGATCCATATAATTTTTTGTTTCTATAGTTTTCTTCTCATAACAATCTTCATTGTATAAATATTCTGATAATAATGTATCTATTTCTTTTATGTTGTATTTATAATATGCCTTTTTCATTTCAACTGTATCTGTTAGTTCTATAATTTTACTAACAAATGACATACAATTATGTGCCTTATATATTCTAAATCCATGAAATATTGGCATGGTAATCATAGAAAAAAAATTGAATATATACTTTTGATCTTTATCTATATTATCTATATATCTTTCTATTTTTTCTTTATTTTCATTTGAAACAGGAAGTTTAAATATTTTTAATTTTACATCTTTATGTTTTCCAAAAGCATAACAATCTAATGTTTCGATCATAAATCCACAATCAAATGGATTGTAATGTTTTCTTCTAGAAAAAGTATAAAATTTATCAAATTTTTCATTTAAACATATAGCAATATGAGTGTATTCATATTTGCTAATTTTTCTTGTAAATCTTCCTAATCCCGTTAATGCTTTAACTAGCACTACATATACATAACTATTCTTCTTTTCTTGCTTCTTCATCTTTTTTACTTAACCTTTTAAATAATTGAATTTGTAATCTTATCATTTCATAATACATAGGAATTCCTCCTATTATAAATACTATATCTGCAAATTTTAATCCAAATCCCATTATATTTATAATATCAGTTCTTCCAAAAATCATACTCCCAACACATAATATTATAAAACATAAATGTGTTTCTATTGGTCCAAGTCTTGGAAATAAAAATTCTTTTAAGTATAAAATATAATTCATTGCTGTAAATATTATTAGTGCATATACTGGTATTAAGAATATAGCAATTTCAAACCTAACAAAACCTGAAATGGATAGAGCAATTATTAAATATGTTATATGTAAAATATCTGTCAATAAATCGAAATATCCTCCTGCAGTAGAAGTCATATTTCTAGTTCTAGCAACATATCCATCTAAATCATCACAAATCAAATGACATAAAATTCCTAATATTGTTCCTATTAAAAATAATGGATTTATTTTTGATAAAAATGCACATATAATTCCAATTAATCCTCCTATTGCTCCAATTAGTGTTATTTGATTTGGTGTCATTTGATTTGGTATATGTTTTCCTATTGTTTTATATAATAATTGTTGAAATCCTGTTTCTAATTTACTTGGTATGATTTTTTTTACTTTGTTTGTATCTTCTTCCTTATTATTTATCATCATTTCTCCTTTTAGATTTAAACATATTTTTGATAAAAGATATTATATATTCTTTATAATTTATAAAATCATAAACACCTTCTCTTTGTGCTTTTAAGAAAAGTTTAATTAATAATTTATAATAATTAAAATAATATCTCTTAACACTCATCTTAGTTGGTTTTGCGACCACATGTAAATAATCCCAATGTGATGGATTATTTGTTATAATTCTATCTTTATATGCTTCATATACTTCTGTATTCATTTCTGGAGTAAAAATTGAAATTGCAACATGCTTTAACTTATGTGTCTTTATCCATTTATATAATTTTTTAAAATCTTTTGTAGTATAATCTAAATCGATAATAAACATTCCCATAATATTGATGCTTAAATTATTACATATTTCAATACTTTTTATATTATTATATACACTAGAATTTTTATTATAATTTTTTAGTTGTTTATCATCTATTGCTTCTAATCCAACTAATACATAGTAAAGTCCTATATCTTTTAACTGTTTCATTAGTTCTTCATTTTTAGCTATAAAATCTGATCTTCCATAGCAAATATATCTCTTTTTTATGTTTTTTTCTTTTATTAACTTAATAAATTCAATAAGCCTATCATTATTAAATAAAAAATCATCATCTACAATATATATATTATCTGATTTTATTTGTTCTATTTCGTCAACAACATCTTTTATATTTCTACATACGTATTTTCCTAAATTCATTTTATTTCTATGACAAAACTTACAAGCATACGGACAACAGTAAGATGTTCTTACCCATGCTGAATGTTCTAATTCTAAATATCTATAATTTTTAGGATGTTCATAAAAATAGCTTCTGTCTGGTAATGGTAATTTATTTATATCAAATACTGTTGATTTATTTTTCTTCCAAACTCCATTTTCTTTATAACAAATACCATCTATTTCTTCTAGTTTTATTTTTCTTCTAGAAAAATAATTATATTCTATAATATCTAGTAGTTTATAAATATCAAAAGTAGTTATAATATAATCTACATAGTCTTTATACATCCTTTCATAACATAATTGTGCATGTAGTCCTCCAATAATTGTTATTATATCTTTATTACTTGTTTTAGCAGCTTTGCAATATTCTAACATAAAGTTTTCCTGTCTCGTTCTTCCACATACATAAACAATATCTGGATTACATATATTTATTTTTTCTTTAGCAGTCTGTCTTTCAACTTGTCCATCATATATATGTACTATATATCCTTGTTGCTTAAGTATAGCTGATATATATTCAAGCTCAAGACATTCGTTTTCAATTACTCCAACAAAATTATATTGTGTTCTAGATATTTCTGGATGAATAAGAAGAATTGTCAAATTATTTCTTTTCATTTTTGCTTCTTTCCTCCTCTTCAAGCTTAGTATATGCAACCTTTCCTATCAAAGTTTTTGGTAATTCTTCCTTAAACTCATATTCATATGGCAATGAATATTTTGATAAATTTCTTTCACAATGTTCTTTTATCTCTTTTAATATTTTTTCACTCGCTTTGTATTCATTTTTTAAAACAATAAATGCTTTTGCAACTTGTCCTTTATATGGGTGCTCTTTACCTATAACACAAGACATTAATACTTTTGGATCTGAATCAATAATGTTTTCAATATATTGTGGATATATACAATATCCAGAACTTACAATTATCCTCTTAATTCTTTGCTTAAAATATATGAATCCATCTTTATCCATACATCCCATATCTCCTGTATATAACCAAGTTAATCCGTCTTCATGTTTTCTTAATACTAAATTAGTCTCTTTTTCATTATCTAGATACCCTTTCATTACTGATGGTCCACTTATTAAAATTTCGCCATCCTCTCCATACGGTAATTCTTCATTTGTATTAGGTTTAACTATTTTATAATATGTATCTGGATATGGTATTCCTATACTTCCTTCTTTATAGTAATTTAAAGGTGTTAAACAACTTCCAGTTACACATTCTGTTAATCCATATCCTTCTCTTATTTGTATATTAGCTCCATGTTCTCTTAAAAAAGTATCTACTTTCTTTTTTAAGCTTGTTGAAAGAGAGTCTCCTCCTGAAATAACACACTTCAAAAAAGATAAATTACATCTATCAAGTCTTTTATTTTTTAACAACGCTTCATACAAAGTTGGAACTCCAGCAATTATATTAGGTTTATATTTTTTTAATAACCTATCAAATTTTTTGCTACTAAATTGTGGTAATAATATACTTGTTCCTCCAAAATATTGAACTGTATGAATACATATTCCAAGTCCAAACCCATGAAATATTGGCATTATTGCTAAAACCTTATCTTTTTCTTCCAAGCATTCACAAGCTTCAAAACTTTGCATAGCTAAAGCATTAAAATTTAAATTTGTTAACTCTATTCCTTTTGGATATCCTGTTGTTCCACCACTATATAAAATTGCTGCTACATCATTACCTTTAACTTCAACTTCATCTTTTACTTCTACATTATAACTTTTGCTTAATTTTATAAAATCTTTCCATTTCAAAATAATGTTACTTTTTTCTATTTTTACTTTTCTTCCTTTAGTTATTTCATATCCTATTTTCATATATAATGGCATTGAGTCTTTGGCTGATACTATAATACATTTTTTTAAAGATGTTTCCTTTACTATATGATTTATCTTATTAAATGATATATCTATGGCAACTATATATTTACTTTTTGAAATATTTAGAAAGTATTTCAATTCATTTTCTGCAGATAGTGGATGTATCATATTAGCTACAGCACCTATTTTATTAAGCGCATAAAAGCTAATAATAGCTTCTGGTGTATTTGGCATACAAATACTTACTATGTCTTTATTTTTTACTCCTAATTTTCTAAATGCTCTTGCACACTTATCTATCTCATCTGAAAATTCTTTATATGTCCTTTTAGTACCATAATAATTATAACTAATATTTTTTTGATGTTTTAATATTGAATCTTCTAACATTTTATACAATGATGTATTTGGATAGTCTAAATGTGTTTTTACACCATCATAAAAATTATACCATGGTGTTTTTACTTCATTTTCTTTCATATAATTTTCTCTACTTTCTTGAATTTAATAATAGCTCTTTTACTTTTTTATATAATAATTTATTTGCTTCATCTACTGTTAAATTTGACGTATCTAAAGGTTCTCCAAAAGTAATTTTTAAATTTTTACTTCTAAATTTATAATCTCCTGTAATTGCATAAGGTATAATTTTGCAATCAGTTCTTTTAGACATAACAACTGCTCCTACCTTAAAAGGTAACAATATCTCATTTGTGTAATTTCTTTTTGCTTCTGGTGAAACATTTATTAAAGTTCCTTTATTTAAATATTCAACAGCAGACTCCAAAGCTTGTTTATTATGTTTTGCATTTAGGTCAACAGGTATAGTACCTACAGCACGAAATAGCCATCCAAATTTACCATCATGTAATTCTTTTTTTGCTAATGTATGTACTACTCTCTTAGTACATACATCAACAAGAATTGGATCTAATGCATGTTTATGATTTCCAGCAATTACTGCTTTTCCATCTTTTGGTATATATTCTTTATTTATAATTGTTGGATTATAATATGCTTTAAAAAGTAATGTAAATATAGGTCTTAAAATTTTATATACAGTAGCTTTATCTTTTTTCATTTATATATATCTTCTTTCATTTTATATTTTATTCTTAATAATAGCTATTGAATTTAATTTTACTATATATTTTAAAAAAAATAAAGAATTGAAAATATTTTTTAAAATATCTCAATTCTTTATTAAATCTTAATTCAATTATTCTTTTTTTACAGAATTCAAAAATTCTTTTATTTCTTTTATTAATTCCTCATCATTTTTATTTTTTATTATTAATGTAATATATGGTTCAATACCTGTAGAGAACTTAATTCGAGTATTATATTTTTTAATTAAATTATTTACTATATCTGGACTGTATTTATTTTTATCAAAATAAAATACTACATTTTGATTATTTGTAAAAATGTTCTTTTTCTCTGCAATTTTTATGACTCCTGCTGATCTACAAAGTTCTTTAATTCTTGCTACTTCTATTAGATTTTCTAATTCTTTTGGCATTACACCATATCTATCTATTATTTCATCAATTACATTTTGTATATCTTCTTCTGTTCTACATAGAGCAATATTCTGGTAAACCTCAATTTTTTGACTGCTATTATCTATATATGAATCTGGAATATAACTTGAAATATCTATATCTATTTGTATTTCTTGTTCTTCCTCTACTTCTATTCCTTGCATTTCTTTAACTACTTGGTCTAGCAAATTGCAATATGTATCATATCCAACTTGTTCCATATGCCCATGTTGTATTTCTCCAAGTAAACTTCCTGCACCTCTTATTTCTAAGTCTCTCATTGCAATTTTAAATCCAGAACCAAATTCTGTAAATTCTCGTATTGCTTTTAATCTTTTATCTGCAACTTCTGATAATAGTTTATCTCTTTTATATGTTATATAAGCATAAGCTTGTTTATCACTTCTACCTACTCTACCTCTTATTTGATATAACTGTGCGAGTCCTAGTCTATCTGCATTTTCAACTATTATTGTATTTGCATTAGGTATATCTATTCCTGATTCTAATATAGTTGTACAAACCAATACATTTATTTCTTTATTTATAAATCTTTCCATGATATCTTCAAGCTCTCTACCGCTCATCTTTCCATGTGCAAATTCAACTTTTGACTCTGGAACTAACTCAGATATATCAAATGCTTTCTTTGAAATATTCTCTACATTATTATATAAATAAAATACTTGACCATTTCTTTCAAGTTCCTTAGTTATGGCTTCTCTTATTACCTCTTCATCATACTCTAATACATATGTTTGAACAGGTCTTCTGTTTTGAGGAGGTTCATATATTACTGACATATCCCTTACACCTAAAATAGACATATGAAGTGTTCTTGGTATTGGTGTAGCTGTCATTGTTAAAACATCAACACTTGTTTTTAATTTTTTTATTTTTTCCTTATCTTTAACCCCAAAACGATGCTCTTCATCTATTATTAATAATCCTAAATCTTTGAATTCTACATCATCACTAAGTAATCTATGTGTTCCTATGACTACATCTACTTCTCCAAGCTTAAGTTTTTTTATAACTTCATTTTGTTCTTTTTTAGTCCTAAATCTATTTAGTAGTTCTACTCTTACTGCAAAATTATCCATTCTTGCTTTAAATCCCTCATACTGTTGATTTGCAAGAACAGTAGTTGGTACTAAATATGCTACTTGCTTATGATCCATCACTGCCTTAAATGCAGCTCTTATTGCTACTTCTGTCTTGCCATATCCAACATCTCCGCAAAGCAATCTATCCATAGGTCTAGGTTGTTCCATATCTTTTTTTACTTCTTCTATACATCTTAATTGATCTTCTGTTTCTTGATATAGAAATTCTCCCTCAAACTGTCTTTGCCAATCACTATCTTTGCTAAATGCATATCCTTTAATCTTTTGTCTTTTTGCATATAACTCGATTAAATCTTTTGCAACTTCTTTCAGATTCTTTTTTACTTTAGTCTTTGTATTTGTCCATTCTTTGCTTCCTAATTTATTAAGTCTAGGAGTCGTATCTCCTCCACCAATATATTTTCTTACACTATCTAAACTATTTGTTGGAACATATAGCATATCATCATTTTTATATCTTATTTTTATATAGTCTTTTGTTACACCATCAGCTTCAATAGTATTAACTCCGATAAATTCGCCTATTCCATGAGTTTTATGTACAACAAAATCTCCTGGCTTTAAATCTGCAAATACTACCTTTTCGCTTTGTTTAAAAGTATTACTTACTCTTTTTCTTTTTACTCCTGCTGAAAAAGCTTCACTCATACTTAAAACTATAAGATTTAAGTCATAACTTTCAAATCCAGCCGTAAGACCTCCTGGTAATATTTTTATATTATTAGTATCTTCGCTTATTTTAGTTTCAGAAAATCCTTCTATTTTATTATCATTTAACAGTTCTTTTATCTTAGATATGTTTTCGTTATTTCCTGCAAGAATAATTATTTCTTTTTTATCTTTGATCCATTTTTTTATGTCTTTTATTAATAATTCTGTTTCACTTTTATATACATTTACTGGCCTACATTCGAAATCAAATCTATTCAATGTAACATTAGTATTCTCGTATATATATACTGATTGTTTCTTTTTATATAATTCATTCCATTCTTCTTTATTGAACTTGCTTATATCATTAATAGCTTCTGGAACAAATCTTTCTTTTTCTGTGAGAGACTTTATTAAATTATTATTTTCTATAATTATGTTTTCTATTCTTTGATTAATTTTTAAATTTTCATCAACAATGACTAAAGTGTTTTTAGGCAAATATTCTAATATGCTATTATTTTCAGTATAAAATTCATTAAAATATTTATCTATCTTACTAATATATTCACCATTTTGAATTGATTCAATATCTGCCTCTATATTTTGAATCAATTTTGAATTATTTTCTGTTTTTAATACTATCTTATTTTTATCTAAATATTTATCAACTATTCTTTTAGTAACACTGGATATTATGCTTGAATATTCTGGTATAATTCCATCTTCTATATCTGACTCTAATAAATATTCATGAGCTGGTAGAATTACAACTTTTTCAGTCATTTCAGTTGTTCTTTGTGAACCTATATTAAAATATCTTATAGAATCCACTTCATCTCCCCAGAATTCAACTCTAACTCCAGTCTTTTCGTAGATTCCTATATCGACAATTCCACCTCTAATACTAAATTGCCCTCTATTTTCTACCATATCATTTCTTTCATATCCAAGTAGTAATAAAAGATTTTTTAGATTATTTAAATTTTTCTTTCCAGAGAAATTAGTACATTCAAAAACATTTCCTACTGTAAATGTAAGTATATTTTTATAAAGTACTTTTTGTGGCACTATTTTTTGCATTACCACTTCAATTGTTGTAACAATTATCTTAACATCTCTATTATATATCCTATTTAATACATCTATTCTGGTATATGGTAAATCTTTGCTTCCAGAAATATAGTCATATGATGCAATTTCTTTCTTTCCAAAGTATTCAATTTTTTCTCCAAAAAAACTTAAATTCTTTAATATTTGCTTTGCTTGAAGTTCATTATAAGTTATTATACAAATAGGTCTTTTTAAGTTATATTGTAAACCTGATGCTAAATATGATTTAGACACGAATTCTAACCCCGATATACTTATCGGGGTTTTTTTCAAATTAATTTCTTTTACTAATTCTTTAAATTTTTCATTTTCTTCAAGTCTATTTATAAGTAAGTTCTTCATATAATCAATTCCTTTATTTATTTCACTTACCTATTTTGTGATTGAAATAATTTTATATTTTATTACACCTGCAGGAGCTTGTGCTTCAACTACTTGACCTTTTTTAGCACCTATTAATGCGGCACCTATAGGTGATTCATTTGATATTTTATTTTGTGCTAAATCAACTTCTGTAGATCCTACAATTGTATATACTTCTTCTTCATTAAACTCCATATCTAGTACTTTAACTGTATTTCCTACTTGAACTGTTTTTGTATCTATCTCAGATTCATCAATAATCTTTGCATATCTTAATTTGTTCTCTAATTCTGCTATTTTTGTTTCATTAGCTGCTTGTGCATTTTTTGCTTCATCATATTCAGAATTTTCTGATAAATCTCCAAATCCTAAAGCTATTTTTATTCTTTCAGCTATTTCAGCTCTTTTTTCAGTTACTAGATACTCTAATTCTTTTTCTAGATTGTCATATCCTTCTTGAGTTAATAAAACTTCTTTTTCAGTATCCATATTGTCACCTTCCTTTTGTTACAAGAAAATTGTTGTTTAATTAATAAAAAAATAAAAATCAAACTATAATAATTTAATTTTTATCCCCTTCTTAAACAACATGTTATATATTAAACTACTTTTTGTTTTTTGTCAAGAATTCCTATATTGTTTTTGACCATTTGTTTCAATTCTACATCCGATATTTTTCCATTATTTCCAATTAGATATTTTATCTTAATATTATCTTCTTTTATTCTCTCTTTTACTTTGTTTTTTGATTTTTCTCCATTTAAATTTAAAATTATACTTTCATATAATACTGTATAATTAAAATTTTCTCCTATTTCTTCAAACTGTTCAATGTAGTCATCTGGAATATCTAATTCAATATTATTTATATTAATACCATTAAAACTAGTTTTATTAAATATGATATATTGCTCTAAATTTATAATTATTGCATTTCTATTAATTGTATATTTTTGTAATTCACATTCATTTAAATTAATATTCAATATATATTTTGCTCTTTTTAATGCTTTTCTTTTGTTATTTGAAACAGATATTAATATATTTTCTTTCTCCATAATTTCATCTTGAATGTTTTTTAGCTCTCTAATATCATTAGATATTAGATTAACTATTTTAAATTTATATATATACTTTTTTATATATTCTTTTAATTCATTTAAAAATGATTTATAGTTAATGTTATAATTTTTATTTTGTTGTATTAAAATGTATATTTCTTCATTTTCCTTCTCTATATTTTGTTTTTCAAATATATAATTTAGTATTTCTAAATCCATATATTTCATTATTCTTTTTCCTTTTAAAGTAGTTATATTAAATTTATTAATAATTAAATTTTTACTAAATTCTTCTTTAAATTCTTTTGTAACTTCATTTGAAAAAACAATCGTATCTATTTGGTACGTTTTTAAAAGTTTTATTATTCTTTTTATTATTTTTGACATATTTTTATTATTTTCTTTGTTCAAATTTTTATAAATTGATATAATATAATTATTGTTATAATTAGTTATTTCTATACTTTTTAATCTATCTAAAAACTTTAAACTTTTATTTTTTTCTTTTATATATCCAACTATCATAAAAAATCACCTAACCAATTTAAGATATCTTGTCTTAAATTATATTTAGGTGATTTTTTATTTATTACTTTTTTATTAATTTAAATATATTATTTTTTTATTTTATTCTACTTCTAATTCTTCTGATATTATATTCCATATAGAATCAGTCTCTCTATCCTTTGTCCAATAAGCTGCTCCTGCTAAATTATATTCTTTTATTAATGATAATTTATATTTTATTGACTCTTCATCTTCTGACCAAATTTTATATGTTGTTCCATCTTGTATATATTCTATATAATATTGTTTTAAATCATCATCCCATGTTTTAGAAGCATTATTTGGAACAATATCTTGTAAATCTTTCATATTAACTGCTGAACTTGTTATTTCTCCATTTTTTTCTTTCCAAACTCTTGTATAAAAAGGTATTCCAAGTATTAGTTTTTCTTCTTCTACACCTTCTTGTCCTAGGAATTTTTCTATATTTGCTTTTACCCAATTATATCCAGCTGTAGTTCCTTCTACTGGTGAAGTAATACCATTTTGATCATATGCCATAAATACAATATAATCTGCTACATTTCCTATTGTATATCTATCATAGCACATTGACCATTCAGGACTTCCATCTGGTGCTGTAACATCTACTGATAATACTGCCCCTATTTCATTTAAACGTGGTTTTAATTCTATTATAAATCTTGAAAATAATGCTTTATCTTCTTCATACATATTCTCAAAATCTATATTTATTCCATCTAAATCATATGCCAATACTAAATTAACTATATTATTTATTAACTGATTTCTCAAATTATAATCTCTCATTATTTCTGAAGTTGTTTGTATATATGAATTATTAGACAAGCTAGACCATACCATATATCCATTAGAATGAGCCCACTCTATATATTTTTTTCCTGCTTCTTTTGCATTATCATTAATTCTTCCTTGTCCTTCATCTATTAAAGTAAACATCGTTGGGCTTACCACATTTACTCCCTTAATATCTGTTCCTGATCTATCTGGAGCTGGCCAATATTCTGAATAATAATCCCAAATCATGCTTACTTTACCTTCAATTTGTTTTGTAGTTTCTTTTTTCTGTCTTTTTACTGTTTCATTCGATATATCTTTTTGCTTTATATACCCTAATTTTCCTGCATCTGTTCTTACTTCAACCCAGTCTCCTATTATTTCATTTTCACTATTTTCATTTTGAACAACAATCAGTTCTTCTCCTGCTTTTACTTCATCAACATTTCTTGACAATATTGTTGGATTAGATTTTATAACATTATCCTTGTTACTATTTGCAGTAACATATCTTCTATCTAAAGAGTCTACAGTTACTGTATTAGATGAGTTAATATAATTGATTTCCACATTATATACACTATTCATACTTGAAAATGGAATATATCTTGTTTCGTTTCTTTCTATGACTGTTCCAGATATATTAACCTTTGAGCCATTATTAGTCATAGCATTCTCACCAATCACAATACTTGCAACATAGTTATCTGATGTAGTTACAATTTGATTATATTTTTCGTCATAATATATATATGGATCAAAAAAATTTTCAATATCTTCTTCTGATATATAAATGATACCATTTTCTAATATAATGTCATTTTTCAAACTATCTGTGACATTACTATTATTTATTACCAAATTTGTTCTATCTGTTATTTCTTCATTAACATAGTTTGGTGCAATTTTTAATACAAAAAATACCAAACTAAAAAATATTGCTACAATTAAAATTTTACTAATTATTTTACTTTTTACTTTTTCTTCTTCTTCTCTTTTTTCTCTTCTTGACATATTATTCTCCTATTTATTATTTTTTTATTTTAAATATTTAAATACTAAATTTTATATCAAATTTTTCTATAGTTTTCATATCTTGTAACACTATATCATAAAAAAATAAATAGAACAAGTAAAACATATTTTTTTATACATTTTATATTTTTATAAAATACATAAATATATTTTTTGTTCTATTTATTAATTTTTTTTAATTTATATTATCTATATTTATTACCTATCTTTTCTTTTTTTTATCATTAAAAATATATTATTAAAGCTCCAATGATTGCAATTACAAATCCTAATATTTTAAGTCCCCATGCAGCTTGATTTTGATCTCCAAACCCAAACATTTTCTTTGTAATTATTCGTGCATCATATATCATTACTACACCCAAAAGAGCCATTGCAAAGGCAATGCATTTAATTATTATATCCATATATACCATTCCCTTAATTAAAAAATTCTACTGTATATTTACATTCAAACTGTTCATTTGGTTTTAATGAAATTATATCTTGTTTTTGTATAAACACTCCTGTACTTTGGATTGTATCTGCTGTTGAATACCAAGGTTCTATACAAATAAATGGTGCTCCTGGTTTTGACCATATTGCTAAATAAGGAAATCCTGTAAAATCCATTGTTAACAATGTCTTTCCTGATTCTTTATTCTTTAAGCTAATTTTATTTGATGTAATTCCTTTCATAATAAGTGCATCATTATTAAAAGTATCTACTCCTATTTCTATTTTTCTTTTATCTATCATTTTATTTCTAGCATATTCAGTTCCTACTAATCCATCCACTAAGTACAAAAAGTGAATTTTCTCTTCATCTTCTTCGAATTCAAGATAATAATTGCCTTTTTTTAATTCTTCTTGATCTATTTTAAATGCAGGATGTCCTCCTATTCCAAATGGAAGAGTAACATCTCCTGTATTTATGACTTTGTATATAGTTGTTAATTTATTTTCATCTAGTCTATAAGTTGTATATAATTCAAAATCATAAGGATATTTATTTTTAGTAATTTTACTACTTCTTAAAACATATGAATGAAAATTGTCCAATTTAGTAATTGGTTCAAATTCAAAATCTCTAGCAAAACCATGTTGTGGCATTTCATATATTCTACCATTTATGATTGTTTGATTTTTCTTTAGCTTACCTACTACAGGGAATAATACTGGTGAATGTCTTTTCCAATATACTTTTCCTTTTTCGTCTACACATTCTAATCCTTGATGAATTCTTTCTACGCCATCTAATTTAAAGCTTACTAGTTCTCCACCCATTTTTGAGGTTAGCATTTTTGCATACATCTATGTTCTCTCCTATTCTACAAAATATACTTTTTTTCACATATATAATATTGTGTTTTTATGTAAATGTCAAGAGTTTTTAGGCAATTTTCTGGGCTTTTATAGAAAAGCGGAGGCTACTAGCCTCCGCAATTCTTGCTCCTTTCATTCAAAATCGGCACACATATGCACCGTATGGTCTAAGATTTTGTTTGTTGCTTCCTTCCAGGCTGAAGATTTCTCTCGCCTTAGGATAGCTCGCGTTGATTGGCACATCGTGATTAGACCTATTAACAAGCCCGACTATAATTCCGTTTGCACTTCTTCTCACGATCTCAAGCACATCAGAATTTGCAGTCGCATACTGATCCCCTGTTGCAAGAATATCCTTATTCTTGCTTCTCATAAGACCTGCTCCGTTATAGTAACTTAGCAGTTCCAACTCTTCCTCTCCCCATGGATATGGTTTTCTGGGGAATGGATCTTTGTAACCACACATTCCTATTTCAGAGCCATAGAAGATTACAGGAACACCCTTCATAAGGTACTGGATTAGTACAGCTTGTTTGTGGAGTTTATCCACATTAGGTTCTAGCACACTATCATGCTCATATTCCCATCTTCTAAATTCATATGTCGGGAATGTGTTACTGGTTCTCCACCATTTTTCAATGTCCCAAATGAATCCAGAATATGGATCTTCCACCATAGCTTCTCCTGCAAGCATAGTCCTCTCTCGAGGAGTATCATGCGTACTCAAATAATTGAGCAATACATCATGAACTTGCATTGGATATTTAGCAAGGTTTGCAATACAAGCATTAAAGTGTAGGTAATTTCCATACCTTACCCATCTTAGAATTGCATCACCGAGAGGATAATTCATCACACTGTTTGCCTGATTGTCATAAATTTGTGGATTTTCCTTAAACAAAGCAAAGTTCCACATTTCATTAACAATCACAACATTTGGATTAATCTCTCTTACTGCAGCACCAATCTTCAGCATGAACTCTCTAGGAAAGTTTTCTCCTAGGTCAAGCCTTATTACATCAGCACCCTTTCTAACATAGGTTCTAGCCTCTTCGCAGCAAAACTCCTGGTATTCCAGGTTCATTTTGTCACATTGTGGCATATCACGGAAATCATACCAGAATATTGGTTCTCCTTTTTCATCCCACATAAACCACTCTTTGTACTCTTTTTCTCCTGCCAATGCTCTTTGAAAAAATTCACTGTCTGCTGCTCTGTGATTAAACACAAGATCAACACCAAGCAGTTTGTTCCTTCTATGCAGCTTTTGGGCAAGCAAAGAAAAATCGTTCCAATCTCCAATATATGGATCGATAATCCTTTGATCATGTACATCATAGTGGTGGTAGGAATTAGTCCTAGATATAGGACTAAGAAAAACAAGATCTACCCCCAATTTATCGAAATAATCGATTTTACTGGCAACACCTTTAAGGTTTCCGCCATAAAAATACCTGTTTCTGTACTCTCCGTCACCATCAGGTTGCCAATCAGGAATAGAATCTTTCCATTCCTTAATCTTACGTCCTTCCATTTTCTCTGGTGGTTCGCCAACTCTACAAAATCTGTCAACCATTACAAGGTAGCCTGTCCGCCCTTGAATGCTTTTTGGAACATAAATCATCTTGCATCACCCTTTCTAGTTAAAAAACAAGATCTTCAATAAGTGTTCCGCCTATACTCTACTCTCTTTTTTCCTTTATGTCAAGAATAAAAGATACGAATTTCTACAATATTCGTATCTTTTCGACATTTTTCACTTTAAAAATCTTATTTGTTTTTATTAATTCTTGTTTTTGCTCCTTTTTTAGAATTTGTTTTATTTATCTTAGTTTTTACTTTACTTCTTTTCTGAACAGAAAATCCAAATTTTCCAATTTTCTTACCCAAATTATAATAATGTCCATTTGAATAAGCAATTAAATCACATTTTGAAATATCAAAAGCCCCTTTTTCATCTATATATTTTTCATCGGCATCTATTGATAAAATTTCAGCTATAAACATGTGATGACTACCAAGCTTTCTAATTTCTTTTACCTTACATTCAATCGCAACTGGACTTTCTTTTATTATTGGGCATTTAACAAATTTTGCTTTTTCTTTAGTTAAATTCATTTCTTTAAATTTATCAACTTTTGCTCCTGATTTTACTCCACACCAATCAGTTGCATAAGCTAAACTCTTATTAGTAAGATTTATTACAAATTCTCCTTGATCTTTTATTAAATTATATGAATATCTTTCAGGTCTTACAGATATATAACACATTGCCGGATTTGTATTAATAATTCCTGTCCAGGCTACTGTCATAATATTGGATTTTTCCATTGTTCCTGATGAAACCATAACTGCTGGAAGTGGATATATAAATGTACCTGATTTCCAAATTCTTCTACTCATCTTTCCTCCTTTTTTACAAAACAAGCCCGTCCCCTTTTGTAAATTAAATACTTATTCTATCTTTAAATTTTTCTTCTACTAATTTATGTAGTCTTATATTTTCATCTTTTTCTAGTCTTGGATCATTTTGCTCTATTTTTAGTGATAATTTTTGTACCTCTTTTAATACACCAACATCTTCAAATAAATTAGCTATTTTAAATTCTGGAAGACCATGCTGTCTTGTTCCAAAGAATTCTCCAGATCCTCTAAGTTCTAAGTCTTTTTCTGCTACTATAAATCCATTATCTGTTTCTTTCATTATTTTCATTCTTTCTTTTGTTGTTCTAGAATTTCCCTCATATATTAAAATACAATATGATTGATACTCTCCTCTTCCTACTCTACCTCTTAATTGATGAAGCTGTGCTAGTCCAAAGTGTTCTGCGTTTTGAACTACCATTATATTTGCATTTGGAACATTTACTCCTACCTCTATTACTGTTGTAGATACCAGTATTTGTATGTTTCCATCTTTAAATTCTTGCATGATTGCATCTTTTTCTTTTTGTTTCATTTTTCCGTGTAAATATTCTACTCTAAATTCTGGGAATATTTCTTTTTGATATTTTTCAGCAAGTTCTATAACAGATTTAAAATTTTCAAACTCCTCATTTTCCTCTACCAATGGACATACAATATATGCTTGTCTTCCTTCATTTACATTTTTTCTTATAAATTCTTGTATTCTAAATTCCATATTTTTGGTTACTGGATATGTTTCTACTTTCTTTCTATTTGGTGGAAGCTCATCTATTATTGAAATATCTAGATCTCCATATAATATTAGTGCAAGAGTTCTTGGTATAGGTGTTGCAGTCATGACTAGTACATCTGGGTTTAGTCCTTTTCCTACTATATTTGCTCTTTGTCTTACTCCAAATCTATGCTGCTCGTCTGTAACAACTAATCCTAATTTCTTAAATTCTACATCTTCTACTAAAATAGCATGAGTTCCTATTAAAATATCTATATCTCCATTTTTTAGACCTTCTAATACTTCTTTTCTCTTTTTTGTTCTCATTCCTCCAAGTAATAGTTCACATTTTACTCCAAATTGTTCTAATACTTTAGAAAACTCTTGCATATGTTGTTCAGCAAGTATTGCTGTTGGTGCCATGATTGCGGTTTGATATCCACTTTTAGCAGCTTTATATGCAGCAATTACAGATACTATAGTTTTTCCTGATCCTACATCACCTTGAAGTAATCTATTCATTGGTTTTATGTTTTCCATGTCATTGTCTATTTCCTCTAATACTTTTAGTTGAGCTTTAGTTAATCTAAATGGAAGAGAATTTATAACATCAGACATTTTTACATTTTTATCAAATACAATTCCATCTATTTCTTTATCATATCTTGATTTTAGACTAGAAAGAGCAAGTTGCACTGTAAGTAATTCTTCAAATACAAACCTTCTTCTAGCTTTAGTATAATTTTCAAAACTATCTGGAAAATGAATTTTTTCTATTGCTGAATTTAAATCCATTAGATTATACTGCTTTAAAATATATTCAGGTATTGTTTCTTCCAATTTTCCTTTAATTTTTTCTAGCCCATTTTCTATAATTCCTCTTAATCTATTTTGAGACAACTTATATGTAAGTGGATATATCGGAATAATTTTTCCTGTGTTTTTATTTAGTCCTTCTTTGTCAAAAACAGGTTTGGTCATTTCCACTCTTCCATATTTTATACTTATTTTTCCATAAAACTGATATCTTTCTCCAACTTTAAATTTATTCTTTACATATGTTTGATTAAACCATGTTATAACACAATCACCAGTATCGTCTCTGACTAGCATTTTTAATATCACTTTATTTTTTGCAAATCTTGTTTCTGATACATTACTTGCACAAATTACATCTATTAAAGCCTCTTCTCCATCAACTAATTCATATATTTTTTTAGGTTTACCCCTATCTTCATAATTTCTTGGAAAAAATGTAATAAGATCACCTAAAGTATTTATACCAAGTTTTTGTAAAAGTGGTAAATTATTTGGTCCTACACCTTTTACATATTGTACACTTTGATTTAAATCTATCATACTTCCTCCATTTTTTCTTTATTTTATATACAATTATACACAAGTTATACAAATCTTTGTTTTGTGTTATTTTATCAAAAAGAGTTAACATTTACAAGTTTTTATGTTTATTTTATACTTTTTTACCTTTTTCTCTTCCAATTTATTTCTTTTTATTGTATAATTGTATATGTAGTGATTTTATAATTTTTAATCAATTTGGAGGTTAATATGTGGGTGTTTTGGTTAATTGCTGCTGGAGTTTTTTTTGTAATTGAAATGGCAACAATTGGATTTTTAGTATTTTGGCTTGGTATTGGTGCTCTTCTTGCTATGGTAACAAGCTTTATAACAGATAATATTATTATTCAATTTGTTGTATTTTTAGTATCATCAACTTTACTTCTTATATTTACAAAACCACTTGTAAATAAATTTATAAAAATACCAAAAGAAGTAAAAACTAATGCCTATTCTATTATTGGAAAAAAAGGTATTGTTATTGCTCCAATTAATAACATTGAAGGAAACGGTCAAATCAAAATAGATGGCGAAGTTTGGTCTGCAAAGTCATATAATGATGAAAACATACCAAAAAATTCAGAAGTTGAAATTGTTGAAATTGATGGTGTTAGAGCAGTAGTAAAACTTGTATCAAATGTAAAAGAAGATTCTACAGTGAATGTATAAAATATAAAAATATAAATTTTATTTAGATTTTAATTTTAAAAAATATATAAATATATAAATAATTAGGAGGATAATGTATGTGGTTTTTTGTTGTATTATTAATAATCATACTTATTATAGCATTTAAAACAATCAAAATAGTAAAACAAGCAGAAGTATATATCATTGAAAGATTAGGTAAATTCTATAAAATCGCTGATGCTGGTCTTACAATTATTGTTCCATTTTTTGATCATGTTCGTAGTGTAGTTAGTTTAAAACAACAAACAATGGATATACCACCACAAGGTGTTATTACAAAGGATAATGTTACAATAACAATAGATACTGTTGTGTTCTATAAAGTAACTGATCCAGCAAAAGCTGTTTATGAAATTCAAAGTTTAAAGAAAGGTATTGAATACTTAGCAATCACAACAATTCGTGATATCGTTGGTAAAATGGACTTAGACTCAACATTTAGTTCTCGTGATGCTATTAATGATAAATTAAGAGTAATTCTTGATGAAGCAACAGATCAATGGGGATGTAAAATAGATAGAGTTGAAATTAAAGATATTACACCTCCAGCAGATATACGTGATGCGATGGAGAAACAAATGAATGCAGAAAGAAATAAAAGAGCTTTAATCCTTCAAGCTGAAGGTGAAAGACAATCTGCAATCACTCTTGCTGAAGGTAAAAAAGAAGCTGCTATA
>CALYAC010000008.1 GCA_944393405.1 uncultured Clostridia bacterium | reverse complement strand
AAATAAAAATTAAAGGAAGGAGGATATCAAATGGATATCATAAAATCAATAGAACATGAACAATTAAAAAATAAGATTCCAGATTTAAAAGTTGGTAATACTGTAAGAGTACACCAAAGAATTAAAGAAGGAAATAGAGAAAGAATCCAAGTATTCGAAGGAACTATAATTAAAAAACAAGGTGGAGGTGTAAATGCTACATTTACAGTAAGAAAAATAGCTTATGGTGTAGGTGTTGAAAAAACATTCTTAGTACATTCTCCAATGGTAGAAAAGGTAGAAGTAGTTAGAGTAGGTAAAGCAAGACGTGCTAAATTATACTACTTAAGAGATAGAGTAGGTAAAGCTGCTAAGACTAAAGAAAATACAGGCGCTAGAATTGAAAATAAAGAAATAATTATAAAAGAAGAAATTCAAGAAGAAGTACCTGTAGAAGCAGCTCCAGAGGAAGCTCCAGCTGTAGAAACAGAAGCACCTGTAACAGAAGAAGTTACTGATACAGTTACAGAAGAGCCAACAGCTGAGAAAAAAGAAGATAAATAATAAAATTATTTAAATAAAATACACTCATAAATAAAGAGTGTATTTTTTATTTGTAAAATGACATGTTTTATGATATAATATTTTTTGATATGTAGTGTTAAATAGTATTGGAGCTTATCCACGAAATTAAATTATTATAGAACTAAATATAAATTTAGTATTCTACATATCAAAGTCTATTTGGATAATCTTCTCCAAATAGACTATATATTTTATGAAAGGAATAAGATTTAAGGAATAATATATGTGGAATAATTATTTTTATCAAATACAAACTAAATACAGTATGAGACTTAGTCTAAAGAATCCATTAGTATTAAGACTAGATGGAAGAGGAATAACTAGTAATAAGAAGATAAATCTTATGAATAAATACAAAGGTGGATTTGCAGATTCATTAGAAAAGAGTGCTAAATATTTTTCGAAAAGATATCATTGTTTATGCATATTTGGATCTGATGAAATAAGTTTTATAGTAGATGATCCTAATATTGTAATAAATGATTTAGAGCCGAAAGATAAATCGAATTATTCAAATGAAATAATTGCTATGTTTGTACAATATTTCTTTAATTATTTTAATAGTATATATAAAAGTGATAAAGTATTTTGGCATGGAAAATGTTTTTCAATAAATAAAGAAAAGAAAATCTCATATATAAAATATAGATCTAGAATAATAGAAAATGTTTTAGTTACATATTTTTTAAAAAGAAAAAAAGTTAAAAATAAAAATGGTAAAATAGATGAAAGAGTTGAAAAAGCAAAAAAATTTAAAGATTATGAAAAATTAAAAAGAATTCAAAAAGGAATATTATATTATAACGGTGAAAAAATAAAGCTTAATGATTATATTAATGATGGAAAAATTAATATAATTAAAAAAAATCAAAATAAAGTTAGATTTAATAAATTCTTTAATCAAAGGGATAAAAATAATGCAAAGAATATAGAACAAAAAAATACAGAGCAAAAAAATAATAAGAATAAAATTACAGCGAGAAAAAATAATAAATAGCAAATAACAAATAACAAAAATAAAAGCATTAATTAAAATGCTTTTATTTTTGTGCTTTATAAATTTACTTAGATTTTTTATAATCCTATTAATATTATTTTAATAAAAGTTATATTTTAATTATCTTTTCCAGCTTTAGCATATTTTTTTAGTTTTTGATATACTAGATAATTTACTGTACCTGCTGGATATTTTCCATTCTCATCTTTACTTCCGGCAGGAACACCTGTTAATAATTCAATACCTTCATTAATTGTAGATATTGCATATATATGAAATAAATTATTTTTTACAGCATCTACAACTTCTTGTGAAAGGTTTAGATTATTTACATTTTGTTTTGGAATTATTACTCCATGAGATCCATCTAATCCTCTCATCTTACATACTCCGAAAAATCCTTCTATTTTATCGTTTACTCCGCCAATAGGCTGAATATTTCCTTTTTGATTTACAGATCCAGTTACAGCTAGAGATTGATTAATTGGAATATTTGATAAACTAGATAGTAGGGCATAAAGCTCTGTGCTTGAAGCACTATCTCCATCAACACCGCTATATAGTTGCTCGAAACAAATACTTGCTGTAAGAGATAATGGCATGTCTTGAGCAAACATTTCACCTAAATATCCACTTAAAATTAATATACCTTTTGAATG
Organism: uncultured Clostridia bacterium; assembly: GCA_944393405.1. The sequence continues at coordinate 105,133 of CALYAC010000008.1, read as the reverse complement.
AGAAGAACCAGAAAGTTCAACTTCACGTTCAATATTTACAATACCACTTTTTCCTGTATAAGTATTAGCAGTTATTTTTACAGGTTTTCCAAAAGAATAATCTCCAACATTCATGATAGTTAAACCATTTATTTGTCCAACTTCAAATCCATCTGTATCAATTAAAAGTGTATTATCTTTTATCATTTCCATGTATTTGTCATCATATTTTCTTACTCTATCAATTTTTTGAGTTAAAGCTTTATCAATAAATTCGGCAGTTATTACTTTTGATTTAGCAAGTTTTGCCCAAGTTGCAGCTTCTCCTATTATTAATGATAGATCAGTAAAACGTGTAGAAAGTTTATCTTGACTATCAGCAAGCTTTGAAGCATATTCTACTACTTTAGCCATTGCACCAGCATCTAAAGCAGGTAGAGACTCATGTTCACAATATCCTTTAACAAATCTTGCAAGTTTTACCATATTGTCCTTACTTAGAGGTGCTTCATCTGCAAATTCTACTTTTATTTTAAATAATTTTCTAAAATCAGGGTCTATTGCAAGTAGTGTTTGATACAATGTTTCATCACCTATTAAAATTACTTTTAAATCCAATGGAATAGGTTCTGGTTTTAATGATATCATAACCATAGAAGAACGTGGATCTGCAGTATTTTCTATTCCTAGAGATTTACTTCTAAGAACTTTTTTCAATGCATCATAGCATAATGTATTTGTTAGGAAGTCATTTGCTTGAAATACTAAATAACCACCATTAGCTATATGAAGTAGACCTGGTTTTAACATTGTATAATCTGTTTTTAATGTTCCATAATAGTTTTCATATTCTAATTTACCAAAAATATTATGATAAGAATAATTAGTATCTGCAACTACTGGAGCACCTTCTAAATTACTATTATCTACAAATAAATTAACTCTATAGTTAAGCCATGGCTTAAGAAGTTCTGGGTGAGCTGCTTGTGGCCCTTGAAGTTTACTATCAACTTGTTTTTCATCTGATGTAAAGCAAGAAATATTTTTTAATATATCTTTTTTTATGGAATCTAAAAAAGTATTAATTTTTTTATTTCTTTTATATTTTGATTTTATTAAATTGATATGAGCGTTAATTGTAAGAAGTGCAACATTAGATTGCCATTCTTGAATACGCTTGTCAGCTTCTTTTTCAATTGACTTAATTTGACCGATTGCTTCCATTATATGTTGTTGTACTATTGCTGATTTGTCTTCAAATTCTTTTTTTACTTCATCATCTAATTTATTAAATTCTTCTTCAGCAATAGTTTTTCCATTTAATATAGGCATCATATAAATTCCTGTCTGAGATGATTTAACAGTAAAGCCATATTCAGCCGATTTTTTATTTAAATCTTCTAGTAATAAATTACGTTTTATTTCATATTCTTGTTTTATTAAATTTTTTTCTTTTTCAAAATCTTCATTATTGAAAGTATTGCGTATATCAATTTTTATATCATCAATAAAAGATTTCATAGAATCTCTAAATTCTTTTCCTTGACCTGCTGGAAGAGAGATTGCAACTGGTTCATTGGGATTTTCAAAATTATATACATAACACCAGTCGTTTGGAGCTTTTCTTTTTTTAGAAATCGTTTTTAGCAATGTTTTGACATATGTAGTTTTTCCTACACCATAAGGTCCTTCTACATAAACATTATATCCATTTATATCAACACTTAGCCCAAATTCAAGTGCTTTTAATCCTTTTTCTTGGCCGATTCCTGTACTTGTAGATTCTAACTCATCAGTTGTTTTAAAATTAAAAGATTTAGGATCACAAGTTAGTTTTAAATCCTTGTAACTTAGTTCGTTTTTTCTTTTCATTTGTATTCCTCCTTAAAATTCTATCTATGATTAATGTTAATTATTTATATAATATTATAATTACAATATAAGAGTCATTATAATTGCATTATCAGTATTATTATAGTATTTTTTTCGTAAACCTATTCGTTTGAAATTAAACTTTTCATATATATGTATTGCTGAATAATTATTTTCATTTACTTCTAATGTTATAGAAGTACAACCTATTGATTTTGAATAATTAATTATATATTCTAATAACTTTGAAGCAATTCCTAAATTTCGTTTACTTTCTTTTGTAGCGATATTCATAATATTAGCTTCATCAACTATTCTAAGAATTCCAACAAAACCAACGATTTCGTCATCAAGTTTTGCAATAAAATATGAAGAGTTTGAATTATTGAAATCATTTTTTAAATTATCTATTTTCCAAAACTTATCAAATTCGTTATTAAAATTTCCTGAAATAGCATCTATATCATCTTTTGTCATCTCTAAAATCTGTATTTTTTCTTGTAACATTCTTTCTGCTTGAGATTTTTTTAGATAAATAGGGGAGATTGAATTAGAAGTACCATATTCTCCGTTTTTTATATTTATCTATTCCAGCTTGTGCTATACTAATACTACTTTGAAGATTTTCACTATCTGATGCAAAATTGATTTTAAAAGTATTATTTAATTTTTCTTTTACTATATCTTTATATGAAACTGATCCATCACCTACGAATAAAATTTCTGAATAATTATGTTTATTTACTATGCTAGAAATTTTAGATAATGTAGTCTCAATATTTTCTGCGAAAATTGATAATTTATTACAAATATTTTCTTTAAAATTATATAATCCACAATAAACATTATCATGTTTTGCGTCTATTAAAGAACAGATAAGTGTGGTGTCAGATACTTTACTTTTTATATTATATGCTAAGCTTTCTAAAGATGTAATTCCAACAACAGGAATATTAGTTGTATCTGAAAAAGCTTTTATTGTAGCAATACCAATTCTAACACCTGTAAAGGATCCTGGTCCTATGCAACAAGCAAGTAAATTGATATCTTTTAAAGATAAATTAGTTTTTTTAAATGCTTCATCTACCATAGGCATTAGTTTTACAGAATGTGTTTTTTCATCATCATTGTACAAATTTATTAAAACATTATCATCATCTAAAATTGAAACAGTACAAATTTTAGATGATGTATCTATTGCTAATATTTTCACAGTTATTACTCCTTTTTATTTAATAAATAAGATAGTATTATTCAATTGTTTCTATATTTAATTCTCTAAAATCTGGATTATTAAAATCTTTTTTAAAAGTGATTTTTGTGTATGGCTTTGGCAAAATATCTTCGATAATTTCACCCCATTCAATAAGACATATTCCATTTGAAAAATATTCATCTCCACCCATAGCATAGAATTCATCAGAATCTGCTAATCTATATACATCGAAGTGATAAATATTTACTTTATCAGATATATATTCATTTACAATAGTAAATGTTGGGCTAGAAATCTCATTTTCAAGACCAAAATATTTTAAAACACCTTGAACAAATTTGGTTTTCCCAGAACCGAAGTTCACCACATAATAGAATAATATTACCTGGTTTTAGATTTTTTGCAAAATCTTTTGCAAAATCAATTGTGTCTTGCTCACTTTTTGTTATGTATTTCTTCATATTTTCACCTTTCTTTTTATTCCATCTTATTGTATATTAAAGTACATTTTTTGTAAAGAAAAATAGGCGAAAAAAACGTAAAAAAATGAAAAAATATTAGGAAAAAATAGGAAAGTAAATTTGAAAAATTTGGGTTGACTGGAAAAAATATTAATGTTATACTGTATTTGAAAAAATTGTCGATAAAAAACTAATGAGGAGGAAAAACTAATTATGAATATAGGTAGTAAATTAATAAAATGCATTAGCATATTATTAGTTTCATTATTAATAGTTGGGATGATATTAAATATTGGTTTTGTAAATAGATCACAGGCAAAAGAGCAAAATACAAAAGATTATAAAAAAGGAAGCAGTATGTTAGATGATTATCCAGGGTATTCAGCACTATTGGATAATCTTTTAAAAGAGCATCCAGATTGGACATTTACAATATTATATACAGGACTTGATTGGAATACAGTAATAAAAAATGAAACAACTGCAGCTCATGGAAGAAACTTAGTACAAAATAAATCTGGTGCATGGGTATGTTCAAAATGTGGAGATAAACCATATGATAATGGAAGTTGGAGATGTGCATCAGGAGCAGCAGTATCTTATTATATGGATCCAAGAAATTCTTTGTATGAAGACTATATATTTCAATTCGAAAACTTAAAATGGGTAGATGGAAAATATACCATAGATGGAATAGAGCAAATAATAGATGATTGTGATTATATGCAAGGAAGTAAAATCACATATACAAATACAAGTGGTAAAAAAGCTACGCTAAATAAATCTTATGCAGAAGTTATAATGGAAGCAGCAGAAGATGCAGGAATCAGTCCATACCATTTAGCATCTAGAATAAGACAAGAACAAGGACCTGGAAAAAATGCATCATCAACAGCTACAGGAACATATTCTGGATATAAAGGATATTATAACTTTTTAAATGTTAATGCATCAGGAAGTAGTAGTTCAGCAATTATAAAAAATGCATTAGCATATGCTAAAAAACAAGGATGGACAAACCCTGAAAAGTCAATAAAGGGTGGAGCTGAATTCTTAGCAAAAGAATATATCCAATATGGTCAAAACACTCTATATTTACAAAAATTTGATGTTGATGATAGTGATGGAGATTTATATTGGCATCAATATCAACAAAATGTTTCAGCAGCTAAAACAGAAAGTCAAAGTATATTAGATACATATAAAGATATAGATAGCGATTTAGATATGCCATTTAATTTTGTTATCCCTGTATTTGAGAATATGCCTACATCAAGATGTCCAATGCCAGGAACAGAATCAATAGTTACGCAAAACATACAAATTACAGATTCTTCATTAGTAGTATATAAATCTAAAAGTAAGACTTCTACTAAACTAACAACTTTAAAGAAAGGTGATAAGATTCTTAGAATAGAAATTGGCTCAGAAAAGGAAAATGGATATAAATGGGATAAGGTTGTTCTAAGTGATGGTAGAAAAGGATATGTTGTATCATCAGATGGATTTAAAGTAATAGATGATATAACAAATTGTAATATAGATGCAATAGCAATTGAACCAGGAAATGTTAGAAATGGTCCAGGAACAAGTAATACTACAACACTTTTAACACTTTCTGTAGGACAAAAAGTTACAATTATAGAAAAAGGAAAATATAACGATATAGATGGATATGATTGGTCAAGAATAGTTCTAGCTGATGGAACTCAAGGATACATTGTTGCAAGATATTTAGAAGAAGTATCAGATAATGGTTCGACTAGCTCAGGTAAAGATATAGTAAAAGTTGTATGTGATGGGGGCTTAACTTTAAGAAAAAGTCCAGGAACAAGCTCTGCAATTTTAGAATATATTGATAAAGGAGAAGAATTAACTAGAATAGAAAAAGTTGCATCAACAGCTAATGGATATATATGGGATAAAGTTGTAACAGAATCTGGAACAACAGGTTATGTTGCAAGAGGAGATGATGACGAAGCATATATTAAACCAATAAAGGGTAGTGATGATGCAATAATACCAGATGATTTAGAAGATAACGATGAACCAGAAGAAGAGGAGCCAAGTAAACCAACAGAAATAAAAGGTAGTGGATTCGAAACAGATGGATCAGAACTTGTATGTGAACCAGATATTACTGTTAAAGATATAACAAGTAAAGCTTCTGGAGCTGTAGTAAAAAATGCTAGTGGAAAGAAAGTTACATCAGGTAATATTGGTACTGGATATAAAGTAACATATAATGGTAAGACATATACGGCCGTAAAACTTGGTGATCCTACAGGAAATGGAGAAGTAGACTCAGCAGACTTGTTGGCTATACAAAGACATTTACTTGGAAAGAAGAAAATAACAAATACTTATGAAAAACAAGCAGCTGATCCAACCGGTAATGAAAAAATAGATTCAGCAGACTTGTTAGCAATACAAAGACACTTACTTGGAAAAAAAGACATTACAATTTAAAGTAATATGTATAAAATGAGAGGAACAATTAGGAGGAAATATGAAAGTAAAACAATTAATAAAAATCATATTTTTAATTATATTTATTTGGTTTATTTCAAATATAACTGTTAATGCTGCATCAACTTCATTAAGGGCAAGTAACACTTCAGTAACAGTTGGAACAAAAGTAACAGTGACTGCTAGCGGGAGTGCTGCATCTTGGGATTTGAAGCTAAGTGGTGATGGGATAAGTAGTACATCAATAATTGGATGGACAGATGATGCTGAAAATGGAAGTTTTTCAAAGAGCGTATCTTTTACACCATCAAAAACAGGAAATTATACAATTAATTTAACAGGAAATGTAACAGATGAAAAAAATAATGAATCTACACCTGTTAGTAGGTCTATTACAGTAACAGTTAAATCTAAATCATCAAGTAGTAGTTCAGGTAGTAGTTCAAGTGGAGGAAGCTCTTCAAGTGGTGGAAGTAGCTCTTCAGGAAATAGTAGTTCATCAAGTGATGATGAAAAAGAAGATTCAAAAGTATCTTTTAGAGAGGTAAATGAAAAAGTATATGCAACAGATAGTGGGATAAATGTTAGATCAAGTTATAGCACAAGTAGTAGATCTGTTGGTTCATTAAATAAAGGAGATGAACTTACAAGAACAGGAGTTGCTACAAAGTCAGTTAATGGAATAACATGGAGCAGAGTAGAATTTAATGGACAAACAGCATATGTAAGTAGTGCGTATTTAACAACTGAAAAACCAGATGAATCTGCAGAAAAGGCTTTAAAATCATTAGAAGTAGAAGGATATAAATTAACACCAGAGTTTAGTAGCGAAGTTACAGAATATACTTTAAATGTTACAGAAGATGTTACATCATTAAATATAAAAGCAGAGCCAGAAGATGATAAAGCAAAAGTTAAGATTACGGGTAATGATGAATTACTAGATGGTGTTAATAAAATAGAGATTAAAGTAACAGCAGAAGATGGAACAGAAAGAAAATATACAATAAATGTAATAAAAGGAGAAATGTCTTCACTTGGATTATCAGAACTTAATATAAGTGGAGGATATACATTAAATCCTACATTTAGTCCAGATGTATATGAATATACTTTAGAAATTAATGATTTATCTGTTACAAGCTTAGATATAGAAGCTGTAGCAAATGTTGAAGATGCAGATATTGAGATTGTAGGAAATACAGAATTAAAACCAGGAGAGAATATAGTAACAATTTTAGTAAAATCTGCAGACGGAAATGATATTAGAACATACCAAATTATTGTAAATATTGTAGAAAAACAAGAAGAACAAATTATAGCTGGTATAGATAATAATGATTTATTTGTATATGGTGGAATTGCTTTAGGAGTAATTGTTTTAATAATTATAATTGCTGTTATACGCCATAGAAGAAAAATGTTATTAGATGAAGAAGATGATGATTACGAACCATATTATGGTGGATTTGACTCATTAAATAGAGATGTAAATAAAAATAATAACTTAAATGATACACAAGACTTATCAAATGTAATAAATAATAAAAATATTCCTAATGTAGATGAAACACAAAAAGTTGATTTGAGCAGTTTAAATGATAAAAAAGAAGAAAATTCAGATCCAATAAAAGAACATAGAAAAAGTGTTATTGAAGAAAACTTTGGAGCTGATATAAAAAATGAAGAAGACAATAAAGATGATAAAGGCGGAAGAAGAAGAGGAAAACACTTCTAAAAATGAAATCATATAAATAAAAAATATAATTAAAGAGATACTAATATAAAGTTAGTATCTCCAAATATTTGCCAATATAGCTCAGTTGGTAGAGCAACGGATTCGTAACCCGTAGGTCAGCAGTTCGATTCTGCTTATTGGCTCCAGAAAAAAATAACCTATGAATAATGATATTTGTAGGTTATTTTATTTATACTACATATTATGATAAAAATATGAAAACATACAATTTTGAATATTTTATGTAAATATGATATAATAAATATACCGGATTGTATATTTTATGACAGCAATTCGGATACAAAACAATGTATCTGGAGGGCTGTTCATACCTCCAGATTTTATTAAAGAAGGAGGAAACAACATGAACAATGCATTAGAAGAAGTGTACACATCATTAAGAAGACTTCAGAACAAAGAAGTCGACAGAAAAACAAAAGAAAAGCTTGAAGAGATATTAAGACGCGTAAACCATATTGCTGAAGATCTTGATGATGAATACAAAAACATATATTCAGTAATGAATATAATGGATTCCGACCCTGCTTTCAGAGAAAGTATGGACTATATTATGCAAGCAACAAGAACCAAGAAACGTGAAATGGATGAATGGGAAGATATCAAACAGATTATAAGACGTCTTATTGGTTAAGAACAGGAGGGGAGAAATAGTAAAATTCTTTTAGTGTGATTTAGTGGCCAAGTCTTAAGTGTAACAGCTTAAGCTTGGTATTTTTTATTTTATAGTAGTATATTATAGTATGAAAATTAAGATGAAAAAATGAAAAAGTACACATAACTTGAAAGATTATGTAAAATATGGTATAATAATATAAGGCATTTTTTAAAATCTGTTGCTTGTAATCAGGCGAGATTTTAAATGCTGGGAAACAAAAAAATTTCACCATGACATGAAAGGAGAATTTCGTATGAAGAACGAAATCACAATCAGCAACCAGTCCAATGCATTCGGCGCACACCTTTCCGACAGCGTTCGGAAGATGAATGGGTACAAGGAAACCCAAAAGGCCCTTGAAACCATTCCGTGCAAAAACGAGACGATCATGGCAATGATCACCGAGCAGGTGGAACTGTCAGAAGAGCAGTTAGGTTATATCCTTGGCATGATCAAGGCAAACCTTGACACTCTGCCGCCCGTATTGGCCGAGGAGCAGAAGATTAACGGTATTCCTTTGGAAATGTTCGTTAAGCTCAAGGTCGATGAGCATGTTTTGGAAGTACGAAAGAAAGGCTTCACTGAGATGACCTACGAGACCAAGTATTGGAATCGTTACAGACGTCTCTGTGAGATGATTTGTGGCTACGGCTACAATTGCTCGTTTATCACTGAAAGGTTCGAGCAGTACTTCCCGAAACTGGTGCATTGCTTCGTAAGAGGCTTTGCAAACGGGTACAGCTCTGCACTGCATACAATCGCAGCAGAAGAAGTAATACAGACTATCCGTACAGACCCTGTTACACAGGACATCTGGAAAAACTGGCCTTTCTTTGAAAAGCCGGATTGTCGCGAGTATTCGCTGGAAGGTGAATACTTGTACATGTACCATGGAGGATGGAATTGCTCCGGCGATCCTAACACTCCGTATGGCAACAATGTAAAAGTTGTCAATACCGGACTGTACGAGAAGCTGCGTGCGCGTGACGTGTCAAAGTTTACAAATATGGACTTGGGAGAAGAGTTCAACGTGTAAACTAGCAGAGTTTCCGGCATAAAACCACAGTCAGAGCACTGAACTGACGAAAAAGAGCCACGCTTATCACAAGCGGGGCTCTTGGTGTTTTTATTTAATCATTTTTTTTGATTCAATATTCCATTTTATTAATCCATATATATTTAGTAAAAAATATCCTATAGAAACTAAAAGCATCATAATAGAGTTAGGTCCATTATTTATTGTTAAAATTATCCAAATCGTTAAATCAGCTATATTATTTGCAAGCCAAACCCACCAAGCTTCTCTAAATCTTAATATCATTAAGATCACACCACATAGATTAATACAGTTTGATGTTGCATCAAGTAAAGATAATTGTTCATTTGGTATTAGATTTAAAATATATCCTAATATAATGCTAACTAAAATACATGAAATAGTTATTATAACAGAATTTTTAAAAGTAAATTTACGTACATTTACAGAGCTATTGTTATTTAGTTCTTTATTCCAGGAAATAAATCCTTTAATTTGAAGGGGAGCAAATACAAAAGTGTAAAATATTGTCATTCCATATAAATTATTCTTTAATGAAATATATGCCATTAATAAGTAATTTATAAATCCAAATATATAATTACACTTTTTACCAATACTTGCAAAATAAGCTGTAAGCAATCCTGTTGCAAGTATTGTAGAACCAAATAGTATATCATTTGTAATTATTCCAGTTATTATAGAGAAAATAATACATAGTATTGTTATTAATATATTTTTATTCATTAATTACTCCGTTTAATTATAGATTGATAATATACTAATATATTATCCAAAAACTTTTTTTATTTTTTCTAAGGCGTGTTGCAATTCACTTCTAGGAAGAGCAATATTTAATCTTTGGAAACCTTTACCTGACTTACCATATTTTATTCCTGAATTTAACCAAAGCTTTGCTTCATAGGTAAGTTTATTAATTATTTCATCATCTGATAAATTAGTACCACTAAAGTCAATCCATAAAAGATATGTACCTTCTGGATGTGTAACTTTTATATTAGGTAAATTTTGTTCCATATATTCTTCAACTAATTTTACATTTCCTTTTAAATATTCAAGCAATTCTTTAAGCCATTTGTCTCCATGCTCATATGCAGATTTACATGCAACTAAACCTAAGGCATTAATATTACTATATCCTGTAGCCCATACTTCTTGCATAAATTTATCTTTAACTTCTTTATTAGGTATTAATATATTCGAAGTTTGAAGACCAGCTAAATTAAATGTTTTACTTGGAGAAGTACATACTATAATGTTATCAAGATAATCTTGATAATTAAGCATACAAATATGTTTACCTTCATATACAAAATCACTATGTATTTCATCAGAAACTATAAATACATTATATCTTTTACAAATTTCTACTATTTTATCTAATTCTTCTTTTGACCAAACTCTACCAACTGGATTATGAGGTGAGCATAGAAGATATAATTTAATATTATATTCTTTAATTTTTTGTTCTAAATCATTAAAATCAATCTCATAATGACCATTATTATTAATTAAATCACTACTTAATATTTGCCTATGATTATCTTCTATAACTTCACTAAAAGGATTATATACAGGATTATTTATTAAGACATAATCATTTTCTTTTGTAAATACTTTAACAGCAGTAGCTAAAGCAAAAACGACTCCAGGAGTATTAAAAAGCCAATCTCTTTGTAGTTTAACATTAAAATGAGTTGAGTACCAACTATATAATGCTCTAAAATAAGTTATATCAATATCTGAATATCCAAATATACCATGTTCTACTCTAGTTTTTAAATCATTAATTACCTCAGGTGGGCATCTAAAATCCATATCAGCAACCCACATTGGAAAAATATCTTCAGGTTTATTTCTTTCTTTTTTAAAATCAAATTTTAAACAATTCGTATTATATCTATCAACAACATCATCAAAATTCATGATAAAAACCTCCTATAAAAACTTAGTAAATTATACTACTAATTTTTAGGATTTGCTACTAAAAATAGCAAAAATAAGAAATTTGTGTAAGTGTCTATTTTATCATTTTTTTATTGACATAAATTACTAAAGATAATATAATATCATATGATAAAAACTATATATTTTATAAATAATTTGGAGGAAATAATGGGCTTTTTTGATAAATTAAAACAAGGACTAAGCAAGACAAAAAATTCATTTGAAGAAAAAATGAATAATGTATTCAGTAACTTTAGAAAAGTTGATGAAGATTTACTAGAGGAACTTGAAGAAGTCTTAATTATGTCTGACGTTGGAGTAGAAACTTCAGTGAAAATAATAAGCAATTTAAGAAATAGAATAAAGAAACAAAAATTAGAAGATATAGAAGATGTAAAACAAGCATTAAGAGAAGAAATTAAAGAAATATTAGATTCAGTAGATAATTCTTTACATTTAGAAACAACACCATCTGTAATTTTAGTAGTTGGTGTAAATGGTGTTGGTAAAACAACATCAATAGGTAAAATTGCAAACAGATTAAAACAAGATGGGAAAAAAGTTGTAGTAGCAGCAGCTGACACATTTAGAGCAGCAGCAGTAGAACAACTAGAAATATGGGCAAATAGAGCAGGATGTGATATTGTAAAAAGAGAAGAAGGTGTTGATCCTGCATCTGTAGTATATGATGCAATAAAAGTTACTAAAGAAAAAAATGCGGATGTACTTATATGTGATACAGCAGGAAGATTGCATAATAAAAAATATTTAATGGACGAGCTTATAAAAATAAAAAAAGTAATAGATAAAGAACTTCCAAACTCATCAAAAGAAATACTTATGGTATTAGATGCCACAACAGGACAAAATGCTATAAGTCAAGTAAAAGCTTTTAAAGAAACTGTAGATATAACTGGATTAATACTTACTAAACTTGACGGAACTGCAAAAGGTGGAGTAGTTATAGGAATAGTAGAAGAAAATAAAATGCCAGTTAAGTTTATAGGAATTGGTGAACAAATAGATGATATGGAGATATTTAATAGTGAAGATTTTGTAAAAGCTTTAATATAGTGAAAGGAGAAAAAACTGTATGAGTGCAGAAAACAAAGATAAGAACAATCTAAAAAAAGAAGTTCAAGAAGAAACTAAAAATACTACTAATACCAATAATACAAAAAATAAGAAAGCAGGAAATAGAATAAATACAAATACTAAAAAGAAAAGCAAAAAAAGAATGTATATTGTATTACTTTTTATAGCATTAGTAGCAATTATAGGTTATGTAATATTTAGAGGAGAATATTTAGAAGTATTAGAAATAGGGGAAGAATATGTAGATATATTCTGGCAAAATATTAATTATACAGCAATTACATTTGGAATAAACTTTGTAATATTATTCATTATAATGTATTTTAATAATAACAGAATAAAAAAGGCATTAAAAACTTTTTTCGAAACAGAAAAAAAGGAAATGCCTAAACTTCCTAATAAATCTATTGCATTTATAATATCTGTAATTGTAAGCGCAATAACTACAGAAGTTATTTTAAATCAATATATGCTATTTACAAATAGTACAATGTTTGGAATATCTGATCCAGTATTTGGAATAGATATAGGATATTTTATGTTCCAAAAACCATTTATTGAAACAATATTACTTTATGCAATGTTATTAATTGTTGGAATTACAATTTATACTGTAATATATTATATAGTGGTATTTAATATATGCTTTGATGGAGTAGATAGAGAAATTTTAAAAAGAAGCAAACTTTTAAAACAATTATTTACAAATTTAAAGGTATTATCAATAGTTCTTGCTGGTTTTGTTTTAGTAAAAACTCAAGATATAGGATTTGATAAATTTTTAAACTTACAAGAAGATACAACATATTCAATATATGGTGCGGGAGTTACAGATACAACAATAAAATTATGGGGATATAGAATACTTCCAATACTTATTGTATTATCAGTATTTATGGCTATTGCAGCATTTAATAAAAATAAAACAAAAAAAGTAATAATGTGGATTTTAGTAGTTCCAGTATATTTAGTTATACTAATAATAGTAATGGCTTTATTCCAATTAATATTTATAAATCCAAATGAATTAGATAAAGAAAAAGATAATATACAAAACAATATAGAATTTACAAAAGAGGCATATGGAATTAATGCAGAAGTATTTACAATTGAAAATGGTGGAGAAACAATAACACAAGAGACTTTAAATTCTTTAAATGAAACTATTAGTAATATAGCAATAGTAGATGAAGAAACAGTTTTGCAAGATTTAAATACTATACAAACAGAAAAAGGATATTATACATATGATACAGCAAAAATTACAAGCTATAGAGTTAATGGCAAACAACAATTAGTATATATATCACCAAGAGAAATTTCAAATTTAAATGGTACATATAATAATCAAACTTATGAATATACACATGGATATGGTGTAGTTGTTACATCTGCAACATCTACAGATGAAAATGGTAATTTATTAAAATTGCAAAAAGATTTTAAATCAAATGAAAATGATGTAGTGACAATTAGAGAACCAAGAATATACTTTGGTTTACAAACAAACAATAATATAGTAACGAATAGTAAAAATAGAAGTGAATTTGATTATCCTGAATCAAGTACTTCAAATGCAGAAAATGTATATTCAGGAGAAGCAGGCTTAAGTCTTAACTTTATTGATAGATTTATATTAGGAATAAAAGAAGGAGATTTAAATTTAGCATTCTCTGCTAATGTAAATGATGATAGCAAAATATTGACAAATAGAAATATTATTGAAAGAGCAAAAACTTTAATGCCATATTTATTATATGATGAAGATCCATATATGGTAGTAGATGATGAAGGAAATTTAATATGGGTATTAGATGCATATACGACATCAAACAATTATCCATATTCACAAAAAACGACACTACAACTAGATGCACTAAACAAATTAGAACTAAATTATATTAGAAATTCTGTTAAAGTATTAATAAATGCATATGATGGAACTATAAAATTCTATATAACTGATAAATCTGATCCAATAGCAAGTGCATATCAAAAAATATATCCAGATTTATTTGTAGAAAATGAAACAATACCAAGTGATATTAGCAGCCAATTTATATATCCAGAATTTTTATATAATATACAAGCAGAAATTGCTCAAAGATATCATGATATACAACCAGATGTATTATATAGAGGAGACGATGTGTGGGATATAGCAACACATAATACAGGAAAAGTTTCAACTAAGACGGGAACAGATATTGAACCATATTATACAATGGTAAAAACTGTGGATTCTGAGCAAAGTAAATTAGGATTAGTAATTCCATTTACACCTTATGAAAAACAAAATATTACTTCATATATGATAGGAACATATGAAGGAGGATCTCCTAAACTTACTTTATATAAATTTGCATCAGATAGTAATATATTAGGACCAATGCAATTAGATACACAAATAGAACAAGATGAAGATATTTCAAGTGAGTTAGAATCATTAAATGTTACAGGAACAAAAATTAGTAAAAATATGATTATAGTACCACTTGATAATACACTTCTATATATTGAACCAGTATATCAACAATATATTAATGAAGAAGATTCTACACCTACATTAAAGAAAGTAATTGTTGCATCAGGTAATAAAGTAGCAATGGGTGATAACTTGACAGAAGCTTTAAGAAATTTAGTTTCACAATACGCTGTTGCTATTGAAGTAGAAAATACAGATAGTATGGAAGACTTGGTAGATGCAGTTATAAAAGCTAATGGTAACTTAAAGGAATCAACATCAAATGGCGATTATGAGATGATGGGTAAAGATATTCAAAGATTACAAAGCTTAATAGATCAATTAGAAAATGTAGTAGAAGAAGATAAAAAGGAAAAAGAAGAGAAAGCTAAGGAAAATAGAGACAAAAATACAAACGAAATTGAAAATAATACTGTATCAGAAAATGTTTTATTAAATACAGTAATGTAAAAAAAGGGGAATAGAATATATGAAGTTATAAAATATTTATTTTAATAATATTAATTTTAGGTTCATATAATTCTATTCCTTTATTTTAACTTTTTAGGAGGTAAAATAGATGAAAGTAACAAATATTAATGCTTTAGAAAAAATAACTGTAGAAGTGAGAAAAGGAATATTAGAGGAAGTATATAATGCAAAATCAGGACATCCAGGCGGATCACTTTCTTGTGCAGATATTTTAACAGTACTATATTTTAATCAAATGAATATTGATGAAAAAAAGCCAGATGATCCAAACCGTGATAGACTTGTGTTATCAAAAGGTCATGCTTCACCAGCATTATATAGTGTACTTGCAAGAAAAGGATATTTTGATAAAGAATTATTAAAAACTTTTAGAAAAATAGGAAGTAACTTGCAAGGTCATCCAGATATGAAAAAAGTACCAGGAGTAGACATGACAACTGGATCACTAGGACAAGGATTATCTGCTGCAGTTGGAATGGCTATTGCTTCTAAAATGAATAAGGCTGGATGTAAAATATATTGCTTATTGGGTGATGGAGAAATAGAAGAAGGGCAAGTATGGGAAGCTTGCATGGCTGCATCAAAAAATAAATTAGATAATTTATGTGTTATATTGGATAATAATAATTTACAAATTGATGGTGAAATAGAAAAAGTTGGAGGAATAAATAATATAACAGAAAAGTTCTTAAGTTTTGGATTTAATGTTATAACAATAAATGGACATGATATTAATAATATAATAGATGCATTTACAACAGCAAAGCAAACAAAGGAAAAACCAACTATTATAATTGCTAAAACAATAAAAGGAAAAGGTGTGTCTTTTATGGAAAATAAAGTAGAGTGGCATGGAAAAGCACCAAATGAAGAAGAATACAAATTAGCTATGGAAGAATTAGACAAATTATTATTAGAAGATAAATAGTATAACGTAGACTAATAGGAGGAAGATAGTATGGATTTAGAAAATAAAATTGCAACAAGAGAAAGTTATGGAAGAGCTTTAGAAAAATTAGGAGAAAAAAATGAAAATATAGTTGTTTTAGATGCTGACTTATCTAGTGCAACTAAAACAGAATATTTTGCTAAAAAATTTCCAGACAGATTTATAGAAGTTGGAATAGCAGAACAAAATATGATGGGAATGGCAGCAGGGTTATCTACTTTTGGAAAAATACCATATGCAAGTACATTTGCAATGTTCGCAGCAGGTAGAGCATATGAACAAATAAGAAATAGCATAGCATATCCAAAATTGAATGTTAAGATTTGTGCAACTCATGCTGGTATAACGGTTGGTGAAGATGGAGCAACACATCAAATGTTAGAAGATCTATCTCTTATGAGGGGGCTTCCTAATATGACAGTTATGTGTACTTCAGATGATACGCAAACTAAGTGGGCAGTAGAAGAAATTTCAAAGATAAATGGACCAGTATATTTAAGATTATGCAGATTAAAAACGCCAATAATATATGATGAAAAAGAGATAGAAAAATTCAAAATAGGTAAAGGAATTCAAATAGGTAAGGGACAAGATGCAAGTATTATTGCAACAGGAGTTACGGTATCTGAAGCACTTAAAGCAAAAGAAATATTAAAAGAACATGGAATAAATGTAAGAGTAATAGATATCCATACAATTAAGCCTATAGATAAAGAATTAATTATAAAATGTGCAAAAGAAACAAAGAGAATTATAACAGTAGAAGATCACAGTATTATAGGAGGTCTTGGAACAGCTGTATCAGAAATATTATCTGAAGAGTATCCTGTAAAAGTAGAAAAAATGGGCTTACCAGATGTATTTGGTAGAAGCGGAAAAGCAGAAGATTTAATGAAATATTTTAAAATAGATTCAGTGGCTATAGTAAATAAATTTATGTAAAAAAAGATAAATTTACTTACAAAATATGACAAATATATTGTATAAAAAGAAAATAAAAGAAAAAACAAGATAAAACTACATAGATGATTTTTATATAAAAATTTATGTAGTTTTTTGATGAAAAAACTATTGCAAATATTTATTTTTATTGTTATGATATAGAAGTAAATTATTATGAAAAAAGAAAGTTTAAACATATAATATATTTTCACAAAAGGAGAAAAATATGATCGAATTTAGAAATGTAAGTAAGAAATATGACACAGGAACTGAAGCAGTGCATAATGCAAATTTTAAAATTGATAAAGGTGAATTTGCATTTTTAGTAGGAAGTTCAGGTTCAGGTAAGTCAACTTTAATAAAACTTATACTAAAAGAAGAAGAACCAACATCTGGACATATAATAATAAATGGAAAAGACACAACTTTTTTAAAACCTAAAAGAGTACCATTTTTAAGAAGAAGTATGGGAGTGGTTTTTCAAGACTTCAGATTACTTCCAGATAGAACAGTATATGATAATGTAGCTTATGCAATGTATATTGTAAGATCAACACAAAAACACATAAGAAGACAAGTACCAATGGTATTATCTTTAGTTGGATTAAGCGATAAAGCAAAAGTATACCCAAATGAATTATCAGGAGGAGAACAACAAAGAGTAGCCTTAGCAAGAGCTTTGGTTAATAATCCTTCAATGATTATTGCTGATGAGCCTACAGGAAATTTAGATCCAGAGACAGCATGGGAAATAATGAGCTTATTAAATGATATTAATGCAAGGGGAACAACTGTGGTAGTTGCAACACATGCTAAAGACATAGTTGACAAAATGAAAAAGAGGGTTATACAAATAGAAAAAGGCAACATAATTAGAGATGATAAAAAAGGTGGTTATGATAGTGAAATATAGTATTTTTGGTTATTTAATTGGAGAAGGTTTTAGAAACTTTTTTAAAAACAAGAAATCAACAGCAGCGTCAATAATTATAATGTGTGCAACAATGTTTATATTTGGTATATTCTTTCTAATAGGAGAAAATATCAACTATATCATGGAACAAATACAATCAGAGCAAGCAATGCAAGTATTTATTGATCCAGAAGCAACTCCAGAACAGGAAGCTGAATTAGAGCAAAAGATAAAATCAATACAATATGTAAATACAACTGAATATGTTTCAAAAGAACAAGCTTTAAATGATGTAAAAAGTTGGTCAGATGATATAAATAAATTTTTAAGTGATTATACAGCTGATGGATATAATCCATTTAAAGCATCATATGTAATTACTCTTACTGATTTGACAAAAAATGAAGAAGTTCAAAACGAGATAAGGACATTTGAACATGTAGCTGATATTGAGGCAGGAAATCAAACAGTAAATAAACTTGTTGATATTGCCAATGGTATAAGAACAGCAACAGCTGTTATACTTGTTTTATTAGTTCTTATTTCAATATTTATTATTGCTAATACAATAAAGCTTACAGTACATGCTAGAAGAAAAGAAATTTCAATAATGAAATATGTTGGTGCAACAAACGGATTTATAAGATGGCCATTTATGGTAGAAGGTATTATAATAGGTATTGTATCTGCATTAATATCAGTAGTTATACTTGGATTTACATATAATTTTATAGTTGAAAAATTAATAACAAGTTCAATGGTAACAACACTTCAAATAAGTTTATTAACTTTCTCAGACATGCTTTCAATGTTATTTATTGTATATATAATAATGGGAATAGGAATAGGTGCAATTGGTAGTGCTATATCAATGAAGAAATACTTAGAAGTATAATAAATATTTATATTAAAATAACAAATTAAAATAAATAAAATAATAAAACTAATAAAGATAAAAAGGAGAGAGGAATCTTATGATAAAAAAAATTGTATCAGTAATATTAATATTTATATTACTTTCAATTATGACAGTTCCATCATTTGCAGCAAGTATATCTGAATTAAAAGATCAAAAACAAGAAGCAGAAGATAAAAAAGATGAAGTAACAGCTGAGAAAAATTCTGTATTAGATGATATTAGTGAATTAAATGCACAAATATCAGATTATGAAGACGATATTGATGAATTACAAACTAAAATTAGTGATTTAAAAGATTCAATTGAAACAAAAGAGAAAGAAATAAAGGAATTAGAAGAAGAAAATAAAGAAAGAGAAGAATTATTAGTTAATAGACTAATAGCAATGTATGAAAAAGGACAAACTACATATTTAGATATACTTCTATCATCAGATGATATAACATCATTTATATCAGGATACTATAGAGTAGAAGAGATAGCACAAGCAGATCAAGAAGTAATAACTTCAATTCTAGAAAAACAAGAAGAAACTCAAGAAGTAAAAGATGATTTAGAAAAAGAGAAAAAAGAAGTAGATGAAGCAAAGAAAAAAGTAGAATCAAAAAATGAAAAATTACAAGTAGCTAAAAAAGCAAAACAAGCGAAAGTAAATAATTTATCAGCAGAAGAAAAAGAATTACAACAAACAATAGATGAGTTTGAAGAAGCAATAAAAGATGCACAAAAAGAAATAGAAGAAGCAGGAAATAATGCAAGTTCAGGTGGAGGATATGAAGGAAGCTTTGAAGGTGTTTTAGATTGGCCTTTATCATATAGCTACAATATTATAACATCTGTATTTGGATATAGAGATTCACCAACAGCGGGAGCATCTTCTAACCATGGAGCTGTAGATATAGCAGTAAGTTATGTTCCAGTTTATGCACCAGCATCAGGAAAGGTAATAATAGCTAGATGGCTTTCAGGATATGGAAATTATGTAATGATAGATCATGGTAATGGATACTATACAGGATTCGGACATTTATCAGGATATAGTGTAAGTCAAGGACAAACAGTTTCAAGAGGACAACAAATAGCAACATCAGGAAATACAGGAATTTCTACAGGACCACACTTACATTATGAAGTATATATAGGAGGAACTGCTAATTCATATAGAGTAGATCCACTTCAATATACTAGTCATCCAAGTTTAGTATATTATTAATAAAATATAAAGAAAGGAGGCAAATATGAAGAAGAGAGTAGCAGTAATAATATTAGCAATAGTTGTTTTATTACAATATTTCTGTAGCTTCGTATTTGCCCAAGATAATGTAATAACAAATAATGTGGATTCAAACATAATATCAAATGATGTAACAAATAGTATAAATAATGATTTGACTCCGGAAGAACAGCAAAAATTATTAGAACAAAAAAATGCAGTATCTGATAAATTAAATGAAACAAATGTAAAACTTGAATATGTTCAAGGCGAATTATCAGATACAATGATAAAAGTACAAGAAGCAGAAGATAAAGTATTAGAATATGAAAAAGATATAGAAAATATGCAAACACAGATGGATGCATTGCAACAATCAATTAATGATTCAATGGCAAGATTAGCACTTGCAAATTTAGACTATAATCAAAAGAAAGAAATATTAGCAAATAGACTAGTAGCAATGTATGAAGCAGGAGATACAGAATATTTAGACGTATTATTAAAATCAAAAAATATAATTGATTTTGTTTCTAGATATTATGTCATTGAAGAAATGGCAGAATATGATAATCAATTAATTAACGAGATAAAAACTGAAAAGGAAAATATTGAAACAACACAAAAACAGCTTGAAGAAGAGCAGGCTCAGATAAAAGAAGTAAAGGCAAAAAGTGAGCAAACGTCAGTAGTTCTAAGTAATATGAAAACACTACAATCAAGTTATGCAAATAAATTATCTAAGGGAGAAAAAGAACTTCAAGACAAGATTACTGCATATAAAAAAGAACAAGCTGAAATAGAAGCGCAAATAATGAATTCAACTAATATTCCAGTTGATATACAATATACTGGTGGAGAAATGCTATGGCCAGTTGCAGCAAGTGGAACAGTTATTACATCTAATTTTGGAATAAGAGAACATCCTATACAAGGTATTGTTAAACAACATACGGGATTAGATATAGGAGGAGCACCTTTAGGTACACCTGTAGTGGCTGCTTTAGATGGAGTAGTTACATATGCAGGATGGCTTGGAGGATATGGAAATTGTGTAATGATTAATCATGGAGACGGAGTAGTTACTTTGTATGGACATGGAAATAAAATATTAACAACAGTAGGAAAAGAAGTTAAACAAGGAGAAACAATAATGGAAGTTGGTTCTACTGGAAATTCTACAGGACCGCATTTACATTTTGAGGTAAGAATAAATGGAGAATATACGAACCCACTAAATTATGTTAAAGTTCCATAAATATTACATAGTATTAAAATATGAGATTGCTTGGTTTTAAGCAATCTCATATAAATAGGTATAAATAAATTTTTAAAATATATACTTTTATAGAGGATATAGAGGAAGGAATAGTGAGCACATGGAAGAAACAAAAGGTCAAAGAATTTATAAAATAATAATGCTAATTATTATTACAGCATTATTATCTTCGCTTATAACAACTATTTTTATTAAGGAAACAATAATTTCATCATCAAGTTTAGAAAGCATTAGAGAAAATGGTGGAACTACAGGTATAGAAGGTGCACTTGCAACAATTAGAACAATGATTGAAGATGAATATATTGGAGAAATTGATGATGAGCAAATGCTAGAAATGGCTATAAAAGGATATGTTGCAGGTGTTGGAGATGAATATACAGAATATTATACACCAGAAGAGATGCAAGAACAGTTAGAGACAGCAGTTGGAAATTATGTGGGAATTGGTATATATATGGTTGTAAATTATGAAGATGGAATAATTACTGTATTAGAACCAATGGAAGGATCCCCAGCAGAATCAGCGGGATTAAAAGAAGGAGACATCATAAATAAGGTTGAAGGCACAGAGGTAACGAAAGACAATGTAGAAGAAATGTCTGATGAAATAAAAGGAGAAGAAGGCACTAAAGTTAAATTAGAAATAAAAAGAGAAGATGAAACTTTTGATGTAGAGGTAGAAAGAAAGAAAATAGAAGTAAGTCATATAGATTCAAGAATGCTTGAAAGTAATATTGGATATATTCAAATAGCAGATTTTGATGGAGGAGCTGCAAAAGAGTTTAGAGAAAATTATGAAAAATTGAAATCAGAAGGTGCAACATCACTTATTATAGATATACGTAATAATGGTGGTGGAGTAGTTGATGAATCTATTGATATACTAGAGATGATATGTGACAAAGGAAGCACTTTATTAATAGAAAAGGATAAAGATGGAAATGAAACAATCACAACAGCAGAAGAAGATCCAATAATTAATATGCCAATTGTTGTTTTAACAAATGAATATTCTGCTAGTGCTTCAGAAATATTAGCAGGAGCATTAAAAGATAATGGAAAAGCAACAATAATAGGTGAGAAAACTTATGGAAAAGGCGTTATTCAAACTTTATATAGTTTATCAGATGGAAGTGGATTAAAGATAACAACAGCAGAATATTGTACACCTAATAGAAATTCCATAAACAAAATAGGAATCGAGCCAGATATCGAAGTTAAATTACCAGAAAATACAAAAGAAATAACTGATAAGAATGATACTCAATTAAAAAAGGCTATCGAAGAACTAAAATAAAAGATTAAATAAGATAGTGGATTTAATATAAATAAATCCGCTATTTTATTTATATGTAAACCTTGATAGCAAAATAATAAAAATATATAAAAAAATAGTAAAAAATTTTAAAAAAGTTGTTGACAAAAAAAGAAAAATCTAGTATACTAAGAAAGTCGAAGGAAATGGGCGCATAGCTCAGCTGGGAGAGCATCTGCCTTACAAGCAGGAGGTCATAGGTTCGAGCCCTATTGCGCCCACCATTTTTATTTTAAAGAACTATTTCCTATACGGCCCGGTAGTTCAGTTGGTTAGAACGCTAGCCTGTCACGCTAGAGGTCGACGGTTCGAGCCCGTTCCGGGTCGCCATTTTTTGGCTTGATAGCTCAGTTGGTAGAGCAAGGGACTGAAAATCCCTGTGTCAGTGGTTCGATTCCACTTCAAGCCACCAAAATTAACAGCTTACGAACTTAAATGTTTGTAGGTTGTTTTTTTTGTACTTGAATTTGCAATATTATGTAAAATAGTATATAATTAAAATGATGCTTTATTAAATAATATAATTTCAGGAGGAATGACTATGGAAAAAGACATTATTATTACTGCAGCAAACATGTCTAAACTGGTAAGCGAAGCATTTTTTTAGTGCTATTTTGATGAGGAAAAAGACTCATCAAAATATGTAAGAGTTGAGGGAATTACAACCAACTTTGGATTTAATCCTCAGCGCTTAGAAAAAAAGCGGGAACTTGTAACATCATTACTTGCCGAATTACCGGTCCAATTTAAGGAAGGTTATACATTCCTTAATATGTGTACGAATAAAGACGGCGAGATGTGGACAGGTGAACACATAGTTTGTGAGATGCTGGTTGCTATGGCAATTGGATTAAATCTGATGTCATACTGCTTTCCAAGGGAGATGTGGCAATTTCTACCTGGCGGTGTACCATATCTTATTGTTAAATAACGGTATGCCAGAAGCAAAAAAATCATAAGACCACTTCATGTATGAGTGGCAGAAAAAAGAAGGGAGATATCATCATGGGAAAAATGAAACTGAATGGAGGTTCATCAGACAAGGGTTCTGTAACTTTTTTTTCAAGCCGGAGTGAAATAGGTGTAAAAGCCTCAATAAAGCCATCCGGAGCTATCGAAACTGAGGTAGTTAGTACTGCTGAGAATCGGAAAAACATGGTAACACTATTAAAGGTGTTAATAAGTTGTGGACTTTTCAGAGAGGTAGTAGTAATTTTTGACTTACCTAAATTTTTATACCACGTACCAACCGCAGTTTTTGTTGCCATTTTATTAGTTGCCTTAATATATGTAAGGGCTAACGAAATAGTAAAGTTTCATGGCGCAGAACATAAGGTGGCACATTGGTATGAAAAGGCGATCATAAGAAAAAAAAGAGAAAAAAATGTATTCAGGTATTCACGTATACATTCACAGTGTGGCTCGAATCTTATAGCTACTATTTGTGAGATGTACCTGATCTCATCGATCATTTTTTCAATGACAGGAAGGCAAATTCCCGAGATATTAACTATGGGGTTACCGCTATTTGTATATAGCATATTTCCGTTTAATATTTTGGGATTGCTTGTGCAGCTGGTAAGCACAGCAGAGCCAGAAGAAAAGCATGTAATTGTTGCTACAGCAGCGCTCAGAGGGCTCTTGGAAGTTGAATCGAAAAAAGAGGAACAGAAAGTCTCCTGAAAGAGGCGACAGGTGATAGTATTTGTCGCTATAGTAACACCGTAGATAGTCTTAAAAAAACTATCTGCGGTATTTTTTGTATAAATTTATAAATTTAGCATATATTAAATTTAAGAGGTGGTATATATGCTAAATTTTACTAAAATGACTGGTATAGGAAATGATTATATATATATTGATTGTACAGATGGAAAGAAAATAAAAGATATCCAAAACGTCACAAAAAAATTAAGTGATAGACATTTTGGTATTGGTGCAGATGGAATAATATTAATTGATAAGCCTGATGATGAAAAAGCAGATTTTAAGATGAAAATATATAATAGTGATGGTAGTGAAGCAGAGATGTGTGGAAATGGAATAAGATGCGTTGCAAAATTCATACATGATAAAAACTTATCTTCTAAAGATAAATTATCGATACAGACACTTGCTGGAATAAAGAAAGTAAAAATATTAGAAGATAGCAAAGGAAATTGTAAAGAAAGCATAGTTGATATGGGAGAGCCTTTATTTCAAGATAAAAATATTCCATATAATGTGTATGAAGCTTTTAATAAAGACCTAGACATAGATATAGATGGTAAAAAAATGAGATTTACAGTAGTATCTATGGGAAATCCTCATGCAGTTACATTTGTAGAAAATTTAGATGAAATACAGATAGAAAAAATTGGACCACTTGTAGAGAATAACCCTATATTTCCTAATAGAACAAATGTAGAATTTGTTCAAATTAATGATAAAAATAATATAAAGTTACGAGTATGGGAAAGAGGAGTTGGAGAAACATTTGCATGTGGAACAGGTGCATGTGCTGCTGTTGTTGCATCTGGAATAAATGGTTATACAGATGAAATAGTAAATGTAGAATTACCAGGAGGTAAGTTAAAAATAGAATGGTCTAAGGATAATCACATATATATGCAAGGACCAGCAGAAACTGTGTTTGAAGGTAGTTTAAATTTATAGACTAGATAAATCAAAATAAATTTAAACAAATCTTTGAATAATTCCTCTATATATAGAATAAAGATTATATATAAAGGAGGGATTTTGTGATAAAAATAAATAAAAACTTTTTAAAACTACAAGACAATTATCTATTTTCAGATATAAATAAAAAGGTAGCAAATTATTTAAAAGAAAATCCAAAAGCTAATATAATTAAGCTAGGAATTGGTGATGTAACAAGACCAATTCCTAACTATGTAGCAGAAGAAATGAAGAAAGCTATAGAAGAGTTAAAATATGAAAATACTTTTAAAGGATATGGACCAGAACAAGGATATGAATTTTTAAGAAAAGCAATTTTAGAAAATGAGTATAGCGATTTAAATATTGATATTGATGAAATATTTATATCTGATGGTGCTAAATGTGATACTGGAAATATTATAGAATTATTTGATAAAAACATAAAAATAGGAATACCAAATCCGGTATATCCTGTATATTTAGACAGTAATATAATATACGGAACCAGTGGAGAATATATTAAAGAGCAGAATAAATATGAAAATATAATATATATTAATTTAACAGAAGAAAATAATTTTAGTCCTATTCCAGATGAGTTAGAGGAAAATAATACAATACCAGATTTAATATATATATGTTCACCGAATAATCCAACAGGAACAGCATTAAATAAAGAAGTATTAGAAAAATGGGTTAAATTTGCTAAAAAATATAAAAGCATAATATTATTTGATGCTGCATATGAAGCCTTTATAACAAAAAAAGATATTCCTCATAGCATATATGAAATTGAAGGAGCAAAGGATGTAGCAATTGAATTTAAGAGTTTTTCAAAAACAGCTGGATTTACAGGAATAAGATGTGCATATACAATAATTCCAAAAGATATAGAAGTAATTACAGATAATCGAAAGATTAGTTTAAATAAATTATGGAATAGGAGACAATCAACTAAATTTAATGGTATATCATATATTACCCAAAGAGGAGCTAAAAGTACATATTCTAAAGAAGGAAAAGAAAAAATAAAGGAAAATATTATGTATTACATGGAAAATGCTAAAATTATAAAAAATGGATTGGAGCAAATAGGAATAAAGACATATGGAGGAATTAACTCACCATATATATGGTTAAAAACTCCAAACAATATGAAATCATGGGACTTTTTTGATTTGTTATTAAATAGGTATAATATAGTTGGAACTCCTGGAATAGGATTTGGAACAAATGGAGAAGGATTTTTTAGATTAACAGCATTTGGTAATAAATTTAAAACTATAGAAGCAATAGAAAGATTAAAAAATAATGCCGCTTTTTAAAGCGACATTATTGCATTTCTAGCCATTTCATCACAACGATTATTATATTCATTATCACTATGGCCTTTAACTTTTATAAATTCAATATGATGAATATTAGTAAGCTCAATTAATTCTTGCCATAACTCTTTATTTTTTACATCTTTTTTATCTGATGTTTTCCAATTATTTTTTTGCCAATTAATAACCCATTTTTGAATAAATGCATTTACAACATATGCACTATCACTATATAATTTAACATTACAAGGAAATTTTAGTAGCTTTAAAGCTTCTATAACTGCTGTAAGTTCCATAACATTGTTAGTTGTATCTTTTTTACCACCAGATATTTCTTTCTTGTAATCTTTATACATAAGAATTGCTCCCCAACCACCAGGACCAGGATTACCTGAACAAGCACCATCAGTATATATTGTTACATCTTCCATAAGTTCCTCCAATAATATATTTAATCATTTCATTGTAAAATTTAATATTTTATGATATTATATCAATAAATGAAATTTTGTACAAGATAAGGAAGTGAAATTTATGAGCAGAGTTCTTGGAATAATAGCAGAATATAATCCATTTCATAATGGACATCTTTATCATATTGCAAGATCAAAACAAGAAACTAATGCTCAATACATTGTAGGAGTTATATCAGGAAACTTTGTACAAAGAGGAAATACATCAATTGTAAATAAATGGACAAAAGCGAGAATGGCGCTTTTAAATGGTGTTGATTTAGTAATAGAATTACCAACTGTGTATAGTATATCAAGTGCTGAAAATTTTGCAGAAGGGGCTATAAAAATATTAAATTCATTGGGAATTGTAGATACAATATCTTTTGGAATGGAAACGAATGATATATCCACATTAAATAATATTGCAAATGTACTATATAATGAGCCAAAAGAATATGTAACAATTTTATCACATGAATTAAGTAAAGGTAATTCATTTCCTAAAGCAAGAGAAAATGCATTAATGATGTATTTAAATGATATAAAAAGATATGCAAATGTACTTACAGGTTCAAATAATATTTTAGGAATAGAATATTTAAAAGCAATGAGAAAAACAAAAAGTAAGATAATACCAATAGGAATAAAAAGAGAGAAGGTATTATATAATGATAAATATATAGTTGATGAATTTGCAAGTGCAACTGCAATAAGAAAAATGCTTATGACAAGATCATTAAATGATATAAGTAAAGTAATGCCTAGAAATTCATATTTATTATTAGGGGATGAATTAAAAAAAGGACATTATGTAATAGATATATCTAGATTTGAAAAAGAAATAATATATAATTTAAGAAAAATGTCTAAAGAAGAAATTGCAAAACTTCCGGATGTATCAGAAGGATTAGAAAATTCAATTAAAAATGCAGCAGATTCTTGTAATAACCTAAAAGACTTAATAAATATGGTAAAAACAAAAAGATTTACTCAAACAAGAATTCAAAGAATTTTATTATATAGTTTGATAGGAATAACAAAAAAACAAATGGATACATCTAGAAAGATATCACCATATGTACGTGTATTAGGATTTAATAATAAAGGAAAAGAATTAATATCTGAAATGATGAAACTTAATCCAAAACTAAATGTAATAACATCAGTAAAAAAATATATAGATACAGTAGCAAATAGAAATTTAAAAGAAATGCTAGAAACAGACATTATGGCAACGAATATTTATACTTTAGGATATTATTCAGATTCATATTCAAATTTAGATTATACAAATAAAATAGAAATATTATAAAAAATAAAATTAAAGTAATAAAAGAATATAAAGTACAAAAGTAAAAGATTATTGAAATAAAAGAAGGGAAAAATATGGTTATAGGAATAACAGGGAGTTCAGGAGCAGGAAAAAGTACAATCTGTGATATGTTAAAAAAATATTACAAAGTAAAAATAATTAATGCAGATAAAATAGCAAAGAAACTATCAAGAAAAGGTACTAGTTATATTATAGATATTATAGAAAAATTTGGTAAGGATATAGTAGACGAAGAAGGAGAGCTAAGAAGAAAGCGTTTAGCAGAAATAATATATACTAATCCAGAAAAAAGAAAAGAATTAAATAATTGTACATTCAAATATATAAGGAAAGAAATAGAAAGACAAGTGAATAAAGAAAAAGAATCAGGTACTACAGTTATAATAGATGCACCACTTTTATTCGAATGTGAATTAGATAAGTTATGTGACAAAGTAATAGGAATAATTTCAAAAAGAGAGTTGCAACTAGAAAGAATTGTGGCAAGAGATAATGTTGACTATGAAAATGCAGAGAAAAGACTTAATGCACAAGAATCTAATGAGTTCTATAAAGAAAAATGTGATGAAATAATAGAAAACAATAATGATATATTTAAAATAGGAAATTTAGTAAAGGAAATAGCAAGCAAATATAATATAATTACAAAAGGGGACGGGCTTGTTTTGTAAATCTTAAGAATATTAGAAAGGTAAATTAGTAAAGAAGCTAATTTGCTTTTTTTTATTTGACATACACAAACTTATGTTTTATAATGAGGCTGGTGGTAATATGGAAGATAAACAAAGACAAATATTACATATAGATGTTAATAATGCATTTTTAAGTTGGACAGCAATAGATAGATTAGAAAATGGAGAAAAACTTGATATTAGGAATATTGAAGCTGTTATAGGAGGGGATGAAACTAAAAGATCAGGAATTGTACTTGCTAAAAGTATGAAAGCAAAGAGAAAAGGTGTATGTACAGGAGAAACATTATATCAAGCACGATTAAAATGCCCTAATTTACAAGTTTTTAAAGGAGAATATAAAAGCTATAGAAAACATTCAAATGACTTATTTAAGATTTTGTCAGAATACACTAATAAAATAGAAAGATTTAGTATAGATGAGTGTTTTTTAGATATGACAGAATATTTAGGAAATGATACTTTAGTAAATAAAGCATATGAAATAAAAGATAGAGTAAAAAAGGAACTGGGATTTACTGTAAATGTAGGAGTTGCTCATAATAAACTACTAGCTAAGATGGCATCTGACTTTACCAAACCAGATAGAGTTCATACATTGTTTGAAGAAGAAATTCCAGATAAAATGTGGACACTTCCAGTATCTGAATTATTTATGCTAGGAAAGAAAACATTACCAAAATTATATAATATGAGAATAAAAACAATAGGAGATTTAGCTAGACAAAATAGAGAATTAATGATAAAAAAATTTGGTAAGCATGGCTTAATGATGTGGGAATATTCTAATGGTATAGATAATTCTGAAGTAAATTACTTAGAAGAAAAACCAAAAGGAATAGGTAATTCAGTAACATTACCTGTTGATATAAGTAGCAAAGAAAAACTAGAAGAAGTATTATTAACACTTACTGAACAAGTTACATATAGATTAAGAAAATATAAAATGTATGCAAATGTTGTAAATGTTCAACTAAGAACTAAAGACTTTAAAGATTCTTCTCATCAAAAAAAGCTACTATATGCTACTTCAAATACAAAGGAAATATATAGAGTAGCAAAAGAACTATTAAATGAAATGTATAAAAAAGGTACATTTATTAGATTAGTAGGAGTTAGAGTAGATAACCTAATTGATAAGGATGAAGTACAATTATCTTTATTTACAGGAGATACAGAAAAAAAACAAGAAAAATTAGATGAAGTTGTAGACAAATTAAAAGATAAATATGGATATACAAGTGTGACTAGAGCTGGAAAATTGCATTCAGAAGATATCATAAAGTTAAAAGATGTATAATTATATGTTTACAAAAAAATATTTTATGATATAATCCAAATAAATATATTAATTATAAAAAAGTACAAATAAACGCAATAATAAAGGGGGAAAATATATGTCTGATGAAAAAGAAATGAAAGAAGAAGTAAAAAAAGAGACAGAAATAAAAAATAAAGACCCAAAAAAAGAAATAAAGAAAGAAAATAAAGTTAAAGCTGAAGAAAAGAAAGAAGTAAAAAAAGAGTCAAAAAAGAATAATAAAAATGACAAAAAAGAAAAAAAAGCAAACTCTAAAGAAAAAGTAAATCAAAAAGAAAATAAAAAGGAAAACAAAAAAGATAAAAAAGCTAATAAAACAAAAAGTGATAATAAAGAAGAAAAGAAAAAACAAGAAAAGAATATAAAAAATAATGTGGACGAAGAAGTAAAAAAAGATGATTTGACATTTAGAAAAGTAGAAATAAAACCTGAAAAGAAAAATAAACATAGGTTACTAAAATTTATTTTAACTATTATCATAATTCTTATAGGTGCATATTGTGTATTCTTCTCAAGAAACTTTATTATATTAAATAATATATATAATCAAATGTGTGAAATAGGTAGTACTTCTAATTATTCATATGAAGCTATAAAGAAAGAAAATGGAGAAGAAGTTTCAAAAATTAAATATTATAAAAAAGATAATGTAGAAAGAGTTGACTTCGAAGACAAAAATCAAAAAGTTAATACAATTACAGATCTTGAAGAAAATCAAGTTACAACATGGTATCCAGAAGAAAAAACAGCATCTATATATACTACTGACACAATAATGAAAACAAGTTTACCATTAGATGATGATATAAATTATCAAGAATCTAGAGCTTTTTTAGGATTAACAAGTATAATTTATACAGAAGAATGTAATTCTAAGGAATGTTATGTAATAATGCAAATATTTGGACCTAATATGATGAACTATTCTAAGAAAACATGGATAGATAAAGAAACAGGATTAGTTGTAAAAAGAGAATATTTAAATTCTACAGTAGAATATGATAACGTACAAACAAATAATGTAAAAAATATAGATGTACCAGATTTAAGGACATATAAAGTAGAAAAAGAGGATTAATATGGCAACTATTAATGATTTTATAAAATTAGATATTAGAGTTGGAACAATTGTAGAAGCGGAAGTAAATAAAAAAGCAAAAGTTCCGGCATATAAATTAAAAATAGATTTTGGAACAGAGATTGGAATTAAGACATCTTCTGCTCAAATTACTAAATTATATAAACTAGAAGATTTAATAAATAAACAAGTTATATGTGTTATTAATTTTCCACCAAGACAAGTTGCAAATGTAATTAGTGAAGTTTTGGTTTTAGGAACAGAATCTAAACAAGGAATTGTTCTATTAAAACCGGATGAAAAGGTTAAAAATGGAGATAAAATAGCATAAAAAATAGAGGATAAATATTAATAATTTATTAATGTTTATCCTTTTATTATTAGAATATAGACAAATAATTACAATTAATATATACTATAAAAGAAAATTGATTAGTGATAATAATGATATAAAAAAGGATATAAAGATGAGTAAGAAAACAAAAGCATTTAAATATATATTAATGATAATAGTTATTGCTATAATAATAGGATTAATAGTTTATTTATTTCCGGTAATAAAAAACTTAAGTACAAAGGATGGACAACTAAATTTTAAAGAACATGTTGCCAATATGGGATTTTTGGGGTATCTTGCTTTATTTGGACTTCAATTTGCACAAATATTTCTAATAATATTACCAGGAGAACCAATAGAATTTTTAGCAGGTATGTGCTATGGTGGGATAGGAGGATTTTTATTTATAACTATTTCAGCAGCTATTATCTCAACATTAGTGGTATTTATAGTTAGAAAATATGGAAGAAGATTTGTATATAATTTTTGTAGTGAAGAAAGAATAAAGAAAATTGAAAATAGTAAATTATTTAGAAATCCAAAGAAAATTGAATATATAATGATATTATTATTTGTAATACCAGGTACACCAAAGGATTTATTAGTATATATAGCTGGACTTTTGCCAATAAATCCAATAAGGTTTATTTTAATTTCGACATTTGCAAGATTTCCATCAGTTATATCATCAACTTTAGCTGGTAGTAGTTTAGTAAAAGGAGACTGGAAATTTAGTTTATTAATTTATGGAATAACATTTGTATTAGTTGCAATTATAATATTTATAGTAAACAAAGTAGATAAGGATAAAACAGCAGAAGAAGCAGTAAAAGCAATGAAAGAATAAGATAATAAAATTTATATGTATAAATAAAATAAATTTAGGTCATAATCTATGTATATAAGAAGAAAGAAGGTATATATATGATTAAAGAAGATCTAAATTTATTTTTAGCTAATTTAAATGTATTTTATAGAAAAGTTCAGAATTATCATTGGAATATTATTGGAGATGATTTTTTTAATGTCCATACTAAACTAGAAGAATTATATGATGAAATTAATACTGAAATAGATGAAATTGCAGAACATATATTATCAATTGGAGAAATGCCACTTGGAACAATGAAAGATTATTTAGACATAACTCAGATTCAAGAAGCAAATAATGAAAAGAAATGTTCTAAGCATATATTTGAAACAATCCTAAAAGACTATAATATCTTAAAGGAAAATGCTATAAAAATAAAAGAAGATGCAGATAATCAAAATAAATATTCTACATCTGCACTAATGGATGAATATATTTTAAAATATGAAAAAATAATATGGATGATAAGACAATTATTAATGAGAGCAGAAGAAAGTAAATAAGTAAATTATATTTTAAATTAATAAAAAATTAACACTAAAATTTTAATTTTTATTTTTTAGTGTTAATTTTTTTGTTTTTTATAGAAATATATTGACAACTGTTATACACTGTTATATACTAAATATAACAGTAAAAGAAAAAGGTGATGAAATGAATATAATTATAAGTAATAGTAGTAGTACACCGATATATGAACAAATCAAACAATCTATTAAAGATGCAATATTAATTGGTGAACTAAAAGAAGAAGAAATATTACCTTCTGTAAGAAGTATGGCAAATGATTTAAAAATTAGTTTTTTAACAGTAAAAAAAGCATATGACGAACTAGAACAAGAAGGATATATTAAAACAATACAAGGAAAAGGAAGTTTTGTATCTCCGAAAAATATGGAACTAATAAGAGAAGAAAAAATAAAAGAAATAGAAAAATACATAGAGAAGATATCAGATATTTCTAAAATGTTTAATATATCTGAAGATGAAATTATAGAATTATTTAAATTAATCTTAAAAGGAGAGGTGTAATTTATGGAAGATAATATTTCTTTAAAAAATGTTTCAAAAGAATATAAAGATTTTAAATTAGATAATATTAGTTTTAATGTTCCAAAAGGATGTGTAGTAGGATTAATTGGCGAAAATGGAGCAGGAAAAACTACAACAATAAAGACAATACTTAATATTGTTAATTCAAATGGAGAAATTCTTATATTAGGAAAAGATAATAAAAAGTATGAACAAGATGTAAAACAAGAGATAGGCGTCGTATTAGATGATAGTTTTCTATCAAACTATATTAATATAAAAAAGACAGATTCAATAATGAAAGAATTTTATAAAAATTGGGACAGTAAGAAATTTTTTAATTATGCAGAAAAATTTAAATTACCTAAAAATAAACTAATAAGTGAATTTTCTACAGGAATGAAGATGAAATTAAAAATAATAACAGCTATATCGCATAATCCTAAAATATTAGTATTAGATGAACCAACAAGCGGATTAGATCCAGTAGTGAGAAATGAAATATTAGATCTTTTTAGAGAATTTATTGCAGAAGATGAAGAAAGATCTATACTTTTATCTACACATATAACATCAGATCTAGAACATATTTCAGATTACATTGTATTTATTAATGAAGGAAAAATAATATTTAATTTACCTACAGAAGAATTATTAGAAAACTATAGTATTGTAAAATGTAAAAAAGAAGAATTTGAAATGATAAAAGAGGAAGATTATATAAATTATAAAAAAGAAAAATATCAATATGAATTATTAGTAGAAGATAGAGTAAGATTCAAAAATAAATATCAAATTGAAACAATCGATAAAGCATCAATAGAAGATATAATGCTATTTTATATAAAGGGGGAAAAGAAATAAAATGAATAATATTAAAGGTTTAATAAAAAAAGACTTATTTAATTTATCAAGTTATAAAATGACAATACTAATTTTAATTGCTTTTATAGCATTATTTGGAGCTTTTACTGATAATAGCATACAGTTTATTCCGATTGCAATATCATCGGCGATTGGAATGTTAATGCTTTCTACTTTTAATTATGATGAGAGTTCTAAATCTGAACACTTCATATTATCATTACCTACAAATAAAAAAGAAGTAGTAAAATCTAAATATATGTTTATAATACTTGGAAATATAATAGGATGTATAATAGGAATAATAATTACAATAATAGCTGCATATTTGGTATCTTTTATAAAAAAAGTAGGAATGCCTCAATTAGATTATGAATCAATTCTTTCATATACACTTGGAGGTCTTTTGGGAGTATCACTAATCGAAACTATTCAAATACCAAGTATATATAAATGGGGAGCTGAAAAAGGAAGAATTCAGATGTTCATACTTATATTTATATTAGTATTATTAATAATGGGAATAGTTTATATAGCAGGAAATATAACATTTAATATTGATCTTGGAATATTAGAAAACATACTAGGAAATTATGGTATAATATTAGAATTGGTAATTATTTGTCTAATGTATTATATATCATATAGAATATCAAATAGAATCTATAAAAAGAAAGAATAATTATAAAAAGTAATTATATAAAAATAAAAAAGAAGGAAGTTATAAGTTAATTTATAGCTTCTTTTTTTAAAATTAAGAATATTTTAATAAGATATAAAAAGATAATTAATAAGTTATTGATATATTAAACTTACAGAAATGTAATAAAAGAAGCATGAAAATCGATGGTATTGGAAAAAATAAAAATTATAATAAATAAAAGGTGATAAAATTATGAAAAAAGAATGTAAGTTTAATATGGTAATTAAAGAGATATTTAAAGTATTTATTTTATTTATGATAGGTAGTATATTAGGATATATAGTTGAAATGATAGTTGGACTCGTTCAAAATGGACATTTTGTTTCAAGACAGGGATTAATATATGGGCCTTTTACACCTGTATATGGAATAGGTATAATAGTATATTATATATTTTTTAAAATAGTAAAAACAAGAGATAAAAGGAAAATATTTATATTTTCGATGATATTAGGAGGAATTACTGAATACTTATGTTCATACATTCAAGAAAAAATATTTGGAACAATATCATGGGATTATTCAAACTGGATTTTTAATATTAATGGTAGAACGACAATATTTCATTGTTCTTATTGGGGAATAGCAGGAATTCTATATATTAAATATATAGAGCCATTAATACCTAAAATAGAGGAATTTATACAAAATAATAAGGTAAAAATAATAACTTCAACTGTTGCAACATTTATGATGTTTAATATAACTATTTCATCAATGGCTGCGATAAGACAAAAAGAAAAAGTAAATGATATACCTGCAAGTAGTAGTATAGATACATTCTTAGATAATGTGTATCCAGATGAATATATGAATGAAGTATTTGAAAACAAGAAAAATGTTTAAATTAATAAAAAATAGAAAGTCAGCAAAGTATATATAATATTATAAATACTTTATTGACTTTTTTTATGTATAAAAGTAAAATTGATTTATATTAAATTTTACAAAAATAATAAATATAAATAAAAACACTAATACAATAATAATTCTAAGAAAAAAGGAGGAAAAATATGATTGAAATAAAAAATGTTTCTAAATCATATATAAAAGATGTAAAATCTGTAGATTCATTGAATTTAGAAATAAAAGATGGAGAAATATTTGGCTTTTTAGGACCAAATGGAGCTGGAAAAACAACGACAATAAGAATGATAACAGGCATACTAGAACCTGATGGAGGAGATATTTTAATAGATGGTTATAGTATTAGAAGTAATCCTATAGAAGCCAAGAAAAGATTTGGATTTGTACCAGATAGCCCAGATATATTTTTAAAACTTAAAGGAATAGAATACTTAAACTTCTTGGCAGAAATATATAATGTTCCACTAGAAGAAAGAGTAGAGAGAATAGAAAATTTGACTAAAAAGTTTGAAATATATAAAGATTTAGATAATCCAATTGAAAGTTATTCTCACGGAATGAGACAAAAAATAGTTATATGTGGAGCGTTGATATCTAATCCTAAAAATTGGATATTAGATGAACCGATGACAGGATTAGATCCTAAATCATCTTATGATTTAAAAGAAATGATGAGAAAACATACTAAAAATGGTAATTCAGTATTTTTCTCAACTCATATTTTAGATGTTGCTGAAAGATTGTGTGATAGAGTAGGGATTATCAATAAAGGAAAATTAATATTTGTAGGAACATTTGAAGAAATGAAAGAAAAATTTAAAGAACAAACATCTTTAGAAGAATTATTCTTGGAGATTACAGAAGATGAGTAATACAATTTTACTTACGATTGTATTTTTAAAAACATCCCTACAAAGAATGCAATCAAAATATTACGAAAATGCTGAAAAAAAGAAAAAACTTAGAAGAACATTATATTTATTATTATTTTTATATATTGCTGGAATGATAGGTTTCTTTAGCTCAAAAATTATTGACTCATTAGCAGAAGTTGATCAAGAAACGTCTTTTATAGGTTTAATATTATTTTTAACGTTAATGGTAAATGTAGTTCAGGTTATTTTTTCTAGTATAAATATACTATATTTTACGAAAGATACAGAATCCATACTTCCATTACCTCTTAAACCTTATGAGATAATACTTGCAAGGACTAATGTTATTTTAATTATACAATATTTAATAGAAGTAGTTGTTGGGTTAATACCATTAATTGTTTATGGTTTTAAAATGAATCTTGGAACAATGTTTTATGTTCCTGTTCTTATTAGTTTAATACTATTACCTATATTACCAACTATTATAATATCATTATTAGTAATGTTTATAATGAGTTTTTCTAAAAAAGCAAAAAATAAAAATAGATTTCAGTTATTTACAACTTTACTTGTACTAGCTGCTACAATAGCATTTTGTATTGTAATGACAAAAGTTGATGAACAATCTATTTCTGATGAACAAATGATTCAAATGATGACAAAAGCTGATGGAATGATTGAAATAATAAAAGGATATTTCCCAACATTAAAATATTGTATTAATGCTATTTTAAGTAATAATATTGTAACAATGATTATTGAATTTGCTAAAACTTTAGGAATTAGTTTAGTAGCCTATGCAATTTATACAATTTTGTCACAAAAACTGTATTTTAAAGGATTAGTTGGAAGCTTATTTAGTGGAGATAATAGAAAGCATAAAAAGAAACTAAAAATTAATTCAAAGAGTAAAAGCTTAGGTAGAAGATATATTGGAAAAGAATTTAAAACTTTATTAAGAGATCCTGTATATCTAGTTCAATGCATTTTACCAGCAATTTTATTACCAATTTTGCTTATTATAACGTTAGTAATGGGAATAGATAAAGAAACTATTAATGAACTATTAGAATATTTAGATAAAATAAATGGTAATGGAATGTTGCTTCTTGGAATATTGGGAATAATTGAATTTTTCTCAATGATCATATATATATCTATTACAGCTATATCAAGAGATGGAAAAAATGCAGTATTTATGAAATATATACCAGTTTCATTGTATAAACAATATGTGTATAAGACAATTCCAAATATTATAATGAATTTTATTACTATAGTAATAGTATTAGGAGTTGCAAAGTATTTAGTAGATGTTTCTATTTTAAATTTAATAGTACTTTTCATAGTAGCTATGATAATGAATATTGCACAAAGTTTTATATTACTTATAGTAGATTTAAAAAGACCAAAATTACAATGGAATTCTGAATATGCAGTAGTAAAACAAAATTTTAATTTGATTTTTCCAATGATTTTAGGACTATTTGGTATTGGAATATTATTTTTATATGCTAAAACTACTCAAATTATGTCTATGTATATTGTTTTAGGAATGATAGCAGTAATATATCTATTAATAGCAGTTTTAGTAAATATATATCTATATAAAAAGCAATATCAATTAGCTGGAAAAATAGAATAGGAGATATAATGGAAGAAGAAATTACAGAAGTAGAGGTATTTAATAGTCCAGATGAATATGATGTATTATTAGTTGGCAGTATATTAGAAGAAAATAATATACCATATATTAGAAAGGACGATGGAATAGGAGTAAGTATAGGGGCATTTACATATGCAACAAAAAGAATTTTTGTAAAAAAGGAAGATTATGAAAAAGCACTTTCATTAATTCCAATAAAATCTTCGGAAAAGGCAGATAAAAAATTAAAAGTAGATGAAGATACAGAAAATATTGATGTGATTGATAAAAAAATAAAAGATGAAAATGATGTAGTAAGAGATGAAGTAGTCGAAAGAAAGAAGCTAATATATGGAGTAATAATAATGATTATTGCTTTAGGATTATTAGCTTGGCTTATATTTAGTTAAAAATAAATTACCAAAAAATGTAAATTAAAACTGGAAAAAACTTGAAATTTTTATTAAATTATGTTAATATTAAATAGTAGCAATTATTAATTTACACATCGCCCGATTGGGCAAAGGAGGAAGACATGTGCGATATTAAAAAACATTATCAGGAATACGCAGCTGCTGAAGCTGCTTTGAGGCGGTTTGGAGTGAGCAAAGATATGCCCGGCTTCGAGTATTTAAGAGCTGGAGCCGTAATCGTAAAGATAGACGGATATAAAACAGAGAAGGAGCTTCTTAAGCAGGTCGAAGACCAGTGCTTTATTGTTACTTCTCGTTATGTGAAGAAACATTCGCCTGTCAAACAGCATATGCTGGAGGCGATAAGATCCGTTTCCAAATACGGACAGAAGCTTACAATCCAGGAGTTCTTGGAGCAGGTAGTTGCGGAGATGTAAGAAACATGTCAAGAGCGCAGTTTTCATGGCATCGGAGGGAGCCTTACCTCCGATGCTTTTTTATATAATTTAATGATATTAAAAGATTAGTTAAAAAATTTACAATAATATAATAAATATGATATAATAAAACAGTAAATAAATTATAAAACTTTATCAATTTTAGATAGGAGATAATTAAATGGACTATTCTATAAAAAACACAACAATAGAAGAAAGAAAAGAATTAGTAAAAAAAGCTCTAGGAATATCAATGTCAGGAGCAGATATACCTACAGATGATACATTAAAATTAGCAAAAATGTATATTGAAGGTAAAATGGAATTAAAAGACTTACAAGAAAAAGTAATTAGCAAATATAATAAAAATGTAGATTAGAAAAGGTGATATAATGAAAGATCCGTATGTACAAGATAATGGAACATTAAAAAATAAGCTTGGAATAAAAGAGTACAATGAACTTAATGATGCTGAAAGAGATGTTGGATTTGTTAAATTAATTGATATAGGAGAAACATTTAAACAAAAATATGACATTGAGTATATAAAAGCTATTCATAGACATATATTTGAAGATATATTTGATTGGGCTGGAGAATTTAGAACTGTTCCAGTATATAAAGAAGAGATTGTTATTCCGGGACTAAGTCTTGAATACTCTAGACCAGAAAATATAGAAAGAGACTTAAGATCTGCTATAGATAATTTAAATAGAGTAAATTGGACAGGTAAGAATATAGATGAGATAGTTGCAGAATTTACAGGAAAATTAGCAAAAATATGGAGAGTGCATCCTTTTAGAGATGGAAATACAAGAACAACACTTGCTTTTGCTGAAAATTATGCAAGAGAGCATGGCTTTCCATTAGATATTGGGATTTTATTAGATAATCTTTCGAGAACCGTTGATTCACAAGGAAGAGTTAGAAGATTTAGTATTAGAGATAAATTTGTATTAGCAGCATTAGATGAAAAAGATAAGCCAGAACCAGAACATTTACAGAAACTAATAAAAAAATCAATACTTTCTGGAATAAAGAAAGAAAAAGAAAAACATGATAGATTATTAGATATAAGTACAGGCGATGGAAAAGGTAAAGAAGAGGAAGGAATAGAAAAATGAAAATTTTAGCAATAGGTGATATAGTAGGAAGTTTTGGATTAAATAAATTAAAAGAGTTATTACCAAAAATAATTGAAGAAGAAAAAATAGATTTTGTTGTAGTAAATGCAGAAAATACATCAGGTGGTATGGGACTTACAGTAAAGGACTTTAACACTTTAAAATCTTTAAATATTAATGCAATAACTATGGGAAATCATACATGGGGGAAAAGAGATATTTTTACATTTATAAATGATCCAATATTATTAAGACCAGCGAACTATTCAAAAGGATTACCTGGTAAAGGTTATGGTGTATTTGAATGTAATAATAAAAAGATTTTGGTAATGAATTTAATTGGAAGAACTGATATGAATGTATTATCAGAAAATCCTTTTACTGTTGCAGAAAGTTTAGTAAATAAAATGACAGGAAAAGTAGATATAATGATATTAGATTTTCATGCAGAAGCTACTGCAGAAAAAATTGCTATGAAATATTATTTAGATGGAAAAGTAAATATAATATTTGGAACTCATACACATGTACAAACAGCAGACGAAGAGGTTACAGAAAAAGGAACTGGATATATAACTGATCTTGGAATGACTGGACCAAAAGAGTCTGTCATTGGAATGGATATAAAAGCATCTACAAAGAGATTTATAACTTCATTACCAGAAAGATATCAATTAGCACAAAGCGAAGCAGTGCTAAATGGATGTGTATTCGAACTAAATGATGAAACTAATAAAGTGGAAAAAGCTTACAGAATAAGCTATTAGACTAAAGCGAATAATGTCGAATTTGAACGATGAAAATTTCCTTTTTTTTCCAAAAATCTATAGACAATTTCCAGAAATTGTAATATAAATATAACTGTTGATTAAAACAAATAAAAAAATATAGGAGGCAAAAATGGAAATTTTAAAAATCTCATCAAAATCAAATCCAAATTCTGTAGCAGGAGCTATTGCAGGTTTGGTAAAGGAGTCTAACAAGGCAGAAATGCAAGCAATAGGAGCAGGAGCACTTAATCAAGCTGTGAAAGCTGTAGCAATTGCAAGAGGATTTGTAGCACCAGCAGGAGTGGATCTAGTATGCATACCTGCATTTGCAGAAGTTGAAGTGGAAGGAGAAGATAGAACAGGCATAAAGCTTATTGTTGAGTCAAGAAAATAGCTAAGAAGAAAAG
Source organism: uncultured Clostridia bacterium (assembly GCA_944393405.1). Next base: position 62,921 of record CALYAC010000008.1, on the reverse strand, counting down.
AAATAAATTGAAATAGAATATATAGGGGCACAAGAGATTATTTGTGTCTCTTTTTGTTTTAAAATAGTTGAAAAAAACTGATATATGTTATATATTTATATAGCAAGGAGGCCATATGAAATCAAATATAATTAAGTATATTTTTATTGCTTTTGCAATATTTATTATAGGATTTGCTATATATAAAATTAATTATGAAAATAAAGATGAAGAACAACAAGTAGAAAACACAGTTGAAACTAAACAAGTAACAGAATCAATATTAAATATAGGAATCTCAGATTTTGATAACATAAATCCTTTAATTACTGATAATCAGGATATTATTAGGTTATCAACTATATTATATGAACCATTATTAGAAATTACACAAGATTATGGGATTGAAAATAGATTAGCATCTGAATGGTCAAAATTAGATGCGACCACTTATTTAGTTAAGTTAAAAGATAACTTAAAATGGGAAGATGGTACTGCTCTTACAGGAAGTGATGTTAAGTTTACAATAGAAAAATTAAAAGAAGGAAAATCTGCTTATTCTGACAATGTAAAAAATATTAAATCAGTAGAAATTATAGACGGAAATACTTTAAGATTAGAATTAAAAGAAGAAGAACCTTTTTTCGAATATAACTTAATATTTCCAATAGTATCGAGCAATCAATTCAAAGATGAGAAAAATTTTTATAAATCTAGACTTGCACCAATTGCTACAGGAATGTATAAGGTAACAGCTGCAACAAAAGATTCAATGGAACTTTCTAAAAATGAAAATTGGTTTGATGCAAATAATACAGAATTAAAAATTGATAAAATTTCACTAACTTTTTATGATACAATGGGAGATGTGTATAATAGTTTAAAAATAGGAAATATAGATTTTATTTGTACATCAAAAACTAATGTAAAAGATTATATAGGAACTATAGGATTTAATACAACAAAATACAAAGGAAGAGATCTTGATTTTATTAGTTTTAATTGTTCAGAAGGTCCTTTGGCAGACAAGGAAGTTAGAAAAGCAATAAATTATGCAATAGATAAAAAGAAGATTAACTCATCCGTATTTAGTAATAATAATTATGTATCTTCATTCCCTTTAGATTATGGAAGTTATTTATATAACAAAGAAGGCAGTTCAGATTATAATAAAGAAAAAGCAAAAGAAACATTAGAAAATGCAGGATGGGAATACAGATATGGATATTGGAGAAAAACAGAAAATTATACTACAGAATATTTAAACATAGATTTAGTTGTTGACTCAAGCAATAGTTCAAGAGTAAAAGTTGCAGAGGAGATAGAAAAACAATTAGAAGATATAGGTATAAATGTATATGTATATAGAGTATCTAATTCATCATATAAACAGTATTTAGAAAATAAAAACTATGAAATGATTATAACAGGTATAAGCAATGGATATAGTCCAGATTTAACATATTTTTTCGGAGATGACAATATAGCAAACTATAATAACGAGGAAATGAAAAATATTTTAAATGAAGTAAAAAATATCTCAGATCAAAATACTTTAAAAGAAAAATATAATAGAATAGTAGAAATTTATGAAGATGAAATGCCTTATGTATGTTTATATAGAAATATAGATAAAGTAGTATATAGTATTAGAGTAACAGGAAATATTGTTCCAAATATTTATACTGTTTATAATAATTTTGAGACATGGTATAGACAGTAAAAAAATAAATATAAATAAAAAATAAAAAACTCTTGACAAATAAAAATAATAGTATATAATACAAACAGTTGTTTATAAGGAGGAAAAATAAATGAGTAATCAAAACCCAGAAAAAATGAGAGCATTAGAAGCAGCTTTAGGACAAATTGAAAAACAATTTGGAAAAGGATCTGTAATGAAATTAGGTGACTTTGGGGCAATGGAGGTAGAAGCAATTCCAACAGGTGCTCTAAGTCTTGATATAGCATTAGGTATTGGAGGAATTCCAAGAGGAAGAATAGTTGAAATATATGGTCCTGAATCATCAGGAAAAACAACTTTAGCATTACATATGATTGCTGAAGCACAAAAATTAGGAGGAGAAGCAGCATTTATAGATGCAGAACATGCTCTTGATCCAGTTTATTCAAAACATTTAGGGGTGGATATAGATAATTTAATAGTATCTCAACCAGATACAGGAGAACAAGCATTAGAAATAACAGAAGCTCTAGTAAGAAGTGGTGCTATTGATATTATAGTTGTAGACTCAGTTGCAGCTTTAGTCCCAAAAGCTGAAATAGATGGAGATATGGGAGATGCACATGTTGGTTTACAAGCAAGACTTATGTCACAAGCTTTAAGAAAGTTAGCAGGTGTTATTAATAAATCAAAAGCAGTTGTAATATTTATAAATCAATTAAGAGAAAAAGTTGGTGTAATGTTTGGAAATCCAGAAACAACAGCTGGAGGTAGAGCACTTAAATATTATGCTTCTGTAAGACTAGATATAAGAAAAATAGAAAATATTAAACAAGATGGTGAAGTCGTAGGAAATAGAGCAAGAGTTAAAGTTGTAAAAAACAAAGTGGCTCCACCATTTAGAGAAGCTGAATTTGATATAGTATATGGAAAAGGTATTTCAAAAGAAGGAAATATTTTAGATATAGCTGTAAACTTAGATATAATAGAAAAAGCAGGTTCATGGTTTAGCTATAATGGAGAAAGAATAGGACAAGGTAGAGAAAATGTTAAGAAATATCTAGCTGAAAATCCAGAAATAGCTAAAGAAGTTGAACAAAAAATAAGAGATAATTTTAATGCTGCATTCGAAAAGAGCCTTGGAGACGAGGAAGTAGATGAAGAACAAGAAAAAGAACCAGAGGAGTAATAATATAATGTATAATTTAGAAAATGAACTATCTAAATTAAATGATGATTCAACTATAAAAGATATTCAAGAATATATAAATAAAATGTTATTAGCTAGAGGCTTTAAAGGTCAAAGCAAACAAGAAATAATGTTATTACTTACTGAAGAAATAGGAGAGCTTGCAAAAGAAGTAAGAAAATCTACTAATATGAAAATAGATCAAAACGATCCAAAAGAAGATGAAATTTCTGATGAAATTGCAGATGTGTTTATATACATATTAACAATGTGTGATGAGTATGACATAGATTTAATGCAAGCTCTTATAAATAAAGAAAAGAAAAATATTAAGAGAGTATGGAAATAATATGGCATATAATTTAGAAGAGTTAGAAAGAATAGATAAATTAAAGACTAAAGTATTAAAATACATTATGTATAAAAAAAGAACAGAACAAGAAATACGTAGAAAATTTAGTAATATTGATGAAATAGATTTATTAGATGATGTAATTGAAAATTTAAAAGAAATTGGATATATAAATGACGAAAATTATATAGATAGAGCGGTTACAGAGTTTATAAATATTAGAAATTTATCTTTAAAAGAATTAAAATATAAATTACTTTCTAAAGGATTAAATAAGGATTTAATTGATGATTATTTCTATAAAAACTCTGATAAACTTGAAGAGTATGAAATAAATTCAGCAAAGAATATTATCATAAAAAAAATAACCGGAATGGAAGAACAAGAATTAATACAATATTTACTAAAAAAAGGATATAAATCAGATTTAGTAAAACAGGCAATCAAAGAAGTAGGAGAGTAAAATGCAAAATATATTAACATTAGAAACAAATAAATATAAGGTAAAATTAGAGAACTTTGAAGGTCCTCTTGATTTACTATGCCATTTGATTGATAAAAATAAAATGAATATATATGAAATTAATTTAAGTAAAATAACAGATCAATATATAGAATATATTAATGAAATGGAAAAAATGAATTTAGAAGTTACTAGTGAATTTTTAGTTATGGCTTCAACACTTCTTTACTTAAAATCAAAGAATCTTTTACCTAATCAAGTTGAAGATGAAAAAGAATTAACAGAAGAAGAACTTTTACAAAGAATTCTAGAATATAAAAGATATAAGGAAATTACTAAGACATTAAGACAGATGTATGAAAATAGTGGTAATAATATATTTAAAGCGCCTGAAATAATAGAACTTCCAAAACAGAAGCTAGAAAAAGAATATAAAAAAGATATAATTTCAGATATATATTCAGAAATTGTAGAAAAAAATGCTTCTAGACTAAATGAAAATGCAAAAAATATAGAAAAGATAGCAATTACAGAAACATATACAGTAGCAGATAAAGTAAAAACAATGTTTAAAGAATTATTACATCATAAAAAATTTGTGTTTAATAATTTGTTTTCTAAAAAGAAATGTTCTAAGCCTGAAATTGTTACAGCATTTACAGGTTTATTAGAACTTTCGAGAAGAAGTAAAGTATTAACAACTCAAGAAGAGCTTTTTGGTAATATAACTGTAGAAAAAAATAGTAAGAAAACAAATTTAAATTAGATTTAAAAGTTAATAAGATATTAACTTAATATATAAAATATTCAAATAAATTGGTTTAAAAAAGAAAAATTTGGAAAAACTAATATTATATAGCAATCTATAAAAGGAGGTTATATGACATTAGTTTTTTTTATTTTATTAATTTTTATTTCTATATTAATCTTTCTAACTTTAATAATATTTTCACATATACAAATAGAAATAAATGACTTTAAAATTTCTAATTTAAAAAATATTAAAAATAGTAAAAAATATATTATTAATAATAATTATAAAATAAATATCTCTTTAAAATTTATAAATAAAATTAAATGGTTAACAATTAAATTAAACAAATTAAAAATAAATAGAATGTTTAGAAAAATGCATTTAGAAAAAATTGATATACAAAAACTGGAAAGAAATATATCAGTATATGATATGAAAGAAATATTAAAAATAAAACCAGAAATAAAAAAATTAAAATTACATATAAACATCGGAATAGAAAATGTAATTTTAACAAGTTATTTAGTGCCAATAATTTGCATGGTATTATCTATAATATTATCTAAAAGTGTAAGAAAGGAAAATCTAGACAAGATAAGCTATATAGTAGATCCGATATATAATAATGGTAATAAATATTATATAGAATTAGAAAGCATATTAAATTTTAAAATATCAAATATTTTAAAAACATGTATAAAAGTATATTTGGATTTTAAAGAGAAAAAGAAAAATAAAACAAACAAGTTGAATCAAAATAGAAAAGCAAAATTAGAAACTACAAAAAGTAAAATTAATTGTAATGTATAAATTAACTAAAAATTGTACATATTATTGGTAAAAAGAAAAGGAGAGATGATAAAATGAATGAACATCCAATAGAAGGACTTATGCTAACTGCAATGAATAGCATACAAGATATGATAGATGTAAATACAATTGTGGGAGAACCTATTGAAACTAGTAATAATATGGTAATAATACCAATATCAAAAGTAGGTCTTGGATTTGCAGCAGGAGGTAGCGAATTCAGAGGGGAAACTTTAGACGAATACACTAAAAAAGAAAAAGAAGAACAAGTTCAATACAGATTACCATTTGGAGGTGGTGCAGGTGCAGGAGTTAGTATTTCACCAATAGCGTTTTTAGTTGTAAGTCAAAATAACGTAAAGTTACTTCCTGTAAACCACTCATCTAGTTTAGATAGATTAGTTGATTATGTACCAGACTTAATAGAAAAAGCAAATTGTTATTTGAATAAATCAATGCAAAATAAAAAAGAAGAGAGAAAAGAAGAGATTAAACGTGAAGAAAGAGAAAATAAAGAGGCAAAGGAAAGACTAGAAAATTTTACAGACAAAATAGAAAATACAAGTCATGTATTAAGCCAAAATATTAATCAAAATCCTAATAATATAAATCAAGCAGTAAATAAAATACATCCAAGAAGAAATAGAATACAATTTCATGGACAAGTAAATAACCAAAAAGATGAACCAATTATGCAAGAAGATTACGAATATGAATATGATGAAACGGATGAAAATAATATGAATAAAGAATAGAGATTAGTATAAACAACTTTAATTAATTTTTAATTAAGGTTGTTTTTTTATAGTATAAACTTAACAAATAGTCTAAAATCTGATAAAATATCTATGTTCGAAAGAATTAGATAATATGGATTGAATAAATTTTTAGATTTTAATAATATAAAATTTTACAAAAAATACACAAATTGAACATAATAAATATAGAAGATAGACTTATAATTAAAATGTTTATAAATAAATAGTAAAATAATGAAAGGGGTGTAATGTTGGAAAATGTAGAAGTAAAAAGACTAAATAATTTAGATGTATTAAAAGCTATATGCGCATTTTTAGTAATATGCATCCATATTTCATATAAAGGAAAAATTGAAAATATAATTACGCCATTATGTAGAATAGCTGTACCAATATTTTTCATGATAACAGGATATTTTTATCATAAAACTTCAAAAAAGCCTTTAAAACAAATAAAGAAAATATTTCTACTGATAGTATTATCAAATTTATTATATATTATTATAAATACAATAATAAATGGTAATATGACAGTTCCAAATAAAGAAGAAATAAAAAATAGCTTTTTATATAATAGTTCACCTTTTTCGTTTCAATTATGGTATTTAAATGCTCTTTTATATGTACTTATAATTGCATATTTGTCAGACAAACTAAAAATACGTAAATATTTATATTATTTTATACCTTTTTTATTGTTGACTAATATTGTTTATGGCGAATATTCAATAGTAGTACTTAACAAAGATTTTGATCCTATTTATATGAGAAACTTTTTATTTATGGGGTTACCATTTTTCCTATTAGGAGATTTGGTATATAAAAATGAGGACAAGTTAAAAGAAAAACTTTCAACAGGAAAATTATCAATCATGATATTAATATTTGCAGCAACTACTATAGTTGAAGAATATATGTTAGATGAAATAAAAAAGAATGCAATAGGTGATTTATATATAAGTACGATCTTTCTAGCAGTTGCAATATTTATATATGCTATAAAAATTAGGCAAGTTGATATAAAAAATAAATTAGCTGTTATAGGAAGAAAATATTCAACATATATATTTATAATACATGTAATGTTTATTACATTATTCAATAAATATATAGTAAGTAATAATATACTAAATAATGTAATACAAATAATTATATTTTTTGCGTCTTTATTAGTAGCAATGTCATATGTTAAAATTAAATCATTAATTATGATAGGATGGAAAAAATATAATAGTGTATCAGATGCAGTTAAATTAATAACTACAAGGGAACAATCAGAATAGACTAATAACTAAATATAGTAATAAAAAAATATCTCTTAAATATAATTGTAATAACATATATTAGGAGGTATTTTTTATGTGCTTAGATAAAAAGAAAATTAAAAAGATTAGTACTATATTAATTATTTTGGTTATATGTACATTTATATTTACAGCTTCAAATGTGTTTGGAGCAGATGATAGTTTGTATGTATGGTCTAGTGAGAGTAAGCCATTAGCAGAAGAAACATCTGCTAAAATAGATAAAGAAAATATTAATAATAAAGATAATAATTTGAATTTGGAATCAGGTGGAGCAATACTAATAGAACAAAAAACAGGAAAAGTTTTATATGAACATAATCCACATGAAAAATTAAGACCAGCGAGTGTTACAAAAGTTATGAGTATCTTACTTATTATGGAAGCATTGGATTCAGGTCAAATTTCACTAAGTGATAGAGTACCATGTACTGAGGATGCTGCAGGGATGGGAGGATCACAAATTTGGCTAGAAGTTGGCGAAGAACTAACAGTAGATGAAATGCTTAAAGCAATATGTGTAGTATCAGCAAATGATTGTACTGTTGCTATGGCAGATTATTTATGTGGAAGTCAAGAAGCTTTTGTAGAAAAAATGAATGAAAAGGCAAAAGAGCTTGGAATGAATGATACTACATTTAAAAATTGTCATGGTATTGATGAAGATGGTCATGTAACATCAGCATATGATATTTCTTTAATGTCAAGAGAACTTTTAAATAATCATCCTACCATTTTAAATTATACAACTATATGGATGGACACGTTAAGAAACGGAGAATCAGAACTTGTTAATACAAATAAGTTAATTAGAAACTACAAAGGAGCTACAGGATTAAAAACAGGATCAACATCTGTTGCATTATATAATTTATCTGCTAGTGCCACGAGAGATGGCTTATCACTAATAGCAGTTATAATGAAAGCACCAACTACTAAGATTCGTTTTTCAGAAGCGCAGAAACTTTTAGATTATGGATTTAGTAATTATCAATATAAAGAGTTAGAAACAAAAGGAACAATAATAAAGGAAGCAAACTTAAGCAAAGGAGTAAATTCTACAGTTAATCTAATTGCTGAAAATGATACTGGTACTTTAATAAAAAAAGGAGAAGATAAAAATATAGAGCAAATAGTTAATATAGAAGAAAACTTAACAGCACCATTATATGAAGGACAAAAAGTAGGTGAAGTTATCTTTAAATTAAATGGAGAAGAAATCGGAAAAACTAATATAGTATGTGAAAAAACAGTAGAAAAGAAAACATTTTTTAGTATAGCATCATATGTATATAAAAATTGTTTCTCACTATTTAGAATATAATTTTATAAAAACATATAGTTATTTAAATATTTACCATAATATAGAAAAAATGGTAAATATTTCTTTTAAATAAAACACAAACAAGTGTTTACAATTATAAGCTTGAGTGATATAATATGTATATATTAATAAAATTTTATGGAGTAGAATATGCAAAAAATATATATGTGTATAGATTTAAAAACTTTTTATGCATCTGTAGAATGTGTTGAAAGAGGTTTAGATCCATTTAATACTAATTTAGTAGTAGCAGATGAAACACGAGGTAAGGGCACAATATGTTTAGCGGTATCTCCTAAAATGAAAATGTTAGGAGTAAAAAATAGGTGCAGGATTTTTGAAATACCAAAGAATATAAAATATATAATAGCAATGCCAAGGATGAAGAAATATATAGAATATTCTGCTAATATTTATAGGGTTTATTTAAAATATTTTTCAAAAAATGATATACATGTGTATTCAATCGATGAAGCTTTTATAGATGCAACTAATTATTTTAAATTATATAATAAATCTCCTATAAAGCTTGCTAAAACTATTATAAAAGATATATATGATAATTACGGAATAACAGCAACAGCAGGAATAGGAACAAATTTATATTTAGCAAAAATAGCACTAGATATTACTGCAAAACATAGTGTAAATAATATAGGTTATTTAGATGAAGAAAAATATAAAAAAGAATTATGGTATCATAGACCTCTTAATGATTTTTGGCAAATAGGAAAAGGAATAGAAAAAAGATTAAATAGGCTAGGAATATATGATATGCATGATATAGCAACAGCAAATCAAAGAAAGCTGTATAAAGAGTTTGGAATAAATGCAGAATATATAATTGATCATGCTTGGGGAAAAGAATCTTGCACTATTGCAGATATAAAGGCATACAAGCCAAAAACAAATTCAATTTCAAACAATCAAATATTATTTGAAGATTATTCATTTGAAAAGACTAGATTAGTATTAAAAGAAATGGTTGAACTTGGAAGTTTAAGACTAATAGAAAAAAATTTAGTGACAGATGTAATACATCTATATATAGGATATTCAAAAAATGTAATTCCATCTACAGGAGGCTCAAAAAGAATCAATAACTATACTAATATATATTCAGAACTTTTAAAAGAATTTTTACTAATCTATGATAAGACAACTAATAGAAGTGTTCCTATAAGAAGAATTGGAATTAGCTTTGAAAATGTGATTGAAGAAAACAATGTTCAACTTAATTTGTTTACAGACCAAAAGAAAGTAGATAAAGAGAAGAAATTAGAACTTACAATCTGTAATATAAAAAATAGCATGGGAAAAAATAAAATATTAAGAGGAATGAACTTTGAAGATGGAGCTACTACAATGATAAGAAATAGATTAATAGGAGGTCATAACCGGTGGTGAGTAGAATAGAAAGAGCAAAACAATTTTTACCATTTGATGCATTAACAGGTCTTCAAGAAGCGTTAAGACAAATAGAAAAAGAAATGGAATATGATGAAAAAATAGAATTATCAGAAGAAAGTCTAGAAGAATTACAAGATAAATTTAATAGAATAAAACAAGGAAACAAAATTAAAATAAAGTATTATAAAAATAATAAATATATACAAATAGAAGGAATGATAACTAAGATAAATTATATAAAAAAGAAAATAATAATTGATGACTTAGAAGAAATTAATATATGTGATATTTTAGATATCATTTTATAAATATATAAAGGCAAGTAATTGGTTGATAATTACTTGCTTTTATGCTATATTAAATAAAGCAGTAATATATATTTAATAGGAGAAATATATGGAAAAAGTAGATATGGATTTACTTAATAGATGTGCTATAAAAGATGCAAAAGAATTGGATAGATTTCCAGAGAGAAAAATGATATATCATATTGTTAAGTCTCATTTTTTTAGAGTGCCAGATATAAAAATAGATAAAACCACACCAATACATATAAATATGAGTAGGAGAGAAGCAATAAAAACTGTATTAGAATTTTATCAAGAACTTGATAATGGCATGTATGAAAAAGCAAAATCAATTATAACAGGTACAAGTAAGATACCAATTTATATATATGATAAAAAAGCAGGAAGTTTAAATCATTATCCTAATAATCCAATGGTTACTACACAAAAAGCAGTTATATATGCATATGATAAAAATGGAGGTAAAAGAAGATATATTAGAAATGGTAGAAAAACTATTTTTGTACCAATGAGAGGAGAAATTGAAGATGTATATGATTTATCACATGAATTAGCTCACACTATGGACACAGATTTAAATACACCAACAAAATTTAATTCTTTATTAGGAGAAACTAGTACAGATTGTATAGAAAACTTAATGGACTATTATCTATTAAGAAAAGGAAAAATTACGAAAAATAGAGTTATACAAAGAAGAGCAATGAAGGCAAAAGGAATAAAAAAAGATTGCATGGTCATGCTGGCCAGAATGGAGCTTGCGATAGCTCTTAGACAAAATAAAAGTCTTAACCTAGATATAATAAAAAAGCATTTACAAAAATCTGGATATACATTAACGGAAGAAGATATCATGGTTGCATTACAGGAAGTAATAAAAGAGAGAAGATCAATGGAATATATATCTAGATATATAATAGGGGATCTAATTACATCTCCATATTTTCAGAGAATATATGAACAAGATCCAAATAAAGCTAAAGAGATGCTAGTAAATTTTCAAGAAAAGATGAAAAAAAGTTCACCAGAAGAATGTATTAAAACTTTTGGATTAAATATAGATATGGAAACAATAGATATGTTAATTAATAGTAAAATTGGATATGTACAAGGATTAGAAAAAGAAGTAAATAAAGGAAAAGAAAGTGATATAATTATAAGGTAAGTTAAGATGATAAATAAGGAAAATAAAAATATGAATAGCGAAACTAACAAATACATACTTTCTGAAGAGAAAGAAAAAGCAGAGAAGAAAGTTAATGATAAAAATGATAATTATTTAGCCATGATAATATCAAGATGGATAGTAATAGGTATGTTAATTGGAGTAAGTATAGGAATATATATAAATAATATACCTATGAGTGTAAGCTTTGGCCTTAGTATTGGTATTATTGTAGGAGTAATTGTATATATCTATAAAAATAAGTGAGATAAGTGAGGAAAATTATATGGAAAAAATATTAGTGCTAGGAACTGGTGCAGGAACACCAACTAATTGCTATAATACATGTTTTATTTTGCAAAATAATGATAGCTACTTATTAGTTGATACTGGTGGTGGAAGCGGAGTTATAAAACAAATAAAGGATATAGGGGTAAATATAAAAAACATACATGATTGTTTTATTTCACATAAACATATTGATCATTTACTTGGAATTTTTTATGTACTAAGGGTTATAACGTCTATGATGGGAGCAGGTGCATATGATGGTGATTTTAATATATATTGTGACGAAGAAATAATAACATTAGTTAAAGATTTTTTTGTTAAAACATCATATCCAGAATTAATAGATCAATTTAATAAAAGAGTAAAATTTCATAGTCTAAAAAATCATGAAATTTTAAATGTTATAGGGTATAATTTAGAAGTGCTAGACTTATATTCATATGAATGTAATCAATTTGGATTTCAAGTAAAATTAAATAATAAAAAGATATTAACATTTATGGGAGATGTACCTTGTGACGAAAAACTATATGATAAAGTAAGAAATACAGATTGGGTTTTACATGAAGTATTTTGTATGGAATCAGAAGAAAAAATATTTAAAGCAAGAGAAAAAAATCATTCTACACTAAAAGATGTAACAGAAAAAATGGAAATGCTTAATATAAAGAATTTAGTTGTATGGCATACAAAAGATAATAATATAGAAAAAAGAAAAGAACTATATACAAAAGAAGCTAAAGCATATTATAATGGAAATATATATGTGCCTAATGATTTAGAAATAATAGATTTATAAATATAAGAGGGAAAAATGAAAATACAATATATAAATAAAATTCCATCAGTAGAAGAATATAATTATTTAAATGATAGTGTTGGATGGGGAAAAAGAGAAAACAAAATAGTAGAAGAAGCTTTAAAAAATACGATATATTCAGTATGTGTATATGATGAAGAAAAGATAATTGGATTTGGTAGAATAATAGGGGATAAAACTATATTTTTATATATTCAAGATATAATAGTAATACCAAAATATCAAAAAATGAAAATTGGAACAGGAATATTAAATAATATATTAGAGAAAGTTAAGGAATATAGAAAAATAAATCCAGATATCCGAGTATATTTGGGAGCAACAAAAGGAAGAGAAAAATTTTATGAAAGATTTGGATTTGTATCAAGACCAAATGAAGAACTTGGAGCAGGAATGATACTTAAAAATAATTAGGTAGAGGAGAATAATATATGAAAAAATTAAATGTCATATTAGTATATAATAAAGATGCAGATAAAATTCTTATGTGCAAAAGAGAAAAGGATCCATATAAAGGAAAATTTAATTTAGTAGGTGGAAAAGTAGAAAAAGGAGAAGATGAAATTCATGCAGCATATAGAGAATTACAAGAAGAAACAGGAATAACTAAAGATGATATTAATCTTACTCATGTTATGAATTTCGAATATAAAATGTCAGATATGGAACTTGAAGTATATGCAGGAAAGCTAAATAAAAATGTAGATTTAATAGAAGAAGTAAATAAGCTATACTGGATAGATAAAAGAGATAATTTCTTTGATAAGGAAAAATATGCAGGTGAAGGTAATATAGGGCATATGGTGGAACAATCTATGATATATAAAGACATAATATTTAATAATAATAATTAAGAGGAGAAAAAAATTGAAATTACCAGCAATAGTTGAACAAAAAATCGAAGAAAAGTTAGAACGTATAAATTTATCAGAATTAAAACAAATATCAAATAATTTAAGCAATAGATATATGAATGAAGAAAGAAAAGGACAATCCTTATTATCAAAAGATATTGAAGCTATTTCATACTTGGTTATAAGAATGCCTGCAACATATTGTGCGGTTAAAACAATTTTGGATAAAATAAATATACGAGAAGATGTGAAGTCATATATTGATGTGGGAGCAGGAACGGGAGCTGCCTCTATTGGAATTCTTGAAAAATTTAATATACAAGAAGGAATATGCATAGAAAGGGAAAAATCTATGCAAGATTTAGGAAAAGAAATACTTAAACAAGTACAAGATAAAGAAAAAATAAATTGGGTTAATTTGGATATAGAGAAAAATGATATAGACATAAAAGCAGATCTAGTTATTACATCATATATGATAAATGAAATAGAAGAAAAAAACAGATTGAATATAGTAAGAAAATTATTAAATCTTACAAATAAATATTTAATTATAATAGAACCAGGAACACCAGCAGGATTTAATAATATTAGAAAAATACACGAATATGCTATAGAAAATAAAATCAAGATATTAGCTCCTTGTATAGGAAATTTTAAATGTACATTACCAGATGATGATTGGTGCCATAGTATAGTAAGAGTAGAAAGAAATAAAGTACATAAATACTTAAAAGATGGAGATGCACCCTATGAAGATGAAAAGTTTTCATATATAGTGCTATATAAAGAAAATAAGGAAAATAAAGAAAAAATAGAAATAAAAAAAGCAGTAAGAGTATTAAGACATCCAATAATTGAGAAGGGAAAGATAACATTAAAAATATGTTACAATGGAATCATAGAAGAAAAAGTAATAACAAAAAAGAATAAAGAGTTATTTAAAATAGCAAAAAAAGCAAAATGTGGAGATGCTATATTAATATAGATAATTAAAAAAGGAGAGAAAGCTATGGAAAAAGAAGAAATAAAAAAATTACAAGAAGAAGTAAAGAAAATAGAAGAAAGAAATCACAAAGTTGAACTAGATAAAGCATGGGAAACTAGCTTTTTAAGAAGAATTTTAATTTGTATATTAACATATATTGTAGTTGTAATCTATTCATTTATGATAAATAAATTTACAAATGTGTGGCTTAGTTCTTTAGTACCAGTTATAGGTTTTACATTATCTACATTATCATTAGACTTAATTAGACATGTATGGGAAAAAAGAAGAAATAGGAAAAAGTAATGATATAATACAACTTACATGATGCAAATTTACATAATTGACATATATAATAATATATGCTAAAATATAAAACATATAATAAATAAAGAGGTATAATTATGAAACTAAGAATATTTTTAAACCAATTACATCATCATCGTAGGAGCTTGTAACTACAGCAAAATAGGTTGTAGGTACAGGCAAATTTGGCGTGTACCTACGATAGTTTAAAAATATTCAAAATTGATAGATATATTAAAAAGACTATTTGTAGGAAAATAAAACTACGAGTAGTCTTTTTTTAGTATATCTATTTTTATTTAAAAATATTAATGTTTCATAATTACAACTATTAAAAAATAAAAAATAAGAATAAAAAAATTAGGAAAAAGGGTAAAAATATAAAAAAGAAAGGTTTGATAAATATGAAAAATTTAGAATTAAGTAATGTAAAAGGAAGCATTGATTTTGGAGGAAATGATCAAGTTATACGAAATTATATAGAAAACACATTAAAAGAAGTATTTGAAAGATATGGATACAAACCACTTTCTACATCTATACTATGCTACTATGATTTATTGGCTTTAAAATACGATGAGAATAATGATATTTTGAAAGAAATATATAAAGTGCAAGATCAGGGAAATAGAAATTTAGCATTAAGATATGATTTAACTGTTCCATTTGCAAAATATATAGCGATAAATCCAGAGATAAAGATGCCATATAAAAGATATGAAATAGGAAAAGTGTTTAGAGATGGACCAGTAAAACAAGGTAGACTAAGAGAATTTATTCAATGTGATGTTGATAGTGTAGGAATAGAAGGACAAATGGTAGAAGCAGAAATAATTGCATTATTAGTAGAAGGATATTCAAAACTAGGTATTGATGTAGTTATAAAATATAATAATAGAAAATTAATGAGTGGATTAATTAAAGAGAGTAAAATAGAGGATGAAAAGATAGATAAAGCCATCACTATAATTGATAAATTTGATAAATTATCTAAAGAAGAAATTACAAATGAGTTTTTGAATATTGGATTAAAATCTGAAAATATTAATTTATTATTGGAAAATTTGAAACTAGATTTTGATAAAATCAAATCTAAATACATAACAACAGATAATGTAGAATTAAGAGAAGGAATACAAGAAATAGACAAATTAAATGAATATATCGAGAAACTAGAATTAAATAAATATGTAGAGTTTAGTTCATCACTTGCAAGAGGACAAGAATATTATACTGGAACAATATTTGAAGCATATATAAAAACTGGTGAAATAAAATCTAGCATTGGAGGTGGAGGAAGATATGACAAAATGATAGGAGATTTTATAGGAAATGGTAAAAAATATCCAGCAGTTGGTGTTAGTTTTGGTCTAGATGTTATATTTGAAATTTTAAAAAAGAAGAATAGTGTTAAAACTAATAATACTTTAGTATATATCATACCAATGAATAATAAAGTAGAGGCATTAAAGATAGCAAATAAATTAAGAAAAAATGGAATAAATACTGATATAGAAATGAATGATAAGAAACTAAGAAAATCTTTAGATTATGCAAATTATGAAAAAATACCATATGTAATAATTATTGGAGAAGAAGAACTAAAAGAAAATAAAATTATATTAAAGAATATGGAAACTAATTTGCAGAAAATTATAGATATAAATACAGTTATAGAGGAATTAAAAAATATAGATGATTCTAATTATAATTCAAATAATAATTTAAAAAGAAAATACACATATAAGATTTTCAATCCTGGTGGTAATAAAACAGCATTAGTTATAGGAGATGAATATAGTAAAGACGAAAAAAAGATAATTAATGATGAAATTTTAAAAGAAAATATAGATGTTGAACAAGTAGGATTTATAAGTACAAAGGAAAAGAAATTAAATATGGCAGGGGGAGAATTTTGCGTAAATGCAACAAGATGTGCAATATGGCAATACTTAAGCGGAAAAGAAGGAAAAATTGATATAAAAGTTTCAGGAATGAAAAGTAAAATACAAGGGGGAATAGATAGTAATAAAAATGTATATGCAATAATGAATATTAATAAAGATATTAGTAATTTAGTAGAAGAAAAAGAAGGAATTTGTTTAATTAAACTAGATGGAATTACTCTAGGAGTAATAAATGAATATACTTCTAAAAGCTATATTGAAGAATTAAAAACGAATGAAGAAAAAGCAAAACAAAGACTAAAAGAAATTATGAAAAAATTTAATACAAATGAAAATGCAGTTGGAATAATTTTAACAGAAAAAATAGATGAAGAATGTAAAGACAAAATTAAAATTTATCCAATAATATGGGTAAGAACTATAGATACATTATATTATGAAACAGCTTGTGGAAGCGGAAGCTTAGCAGTAAGTATATATAAGAATTATATATGTGGTATCAAAAAATTAGAAGTTATACAACCATCTAATTATTCTATAAATGTTAATATAACTACGGAAAATAATAAAGAGTGTAAAATTTTAAATAGTGCAGAAATATCTGGTGTTGTTTTGAGTTAATTTAATATAAAGTAAAAAACAATCTAAAAAGTATAAATTAAATTAGATAAAATTGATTTAATTTATACTTTTTTTAAAAGCAATATTTTAATAAAAAATCATAAAAATTAATGTAAAATTTAATTGTCTATATATACAAAATATGATATAAAATATAGTAGAAAAAATGTAGAAGAAAGAATAAAAAACTTTAAAGAAAAAAATAAATTATGGAGAAAAAAATGAATTTACAGGATTTAAAAAAAGAATATGACAAACTACAAATAAAATACGGTGCAAAAGAATTAGATTCTATATATAATGGAGGATGTGAGAAAAATCCTAATATATGCTTTGTATTCATGAATCCAACAGGAAAAAATATCGCTTCATCTAAAGAATGGAAAGGTAGAAAATCACCATGGATAGGAACTAAAAATATTTGGGATTTATTCCATGAATTAGATTTAATGGACGAAAAAATATATAGTAAAATTAAAAGTATAAAAGGATCAGAATGGACAGAAGAATTTGCAGAAGAAGTATATGAAGATGTAAAACAGCATAAGTATTTTATTACTAATTTAGGAAAATGTACTCAATTAGATGCAAGAATATTACCAAATAGTGTGTATAAGAAATATTTAGATTTATTAGAAAAAGAAATACAAATTATAAATCCAAAAGTAATAATTCTATTTGGAAATCAAGTTAGTTCAATAGTCTTAAATGAAAAAATATCAGTTTCACAATCAAGAAAAAAGCTTTATTTAAAAAATATAGATAGTAAAGAATATAAATGTTATGCAGTATATTATCCTGTAGGAAATGGTAGATTTAATATAGATAAATCTATAGAAGATATTAAATGGATAATGAAAGAAAATGGGATAGAATAGTTTTATTAAAAGAAAATAATATAAAAAATAAAAGGGGAATTTTTATGGAAAAGAAAAAAACAAGTAGAGCATATATGTTAAGTCATATTGTATTAAGAAGTGAAATATTTGGAAATTGGAGAAAATTTAATGAGCATTTAAATAAAGGACCAGAAGAAATGAAAAAGTACTTATGTGATTTATGGTATAGTATTACCAATGATAAGATTAATCAAGATTTTTATTTAGTAGATGAGAATAGAGAAATTAAACCTGAAGATTTTGATATAACAGCAAACATACATGAGAATATGAAAATATTTTATATAATATTTCCAGATACAGACTCATTTATGGCACAAGCAAAATGTGTTGCATTAGTACTAGCACCTAATATGCCTAGATACATTACTATGGAAATTGCAAATGAAGAAAATGGACAAAAGAAATATATGGTAGGAGAATGGAAAATAAAAGATAATAAATTTGTCCACTATAATTATGGAAGAATGGAAAAAGATACAATAGCAGCTTTTTCATATTGTGTTTCATCTATTTTAAAAGCAGATAATAGAAGCGATAATTGTGGATTAAAAGAAGAAACATTAAAACTAGTCGACTTAAATAATATAAGCTTTAAGGATTTATTTTCTATTTGCATAGGAAAAGTATATTCAGATCAAAGAAACTTTATAGAATATGTAGGAAAATACAATAGATGGGATACAGATGTAAATACATGTATTTTAAAATTAGATGACAGAGAATTTAATGTAGAATATATAGGGACAACTTCGCCAAGTGCAGATAAATTCTGGTATTCGTCAGAAATAGAAAAAGTTATACCAGATAAAGGTGTTGAACTAATGATTAGAACCAGAAAGATTATGCAAGATTTAAATTTGAATAAATTTATAACTCCAAAGATAGAATTAAATGAGGAAATTAATGGATATAATTTATCTATGATATATATTGCGTTTGCACCACAAAATGTAGCATATTTTTGTGGAAGTGGAGATACGAATATTTATATGTTTGTAAAAGATTTACCAGATAGGATTTTTAATAAAGTAGGTTCTAATACATTTATAACAACTGTTATGGAGATAATATCAAATTTTAATGTAAATCATAAATTAATGATTAAAGCTTTTTTAATAGAAAATGGTTGTAAATACATTGAAGATGAAAATAAGATTATTGCTGACTTCTCAGAGGTATCAAAAATAACATTTACATTTGAAGGAGAGATATTTAAAAAAGCTGAGGGAAATCTTAACTAAGTAATTATGTATAAACGAAAAAAGAATTGAGGATGAAAGCAGTATGGTAAAAAATGTTAATAAAATCATTAATGATACATATAAGGGGAAAATATTAAAAATAAGAGAAGTAGGAGATCCAGTAATTTCAAAACAATCAGAAGAAATAGATATTAGTAATATTAATAGTAAAATAATAGAATTAATAGAAGATATGAAAGAAACTTTAAATGAATCAGGAGGATTTGGAATAGCTGCTCCTCAAATAGGTGTAAATAAAAGGATTATAGTAATTCAAGTTGAAAAAGATAAATGCTTATATATTGATCCAGAAGATGTTCCAACAACTGTTATGATAAATCCAACATGGAAAAAATTATCTGATGAAACCACACTAGAATATGAAGGATGCTTGAGTGTGCCAAGTATACGTGGAAAAGTTAAAAGATATACTAATATAGAAGTTACATACTATAATTTATATGGTGAAAAGATAGTAAAAGAGGTTAAAGGATTTACTGCAAGAGATATTCAACATGAATGTGACCATTTAGATGGAATTGTTTTCTTAAATAAAGTGGAAAATGGAGAATTTTCTACAGCTTCTAATATTAAGAAATTTGATTTAAGAAAATAAAATTAAGAAAAAGTACAATAAATAAATATATAATAAAAAAATACAAATAATAATATAAATTATTTGTATTTTTTAGAAAGAGATAATTATGAAAAAAATTTATTATAATGGAGAATTTATAACACTTGAAAACAATAATATAGAAAATATAGAAGCAATTCTAATAGAAGATGATATTATAAAAAAAGTTGGAAGCAAAGAAGAAATAATGCATTTTAAAGATTTTAGTACAGAAGTAATAGATTTAAAAGGTAAAACAATAATGCCAGCATTTATAGATAGCCATAGTCATTTTATAGCTGTGGCAAATAAATACTTACAGGTTTCATTAGAAGAGTGCAGTAGTATAGAAGAAGTGCAAGAAAAACTATTAAAATATAAATTAGAAAATAATATAGAGAATAATAAATGGATTATTGCAGATGGATATGATAATAATAATTTTTTTGATAAGAAACATATAACAAAAAAACAAATTGACGATATATTACCAAATAATCCAGTAGTTATAAAAAATAAATCTGGACATTCAGGAGTTATAAATACAAAAGGATTGAAAATTTTAAATATAGATGTAAATACACCAAATCCAGCAGGAGGTATCATAGGAAAAGAAAATAATGAATTAACAGGATACCTAGAGGAAAATGCTTTTATAGAAAACATAAAAAAAGTGCCAATGCCAAATTTAAAAGATATTATTAAAGCAGTAAAAAAAGCAGAAAAAGAATATTTTTCATATGGAATAACTACTGCTCAAGAAGGTTTTATGGCAAAAGAATTGACTAGCATATATAAAGAGATTATAAGAGAAAATAATTTTAAAATAGATATAATAGCATATATAGAAAAAGATATAATAAAAAATATAAAGAATGAATTTAGCAAAAATTTTAAAAAATATTATAACCACATAAAAATACAAGGAATAAAAATTTTCTTGGATGGTTCTCCTCAAGCAAAAACAGCATGGATGAGAACACCATATGAAAGCGAAAAAGAATACTGCGGTTATGGCACAATGAATGATAAAGATGTAGAAAATGCTCTAGAACAAGCATATAATGAAAAAATACAGATTTTAGCACATTGTAATGGAGACATGGCGGCAAAGCAATATTTAGAATCTATAGATAAAGTAAATAAAAAAATACATGATAATATTGGTAAAATAAGACCAGTACTAATACATGGACAACTATTAGGAATAGATCAATTGCCATTAATTAAAAAATTAGAAGTCATACCTTCATTTTTTATAGCTCATGTTTATTATTTTGGAGATATTCATACAAAAAATTTTGGGATAGAAAGAGCAAGCAAAATAAGTCCAGCAAAAAGTTCATTAGACAATGAAATCCTTTTTACTTTCCATCAAGATTCACCAGTTATAAATCCTAATATGTTTGAGACGATATGGTGTAGTGTAAGTAGAATAACAAAAAACGGAAAAATTTTAGGAAAAGATGAAAAAATTAATGTAATTGATGCGATAAAAGCTGTAACTATTAATGGAGCATATCAATATTTTGAAGAAGATATAAAAGGAAGCATAAAAGAAGGGAAGAAAGCAGATTTAATTATTATAGATAAAAATCCATTAAAAATTGATATGAGTGAAATAAGAAATATTAAAGTGTTAGAGACAATAAAAAATGGTGAAACAGTATATAAAAATAAAAAAGTTGACATAAACGTAAAAAGATGATAAGATAATAATGTAGTTAAAAATAAAATAAATAAATCGTTGATTGAGAGAGTAATATATTATAAAGTTATAGCGAGCTAGAGGATGGTGTAAGTCTAGTAATAGAGTAATATAATGAAAAGAACTCATGAGTGATTGTTGGAAATAAATGAAATTAAAGTATAGCAATTCGTAGGTCCTGCGTTAAAGGCGTTTTGAGTGGCATATATAATTATTATATATGTAACTAGAGTGGTACCACGAATAAAAGCGTCTCTGGATTTATCCAGAGATGCTTTTTTATATATTTTTTATCAAAAGATTAAAAAGAAAGGAAAAAAAGATGAAAATAGCAAAATACGGAATTTTCTTCTATAGTGGTTGGTCTAAACGAAGACAGATGTAAAAAGTATATGAAAATATATAAATATAATAAAAGTTTAGATTAATTAAAATAAAAAATATAGGAGGAATGAAAAATGAATTATAAAAAAATAGTATTAGCATATTCAGGTGGATTAGATACATCTGTAATGATTGAATGGTTAAAAGAAAATTATAAAGGGTGCGAAGTAATAGCAGTATCAGGAGATGTAGGACAAGGAAAATCAGAACTTGAGGGATTAGAAGAAAAAGCAATAAAAACAGGAGCATCTAAAGTATATGTGCTAGATTTAAAAGAAGAAATTGTAAATGACTATATAGCAGAGGCAATAAAAGCAGGAGCAAAATATGAAAATGAGTATTTACTAGGAACACCATTTTCGAGACCACTTATTGCTAAAAAATTGGTAGAGATAGCAAAAAAAGAAGGAGCAGATGCAATTTGTCATGGATGCACAGGAAAAGGAAATGACCAAGTAAGGTTTGAACTTGGAATAAAAGCATTTGCACCAGATATGCCAGTTATAGTTCCTTGGAGAACATGGGAACTAAATAGTAGGGAAAAAGAAATAGAATATGCAGAAAAGCATAAAATACCACTAAAAATAAATAGAGAAACGAATTATTCAAAAGATAAAAATATATGGCATTTATCACATGAAGGTTTAGATTTAGAAGATCCAAATAATGAACCTAAATATGATAAAATCCTAGAACTTGGTGTAACACCAGAAAAAGCACCAGATAAAGACGAATATATTACTTTAGATTTCGAAAAAGGATTACCTGTTGCACTAAATGGAGAAAAATTGAGTTTACTAGAATTAATAACTAAATTAAACGAAATTGGTGGAAAAAATGGTATAGGTATAATTGATATAGTAGAAAACAGATTAGTTGGAATGAAATCAAGAGGAGTATATGAAACCCCAGGAGGAACAATAATATATAAAGCACATGAAATACTAGAGACGATATGTTTAGATAAAGACACAATGCACTTTAAACAAGGAATATCAAATAAATTTGGAGAACTTTTATATGATGCAAAATGGTTTACACCATTAAGAGAAGCCCTATCAGCATTTATAGATAAGACACAAGAAAATGTAACTGGAACTGTTAAATTAAAATTATATAAAGGAAATATTATAAATGCAGGAGTAAGTAGTAAATTCTCTTTACATTCAACTAAAATAGCATCATTTGGTGAAGACGATAGTTATGATCAAAAAGATTCAGAAGGATTTATAAATATTTATGCTTTACCAACTAAAGTAAGATCTAAAATGATAGAAGAAAATGAAAAATAAAATAAATAAGATAAAAGTAATAAAAATCAGAAGAAAAGGAGGAAAATATAATGTTATGGGAAGGCAGATTTAAAAAAGAAATAGATAGTAAAACAAATGATTTTAATTCATCTATTAGATTTGATAAAAGAATGTATAAAGAAGATATTACTGGAAGTATAGCACATAGTAAAATGCTTGCAAAACAAGAAATTATAGATAAGGAAGAAAGCAAAAAAATTATAGATGAATTAAAAAATATTTTATCAGATATAGAAAATAATAAATTAGAAATTGATAATAATGCAGAAGATATTCATATGTTTATTGAAAGTGAGCTTACAAAAAGGATAGGAAGTACTGGAAAGAGATTACATACAGCAAGAAGCAGAAATGACCAAGTAGCATTAGATATTAGAATATACTTAAAAAATGAAATAAATGAAATAATTAAACTAATAATAGAGTTAATAGATACTTTAGTAAAAAAAGCAGAAAAAAATCTATATACAGTAATGCCTGGATATACTCATCTTCAAAGAGCACAACCTATTACATTTGCACATCATTTAATGGCTTATGTAGAAATGCTTTTAAGAGATTTAGAAAGATTAAATCAAAACTATAACAGAACCAATATAATGCCACTTGGAAGTTGTGCTCTAGCAGGCACAACATATAATCTAGATAGGGAATATGTTAAAGAATTATTAGAATTTAAAGATATAACAAAAAATAGTTTAGATGGTGTATCTGATAGGGACTTTGCAATAGAATTTATATCAAATATCTCGATAGTAATGATGCATTTATCAAGATTAAGTGAAGAAATAGTAATGTGGTGTTCATGGGAATTTAAATTTATAGAGTTAGATGATGCATTTTCTACAGGTTCATCAATAATGCCTCAAAAGAAAAACCCAGATATCACAGAGTTAATAAGGGGAAAAACAGGAAGAGTATATGGAAATCTAATGGGAATTTTAACAATGATGAAAGGATTACCTTTAGCATATAATAAAGATATGCAAGAAGATAAAGAGTTCATATTTGATAGTATAGATACTGTAAAAATTTGTATAACAACATTAATACCTATGATTGATACAATGAAAGTATTAAAAGAAAATATGGAAAAAGCGGCATTAAAAGGATTTATAAATGCAACAGATTGTGCTGATTACTTAGTAAAGAAAGGAATGCCATTTAGAGATGCATACAAAATCACAGGTAAACTAGTAGCATATGCAATAGATAATAATAAAACATTAGATGAACTGACTTTAGAAGAATATCAATTAATAAATGATAGATTTGATAAAGATGTTTATGAAGCTATAAGTTTAAATACATGCGTTATGAATAGAAATGTAGTAGGTGGACCTGCACCAACTCAAGTAGAAAATCGTATAAATGAAGTGAAAAAATTTTTAGAAGATTATTCTAAAAAATAACTAAAATTATAAAAGAGTTTAAAATTATGTAGTTGACATTTCTTAATTACTATGTTAAAATGATTTACATAATTTAAGAGTTTACCTAGGGGTAACACCTAAGCGGTAAAGGGTAACAAAAAATAGAAAGTTACTTACACTTTATAATGAGATTTAATAAAAGTCTTGTGAAAGGAGTCTTAAAGATTTCTTTTTGCAAGGCTTTTTATTATTTATTTTGTGTTATATAATAAACATATATTTTTTTGAGGTGAAATTGATGATGGATATAATAGAAGAATTAAATATAGATGATTTAAAAGAAAGCTTAGAATTAGTAAGAAAAGTATTTATGGAATTTGAAGCTCCAGATTATAAAAAAGAGGGAATAGCAAGTTTTTTTAAATTTGCAAATTATGAAAATATCTATAAGAAACTCGGTGAAGATTTAAAAATTTTAGTAGCAAAAAATAATAATAAGATTGTTGGTATGATTGCTTTTAGCAATTATAAACATATAGTTTTATTATTTATAGATAAGGAATACCAAAGAAGAGGAATAGGAACAAAACTAATAAATAAGGTAAAAGATTATTGTATAAAAAATAATGAAAATATAGAATATATTACAGTAAATTCTTCACCTTTTGCAAAGGAATTTTATCACAATCTAGGATTCAAAGACACTGATTTAGATGATGAAGTAGATGGTATAAAATTTACGCCAATGCAGATATTACCATATACGTTTACAGAATATAAGGATGAATATTTTGAAAAACTATATAATATGAAAAAAGAATGCTTTAAATGGTATGTGGAAAAAATCTATGGACCGTGGAAAGATGATATTCAAATAGAATTTTTAAATGATTTAATAAATAAGCATAGAAATGATATAAAAGTTATAAAATATAAAAATGAAATAATAGGTTTATTTACCAACTATTTAATTAGTGATAAAGAAAATGAAATAAATTTATTTTATATAGATAAGAAATATCAAAATAGTGGAATAGGAAAGAATATCTTAACAAATATGTTAATGACTGATAAAGAAAGAAAAGTTGATACTGTTTTGCAAGTTTTTAAAGAAAATCCAGCGAGATTTTTATATAAAAAATTTGGATTTGAAGTATATGAAGAAACAGAAACACATTATAAAATGAAAAGAAAGGTGATAAAAGATGAATAATATAGAAAAAATTTTAGATGATTATTATAGTAGTTATGATGAAGATTCAAGATTAATTAGAGATAAGGCACATATGGTAGAATACATAACGACAACTAAATATATAGAAAAATATCTAAAAAAGGGAGATAGAATATTAGAGATTGGTGCAGGAACTGGTAGATATTCTATAAATTATGCAAAAAAAGGTTATAGGGTAGATGCAATTGAACTATTAGAAAAAAATTTAGAAGTATTGAAAAGCAAAATAACAGATAATATGAATATTAATGCAATTAAAGGAAATGCTTTAGATCTTAGCATGTATGAAGATAATACATTTGATATTACATTAGTATTAGGACCACTATATCATTTATATGATGAAGAATCAGTTAAAAAAGCTATATCAGAAGCAATTAGAGTAACTAAGAAAAATGGAAAAATATTTTTAGCGTATATTACAAATGATGCGGTAGTACTATCATATGGATTACGAAAAGGTAATATGAAAAGACTAAAAGAATTAGTAGATGATGATTGGAATATAAAAAACATAGCAGAAGAAATATTTGCAACATTTAAAATAGAAGAGTTTGATAATTTAATAAAAGATTTTACTTTAAAAGAAATTGAAACTGTTGCAGCCGATGGAATTTCTGCTAACATGCAAGAATATATTAATAATCTAGATGATGAAGAATATGAAATATATTTAAATTATCACTTAAAAAATTGTACTAGAAAGGATTTAATGGGATATAGTAATCATATATTAAAAATAGTGGAAAAAATATAAGAAAAATAGGTGATGAAAATGCCAAAGTTTATACTAATTTGTGGACCACAAGCTGTAGGTAAAATGACAGTTGGACAAGAACTTTCTAGAATTACTAATTTGAAATTTATGCACAATCATGAAACGATTGACTTACCATTAAAATTCTTTGATTTTAAATCAGAACAAAGAAGGAGATTAACTGATTTATTTAGATTTGCAATATTTGAAGAAGTAGCAAAAAGTAATTTAGAAGGTATGATATTTACTCTTATGTGGTGTTTTGAAAAAGAAGAAGACTGGAACTTTATAAATAAAATTAAGTCAATATATGAAAAAGAAAATGGAGAATTTTATATAGTAGAATTAGAATCAGATTTGAAAGAAAGATTAAGAAGAAATAAAACTGAAAATAGATTAATAAATAAACCAACTAAAAGAGATATCGAGTTTAGCGAAAAGGAATTATTGAAATCAACACAGAAACATAGATTGAATTCTTATGATGGAGAAATAAAGGATAAAAATTATATAAAGATAAATAATACAAATATTTCTGCTGAGAATACAGCTAAATTGATAAAAGAAAAATTTAAATTATAGGGGATGATAAAATGAAAGAACACGAAAATATAAAAAGTAATAGATTAAAATTAGTATTTCCAAATGAGGAATATAAAGAAAAAATAGCAGACTTTGTACAAGAATTTAGAAACAATGGCGAGAATTTGATTCCAGGAAGTGGAGGATTAGATAGATTACCAAGTTATGAAGATTGGCTTAAAAAAATTAATGAAGATTTATCAAAAGAAAAAGCAGAGTCTAAAGGAAGAGTTCAAGCAAAACAATATATAGCAGTAAGAATAGATGATGATAAAGTAATAGGTGTTGTTCAGGTTAGATACAGACTAAATGAATATCTATATAATTATGGAGGACATATTGGAGACGCTATTAGACCATCAGAGAGAAACAAAGGTTACAGTACAGAAATGATAGGACTTGCCCTAAAGGAGGCTAAGAAGGTAGGAATTGGTAATGTAATGATGACATGCGATAGAGAAAATAAAGCATTTGCTAGAACAATTATGAAAAATGGAGGAGTATTTGAAAACGAAGTAAAAAAAGAAGAAGAAAATAGAATAATACAAAGATATTGGATTACTTTAAAGAAAAGATTTGCAGATGGAAGAAACAAAAAAGATCATATATTAGAAAAAGATTACAAAAATATTAGAGTTGATAATGAAGATTTTAATGGTAATATTTCTTTATTAGAGATAAAAAAAGTTAAATTTCCATGGTATGTTGATGAAGAGAAAAGATGTATTTTATCAGATGGATTTAAATGGCTTGAAATTTATCCAGATGGAAAAAACTATAGTATTACTGTAATTTATGATGAAAATGAAAATGTTGTCGAATGGTATTATGATATAGCAAGAAAAATAGGAAAAGAAAATGGAGTCCCTTATGAAGACGACCTATATTTAGATGTTGTAATTGTGCCGGATGGAAGGATTCATCTATTAGATGAAGATGAATTACAAGAAGCATATGAAAAATTTGAAGTTAATAAAAATGAGTATGAAATGGCATATAAAGTAGCAAATGAACTTATGAAAGAATATAAAGACAAGGAAAATATAGAAAAATTAAAAATATTTTCTAATAAATATTTAGAAATATTAAAAAATAAATAATCTGCAAAGAAAAAGATTAAAAAGAAAGGGGGAAAAGAAAAGTGGAATATATTAAAAAACTAGAAGGAGAAAGAATATATCTATCACCTAAAATAAATAATGATGAAGATGCAAAAAAACTTACTATATGGTTTAACGATTTTAATACAACTGATTATATTGGTAAAAGTGCAAGAATTATGACATTAGAAGAAGAAAAAAGATATCTTGAAAGTAATGAATCAGATACATATTTATTTTTTATAATTGAAAAAAATACAGATAAAATGATTGGTACTATTGGACTTCATAAAGTTAATTTTATACATAGAACATCTACACTTGGTATATTTATAGGTGAAGAAGATGCACACAATAAAGGATATGGAAAAGAAGCAATTAGATTAATATTAGATTATGGGTTTAACTATTTAAATTTAAATAATATTAACTTAGATGTTCTAGAATTTAATAAAAGAGCAATAGAATGTTATAGAAAATGTGGATTTAAAGAGTATGGCAGGAGAAGAAAGAGCAACTTTACAAATGGTAAATACTATGATAGAATCAGCATGGATATATTAAAAGAAGAATTTACAGGAAGTTATATAAAGAATAAGAATATTTAGTAAAATTTAGTTATGTTTTAAAAAGAAAATAAGTAGAATTTTATAGTAACTTATAGAGAGATAGTGGTAGGTGGAAATTATCAGTATATAAAATTTGAATTACAATTCTTATAGTAACTAACGTGTAGCTACGAATACGCTAGAATGAGACAATATTAAAAGAAAATATTGTGAATAAAGGTGGTACCACGAGAAAAACAAGCTCGTCCTTTAAATAGGATGTAGCTTGTTTTTTCATAAATTTATAGAAATATAGAAGAAAAGGATAATTAAAAGCAAGGAGGAACTATTATGAATAATTTAGATTTAATTAAACAAAAGGCAGTACAAATATTTTCAGAAGAGGAATTAGATAAAAAAATAGATAGTGGAAGAAAATTAACAATTAAACTAGGAGCTGATCCTTCAAGACCAGATTTACATTTAGGTCATACAGTAGTATTAAGAGCGTTAAAACATTTTCAAGATATGGGACATGAGGTTGTATTTGTTATTGGAGATTTTACAGGAATGATTGGTGATCCATCAGGAAAAAACAAAACAAGACCGCCACTTACATTTGAACAAACAAGAAAGTCTGGTGAGACATATTTAAAACAAGTTACAAAAATACTAGATAAAGATAAAACTAGAGTTGCATATAATTCAGAATGGTTATCTAAAATGGACTTTAAAGATGTTATTAATTTAACATCAAAATATACTGTAGCTAGAATATTAGAAAGAGATGATTTTAAAAATAGATTTGAAAACAATTTACCTTTAAGTATGCATGAACTTTTATATCCATTAATGCAAGGATATGACTCTGTTGCACTAAATGCAGATATAGAAATTGGAGGTACAGATCAAACATTTAACTTACTTGTGGGGAGAGAACTACAAAAAGATTATGGGCAGGAAAGTCAAGTAGTAATAACATTTCCTCTATTAGTGGGATTAGACGGAAAAGAAAAAATGAGTAAATCATTAGATAACTATATAGGAATTGATGAATCTCCTGAATTAATATTTGAAAAGTCAATGAAAATACCAGATAATTGTTTATTAGAATATTTTAGATTAACAACAGATATTCCTATAAAAGAGGCAGAAACAATTATAGAAAAAAATATTGTTGAAGCTCATAGAATATTTGCTAGAGAAATTATTACTATGTATCATGGTAAAGAATATATAAAAGAAGCAGAAGATAGATATAATAGTATTGCAAACGGAGAAATACCAGAAAATATTGATGAAATAATTTTAAGTAATGAAATTAAAGAAGTATCAATATGTGATTTACTTGTAAAAATTAATTTTGCAAATTCTAAAAGCGAAGCAAAAAGAATGATACAGGGAAAAGGTGTTAAGCTAAATAATAATCTTGTTACAGACATTAATGAGAAGATTAAAATACAAGGAAAAGAAAATATTGTTAAATTTGGAAAAAATAAAATCATTAAAATTAAATAAATAATAAAAATATAATACAAAATGACAAAAAAATAATAAATGATAATTTGACATAATTAAATTTATTTGATAATATAGTGAATAAGGGTAATCAAAATCAATAAGAATTTTGATTTACTCTCACGTGTTTTAGAAATCTCTAACCCACTTTGAGTGTAAAACTCGATTTAGGTTAGAGAATTTTTTTATATGATATAGAATGTATTTTCATATATATGTTTTACTTGTTTATCATCTTGATGAGATACTAAATATGAAAATAAAAGATCTTTGATTTCATGTATATCTTTTTTGAAACCTAGTTGATCAGAGTATGTTCCAGATTTTTTGATGTATAAGAATTCTTTAAGAAGAAAGTTTATTTCTTCTTTTAGTAGTAATCTAGAAATTTCTTTATCTAAATCACAAGAATGGTTATCGTTAAGTATATTAATATTGGAACGTATATATTCCATGACAGCATGTCTTCTAGAATCTTCTTGTCTCATATTATCACCCCCTCGACATTAGAATTGTCGTGAGAGTGCCTTAAAAAAACTCAAAAACCTATACGAATTTTAATAAGTCCCTTATTCAATTTTATGTGCAAAAGCACATAATAATTATATCACGGTAATTAACATAATTCAAGAAAATCAAAAGATAATAAATATGTTGCATGATACAAAAAATAAAAAACTATAATAATATAGTTTTAGATAAAAAGTATATATTAAATTTGACATAAATAAGATTATTTGGTAATATATGAATAAGGGTCATCAAAACTCAAGAAGAATTTTGATGCGCTCTCAAAGTTGTTGAATGTCTCTAACTTTTCGAGCTTTAAAACTCGGATTGTTAGAGGCTATTATTTGTTATATGATAGTCAGGATACGTGAGTATACCTGAAAGATGTCTGGGTCATGTTGTATTTTTAGCAAATATGAGAAAAGAATATCTCTAATTTCTCTCATATCACTTTTGAATCTTAAAACTTGTTTCTTGGTGCCAAATTTTTTTACGTATAGAAAGTCTTTTATTAAACAATCGACTTCTTCAGTAATAAGTTCCCTTGCTAACTCCTTATCTATCTTAGCAATTTTTCTGTCCTCTAGCATTTTGATGTTATTATATATTAAGCCTTTAATAATAGGCAATCTTTCAAATTTATATGACATAATATCATACCTCCCTTAAAAATTTTAATTATATAAAAGTTTTAAAGAGAGCTAACATCAAAATTTTCATGCCGAGTTTTTATACCCTATTCAATTTTAAACATAATGCCATTTAAGCATTACAAATAAATTATAACACAATAATTTACATAATTCAAATTTATACATAATGAAGAAGATTTAAAACTGAATGTGAAAATAAAAATGGGTAGAAAAATAAAATTATAAAAAATAAAATAAAATTATAAAATTACTTCTATATAGATAAGAAATATGATATAATGTATCACATTGTTTAAAGAAATGTAATTAGAAAATATAAAGTAAGAGTAACTTAAAAAAGTAAAAAGGAGAAAATGAAAGATGACAGGGTTATTAATTAAAATGTTTGTAAAAGATAAAGATAATGTTGAAAATCAACAAGTAAGAGGCAAATATGCAATGCTTTCAAGTATTACAGGTATTATTGTAAATATATTACTTTCTGTTTTTAAATTAATAATAGGAATATTTGCAAATTCTATGTCTATTATTTCAGATGCCTTAAACAATGTATCAGATGCGGGTTCTTCAATAATAACTATGATAGGATTTAAAATGTCTCAGAAGAAAGTAGATAAAGATCACCCTTGGGGGCATGGAAGAATGGAATATGTTACAGCCTTTTTTGTAGATATACTAATAATATTGGTAGGATTTGAATTATTACAAAGTTCAATAGATAAGATAATAGCACCAGAAATGCCTAATATAAGTAATATTACAATTATATTATTAGTAGTAGCAATTCTTGCTAAATTATGGTTATTTATATTTTATAGGAAGATTGCTAAAAAAATTGATTCTGCAGCGATAAAGGGTACTGCATATGACAGTATATCTGATTCAATATCTACTGCTGCTGTTTTAGTATCAGCCTTAGTAGCAAAATTTGCAGGAATTACTATTGATGGATATGTTAGTCTTTTAGTATCACTATTTATCTTAATTACTGGTATTAAAGCAATAAAAGAAACAATAGACTTACTATTAGGTCAAAAACCTGATCCTGAATTTGTAAAATCTATAGAAGAATTCGCAATTAAGTATGAAGGTATAGAGGGAATTCATGATATTATGGTTCATGATTATGGTCCTGGAAGAAAAATTGTATCATTCCATGCTGAAGTTCCAGCAAATTCAGATATATGTAGAGCACATGATATAATTGACCAAATGGAACAAGACATATTAGATGAATTCGGATGTATTACAACAATACATATGGATCCAATTGTAGTAGATAATGAAGAAATTAATTTAATGAAAGAAGTAACTACTAATATAGTTAAAAAAATAAACGAAAATTATTCTATTCATGACTTTAGAATGACAGATGGTGGAGAAAGAGTAAATCTAATATTTGATTTAGTTGTGCCAACTGATGAAAAAGTAGATAAAGAAGAACTAATAGGAAAAATACAAAGAAAGATAAAAGAAGAAAATGAAAAATACTATGCAGTAATAAAAGTGGAACATTCATATGTATAATAAGAAAAGGGGGCAAGGCCCCTTTTTCTCAAATGTTATTTATAAAAGAGGTGATTTTAGTTGCTTAGTGTATTAGAAGTAAAAAGAAAGTTACCAAAAGCTTTTGTAGAAAAGCTTTATGAAAATTACTCACCGCTTACAGTAGATAAAATTCTTTCGGGAATGTCTGGAGAAAGAAACACTACTTTAAGAGTGAATACTTTAAAAAGCGATATTTATGAAATTATGAATATATTAAAAGAAAATGCTATAAAGTTTGATAGAGTACAATGGTATAATGATGCTTTAGTCATAAAAAATGTAGATGAGAAAGAAATTCAAAGATTAAATATATATGAAGAAGGAAAAATATACTTGCAAAGTTTATCAAGCATGGTACCTCCATTAGTACTTAATCCTAAAGAAGAAGAGAAAATATTAGACTTAACAGCAGCCCCTGGTAGTAAGACTACACAGATTGCTGCAATTATGAAGAATAAAGGATATATTTTAGCAAATGAGCTAGATGCACTTAGATGTGAACGATTAAAGTTCAATGTGCAAAAGCAAGGAGCAGATATTGTAGAAGTGCAAAATGGTAGAGGAGAAGTAATAGGAAAAAAATATGAAGGATATTTTGATAAAGTTTTACTAGATGCTCCTTGTAGTGGTGAAGGAAGATTCTTAGCAACAGATCCTAAAACATATAGAAGTTGGTCTGAGAGAACTGTTAGAGATCTTGCAAAATTACAAAAGAAACTTTTAAGAAGTGCATATCTAGCTGTAAAAAATGGTGGTGAAATTGTATATTCTACTTGTACTTTAAATAAAGAGGAAAATGAAGATATTTTAAAATGGGCAATTAATGAATTAAATGTTAAAATATTAGAGATTGATTTAAATATAAAAAATAGTGTTCAAATTGAAGAGGAAAATAAAGAATTACATAAGGCAATACGAATTATACCATCAAAAGAAACTGAAGGATTTTTTATATCTAGATTAAAAAAGTAAGTTAATTATATAATATTAATTTATATTATATAATCTTCTATAAAAGAATATATTAATAATTGGAGATAAAAAAGATGACAGAATATATTAATATAAAAGATGTAAATATACCAATAATTATTAGAAGTTTTAAAACATCAAGAAACTTAAAAATGTATTTTAAAGCAGATATTTTATATATTAGTAAACCTAAATATATATCTAAGAAAAAAGCATTAGAATTTGTTTTAGATAATAGTAAATCATTATATAAAAAATACAAAGAAATAAAAGAAAAAAATTTAGGGATAAAGAATTGGAATACAGGTGACATATTTTATTTAAAAGGTGAAAAGTATTATATATCAAGTAAAGAAACAATTTCTAAAAAAATAAAAATACAAGTTAATGATAAAGAAAAAATAATTTATATAGAATATCCAAATGGAATAAATATAGAAACAAAAAAAGAAAATATAGATAAACTAATAAAGAAAATTTTAAGAGAAAGAACAGAGATTTTATTAGAAAACAGAGTATATTATTGGAGTAAATATACAAATATAGAATATAAGAGTTTTAAAGTAAATGATGCCACAAGTAAATTTGGAAGTTGTATTCCGAGTACAAGAGTTTTACATTTTTCTTCAAGACTTATAATGCTTCCAGAAGAAGTGATTGATGGAATTATTGTTCATGAATTATGCCATATAATTTATCCAAATCATAGTAAACAATTTTACAATCTAGTAAGAAAGTATAAACCGAATTATGATGCTATAAATAAATGGCTTAAGGAAAATGGTAAAATAATATTATTCTAAAAAATTTGAAAAATCTAATTAATTGTGATAGAATATATTATGTCAAGTAACTAATAATAAGCATCGCCAGATTTTGGCAGGGGGATACAGCATGGGAAGATGTTTTGATTTTGTCATACGTATGTTTGACGAAGAAGGACTGCGGTATTATGGAGACGGAGCACTTGTTGCAGAAAAAAATGTAATTGAGGGCTATGTAGCAAATGATTACCTTTTAATGGTGCAAGAAGCAAATTATTGCGATATACTTTTTGTGAATCAGTTTGAAGGGATTTCAGTTAGTATTACTGTTAAAGACATGGAACTGGAATTTCCGAATAACTTTATTGTTAATACTAGTGGATACTATACAAGAGTGATTCTTGAAGTATCAAGTGAGATTAAGGATATGGCAAGATGTGAAGCAATAAAAAGAGAGTTAAATAAGGTTAAGTCATTTTACCGCTAATCAAGATTGACACCGGAGGTATAGAAAAAAACTATACCTACCGGTATTTTTATTTTCTGAAAGCCTTATGAGAGTAAGAAAATCTGAGAAATGTAAACATTGTGTGAAAATTAGCACTCTATACTTGACATTGCTAAAAATAGGTATATAATATAACTGTAAAAAGAAAAAGATACTTTTTATATTTACACTAAATGGTGTCAACACATAAAAAATAAAGAAAGGAAGTCGATAATTATGATGATGATACCTAGAAGAAAAAATGAATTTGATTTATTTGATGAGATGTTTAATGATCCATTCTTTACAAGAGGTGAGAGTAAATTAATGAAAACTGATATCAAAGAAAAGAAGGATCACTACGAACTAGAAATTGATTTGCCAGGTTATGAAAAAGACAATATACAAATCGAATTAGCAGATGGATATTTAACAGTACATGCAAGTATGAATAAAGAAGTAGATGATGAAAAAGATAGTAAATATGTACACAAAGAAAGATATGTAGGCAATAGTTCAAGAAGTTTCTATGTTGGAGATGCTGTAAAAGAAGATGAAATAAAAGCAAGCTTCAAAAATGGTACATTAAAACTTTGCTTACCTAAAGAAAAAGAAGATAAAAAAGAAGATAAGAAATATATTGATATAGAGTAAATCCCTACTCTTTATATATGAAAAGGATATAGCTATTAAATAGCTATATCCTTTTACTTTTTATTTATTTTTCCAATTCTTCTACCATTTGGTTATATGCTCTATTCTTTAAATCTTCGATACTTTCTTTTCTACTTAATAATTTATTTGGATAAATAGGTTCTAAAATAACTAATTTGATTGAAGGCTTTGTCTTTATTAGATTTGATAAAGCTTTAGATTTTGTAAATTTAAAAAGCATTGGAACAATAGGCACATTATTTCTAACTGCAAAATCAAAAGCACCATTTTTAAAATGTCTAACCTTATCATGGTATGGCCATAAAGAACCTTCCGGATAGAAATGGACTGTTTTATTATTTTTTAGTAAAGTATCAATTGAATCCATAAAGTTTTTGGTATATTTAATATTTTTAGGAATCGGTATTGCATTAAGTAACTTAATAATTTTTCTAACGACAGGTATTTTAAAATTAGTTTCTAAAGAAGTAAAAAATGTTTTATTTGGGAAATTACCAAGACCTACCATAGTACAGTCCATGGGATGAACATGATTAGATATGGTTATTTTTCCAGTATCAATATTTTCTAAATTTTCTTTACCTTCTATACTAAAACCTAAAAAGAATTTATTAATAAATGTTAAAATAGGGAATGCAATTAAATACAGTAAATTTGAACAGGTATTAAATAGAAAATTATCATGTACAAACTTATAATCCTCGGTAATCTCAAATTTACATGGCTCCCAAAAATGAAGAACATGAGAATCTTCTGGAATATTCTTTTCACCTTCTTTATTTATATTCTCTAATTGCATCATTAAACATCTCCTCAATTTTAATTATACTATTTTTTAATCTATAATTATCTGCATGCTTTGAATATTCTTTTTCCATTTTTTTTCTATAATCTTCATGTTCAATCCAATAATCAATTTTATTAGCTAAATCCTGACTATTTCCTGCTTCGAATAAGCTTTCTTTAACTAAAGCAAATTGCTTAGTTGCAGAGTTTTTGCTATTAGCAATTATTGGAACATTGCCACAAGCAAAAGCTTCTATACAAGAGATAGCTTCAATTTCAGCATCTGCACTGTGTACATATAAATCTGTTGATTTTAATAGATCTATTAGGTCATTTGTATTATAGAATTTCATAACAGGAGGGTTTGGTAAAGATTTTCCTAGTTTTTCATATTTTTCTTTTTTGGGACCTTTTCCTGCTAGAACAAGTTGGATTTTATATGAATATTTTGACTTAGAAATAGCATCTATTAATACATCTTGTCTTTTTTCATTAGAATATCTTCCTATCATTGTTACAACAAACTTATCTTTAAATTCTGATAATTTTTCTTTTTTATAATATTTAAATTCATCATCAACACCATTTGAAATAACATGAAGCTTTGCTGTATATCCATGTTTTTTTAACTCATCTGCAATAAACTGACTTGGACAATGTATATGCGTAAATCTATTAAAAAATGAATCTCTGTAATGAGTATATATTAAATCATTAACCTTGGTTTTAGTTCCAAGACCTATAGAATATGTAATATTTTCTGGTTGTACATGAAATGCAGTTGTATGAGGAATATTTAATTTCTCACATATTTTTAAACCTGCTTTAGAAATAAAGAAAGGCATATAAAAGTGTACTACATCTACACTTGATATTGCTTTTTCTAAAATTTCTGTATTTGGAATTGCAAAACTCATTCCTTGTGATTTTATTAAATGAGATATTCCTGGAGGTAGTGGCAATTCTTTTAAATTAAATTTATATTCATTTTTGCTATCTCCAGTACTTACAACATATACTTCATTTCCTGCTTCTTGTAATCCTTTGGCAAAACGTCTGGCTGAAATTGTTGTGCCATTATTAGAATTATCAAATTGATCTATAACTATTAAAATTTTCATATGTTCACCTTTAAGTAATTAATTAAAATTTATATTAATTATACATATATAAACATATAATATTATACAATATATGACAAAAAAACACAAGAGTTTACATTTAGTATACATAAAATAAATAAAAAATGAGTTAATACTTATTTAATGCGTTTTATCATTTGTTTACATTTATATATTAAGTTATTTATATTGATAAAAATGGGTATATGTGATATATTTGGTATGAAATATTAAAAAAAGCAAACAATATGATAAATGATAAAAAATTATTAGACTATCACATTGACGTACGTAAAAACGTATGTTATAATATAATGTATAGAAAGGAAGTGTATTGAATGACAAACACAAATATAACTAATTTTAGGAAAGATATATATAAAATGTTAGAACAAGCTATTAAATATAATGAACCTATTAACATATCAACAAAAGATGGAAATGCGGTTGTTCTATCTGAAGAAGATTACAATAGTCTTATGGAAAGTCTATATATTGTATCAATTCCAGGTTTAAAAGATGAAATTATAAAAAGATCTAATGATAGCGAAGATGAATATGTGGATGAAAGTGAGGTTACATGGGATTAATGTATAAAATAAAATACCACAAAAAAGCAGTAAAAGAAATACAAAAATTAAAAGAAAGCAAACTTGATGCAAAGGTAAAAAAATTAATAGAATTAATAAAAGAAAATCCATATAAAATACCACCACCTTATGAAAAGCTAACAGGTGATTTAAAAGATTTATATTCGCGTAGGATTAATATACAACATAGATTAGTATATAAAGTTAATGAAAATGAAAAAGTTATATATATTATT
This sequence comes from uncultured Clostridia bacterium, assembly GCA_944393405.1. Next base: position 24,016 of record CALYAC010000008.1, on the reverse strand, counting down.
TCTATGTGGTCTCATTATGAAAATATATAAAATTTATAAAGGTTTAAATACCTTTATTTTTTTGCAAGCATACATTGATAAAAATGGGTATATATGATATATTTGGTATGAAATATTAAAAAAAGCAAACAATATGATAAATAATGTTTAAGGAGAAAAAAATGTGGGCTTTAGTAACAGGTGCTTCTTCTGGTATTGGAAGAGATACCTCAAGATATTTATTTAATTTAGGATATAACCTTATAATAGTTGCAAGAAATAAAGATGGTCTAGATAAGTTAAAAGAGGATCTTTTAAATAAAAGTAATTTAGAAGATAGACAAATTATTGTAATACAAGAAGATTTAAGCATAAAAGATAATTGTTTTGATTTATATAGAAGGACTAAAGGTATAGAGCTTGATTTATTAGTTAATAATGCTGGATTTGGAGTATTTGGTAATTTTACTGAAACAGATTTAGAAAAAGAAATTAATTTAATAGATACTAACATTACAGCTGTTCATATATTAACAAAACTATATCTAAAAGATATGGTAAATAAAAATAAAGGTAGAATATTAAATGTTGCATCTATAGCAGGAATGGAACCAGGTCCTCTTATGGCTGCATATTATGCTTCTAAAGCATATGTTATAAGATTATCTAGAGCAATAAATAAAGAATTAAAAAAGCAAAAATCAAAAGTAAAGATAAGTATACTATGCCCAGGACCTGTTGATACCAATTTTAATAATGTGGCTAATGTGAAGTTTAAAGCACCAAGTGCTTCTAGTGAAAAGGTAGCAAAATACGGTATTGATAAAACTTTGAAAGGTAAATTAATAATAATACCTGGATTTTTAAATAAATGTGTAAGATTTTTTTCTAAAATTGTACCAGATTGTATTTTAGAAGCATGCGCATATCATATACAAGTTAGAAAAAGGGATGGAAGATAAGTAATAAAAAGTAAATAAGTATTTGATGAAATATGGAGTAAAATATAAATTTAGGAGATGAGTCTAATATGAAATGTGTTGTTACAGGAGCAACAGGACATATTGGAAATGTTTTAGTTAGATATTTGATAGATAGAGGATATGAAGTAAAATCACTTGTAGTAAATGAAAAAGAAAAAGAAATATTAAAAGATCTAAATACTGAAATAGTTATAGGTGATGTAAGAAAATTAGAGAGTTTAGTTGCTGCTTTTGAAGGTGCAGATGTTGTATTTCACTTAGCTGGAATAATTGAAATTGGAAGTGGCAACAAGAAAAAAGTACATGAAGTAAATGTGAATGGTAGCAAAAATGTTGTAGCTGCTTGTAAAATGGCACATGTAAAAAAATTGGTTTACACAAGTTCTGTACATGCAATTCCTGAAAAAGAAGGATTAATTACAGAAACAAAAACATTTAGCAAAGATTTAGTAAAAGGAACATATGCAAAATCTAAAGCAGAGGCTACAGAATATATATTAAACTCTAATTCGGATGATTTAGAGGTAATTATAGTTCATCCTTCAGGAGTTATTGGCCCTTATGAATACATAAAATCTAATATGGGACAACTTATTATTGATTGTGCCACAGGAAGAATGAAAGCATATATAAAAGGTGAATATAATTTTGTAGATGTTAGAGATGTAGCAAATGGAATAATACTTGCATGTGAAAAAGGAAAACCAGGAGAATGTTATATTCTAGCAGGACATAGTATAACAATTGAAGAACTTATGGCAATTGTTGAAAAATTAACTGGTAAAAAAGCGCCTAAATTTAAAATTGCTAGATGGTTTGCATATATAACTGGAATATTTTCAGAACTATTCTACAAAATTGTAAAAGAAAAACCACTATTTACATCATATGCTGTTTATACTACAGGAACAAATTGTGATTTTTCAATAGAAAAATCTAAAAAAGAGCTTGGATATACTATAAGAGATATAGAAGAGACTATAGCTGATACAATAGAATGGTACAAAGAAAAGGGAGAAATTAAATAAATTATTAGAAATATTGATAAAAATGTATAATTATGATATAGTTTGAGAGAATTAAATGTTTATAAGGCGGTATAATTTTGAAAGGAAATATTTGAACATATGGAAAAAACAAAAAAGAGGATCTATTGGGTTGATATTTTAAGAGGATTAGCAATGTTTATAGTGGTATATGGTCATACATCTAAAAGTACTGAGATTAAACATATTATTTATTCTTTTCATATGCCATTATTCTTTTTAATTTCAGGAATGACAATTTTATTTGAAAAGAAAGACTTAAATATTAAAGAATTTTTATTAAAGAAAGTAAAAAGTTTATTGATACCATATTTTTTATTGAACATCGTTTTATTGCCTCTTAGTTATTTTAATGGAAATATAGGAGCAGTAGCAAAGTTTTCAATTCCAGAATTTTTAATAGGGATAGTTTATTCAAATAATCTAGGAAGCTATGATATGCCAGCAAATGCTACATGGTTTATAACTACATTGTTTTTAGTAGAGGTTTTATTTTATTTCCTAAAAAAATATCTAAAAGGAGATAAGGAATTGCTATTAGGAGTGGGACTTATTGGTATTTTAGGATATGCAAATAGTATTTCAAAGTATGAATATGACGGACCATGGCATATTCAAGTAGTATTAACTGCGATAGTCCTATATTACATAGGATATATATTTATGAAAAATATTGATAATATAAAAAGAATTCTAAACACAAAAATAAAAGTTATTATTACAGCTATTATATTGTTGGGGATAGGACTATATTTTGCGACTACAAATACTAGAGTTTCTATGACTGCTGATAAATATGGATCAATATTATATTTTTATATAGCAGCACTTGCATTAAGCTTTTCTATGATTTTAATTTGTATGAGGTTTTTGGATAGAGATTTAAAAATAATTAATTATATTGGAAAGAATACATTGTTATGGCTTGCAGTTCATATACCAATAATAAGACTTGTACAATATTTGTTTCCAATATTTAAAGCTAGAGAAAGATATGCATTATTATTAGCAATTATAATTTATTTTGCAATAATTCCATTATCATTAATAGTAAATAAATTTTTACCATTTCTTGTTGGAAAGAAATATAAAAGAAAAGAAGTTAAATTGATTGAAAAATAAATAGAAATGAGTAGAAACATTTATAGGAGATAAAAGATGAATGATAAAATAAAAACAATATTAAGAAAATGTGGCACGAGAAAATTTATAATTGTTTGTTTAGCACTTTTGGTAACTATTTCATTTTCTTTATCTATGAATATGATAAAAAATAGTGATATAGACGAAATTACAGAGAATACAAATTATATAACCAAAATAGTACTTAAATTAAAGTACTCATTTCAAGGAGATAATTTTAATAGTTTAATTTTATTTATATGCTTATCGTTATTATTTAATTATACATTATTTAGGAAAAAGTCAGAAAGAGGAATATGCAAAATATTATTAGCTGTTTTATTTTCATTTTTCATGGTATTTGGTTATAGTTATAGTGAAACTGATAGCTGGGATTTAATATTTGGAAATACTTTTCAATTGTTTAAAGCTACTATAAAATTTATAGGATATTATATACTATTTATTGCATTGATCAATTTATTATTTGACTATATTTTAAAAAATATAAAAGTAAAGGAAACATCAAACAAATTATATAATTTTATCTTTATTAAACATTCATTTATTATACCATTAATAATAATTTTAGTTTGTTGGATACCATATATTATTGCATATTATCCAGGAATATTATTTCAAGATTCAACAAATCAAGTAAAACAATACTTTGGATATGACATACCAAAATATAGCGCAACTAATTCAGTTGATTTAATAGATGAAAACGTAAAGATTACAAACCATCATCCAGTGATACACACTTTAATACTTGGTGGATGTGTACAAATAGGAAAATTATTAGGAAATGATAATTTAGGAATATTTTTATATACAATACTACAAATAATGTTATTGGCATCAACACTAGCTTATATAATTAACTACATGAAAAAATTAAAAATTCCCAACTGGATAAACGTGTTATCACTTTCAATTTTTGCATTATTACCAATAATACCAATTTATGCAGTTGAAATTACTAAAGATGTACCTTTTGTATGCTTCTTTATTATGTATATTATTATATTATATGATCTTATAAAAAATGCAAGTAAGGAAAAAGTACTAGTAAAAAATGCTATTAAGCTAATAGTAGTTTCTCTTTTAGTAAGCTTATTTAGAAATAATGGTATATATGTAATAGTTCTATCATTACCTTTCTTAGCAATATTAGACAAATTAAACAGAAAGAGAATAATCATATCATTATTTGTTGTCATATTAGTATATTATGTATTTAATGCACTTTTACCAGTATTTAAAATTGCATCTTCAAGCATAAGAGAAGCATTATCAATTCCATTCCAGCAAACAGCAAGATATGTAAAAGAATATGGTAATGAAGTTACTGATGAGGAAAAAAATGCTATTGATAAGGTATTAAATTACGAAACATTAGGTGAAAGATATGATCCTGTTAATGCTGACCCTGTAAAGGCTGAATACAATAGAAAAACAACTACAGAGGATTTGGTAAATTATTTTAAAGTATGGATTAAGCAATTTGTGAAACATCCGACAGTATATATCCAAGCTACATTTAATAATACTTATGGCTATTTTTATCCAGAAAGTAATGTTAGACAATATACAACTGGATTTATGATTAATTCATATGAATCTCTAAATAATACAGGAAATTTCAATTATGAGTATATAAAAGAACTTAAAGGGGCAAGAGAAGGAATTTGTGGATTGTCTAATTTAATTACTAAATTACCAGTGACCTCATGGCTTATTAATATAGCTTTTAACATCTGGATAATTTTATGTATAACAATGTATTTGATTTATTCGAAAAAAATAAAATATATTATATACATGATACCATATATAATTTTAATTTTAGTGTGTATAGCATCACCAGTAAATGCTTTTTATAGATATGCTATTCCATTTATATTTGCTATGCCTCTGACAGTTGGAATATTTATTGATATAATAAAAACAGAAGAAGTAAAAAAGTTAAAAGAAAGGAATTAAAAAAATGAAAAGTAAAATAGCAGTATTAATACCATGTTATAATGAATCAAAGACTATAGAAAAAGTAGTAAAAGACTATAAAAATGCTTTGCCAGAAGCAGATATATATGTTTATGATAATAACTCAACAGACAGGACGGATGAGATAGCAAGAAAAGCAGGTGCAATAGTAAGATATGAAACAAAACAAGGAAAAGGTAATGTTATAAGAACTATGTTTAGAGAAATAGAAGCTGATTGCTATCTAATGATAGATGGTGATGATACTTATCCTGCTGAGAGTGCAAGAGAAATGTGTAAATATGTTTTGGAAAATAATGTAGACATGGTAATAGGAGATAGATTATCATCAACATATTTTACTGAAAATAAAAGAGCATTCCATATTTTTGGAAATAGAATTGTTAGACTATTTATAAATACAATATTTAAAAGCAAAATTAATGATATTATGACCGGATATAGAGCTTTTAGTTATCAATTTGTAAAAGGATATCCAGTATTATCTAAAGGTTTTGAAATTGAAACAGAGATGACAATACATGCTATAGATAAAAACTTTACACTAAAAGAGATCCCAGTGCAATATAGAGATAGGCCCGAGGGAAGTGTATCAAAATTAAACACATACAAAGATGGAGTAAAAGTAATAAAAACAATTGCAACTTTATTTAAAGAGTATAAACCTGGATTATTTTTCAATTTAATATCACTAATCATATTTATAATAGCTGCAATCTTGGCAATCCCTGTATTCATGGAATATGTACATACTGGATTAGTACCTAGATTTCCAACTTTAATAGTGGCTAGCATTTTACTTGTTATTTGTTTATTACTTTCTACAACAAGTATCATATTGCAGGTTATTGTAAAGAAAAATAAACAGATATATGAAATTCTTTTAAATCAAATAAATATAAGTAAAAAATAACAAAGAATGATAAATAAAAAGTACTAGATAAAAAAGGAGAATCAAATGAGTACCTTTATAGGAATAATAAAAGATCATATTCAATATAAACAACAAATATTTAAATTAGCAAGAGCTGATTTAGTAAAAACATATAGAGGAGCAGCACTTGGATGGGCATGGGCTTTAATAAAACCTGCTGTTACAATTTTTGTATATTGGTTTGCGTTTCAAATTGGACTAAGAGCAGGAAAAGATGTTAATGGATTTCCATTTTTCTTGTGGTTAATAGCAGGGGTAATACCATGGTTTTATATGAATGATATGCTTACTCAAGGAACTGAATCAATAAGAAAGTATAGCTATTTAGTAACGAAGATGAAGTTTCCAATATCAACAATTCCTACATTTGTAAGTATTTCAAAATTAATGGTTAATCTATTATTGATTGTAATTATGATATTTATATTTATATTTATGGGATATACTCCAGATATATACATAATTCAATTACCAATATATATTTTATTAAGTTTTTTACTATTTACAGTATTTGCTCAATGTGCGGCTTTACTTGCTTGTATGAGTAAAGATTTTTCTAATTTAGTAAAATCTTTAGTAACAGCAATATTCTGGCTTTCAGGAATTGTATGGAATGTTAATACTATACAAATTCCATGGCTAAAAACATTACTAAAAATAAATCCAGTTACTTATTTAGTAGAAGGTTTTAGAAATTGCTTTATAAATAAAATATGGATATGGGAAAGTCCAAAAACTTTATTATGTTTTATAGTTATATTAGTTTTATTGACTATAATTTCAGTATTACTATATAAGAAGTTAAGAAAAGAAATACCAGATGTATTGAATTAATTGGAGGAAAAATGAAAGATACAGTAATAAAATTTAATAATGTTACAAAAATATATAAGTTGTTTAAAAATGATAAAAAAAGATTGCTATATGTTTTTTGTAAAAAAATAAAATATCAAGAAAAAAAAGCTGTTGATGATGTGAATCTTGAAATAAAAAGAGGAGAATCTGTTGCATTGTTTGGAAAGAATGGAGCTGGAAAATCAACTATATTGAAGATGATTACAGGAGTTGTTTATCCAACAATGGGTGAAATTATAGTAAATGGAAGAGTTAGTGCATTACTTGAATTAACTTCTGGATTTGATCCTGAATTTACAGGAAGAGAAAATATTTATTTAAAGGGACAATTATTAGGATTAAGAGATTCAGAAATAAAGGAGTTAGAACCAGAAATAATAGATTTTGCAGAACTAGATGAATATATTGATCAGCCAGTAAGAACTTATTCTAGTGGTATGAAAGCGAGATTAGGTTTCTCAATAAATGTAAATATAAGACCAGAAATACTAATTGTTGATGAAGCACTTAGTGTTGGTGATGAAGAATTTAAAAATAAATGTACGAGAAAAGTTAATGAGATTATTAATAAAGATAATGTAACATTACTTTTTGTAACACATTCAACATCTATGGCAAAAGAATTTTGCAAAAGAGGAATTTTTATGAAAAAGGGAAAAGTAGTATATGATGGAGATATAAATACAGCAATCGAGGAATATGAAAAAACTTTAAAGAAGAAGAAATAAGAGGTGCAATAATGAAAGCAAAATTATCAATATTAATGGTTACAAATGATAGTGAAAAATTAGAAGCTGATATACAGAAATTAAATTCATCAATAGGAAAAGCTAATGTTGAAATAATTGTGATAGATAAAACTAAAAATGATAATGTTGATATAGATAAATTGAAACTAATAAATCCAAATATAAAATACATGAAAACTTTTCTAGATAGTGATGCAGAAGCATATAATGAAGGAATTTCTGTGGCTGAAGGTGAATACATATCTTTTATAAAACAAGGTGAGTATTATAGTAAAAATGCAATAAAAAAAGTTTATAAATATATTAAAAAGTTTAAGGCAAAAGTTATTGCGTTGAAATCTGCAAACATATTTGAAAATTCTAAAAAAATGTATAAAACATGTCCCAACTCAAATATTATAGATTTAAAATTTATGCCACAAAAAATTAATCTTTCATTAGAGTCACATTTTTTCAATTTAAAGTTAGTTGAAAAAAGCAAGTTTGATAAAAACATAGAAAAAGATGATGCAGAAATAAAATTTTTACTTGAGGTACTATGTAAGTATCCATTATATTATTTGGCTAAGAAAGAAGAAATTTATTATTTTGAACCAAAAGAAAATGACATAAAATTTTATAAAATGCAATATGAAAAAGATTGGTATACTAAGTCAGTAGAAAATTTTATGATTCCATTTTTGAAAAAAATTCAAGATAAATATAAAACGATACCTAAATTTGTTCAAGAATCTATGTTATATCTAATAACGGCAAGATATAAATGTAATATGAATGATAAAAACAAAGAAATATTATCAAAAGAAGAAGCAAGAAGTTTTTTCAATAATGTAAAAGTTGCGTTAAAATACATTGATGACGATGTCATAATGTGTAGAGATAAAGAAAATTTATATAATATACCTCGTTGGTTAGCTTATGTATTTGTTTCAGCTAAATATGATAAAATTAATATAGAAGTTAATGAAGAAAACGATATTGGAATTGTTACTGAAAAAGGTAATTGTATATTTTCAAATATAGAAAAAGAGCATGTTAATATTTATACGATTGATTATGATAATAAAAAAATTACAATTGACTTTACAGTAAGTGTACAAGACTTTTTGACTCAAAAAGATTTTGAAATGATAATAAAGCTAGGAAGTAAAAGCTATAGTGCTAAAAAGGTTAAAACATATCCATTACAAAAATGTTTTGGCTTGACAATATCTAAGAAAACTCCATTTACAGTAGAGATACCACTAGATGAGAATGAAAATATAAATAAAGAAGAAATCGAATTTTATTTTAAATATAATAATAAGGAATATTTGCTTGGAATTATTTTTTCTAAAATACAAGCTCATTTATCAAGATCAAAATATTCATATTGGAGATTTGATAAATTTTATCTAACATATAGAGATAAAAAATTAGTATTAGCTAAGCAAACACCTTTAAGAATAATAAAAAATGAAATTACATATAATATTGCTAAATTTTTTATATCTCGTAAGAAAATACAAACTTTAAAATATATTTTCTTAAGAATTATATATTGGATTGTACATCCTTTTATGAAAAAGAAAAGAATATGGATATATTTTGATAAAATATATAAAGCAGGAGATAATGCAGAATACTTATATAATTATGCAACTAAACAAAATGATGGCATATCCCATTATTATGTTATAAACAAGAATAGTTTTGATTATAAAAGATTAAAGAAAGAAAACAAAAACATCTTAATTTTTGGATCAACAAAATTAAAATTATATAGTTTATATGCAGAAGTTGTATTAGCTACACATAAAAATGTTATTAGCTTTTTAGGATTTCCAAAACCAAGTAGAAAATTTTTCCAAGATTTATTTAATCCAGTAATTGTATGTATTCAACATGGATTAACTATGCAAGCAATTGCACAACATCAAAATAAATGGGAAGATAATACAAAACTATATATGTGCGCATCAAAATATGAAATAGAAAACTTGAAAAAGGATATATATGGTTATGATGAAAACAGCTTAAAATTAGTTGGACTTGCAAGATTTGATGGATTAATAAATAAAGATAAGAGACAAATATTTATTGCCCCAACATGGCGTAAAAATGCAGCTAATACAAACACAAGAATGGGAAATACTAGAGAATATATAGAAGAGTTTAAAAATACAGAATATTTTAAAATATTTAATAGTATAATAACTGATGAAAAATTAATTAATGAGGCTAAAAAATATAATTATAAAATTATTTTCTTTTTACATCCAGTTATAACTGCACAAGAAAATGATTTTAACCATGATGGTTATGTACAAGTTTTAACAGTTAATAATGGTATCAGCTATGAACAACTATTAACTGAATCAAGTTTAATGGTAACTGATTATTCAGGTATACAGTATGATTTTGCATACATGAGAAAAGCATTAATTTATTTTCACCCAGATGAATTACCAGCACAATATCAAGATGGTGGGATCAATTATGAGACTATGGGATTTGGCCCAATATGCAAAAAGAAAGATGAATTAATTAATTTATTATGCAAATATATGGCTAATGATTGTAAACCAGAAGAAAAATACATAAAAAGAGCAGATGATTTCTTTGCATTTAATGATCATAATAATTGTAAAAGAATATATGATGAAATTAAAAAATATATGGATGAAAGGAAGTAAAAGATATGAATATTGCTATAATTTTTGCTGGTGGTAGTGGAACCAGAATGAAAACACATGGATTACCAAAACAATTTTTGAAAGTAGAAGGAAAGCCAATAATTATTAAAACACTTGAAAACTTTGAAAAAAATAACAATATAGATAAAATCTATATTGCATGTAAGGCTGACTGGATTGATTATCTAAAAGAAGAGATAGAAAATTATCATATTAAAAAAGTTGCAAAAATTGTACCAGGAGGAGAAACAGGACAAGATTCAATTTATAATGCACTAGATGCTGCAGGAAAAGAAAACCCATCTGACTCAATTGTATTAATACATGATGGAGTTAGACCTTTTATTACACAAGAACTTATTGAGCAAAACATACAGGACGTAAGAAACTATGGATCTTCAATTACATCAACTCCATGTTTTGAAACAGCAATTGTAAGTAGAGATGGAGAAAATGTACAAGATGTACCAAATAGAGACATAATGTATACAGCTCAAGCACCTCAATGTTTTTATTTAGGAGAAATATTAAAAGTACATGAAAAAGTAAGAAAAACTGAAGCAAGATACAATGGAATAGTAGACTCATGTAACTTAATGAGAAATAATGGCTACGATGTTCATATCACAATGGGACCAAGAAATAATATCAAAGTAACAACTCCAACAGATTATTATATTATTCAAGCTTTGTACAAATATGAACAAGATGAATACAGAACAAATGTAGAATTAAATCCTGTTATTGAAAAAGATATAGAGGAAATATTAGGTTGTAATATAGATTTCAAAAAATTAGAAAATAGTACTATTTTAATAACTGGTGCAGCAGGAATGTTCGGATCATATATGTTGTATACACTAACTGCATTAAATGATTTAAGATCATACAACATAAAGATAATTGCATTAGTAAGAAATAAGGATAAATTAGCACCATATTTTAAAGGCAGACCTGATATTGTAGTATTAGAACAAGATGTTTGTGAAAGAATAAATTATAATGAAAGAGTTGACTATATTATTCATGCAGCAAGTCCTGCAAGTCCAAAAATAATGAAAGAAAAACCAGTAGATACAATTATGGCAAATACTATCGGAACTTTTAATACATTAAAATTTGCAAAGAAAAATAATGTAAAAAGCTATTTATATATATCATCAAGAGAAGTATATGGAGAACCATATGATTGGCAAGAAAAATTTGATGAAAACACTTATGGATTTATAGATCCACTTTCACCTAGATCTTGCTATCCAGAAGGAAAAAGAGCAGCAGAAAATATGTGTATATCATTTAAAGAGCAATATGGTTTAAATGTAAAAATAGCAAGACCCGCTCATACTTATGGACCTGGTATGTCAATTTATGATGGAAGGGTACAAGCTGATTTCTTAAAGAACGTTGTTAACCATGAAGATATCGTAATGAAGAGTAAGGGAGAATCTGTTAGAACATATACTTATGTTAGAGATGTAGTATCAGCAATATTCTTAGTGCTATTAGATTCTGATGATGTAGTATACAATATGGCAGATGAAAGAGCAGAAATTACTATCAAAGGTTTAGCTGAACTACTAATTGGTCTATATCCAGAAAGAAACTTAAAACTTGTTATGCAAGTTGATGAAGATCAAAAAGGATGTGCACCATTCAAATTAGGAATAATAAATAGTGATAAGATAAGAAAATTAGGATGGAGACCAACTTTAGATATAAAAGAAGGATTCAGAAGAACAGTTGAATATATAGAATCTGAAATGAAAAATGGAAGAAATGTATAGGGGAGAATATGAATATTAAGATTACAGATATTTATTGGGACAGAATATATTTAAATATTTTATTGGAAGGAGAAAATATAGAGAATAGTAATATTCTTCTTGAATCTAAAACTCAAAAAATAAAATTAGAACCAATAAAATTAGAATTTAATAAATATAAAATAACGATTAATATTACAAATATTGATAATATTGTAATGTTAAAAAATGAAAATTATAACTTTTTCATTGAACATAATGATAATATTGAAGAAATTGAAATTACTAGTGATGTTGGATATAAGCTAGACAGACTAGATAAGATATATATGTATTCTAGCCAAAATCTAGCTTATACAGTTAGTTTTGCACCAAAAAGTTATAATGGAAAAATTTATTGTTCACTTGTTTCTAGATTTATGATAAAAAATAAAAAGTATTATAAAGAGCAAATAAGAGGCAGTAATAATACTTTTAGAAGAGCCATTTTTATATTAGGAAAAAATGCTTTTAACTTATTATATAAATTTTTCGCTTTAATTCATATAAATAAGAAAAATAGAGTATTATTAATGTCTGAGACAAGAGCACCGATATGGGGAAATTTAAAATTCTTAGATGAAAGAATTAAAGAAAGAAAATTAAACAAAAAGATAAAAGTTAGTTATTCTTTCTTTAAAACTTTAGAATTAAATAAATTTAAAGTAATATTAAAATATTTAGGTTTAACATGGAAATTATCAAAACAAGGAATAGTATTTGTTGATGATTATTGCCCTATATTTAAGTTTTTAGATTTAAGCAAAAAAACTAAATTAATACAGTTATGGCATGCAGGAGTTGGTTTTAAATCAGTTGGTTACGCAAGATTTGGTTTTTCAGGACCATACCCATATACAAGCTGTCATAGAAGATATGATTATGCTGTAGTTAGTTCGGAAAAACTTATTCCAGTATATGCAGAGGTCTTTGGAATAAGTAAGAATAAAATCTTACCATATGGATTACCAAGACTTGATAATTATTTAGATAAAAATGTTATTACTAATGCAAAAGAAAAAATATATAATAAATATCCTAAATTGAAAGAAAAAAATATAATTTTATTTGCGCCTACCTTCAGAGGAAGTGGACAAGCCGACGCATATTATCCATATGAAAATATAGATTTAGAAAAAATAGCAGAATTATGTAAAAAAGGAAATAATATATTCTTAATAAAAATGCATCCATTTATTAGAAAAAAAATAGAAATACCTCAAGAATATAGCGAATATATTATGGATTTTAGTGATTATCCAGACATAAATGAGTTATTCTATATAACAGATATATTAATAACAGATTATTCATCAAATATGTATGAATTTAGCTTAATGAATAAACCAATCATTTTCTATACATTTGATTTAGATAATTACGAAATTATTAATAAAGTGCATAGACCAATAAGAGAATATGCACCTGGAAAAGTTTGCTTAAAATTTGAAGAAGTAATTCAAACTATAGAAAATAAAGATTTTGAAACAGAAAAATTAAAAAAATTTAGAGAGGATAATTTTAGTATACATGATAAAAAAGCATCAGATATGATTATTGATAATATTATACTAAATAAGAATAATAATGATTAAAAAAATATTAGTAATTGTAGCAAATATTGCATATGTGTTTTTTAAAATATTTCCAACCCAAAATAAAGTGACAATGATAAGTAGACAGTCAGATAAAGAAACATTAGATTTTACTTTATTAAGAAAAGAATTTGAAAAAGAAAATATTGAAGAAAAAACAAAAAGAATAAAAGTAAAAACTTTATGTCATAAACTAGAAGGAGGCGTTAATGCCTCCTTTGCAAATAAAATAAAATATGGTTTTCATATGCTATCACAAATGTATCATATTTCGACATCAAAAGTGGTAATATTAGATTCATATTGTATATTAATAAGTATTTTAAAACACAAAAAAAGTTTAAAAGTAATACAAATGTGGCATTCTATGGGTACTATGAAAAAATTTGGTTATCAAATATTGGATCAAGAAGAAGGTTCTAAAAAAGAAACTGCAAGAATCATGAAAATGCATAAAAATTATGACTATATATTTGCAAGTAGTAACGCATATGCAGAACAATTAGCAGAAGGTTTTGATTATGGTGTTGATAAAGTAAAAATTTTTTCATTACCTAGAGTTGATGTGCTAACTAGTAAAGAATATAAAGAAGAAATAAGAAAGAAGATTACAGAAAAGTATCCTAAGATTGAAAATAAAAAGAATATATTATATTGTCCAACATTTAGAAAAAATGAAGAAAAGTTAAAAGAAGAAATTTATATTATGATTAAAGAAATAAATTTCGAAAAATATAACCTTATTATAAAATTACATCCATTAAGCAATATAAGTATAGATGATAATAGAGTTATTTTTGATAAAAGTTTTTCAAGTTTGGACATGTTATTTATGGCAGATTATGTTATAAGTGATTTTAGCTGCATTATTTATGAGGCATCTATTTTAAATATACCGTTATTCTTTTTAGCATTTGATTTAGATGAATATTTAAATAATCGAGGTTTAACAATTGAATATGAAAAAGAGGTACCGGGAATTGTTAGTAAGAACGCTAAAGAAATAATTGAAGCAATAGAAAAAGAAAAATATGATATTAATTCAGTAAAAGAGTTTAGAAAAAAATATATTACAAATATAGAGAACTGTACTAAAAAAATAGTAGAATTTGTACAAGGAATATTAAACGAAAAATAAAAGGAAAAAATAGAAAAATGAAGAGTTCTTATTTTAAAATATTAAGTGTATTGTTTATTTTTGCCATAATAGCCATGATTTTTAATATTATACAGGAAAAATATAAATATTTTAATATTGTTAAAAACAGTAAATATATGGCGCATGCATTAAGCGGAATAGATGGAATAAATTATACAAATAGTAAAGAAGCATTAGAAAATAGTTATAATAATGGTTACAGGTTATTTGAAACAGACATAAATTTTACAAAAGATCATGAACTAGTATGTGTACATGGATGGAAAAAATCTGATTATGAAAATAAATTAGGAATTACATATAATTCAGAAGGAGCGTTATCATATTATGAGTTTATGAATGTAAAAGTAAAGAATAAGTATACTACGATAAGCTTTAAAGATCTAGTAGAATTAATGTATAAATACAATGATACATATTTTTTATTAGATATAGGAAATAAATCATATGACGAAACAAAAGAAATTTATGAAGAAATACTTAATATCACTCAAGATAAGAAAATATTAGATAGATTAATAACTGGTCGGACATACAATTGATATGATTAAAGCTCAAAAAGATATATATAATTTTAAATTGATAAATATGTATTGGAGCGGAGATAAATTAGAAGAAAGCATTAATACAAAAGAAAAGTTTGTACAATATTGTTTGGACAATAAAATAAATAGTGTATCAATGAGCGTAACTAATTACTCTAAAGAATTAGTAGAATATATGAAAGAAAAAGGTTTAATAGTATATGTTTTTACAGAAAATAACGAGGAAAATGCTAAGCATATGTTAGAAGAAGGAGTTATAGTGGGTACAGATTTTTTGGAATAGAAAAAGAAGGTGATTACTATTAATTTATTAGCAGCATTAATAGTATTTAATATATTAATATTTATATATCAAATTATAATTGAAATATTTTCTGCTATTTTTAGAATAGAAGGGATACAAATAGATAAAGCAAGATTTCAAGTTATCTCTATACTTACTGGTACAGGATTTACAACTAGCGAAAGTGAATTAATGCTTTCTACTAAAAGAAGAAGAAAACTGACTCAAATAATGATTCTATTTAGTTATATATTTAATATTTCAATAGTATCTACAATAGTAAACATATTTATTTCAACAAATAATACAAGTTTTATTGAGGTTATGATAGGTGCAGGACTTACTATTATAAATATAATTTTATTGATCTGCTTAAATAAATCAACAAGGATTAGAAAGTTATTTGATAATATAGTAATTAATATAGAGAAAAATAGAAAAAAGAAAAAAATTAATCCTATATCTATTTATGACTATTATGGAAATAAAGTAATTGCTGAAATAAGCATAACAAAATTAAATGAAAGAATAATTAATTTAGATACAGAAAAATTAAAAAAAGATTACGATATACAACTTTTAGTTGTAAAAAGAGGTAATGAAACGATTGTAGAAATTAATAATAACTTTAGAATAAAGGATAATGATATATTATTAGTATTTGGAAATATTAAAGTTATAAAGAAATTGTTCAAAAAAAATTCTAAATTGGATAAAAATAAATAATAAGAAAAAATAACACATTATATAGAATATATATTTCTATCAATGTGTTATTTTTTATATGGTTTAATAATTTATTAAATATTTTATTTTTCTAATTTATGATATACTTTTTTACCTTTTCTTAAAATAGCATATCCATCTTTAAAGTCTTTATCTTCTAAAACATAATTTACATCAGTAACTTTTTCATCATTTAAAGTAATACCACCTTGATTAATTAATGTTCTTGCTTGTCCTTTTGATGGAGCCATTCCAGCAATTATAATTGCTTCTAATATAGAAATATTTCCATCTATTTTTGATGTTGGCATATTCTCTAAAGAACCTTGTCCTTCAAATAATGCTTTAGATACTTCTTCAGCTTTTTTTGCTTCTTCTTCACCATGAATTAATTTAGTAATTTCAAATGCAGCTATTTTTTTAGCTTCATTTATTTGTTCGTCTTTTAAACTTGCTAAACGATTTACTTCTTCCATTGGTAAGAAAGTAAGTAAAGAAAGTACTGTTTTAACATCTGCGTCATCAATATTTCTCCAATATTGATAGAATTCATATGGAGAAGTTTTACTGCTATCAAGCCATAAAGCTCCTTTTTCAGTTTTACCCATTTTCTTTCCTTCTTTAGTAGTAAGAAGTTTAAAAGTTAAACCAAATGAATCTGAATGACCAATTCTTCTTATTAAATCAACACCACCTAAAATGTTTGACCATTGATCATTTCCGCCCATTTGAAGTTTACATCCATATGTATTATATAAATGTAGAAAATCATAAGATTGCATAAGCATATATCCAAGTTCAAAGAAAGTTAAACCTCTTTCCATTCTTTGTTTATAGCATTCTGCTGCAAGCATTTTATTTACAGAAAATAGAGAACCAATATCTCTCATAAATTCAACAAAATTTAAATTTAATAACCAATCAGCATTATTTACTATAATTGCGCCATTGTCTCCTTCAAAGCTTACGAATTTAGAAAGTTGTTTTTTGAAACATTCAACATTATGATTTATTTCTTCTCTTGACATCATTCTTCTCATATCAGTTTTACCTGATGGATCACCAATTGTAGCAGTACCGCCTCCAATTAATATTATTGGTTTATGACCAGCTTTTTGCATATGAGATGCTACCATCATTGAAACAAAGTGTCCAACATGTAAGCTATCGGCAGTTGGATCAAAACCTATATAAAATGGAATATGTTTATTGTCTAACACATCTTTTATTTCTTCATGAGTTATTTGTTCAATATAACCTCTTTCCATAAGTTCTTCAAAAATTCTTGACATAAAATTATTCCCCCTAAAACTATAAATTAAATAAACTTTAAATATTTTATCATAAATTATAGGAAAAACCAAGTAAAAAGACATAAAAAGAACATATTTGTAAGATAAGATTAAGTAAATTATATCATTAATGTAAATTACATAATAATAATAAATTTAGTTGACAAAAAATAATAAAATCAATATAATTATGCTAGGATATTAGAGGAGAATTTTATGGAAGACAGAAAAAAATACATTAGAAATTTTAGTATAATTGCACATATAGATCATGGAAAATCTACACTTGCAGATAGATTAATAGAATTAACTGGAGCTCTTTCAAGTAGAGAAATGGAAAGCCAAGTCTTAGACAATATGGATATAGAAAGAGAAAGAGGAATTACTATTAAATCACAAGCTGTTAAAATGATGTATAATGCAAAAGATGGACATGAATATGAATTAAATTTAATAGATACTCCAGGACATGTTGATTTTAATTATGAAGTTTCTAGAAGTTTAGCAGCATGTGATGGGGCAATACTTGTAGTTGATAGTACTCAAGGAGTAGAAGCACAAACACTTGCAAATGTATATCTTGCAATAGATAATAATTTGGAAATTTTACCAGTTATAAATAAAGTTGATTTACCTAATGCAAGACCTGATGAGGTAAAGGCTGAAATAGAAGATATAATAGGAATACCAGCTCAGGATGCACCATGTATTTCAGCAAAAACTGGATTAAATGTAGATGAAGTATTAGAAAGAATAGTTAAAGATTTACCAGCACCAATAGGAGACGAAAACGCAGAACTAAAATGTTTAATATTTGATTCTATATATAATGATTATAAAGGTGCGATAGCATATGTCAGAATTAAGGATGGAACTGTAAAAGTCGGAGACGAGATAATGCTTATGTCGAATAAAAAAAGTTTTACAGTAACCGAAGTTGGATATTTTGAACCAGGTTCATATAATCCATGTGACAAATTACAAGCTGGAGAAGTCGGATATATTGCTGCTAGTATAAAGAGTTTATCAGATATTAGAGTAGGTGATACAATCACTAATAAAAATAGACCAGCAAAAGAGCCACTTCCTGGATATAAAAAAGTAAATCCAATGGTGTATTGTGGTATTTATCCAATAGATGGTAGTGACTATGAAAATTTAAAAGTCGCATTAGAAAAATTAAAACTAAATGATGCAGCATTAGAATATGAACCTGAATCTTCAGGAGCATTAGGATTTGGTTTTAGATGTGGATTTTTAGGACTTCTTCACCTAGAAATTATTGAAGAAAGATTGGATAGAGAATTTGATTTAGGACTAATTACAACATCTCCTTCGGTTGTATACAAAGTGCATAAAACAGATGGAGAAATCATTGAACTATATAATCCTGCAGATTTACCTGCAACAAGTGAAATTTCATACATGGAGGAACCTTTTGTTACAGCAGAGATTCTTACTCCGAAAGAATATGTAGGAAATATAATGGAAATATGCCAAAATAGACGTGGAATATATATTGATATGAAATATCTAGATGAAACACGTGTGACATTGATATACGAACTTCCATTAAATGAAATAATATACGACTTTTTTGATCAATTAAAATCTAGAACAAAAGGGTATGCATCATTTGATTATGAATTTAAAGAATATAGAAGATCTGATTTAGTAAAATTAGATATTCATGTAAATGGTGAAAGTTTAGATGCTCTTTCATTTATAGTACATAAAAGCAATAGTTATGAAAGAGGAAGAAAAATGGTTGAAAAGTTAAAAACTGTTATACCAAGACAATTATTTGTAATTGCAATTCAAGCTGTTATTGGTGGAAAAGTAATTGCAAGAGAAACTATTTCAGCATTAAGAAAAGATGTCTTAGCTAAATGTTATGGTGGAGATATTACAAGGAAAAAGAAATTACTAGAAAAACAAAAACGTGGTAAAAAGAAAATGAGACAAATAGGAAATGTAGAAATTCCACAAGAAGCATTTTTAAGTGTATTAAAACTAGATGATGAATAGCATAAAAACATATAAAGGTTTAAACCTAAGAAATAATATATATTTAGATAGGAAGGTTAATGAATAATATTACTTTAAAAAATCTAAAATTAGAAATTGAAAAATATAATAAAGAATTATTAGAAAATGAAAAGATAAGGAAGGAAAGAAAAGAAGTATCATTTAAGATAATTAATGGAAGACTTCCAATTATATTATCTGCACCTCATGCAGTAAGACAATTAAGAGAAAATAAAATAAAATCAGCAGAAGGTGAAACAGGTGCAATTGTACAAATACTTGCAAAAGAAACAGGCTGTTATGCAATTTATAAAACATATAATAATGATGATGATGCAAATTATGATTTAGACAGCAAATACAAAAAGGAATTATCTAAAATAATAGAAACAGAAAATATAAAATTACTTTTAGATATACACGGGGCAAAAAATGAACATGACTTTAATATAGAAATTTGTACAGATGATGGTGAAAATATAAATTACAATAAGGAGCTAGTTTATTCTCTAAAGAAATGCTTTGAAAAAGAGAAAATAGATAAGATAACAGAAAATACTATATTTAAAGCAAATTCTATAAGAACAATAAGTAAGTATATACATGAAGAAACTAATATTCCATGTATTCAGCTTGAAATAACAGGAAGATATAGATATATAGAAAATTTAGAAGGGATACAAAAATTGCTTAATTCACTAAAAGAGTATATAAAATGTATAAAGGAGAAAGGTATAATATGAGTGATGAATATCAGGACCAAGTCGAAGGAAGAAATGCTGTTTTAGAGCTTTTGGAATCTGGTAGAGATATAAATAAGATCTATATCTCTGATGGTGAAAAACATGGTTCAATAAATAAGATTATAACTTTAGCGAAGAAAAGAAAAGTAATAATAAATGAAATTAGTAGATCTAAAATAAACCAAATGGCACAGACTGATAATAATCAGGGAGTTATAGCTATTGTTCCACCATTTGAATATTGTGAT
Organism: uncultured Clostridia bacterium; assembly: GCA_944393405.1. The sequence goes on along the minus strand of CALYAC010000008.1, from coordinate 3,245 downwards.
ATTGATGATATTTTAGAATATGCAAAATCAAAACACGAAAAACCATTTATATTAATATTAGATGGAATTGAAGATCCACATAATTTAGGCTCAATAATAAGAAGTGCTGAAACTGCAGGAGTACATGGAGTAATTATTCCTAAAAGAAGAGCTTGCGGAGTTAATAGTACAGTAGCTAAAGTATCTGCAGGAGCAATCGAATATATGCATGTAGCAAGAGTTAATAATATAAATGATGCAATAAATTATTTAAAAGAAAATGATGTATGGATTTGTGGAACAGACATAGATGCTAAAAATTATTACTATAATGAAGATTATACATGTGGAATTGGTATAGTAATAGGAAATGAAGGAAGCGGAATGGGAAATTTAGTTAAGAAAAATTGTGATTTTTTAGTAAAAATACCAATGAAGGGAAAAGTTTCATCATTAAATGCTTCGGTTTCCGCAGGAATTATAATATATGAGGTTGTTAAACAAAGAAATTTAAATAAATAAACATATAATAGGAGGTCAAACATATGACAAAAAAGAAAATTTTATTAATAGCTTTACCTATAGCTACAGTTGTAATAATAGGAATTATATTTGCAGTTCTATTTTTTGCAACAGATATTTTTAAATCGCCTGAAGATTTATTTTGGGAATATATGGCTCAAAATAAGGATATAGTTAATGTACTAGAAAATGATAAATTAGCATTACAAAATGATTTTAAAAATAATAATTCTTATACATCTAATGGTAATTTTACCTACACAGATGCTCAAGGAGAAAATAGTTCAAAGTCATTTAATGTTGTTACTACTTCAAGAAAAGACATAAATGCAAATAGAACTTATGCAGATGCTACTTTGAAAAATGGAGACATAGACTTATTTAATGTTTCATATATAAAAAGTGGAAATGCTGAAACTGGAGATGTATATGGAATAAAAGCAAGTGAAGTTGTTGATAATTATGTAGGGTTTAGAAATTTAGGTTTAAAACAATTAGCTGCCAAATATAATATTTCAACAGATAAAGTTCCAGATACTATTGTATGGAGTGATTATACAGGAGTTGTTGATTTAACAGATGAACAAAAAAATCACTTATATGAAACATATCTTCCTATATTAAAAAATAATATAAGCAAAGATAATTATGTAAAAACAAATCAAGATATTCAAATAGATGGACAAACATACAATGCAAATGTTTATGCGGCACAACTTACAGGAGAAGAAATAAAACAAGTAATATTGGATTTTCTTGATGCTTTAAAAAATGATACAGAAACAATGGTGTTAATTAGTAACAAAGCATCTGTATTAAATTTGGGTGTTGAATATACAGATATGACTAATTTAACAATGAAAATAAATAATGTAATAGATAAAGTAAATAGTTTAAATATTACAAACAATGCTACTATATATGTATATGAAAATTATGATGAAACTATTAGAACAGTTTTAGACATAGACAACTTCTTGAAAATTACTTATGACAGAATAAATAATAAACAAATACTAACATTTGATTATACTAAAGGAAGTATAGCAGATATTTTAAGTAATACTGTAACAACAGATACTGAAATTAATATGGATAGTAATACAATTATAGATGGTAATGTAGATACAAATACTCTAGCAAATAATAGTGTAAATGATACTAATAATGGTAATCAAATATCTACAAACGAGAATATTATATTAGAAAATTTAGTTACAGGAGATAATTCAATCGAAGTTGTAACTAATGATATAGCTCAAGGTAATACTGCAGATGAAAACACAGTAGCTGAAAATAGTATAAATACTAATACAAGTAATACTACTGCTATAGATGTTCCAGTAGTAGATAATGCAAATGAAGAAAATATACAGCAAGAGACAAAAGAAATAGTTAGACTTGTAATAACAAAAACAACTAATAATGAAAACACAAGTAATAATATAATAATAATACCTGACATAAATAATGAAACTACAGGAAATATAAGTTTTACTTATAATATAAGTAGTGTTGCTAATGATAGTATTAATAATTCATATAATTTAACAATATCTGATGGAACAGGTACAATAACTTGCGATTATACAACAAATACAGTAAAAGCAGATCAAGTTGAACCTATTGAAGAACTAAATGAAACAAATACAATAATTGCAAATAATTATGAAGCTAATCAGTTTACTTCATTTATAAATCAATGGATAGAAAATTTTAATAAAATATTATCTGAAAAAATGGCAAGTATTGGTATAGGAGATGACATAAATAATTTGACTAATCCACAAGAAAGTAATAAAGAAAATACTCAGGAAACAAATAAGGCAGATAGAGAAGATGATCAATGAATAGGAACAATTGAGATTCCTGCAATAGATATAAAATATAAAATCTCTAAAAAATTAACTGTAGCAAATTTGGATACATCAATTGTAATGTTGTATCCAAATGATGCTACTAAACTAAATAAACCAGGTAATGTTGTATTAATAGGACATAATTATCGCGATGGAAGATTTTTCTCAAACAATGATAAATTAAAAAATGGTGATAAAATATATATTACAGATAAGGATGGAGACAAGATTACCTATAAAATATATAAAAGTTATATAACTGATAATTCGGATGCAGAATATATGATTAGAAATACAAATGGAAAAAGAGAGATTTCTTTATCTACATGTACAGATGATACAAAAAACAGATTAATTATTCTTGCAAGAGAAGTTTAAGGTAAATGAAAAAAAATAAAAAATCGCGTAAAGTATAGTAAAAACATATATTATTAATATAAAGATAAAAAAGTTTAAAAAAATTACAAAAAAATTAAAAAAACTATTGACTTGTTTAATTTAAAATGTTATTATAATTAACAGCTTCTGAGAAGCTGTTTTTTTAAGAAAAATTTAGCAACAATTTGCAAGAAAAAACGACATAAAAAATTTGCATAAAAAGTTATAAAAATTTTTAAAAAAGTATTGACAATATAATGCGAATTGTGCTAAAATAAATCTTGTCGTCGGGAGACCGATTGAGAATGAAAAAAGCACATTGAAAAGTAAACAATAAACTTTGAGAAACCAATAAAGCGGTAGTAAAACTACCAAGAAAAAAATAAACGCGAAAGCGTAAAAAAGAGCTAAATAAACTTTAGTTAAAAACGATATGTAAGAGCATAGAAATATGCAAATATATATACCATTAACATGAGAGTTTGATCCTGGCTCAGGATAAACGCT
>CALYAC010000007.1 GCA_944393405.1 uncultured Clostridia bacterium | reverse complement strand
TTTTTTTTTTTTTATTTTTTATTTTTATTTTTTTTATTTTTTTTATTATTATAATTTTTTTTTTATTTTTTTTCTATTTTTTTATTATTTTTTTTTATTTTATTTTTTATTAAAATATATCCTATTATTAAAAAAAGAAAATAATATTTCATTTAATTCACTTTTTGTGGAAATTTCTTCTACATAATTTCCACATCTTGATAGAGCATCTTTTAATTTAAAGTAATTATTATTTAAATTATCTTTTGCTAATGATTCTACTTCATTATAATCGTTATTTTTTTCTTCGTATTTAATAATAATATAATAATTTTTAGATGAAGATTTTTTTTCATTATTTAATTTATTAATAAATTCCATATATTTTTCTGATATTTCTTTTATATTTTCATCTTCATTTTTTAAATTATTTTTTATTTCCAAAAAGTTTGTGGATAAATCTACTTTATTCGATTGAATTAAAATTTGAAAATCTAAATTACATGTTTTAAATAAGTTTCTATATGAATTTAATATAGCTTCTTTTTCTAAATTTGATTTTAAATTAAAGTTTATTGGTTTTACTTTTAATATTTTTATAAATGTTTTTTTATCTATTTCTATTATTCCATTATTTAATACTTCATTTATATTTATCCATTCTTGTGTGCTTTTAATTTTTCTTTTATTTTTTATATTTCTTTCCTCCTTTCTATTATTTATTTTTATTTTTCTATTGTATTATTGGGAATAATTATTTAAAAAAATTTTTTTAAGAATATAAATATTTTGAATCAATTATATTTAAATATATAACATCTATTTGAATTAAAATCAAGAAAAATCGATCCCTTTTTTTCGACAAAAAATATAAAAAAGGAATAGATCATCTATTCCTTTCTTGTATTTCTATATATCAAGATTCTTAACATACTTAGCATTTTCTTCTATAAATTTTCTTCTTGGATTAATATCGTCTCCCATTAAAATTGTAAATATTTCATCAGCTTTAATTGCATCTTCAAGTTTTACTTTTATTAATATTCTTTTTTCTGGATTCATTGTTGTTTCCCATAATTGTTCTGGATTCATTTCTCCAAGACCTTTATATCTTTGTATATTTACTCCGTCTCTTCCCATTTCATTTAAGTGCTTTGTCATTTCCTCATCTGTATAACAATAAACATCTTGTTTACCTTTTTTAGATAATTTGTATAAAGGTGGTTGAGCAAGATATACATTTCCATTTTCAATTAACGGTCTCATATATCTAAAGAAAAATGTTAATAGTAAAGTTCTAATATGTGCACCATCAACATCAGCATCAGCCATAATTATAACTTTTCCATATCTGATTTTAGATATATCGAAATCTGCTCCAATTCCTGCACCAACAGCTAATATAACTGGTTGTAATTTATCGTTATTGTAAATTTTATCTGCTCTTGATTTTTCAACATTAAGCATTTTTCCCCATAATGGAAGAATTGCTTGGAATCTTCTATCTCTTCCTTGTTTTGCACTTCCTCCTGCAGAATCTCCCTCAACTATATATACTTCACATTCAGAAGCAACTTTACTACTACAATCTGCTAATTTTCCTGGTAATGTTGATGTTTCTAAAGCACTTTTTCTTCTAACTAACTCTCTAGCTTTTCTTGCAGCTTCTCTTGCACGAGATGCACTAATACATTTTTCTAAAATTGCTTTAGCAACTGTTGGATTTTCTTCTAAGAAATTAGATAATGCTTCATTTACAGCACTACTTACTAATCCAGACACATTACTATTTCCTAATTTAGTCTTTGTTTGTCCCTCAAATTGTGGTTCTTTTACCTTTACTGAAACAACTGCTGTAATTCCTTCTCTTATATCTTCTCCTTGTAAGTTTCCATCTTTTTCTTTTAATAAGTTATGTGATTTAGCATAATCATTAAAAGATTTTGTTAATGCTCTTTTAAATCCTTCTAAATGAGTTCCACCTTCTACAGTATTAATATTATTAACAAATGTTAATATGTTTTCTGAATATGCTGTAGTATATTGTATTGCTATTTCTATTGGTACTTCTCCATCTTTTTCAATATAAATAGGAGTTTTATGTAATTTTTCTTTGTTTTTATTCAAATATTCAACAAAAGATTTTAATCCACCTTCAAAATGAAATTCTGCTTTTTTGCTTGGTTCAACTCTTAAATCTTCTATATTAATTTTTAATCCTTTTGTTAAAAATGCAATTTCTCTAAATCTTTCTTCTAGAGTACTATAATCATATTCTAGTGTTTCAAATATAGTGGAATCAGCTAGAAATCTAACTTTTGTTCCTGTTTTTTTCGAATCTCCAATTCTTGTAAGTTTTTCAACAGTTTTCCCTCTGTTGAATTTCATTTGATAGATTCCTCCATCTCTTTGAATTGTTACTTCAGTCCATTCAGATAATGCATTTACAACAGAAGCACCAACTCCATGAAGACCTCCTGATACTTTATATCCACTATCTCCACCAAATTTTCCTCCTGCATGTAGTTTTGTATAAACTGTCTCTGCAGCAGATATCTTAGTTTTTGGATGTATATCTACTGGAATTCCTCTACCATTATCTTCTACAGAAATTATATTTCCTGGCTCTATTTTTACATCAATCTCTGTACAATATCCTGCTAAGGCTTCATCAACGCAGTTATCTACAATTTCATATACAAGATGGTGTAATCCTCTTATAGATACACTTCCTATATACATACCTGGTCTTTTTCTTACAGCTTCTAATCCCTCCAATACTTGAATTTGATCTGCTCCATATTCGTGCTCGTATTTTTCCATTATCTCTCCTCCTATTTTGTCTTTCTTATTTACGTTTCTTATCACTTGCTCTTTTTGCTAATGTTGCTGTAGATATATTAGTAACATATGCTAAATTTTTATTTAATATTATTAGTGATTTTTGATTATCCATCGTAACATTTACTATTTTAACACTTTTTCTGATTTTTTGTAATATTTCTTCAACACTTTTCTTTTTTCTTAATTTACTTATATCTATAATTGCAACAATATTTTCTGAATTAATTACAAAATCCTTTCCTATATGAACATACATTAGAAAACCTCTCCTTTTTTTACATTATATATATTATTTTCTAAATTAGGTAATTCTATTTTATCTGTTCCTGTCAAAATAACTTGTGTATTTTTTATATTACACAAAAAGTTCTTTCTTCTTTTCTCATCTAGTTCTGACATAAAATCATCTAATAATAGTATTGGATATTCCCCAATATCATCATAAATAACATTTAGCTCAGCAAGTTTTAAAGAAAGTATTGCCGTTCTGTTCTGTCCTTGTGATCCATAAGAACTAACTTCTTTCTCATTAATATATATCATAAAATCATCTCTATGTACACCCTTTGTTGTAAACCCTTTTATGATATCTAATTTTCTTCTCTCTTTTAGTAATTTTAAATAATCTTCCTTATTTTCACAATTTGATATATATTCAATCTTCAAAACCTCTTTTTCATCTGTGATTTTACTGTGAATATCATTTATCTTACTAGAAATTTTTTCTATAAATTCTTTTCTATATAAATAAACTTTTTTTGCATATTCTGATAATTTTTCATCCCAAATTTCAAGAAGTTCTTCTGATTTATTTTCTTCTTTTATTTGTCTTAAATAATTATTTCTTTGTTCTATTGTTTTTAAATACATATTTAAGTTATGTACATAATTAGGTCTTAATTGTCCTATCATAATATCTAAGAATCTTCTTCTTTTTGCCGGTCCATCTTTTAAAATATTTATATCTTCTGGAGTAAAAATAACTATATTAATATTTCCTAAAAGTTCACTTAATTTTTTTATTTTTATTCCATTAATACTTATTTGTTTTTTATTTCCTAATTCTATTTTTATTTTTCCATCTCTATCTTTTTTTTGATAATAAATTTCTACTAGAGATGTTTCTTTATCAAACATTATCATTTCTTTTTCTTTTGTTGTTCTAAAAGATTTACCAAAACTACATAAAAATATAGACTCTAATATATTAGTTTTACCTTGTGCATTATCTCCATAAATAATATTTATATTTTTATTTAACTGTAAGTCTAATTCTTTATAATTTCTAAAATTGTTTAATTTAATTCTTTCTATATACATTTTATTATGTCCTTTTATGTATCTTTTTCTTTTAACAATTAAATTTTACTAATAGTATTAATATTTTTTGTATTTTATTAACTTTTCGTTTAAATTTAATAACTACTTATCCACAAAATTGTGGATAAGTTGTCTATTTTTTTCACATATTCTTAATAACTATTCTTTCATTCTTATAGGAAGCACCATATAAATATAATCTCCACCTTCTTCAACAGGTCTAATTATACATGGTGAAATACTTGTCCCAAAATCTATAAATACTTCTTGATCATCAATAGCTCTTAATGCATCTAAGAAATATTTTGGATTAAATCCAGCTTCTAAATTTTTTCCCTCTGTTGTTACATACATTTCTTCTTTTGCATCACCTGTTTGGTTTGTACAAGAAATTGTAACTTTTCCTATATCCACATTAACTTTTACTGGATACTTCTTTTCTTTTTCTATACTTGATGATGATATCAAACTAATTCTTTCAAAACAATTTTGAATAGAATTTTTATCCACACGTATTCTTGTTTCCCAATTTTCTGGAATAACGCTAGAATAATTTAAAAATTCACCATCTAATAATCTTGTAACTATTTTACAATTTTCCATTTCAAATAAAGCTTGATTTTTAGCAACTCCTATTTTTATAGTATCATATGAATCTAAAATAATTTTATTAATTTCATTTAATGTTCTTCCTGGAATTACTGCTGTAAAATCATTTATTTTGTTTTGTAAAAATTTACTTTTCCAAGCCAATCTAAAACCATCTACAGCAACTACATTAAGTTTATTATTTTTTATTTCAAATAAGCATCCTGTAAAGATTGGTCTATTTTCTTCAGTGCTAACTGCAAATATTGTTTTTCTAATCATATCTTTTAAAGAATTTTGTTCCATTTCAATTGAATTCTCAATATTTATTTGTGGTAGTTCTGGAAATTCATCTGGATTCATTGTTGCTAATTTATATAAAGAACCTTCACATTCAATAACTAATAAATTCTTATCATTTAATGTTATTTTTATTTCACTATCAGGTAATCTTCTTATAATTTCACTAAACATTATTGCATTAACAACTGTTGCTCCTTGTTCTTCTACATTACAATTAATTATATATTCTATTCCAATTTCTAAATCATATGTAGTTAATTTTACTTCGTTATCATTTGTTTGAATTAATATACCTTCTAATATAGGCATTGTTGTTTTTGTAGCTACCGCTTTTGTTACGGAATTAATAGCTTTAAGGATATTATCCTTTTCACAAATAAGTTTCATTTGGCTTTCTCTCCTTTTAATATAATATAAATATTTTTAGTAGTAGTAGTATTAGGCATTGTGGATAATGTGGATAACTATGTGGAAACCTTAAATCCCTATAGTTTCACATGTTAATAACTTAGTGGAAAATTAAAAATCTTATCTACAATAAAAATATTTTTATGTGTAAAATTAAGATATTAACATGTTATATACACATAATTAACATTTGTATGTGGATATCCAATGTCTCTGTTCCGTAAGTAAAACTTGAAGATTTTTTCTCAAACATTTTTTTAACAAACGTATTTTTTGAAAAAATCATTCAAAGCATTTATTCACAATTATTTGTCATTTAGCAATATGTTTTTCACACTTTCCACAATTCTTTTGGTACTTACATTATTTTGTATTTCCTTCTCTATTTTATTACATGCATGTATTACTGTAGTATGATCTCTTTTGCCAAAGCCATCTCCTATCTTGGTTAAAGGAAGTTGAGCTATACTTCTACATAAATACATTGCAATTTGTCTTGGGAATGTTACATCATTTGATCTTTTAACACCTTTTAGTTCCTCTACTGTTATATTAAAATATTTAGCTATTGTCTCTTGTATTAATTCTAATGATAACACTTTATCTTTTTTTGTAACTACATCATTTATTGCCTTTTCTGCCATCTCAATAGTAATTTGACAATTAGTTAAAGATGCATTTGCAATTAGTTTATTTAGAATTCCTTCTAGTTCTCTTATGTTAGAATCTATTTTAGTTGCTATATCACTTAGAATGTCATCATCAATTATTATATTATCTAATTGAGCTTTCTTTCTAAGGATTGCTAAACGTGTTTCGTAATCTGGATTTGAAATATCTGCAATTAATCCCCATTCAAATCTAGATTTTAATCTATCTTCTAATAATTTTATTTCTTTAGGAGGTCTATCACTAGAAATAATAATTTGTTTTCCGTTTTCATGTAATGTGTTGAAAGTGTGGAAAAACTCCTCCTGAATTCTTTCTTTTCCTGCTATAAATTGAATATCATCTATTAATAGTACATCTACATTTCTATACTTATTTCTAAAAATCTCATTTTTATTATCTTTAATAGCATTTATTAATTGATTAGTAAATTTTTCTGATGTTACATATAATATGTTAGCATTTCTATTATTTAATAATATTTCATTTGCAATTGCTTGCATTAAATGTGTTTTTCCTAATCCAACACCACCATATATAAATAATGGATTATATGCTGTAGCTGGTGCTTCAGCAACAGCTAATGCTGCAGCATGTGCAAATCTATTACTATTTCCAACAACAAATGTATCAAAAGTATATTTTGGATTTAATGTTGTGTTTGGATAACTTGCTTGATTGTTAGATAATTGCTTTGCAACTTGAATTTCTTCTTCTGTAATATCATCTTTTAATACTACTGATATTTCACAGTTTTTATTAGTAATGTAATTAAAAGTATTTCTAAAAAGATCATGATATCTAGAAATAATTGATTCTTTTTGGAAAGCATTATTGGCTATTAATACTATATTGCCATTTTCAGCACTTTCAATATCTAAATCTCTAATCCATGTTTCATAGGAAATTTTTGTAACTTCGTTTTTTAGAAGTTCTTTAGCTTTTGTTAATAGTTCATTTAATTCTTCTTTTTGCATTGTATTCAATCCTTCCAAAATATAATGATTTAAATATATATATTAAATGTATAAAAAGTTATACACATAGTTATCCACAATATTTTTATATAATATCAAATAATCCACAAAATAGTCAATACAAAAAAATATTTATTTAAAAAATCTTGATTTTATCTTGACTTATCCACAAAATTAATATATAATAATAAAGCTTATAACTGAATAATTAAGTAAAAAATCCGGCAACGGTTATACATATATATACAGGAGGTGCAAAATGAAAAGAACATATCAACCTAAAACAAGACAAAGACAAAAAGAGCATGGTTTTTTAAAAAGAATGAAAACTAGATCAGGACAAAATGTATTAAAAGCAAGACGTGCAAAAGGAAGAAAAAAACTAAGTGCGTAATATTTTAAGGTCACTTAATTAAAAGTGACCTTTTTGAAATTTGAGTGATTTTATGAGAAAAATAAAAACTTTAAAGAAAAACTATGAATTTAAAAATGTATTTTTAAAAGGAAAATTTTATAGAGGAAAACAAATATCTATATATGTTTTAAAAAATAAAGTAAATATCAATGTAATTGGTATAGCCGTAAGCACAAAGCAATGTGGTGCTGTACAAAGAAACAGAATAAAAAGACTTATTAGAGAAAATTATAGATTAATAAAAGATAATTTAAAACAAGGTTATGATATTGTGTTTTTATGGAATAAAAAAGGAGAAGTAAAGGAAGCTAGTTATTATACAATAAAAAAAGATATTGAAAATATAGTAAATAGAGCTGGACTTTATAATTAATTTATAGTTAAAATGAAAAAAATTTTACTTTTTTTATTAAAATTATATAAAAAATATATTTCACCTATGTTTAAAGCAGTGGGAATAGAATGTAAATACTATCCTAGCTGTTCAGAATATATGAGGCAAGCTATAGAAAAGTATGGAGCCATTAAAGGAACAGCTAAAGGTTTAAAAAGATTAATAAGGTGTAATCCGTTTTCTAAAGGCGGATATGATCCGTTAAAATAACATGGAGGACATATGGGAGCAATTTCAAGTTTATTTGGATATTTATTAAATGCTTTATATACAGTATTTAATAATTATGGTATTGCTATAATTGTTTTTTCAGTTATATTAAGAATTATTTTAATACCAATAACAGTAAAACAGCAAAAATCTTTGAAAAAATCTGCTAAACTTCAAGAAGAGATGAAAGAAATTCAAAGAAAATATAAAAATAATCCAGAAAAATTAAATCAAGAAACAATAGAATTATATAAAAGGGAAAAGATGAGTCCTTTTGCTGGATGTTTTAGTTCAATAATACAACTTGTTATAATTCTTTCTGTATTTTGGTTAGTTAGCCAACCTTTAACATATATGAAAAAAATAGACACAAATGTTATTAATGAATATGTTACTAGATTGCAAGAAGAAAATAACCAATCTACATATAGAGAGATAGAAATTATTAACAAATATGGAGCAGAAGATGAAAGAGTTAGATTAAATATGGATTTCTTAGGCTTAGACTTAAGTAAAGTTCCAAGTAGTAATTTGAATGATTGGAGAGTATATGTAATTCCATTACTATATGTAGTTTCTTCAGTACTTTCAATTAAAATTTCGAATTCATTTACTAATAAAAATAAAGAAGATAAAAAGGCAATTACAGATGGAAGTAATACAGAAATTAAGCCTGAAGAGCCTAGTGAATTAGAAGCTATGGAATCTATGAACAAAAATATGATGTACATGTTACCTTTAATGTCTGTATTTATTGCTTTTATAGCTCCTTTAGGTTTAGCTTTATATTGGTTTATAAGTAATATTTTAATAATAATAGAAAAATTAATTATTGACACAATTATGAAACATAAGGAGGAAAAAGAAAATGCCTAAGTCAATTATTGCAGAAGGAAAAACTACGACAGAAGCAATTTCTAAAGGTCTTAAAGAACTAAATGTTTCAAAAGATAAAGTTAATATAAAGATTATAGAAGAGCATAATAAAAAAAGTTTTTTTAGTATTTTAGATCCAAGAGTTGTTAAAGTAGAATTAACTTTAAAAAATGATGAAGAAATAGAAGAAAAACACACTGAAAAAAAGAAAGTAATTGAAATTAGTGATGAAAATCTATTAAAAGCTGAAAATAAAATAAAGAAATTTCTTGATGAGTTTAGATTAAATTTTAGTGATTTAGATTATAATTTAGATATAGATAAAACTAATGCTTTTATAAAAGTAAATTTATCAGGAAACGATTCAAAAAATTTAATAGGGTATAGAGGAGATGTGTTAAATTCTTTACAAACAATATTAAATACTATTGCTAATTCTGATATAAAAGAAAGAGCTAGAGTAACTTTAAATATTGGTAATTATAGAGAAAAAAGGGAAAAGGCTTTAGAAGAACTAGCAGATAAGTTATCTAAGACTGTATTAAGAACTGGAAAGTCAATTACTCTAGAACCTATGATGGCATATGAAAGAAAAATAATTCATAACAGATTACAATCTAGTAATAAAGTAAAAACACATAGTGTAGGTGAAGAACCATACAGAAGAGTTGTTATAGAGAAAAAATAAAATCGGAAGTCAAAGTGAAGATTTTAGTTTATTTGTTTATTAAACTATTATTTTGCTTTGACTTTTTTTGTAGGGGGAATTTAAATGAACAATACTATTGCTGCAATCGCAACTGCAACAGGCACAGGTGGTATAGGAATTATTAGAATGAGCGGTGATAATTGCTTTGAAATTTTAAAAAAGATTTTTAAACCAATAGATAAAAATTTTGATTGGAATAATATTAAGGGATATACAATTAAATATGGATATATTATAAATTCAAAAAATAAAGAAAGAATAGAAGAGGTTCTAGTTTCGTTTTTTAAAGCTCCAAAGAGTTACACTACAGAAAATATGTGCGAGATCAATTGTCATGGAGGAACTATTATTGAGAAAAAGATTCTAAATGAATGTTTATTAAATGGAGCAGATCTTGCTGAAGCAGGGGAATTTACTAAAAGAGCATTTTTAAATGGAAGAATAGATTTATCTCAGGCAGAATCGGTAATTGATATTATTAATGCGAAATCAGATAATGAAGCTACAGCATCTTTTAATCAACTACAAGGAAGGCTGTCTGAAGAAATTGAGAATATAAGAGATGATTTATTAGATATAATGTCTGACATAGAAGCTTCAATAGATTATCCGGAATATGATATAGAAGAAACTACTAATGAAAAAGCAATAAATAGTTTAAATAAAATAGAAGAAAAACTTGTAGAATTAGAAAATTCATTTGATAATGGAAGGTTATTAAAAGAAGGTGTAAAAACAGTAATTATAGGAAAACCTAATGCTGGAAAATCATCTTTATTAAATAATATATTAAATGAAGATAGAGCAATTGTAAGTGATTTGGCTGGAACAACAAGAGATACAATTGAAGAGTTTATAAATATTGAAGGAGTTCCATTAAAAATAATAGATACAGCAGGAATAAGGGATACAGAGGATTTAGTTGAAAAAATTGGTGTTAATAAAGCAATTTCACTTGTAAAAGATGCGGATTTAGTTATAGCTATTTTTGACTCATCTGAAAAACTTCAGGAGGATGATTTTAAAATACTTGAAATGATAAAAAACAAAAAGAGTATTATATTGTTAAATAAATGCGATTTAAGCCGAGAAAGTTCTGAAACAATAAATTATATATCTAAATCAAATAAAAACGTTCTAAAGGCATCTATGAAGACAAAAGAGGGAATGAAAGAACTATATAAAATGATTTATGATATGTTTAATAATAATGAGATAAAATTAAATGATGGAATTATTATTACAAATGTTAGACATAAGAGACAAATTCATAAAGCAATTGAAGATATAAATAAAACTAAAGATATAATTAATAATAATATGACAATAGATATTGTGGCGATTGGAATAAAAGAAATATTAGAAGACTTGGGAGAGATAACAGGAAACAATGTTTCAGAAGATATAATTAATAAAATATTCTCTAAATTTTGTCTAGGTAAATAGATCAAAATGACAAAATGGAAAAGAAAGCGTATAAAATACGAAAATAATAAACTATAAAACAATTGATATATGTGATTTGCAGAAAATACGACAGATTTCGACAAAATCGATAATTGACAATATGACAAACAATAGAACAAAACTAAAAAAACGTTGAAATTATTAACAAATAAATTGTTTTAATAAATAAAAATATTAAAAAATCGTTTGTGATAAAAAAGTGAAGTTTCATATTAAATAGAAAGGAATGAAAATACAATGGAATATGATGCAGGAAAATATGATGTAGCAGTAATTGGAGCTGGACATGCTGGGTGTGAGGCCGGTCTTGCTACAGCCAGGCTAGGCTTAAAGACTTTAGTGTTTTCGATTAGCTTAGAAGCTGTTGCAAATATGCCATGTAATCCACATATAGGAGGTAGTTCAAAAGGACATCTAGTTAGGGAATTAGATAGCCTTGGTGGTGAAATGGGAAAGAATATAGATAAAACATATACACAATTAAGAATGCTTAATACATCTAAAGGTCCAGCTGTTTATTCGCTTAGAGCTCAGGCAGATAGAAAAAGATATCAAGCTGAAATGAAATATACTTTAGAAAAACAAGAAAATTTATTTTTAAAACAAGCAGAAATAATTGATATAGGAGTAGAGGAAGGTAAGGTTAAATATGTTAAGACAAATATAGGAGCTGTTTATCAAGTTGATAATGTTATATTAGCTACAGGAACATATTTAAAAGGAAAGATATTTATTGGAGAGACATCTTATGAAAGTGGCCCTGACGGCGTGTTTCCCGCAAATAAGTTGTCAGATATGCTAAAGAAATTAGGAATTAATTTAGTTAGATTTAAGACAGGAACTCCTGCTAGAATTAACAAGAATAGTATTGATTTTTCCAAAATGGAAATACAAGAAGGAGATAAAAATCCAGAGGCTTTTTCTTTTGAAGATAAAATAGATAATAGCAAAAAGCAGCTTCCTTGTTATTTGACATATACTAATAAGAAAACTCATGATATAATTAGAGCAAATTTACATAGATCTCCTCTTTTTGCTGGAGTTATTGAGGGAACAGGACCAAGATATTGTCCTTCAATAGAGGATAAAGTTGTCAGATTTGCAGATAAAGAGAGACATCAAATATTTGTAGAACCAGTAGGTAGAGATACAAATGAAATGTATATACAAGGAATGAGTTCATCTCTTCCTGAAGATGTTCAAATAGCTATGTATAGGACAATTCCAGGGTTAGAAAATGCAGAATTTACTAGACCAGCATATGCTATTGAATATGATTGTATTGATCCTTCAGAACTTCAATTATCTCTTGAACATAAGAAAATTAGTGGAATGTTCTTTGCTGGTCAAATTAATGGTACATCAGGATATGAAGAGGCTGCAGTACAAGGGCTTATGGCTGGTATAAATGTTGCTAGAAAAATGCAAGGAAAAGAGCCTGTTATTTTAGATAGATCACAAGCTTATATAGGTGTTTTAATTGATGATATTGTAACAAAAGGAACTAATGAACCTTATAGAATGATGACGTCAAGAGCTGAATATAGGCTACTTTTGAGACAGGACAATGCAGACTTAAGATTGACAAAAATAGGTCATGAAGTTGGTTTAATTAGTGATGAAAGGTATGAAAAGTTTTTAGAAAAGAAGAAACAAATAGAAGAAGAAATAGAGAGAATTAGAAAAACTAATGTTAAACCAAATGATAAAGTTAATGATTTTTTAAGAAAAAATAATTCATCTATACTAACAAATGGTACAAAATTAATTGATTTATTAAAAAGAAGTGAGATTTCTTATGAAAAATTAGGAGAAATCGATGAAAATAGGCCTAAATTGCCTGAAGAAGTTAAAAACGAAGTAGAAATTCAAATAAAATATGAAGGATATATAAAACTTCAAGAAGAACAAGTGGAGAAATTTAAAAAATTAGAATATAAGATTTTACCAAAAGATACTGACTATGAACAAATAAAAGGCTTGAGATTAGAAGCAAGACAAAAATTAAATAAAATTAGACCAAATTCTGTTGGACAAGCGTCAAGAATATCAGGAGTTTCACCAGCTGATATATCAGTACTTTTAATATATTTAGAACAATTAAAAGGTGATAAAAGGAGTAATAATGAATAAAGAAGATTTTAATAAAGAAATTATTGGAAAATTGAGTAAAATTAATGTAAAAATTAATGAAAATGAGATAGAGAATTTATATGATTATACAGAAAAACTATTAGAATGGAATACATATATGAATTTAACAGCAATTACTGATATAGATGAAATTATTTTAAAACATTATACTGATAGTTTAACTATAAATAAATATATAGAAGAAGGAATGCAAGTCATTGATATAGGTACTGGAGCAGGTTTTCCAGGAATTCCGTTAAAAATTATGAATAAAAATAATAATTTTATATTAGTAGATTCACTAAATAAAAGAATTAAATTCTTAGAAGAAGTAAAGAATACATTAAATTTAAAAAATATAGAATTAATACATTCAAGAGTAGAAGATTTAGCTAGAAATTCAAAGTATAGAGAAAAAAATGATATTGTTGTATCAAGAGCAGTAGCTAATTTAAGTACTTTATTAGAATATATGCTTCCTTTTATTAAGGAAAATGGATTATGTATATGTATGAAAGGTCCTAATATAGAACAGGAATTAGAAGAATCTAAAAAAGCATTAGAAATATTAGGAGGTAAAATAGAAAAAATAGAAAATATAATATTACCAAATAGCGATATAGAAAGAAATATTATTTTAGTTAGAAAGATTAAATCAACACCTTCAAAATATCCTAGAAAGGCTGGAATACCAGCAAAGCAGCCAATAAAATAAAACAAAAAATAGGTTATATTAATTATAAATATAATCTATTTTTTTTATATAAAAATTATTTAAAAGTTTTATATATTTTATTGACATATATTAAAATTTTATATATTATTAATGTATTAAATTTTAAACGGAGGCTAAAGAAAAATGGGAAAAATTGTATCGATTGCAAATCAAAAAGGAGGAGTCGGAAAGACTACAACTTCAATTAATTTAAGCACTATACTTGCAAAAAAAGGTAAAAAAGTTTTAATGATTGATGCAGATCCTCAAGGTAATGCTTCTAGTGGAGTTGGTATAGATAGAGATGAAATTGAATTATCTGTATATGATGTACTAATAAATGATGCACAAATAGAAGAAGTTGTCAAAAAGACAAATATAAAAAATTTGGACTTATGTCCATCAAATATAAATCTTGCGGGAGCTGAAGTAGAGCTTGTATCAATTGAGTCAAGAGAACATAGATTAAAAGAAAAACTAGATAATGTAAAGGATAAATATGATTATATAATAATTGATTGTCCACCATCATTAGGACTAATTACTCTAAATGCTTTTACAGCGTCAAATAGTGTTTTAATTCCTGTGCAATGTGAATATTATGCTCTTGAAGGATTAGGACAATTACTAAATACTATAAGTCTAGTAAAGAAACACTTAAATAAAGAGATAGAAATTGAAGGTGCTCTTCTTACAATGTATGATGCAAGAACTAATTTATCAAATCAAGTTGTAAAAGAAGTCAAAAATTATTTTAATGACAAAGTATATAAAAATGTAATACCTAGAAATGTAAAACTAAGCGAAGCTCCAAGTTATGGTATGCCAATTAGTATATATGATCCTAGATCAAAGGGAGCAAAGAGCTACGAAAAATTTGTAAAAGAATTTTTAAAGAATAATGATAATGATGCTAAAGGAAAACATGCTTTATAATCTAAATTAGAGGGAGGAAAAAAATGAAGAAAACAGGTTTAGGAAAAGGTTTAGATGCTTTATTTGCAGATAATCTATTAAACAATACAGAAGAAAATATTGAAGAAAATGCTGATAAAATTCATAAAATAAAAGTTATAGAGATAGAACCAAATAGAGAGCAACCTAGAAGAACTTTTGATGAAGAAGCTTTAGACGAGCTTGCTAGTTCTATAAAAACATATGGTGTATTGCAGCCAATCATAGTTAATAAAAAAGATAATTATTATGAAATTGTTGCAGGTGAAAGAAGATGGAGAGCTGCAAAAAAAGCAGGTTTAACTGAAATGCCATGTATAATTAAAGATGATATTACAGAAAAGACTAATAAAGAAATTGCATTAATTGAAAATTTACAAAGAGTTGATCTTAATCCAATAGATAAAGCAAAAGGTTTAAAAGAGCTAATTGATGATTATGGTATGACGCAAAAAGAATTAGCTGATTCAATAGGAATAAGTAGAAGCAATATTGCAAATTCAATAAGAATATTAAATCTTGATCCAAGAGTTATTCAATTAGCTGAAGAGGGAAAGATTACAGAAGGACACTGTAGAAATTTAGTTGTAATAGAAGATCCTGAAAAACAATATAAAGCGGCTTTAAACATTATAAATAATGGAGAAAGTGTTAGAGATATTGAGAGAAAAGTAAAGAATAATAAAGTGGCAAAAAAGATTGATCCAAGGTATGAGGCAATTTATAGAGATATTGAAGATTCTTTTCAAGGTTTCTTTGGCACGAAAGTTAAATTAGACGCTCATAAAAAATCAGGAAAGATAATTATTCAATATTCTTCATATGACGACTTAGAAAGGATTCTAGGGCTTATAAATAAAGAATAAATAGAACTTTGAGAAAGGGACGAAACAGGATAATGGATGTTATTTTAAATTTTCTTAGATCAGATATATTTTTAGTAATTTTGTTTGTTTTTTTAATAATTCTTCTTGTACTATATTCAAAAACAACAATTCATTTAAAAAAGTTAAGGGAGAGTTATTCAAAATTCATGAACAAACTAGGTAATGGAAATGACCTAGAACAAATGATAAGAAACTATATAGATAAAGTAGAGAAAACAGATGAAAGAAACGAAGAGATAATAAATTATTGTAAGAAAATTGATAATGATATTAAAGGATGTACCCAAAAAATAGGAATAGTTAGATATAATGCTTTTAAAGATACTGGTAGTGATTTAAGTTTTACATTAGCATTATTAGATAAATATAATAATGGTGTTGTCTTAAATGGAATATATGCACGAGATTCATCAAATATCTATGCAAAACCTGTAAAAAATGGTGAATCAAATTATGTACTATCTAATGAAGAAAAAGAAGCAATAAGAATTGCAGTAGAAAGTAAATAATATAATAAAAAAATAATTAATTTAAAAAATAAATTAATTATTTTTTTTATTTATTAAGAAAATTAATTATAAATAAATATTAAATATTAATTATTAAAAAATAAAATAAATTAATATATTTTATTTTTATTTTTTAATTTATTTTTTATTATTTAATTATTAATTATTAATTATTATTTATTTTTCGATTTTTTATTTTTTTTATATAATTTATTATTAATATTTTTTTATTAATTAAGTAATTATTAATTTTTTACTTTTATAAAACAAATAGTTTGTCAAAAAAGTTATACTAAAAGATAATTAAAAATAAAAATAAAATTAAAGATTAATTAATAAAATTTAAAATAATTGATAGGTAACTAAATAATGATAAAAAAAATAATAATTAGATTGTATATATTAATAAATAGTATAATTGTAACTTGGGGAAACAAATAAGTTACTAAATTTGGTAAATTTAATTTTAAAATATTTAATAGTAAACATAAAAATGGATTTAAATATTAAAAATATTTAAGCTATTTGAATAATAGTTTTAGACTTTTTATATAACAAATAAAATAAATATATTGTTAACAAAAAGACAAAAATATAATAATACAAATAAAAAATAAAAATAAAAAAATTAATTAATAAATATATTGAGTAATAATAAAAAATAAATTTTTAATTATTTATTTAAAATTTAAAACTTATAAAAAATAATAAAAAGATAATTAAAAAATATAATAAATAAAAATAAAAAAATAAAAATAAAAAAATAAAAATAAAAAAAAATATAAAAAAATTAAAAAAAATAAATTAAAATAAATTAATTTAATTTATTTTTTAATAATTAATATTTATTTATAATTTATTTTCTTAATAAATAAATTATTTTAATAATATTTTTTTTTAATATTTTAATAATTAATAAAAAAATAAAATAATATTATTAAATTAAAAAACAAATATTAAAAATAATAAATTTAAATAATAAGAAAATTGTCAAAAAGATCGTATAATTAAAACTAAATAAAATAAAACAATTAAAATTAATAAATTTAATAGTTATAACATAAAAAAATGTAACTATATTATTCTAAATAATATTTAATTATTTTCTTAATTAATAGAATAAAATTTAAAAGAAATATATCGGAATAAACATTTTTTTGAAAAAAATAAATTAAAAGCATAATAAAAAGACAAATTAACATAAAGAAGAAAAATTAATATTAAATATTAATAATTATAATATACATATATAAATTATCATACTATTAACATTGAGAAATATATTATTATATACAAAATGACAAAAAGATGTAAAAAATAAATATTATATAAAACTATAAAAAGTAGATATTTAAGATATTAAATATTTATAAAAATATTTAATAATTCATATAATAATAATAAATAAAATTAAATAAATAAAAAATATTAAAAATAAATTAAATTAAAAAAATATATATTAAATAAAAAAATATTATTAAAAAATAATTAATAAAAATAAATAAATAAAAATTAATTAAATAATTAAAATTATAATTTTTATTTATTTAATAATAAAATAAAAAATAATTTAATTTATTTTAAAATATATTTATTATTAAATTGTATTAATATTGGATTATTTTAATATAGATAAATAAAAATAATTATTAAATTAACTTTTTATAATAAAAGACTTTTTTTATTTAATTAATATTTATTAATATATTAAACATAATAAATATTAATAGAAATTAATTAATAATATAATAAAATTATTTTAATATTAGTGATATACTTGAAAAAATTGAATATATCTATTGACAAATAAATGAGTAATATGTTAATATATATACTGTTCCAATTAGAGGTAACAAGTTAATGGAGAGGTGGTCGAGTTGGTTTATGGCACCAGTCTTGAAAATTGGCGTAGGTTTGTAGCCTACCGTGGGTTCGAATCCCACCCTCTCCGCCAAAAAAATAGAAGTTAGAAATAGATTTGGAGTCTAACTTCTATAATTATATGGAGGCTTACCCAAGTGGTTGAAGGGGACAGTTTGCTAAACTGTTAGGGTTCGCAAGGGCCGCGAGGGTTCAAATCCCTCAGCTTCCGCCAAAACTGTAAATTTATTTTACGGTTTTTTTTATTGTAAATTATGATGCTATTAAATAAAATAAGAAACATATATGCATATATGTTTCTTATTTTATTTAATAATTATTTAATTATCGTAAATTCCAATTTTTCTCATATAATTTATATATGAATTATCAATATTTGACCATATTTGTATTTCATTATTTAATGTAGGATAATCTAGTTTATTATTAGAAATTTGCTCATAATTACAAATTATTCTATCTTTGAAGCTTTCTGGACATCTTCCAATTATTCTTGATATATCAAAGTATGGATTACCAAAGCCTCCAAATCCAAAGTCTATAATTGCGGCAATATGATAATTTGAATCAAGCAAAATATTACTTGAATTTAAATCTCCGTGGACAAGAGTATTATGATCCTTATTTTTAAAATCTTCATATTTCCAGAATATTTTATCTTCTTGTGATACATGTACATTTAAAAGCTCATCAAGAAAATCTGTTAGATTTAAACCTATATTATTAATTGTAAATATTTGATCGTTCTTAAAATCAATATTATGCAATTGATACATAAATTTAGCAATATCTTTAGAAACAGTTTCAATTTGAGACGGAGACATTGTATCCATTACGTCAGCCAAAACTGTTCCTTCAATTTTTTTATGAATACTAAAAGGCCTATTATTATCATATTTTAAATCTAATTTAACTGTTTGAAAATCAGTTTTTCCACTAATATATTTAGAAAATTCATAGTCTTTGACTATAGTTCTTAGCCAGAAATTATCTCTTGGAAATCTAAAAAAATAATTTCCAGAATCAGTACTAACTTCAAATACAATATTTGTCCAGCCTGTAGATATAGGTTTAATACTTGATATATTTTTATCTGATAGTGCAGTTATTATAATTTTTGTAAAATCTTCATCAAGTGAAAAGTAATCTTTTTTCATATATTTCTCCTAATTATTTAAAATATTTTTTACTAATTTAATTATATTGTCTTCAGACTCTTTATCATAATTGTTATATACAATATAATCAAATTGATTTCGTAAGTTTTCATCATTTATAAAGTTATTATAATGTTCATCTATTTCTTGTAATCTTTGTTTTT
This sequence comes from uncultured Clostridia bacterium, assembly GCA_944393405.1. The sequence goes on along the minus strand of CALYAC010000007.1, from coordinate 88,106 downwards.
CAACTTCAGGTGAAAGGTGTCTTAATATAGTCTTTTCTTTTGCCATTTCTATATTTTTAGGCAATATATAAAGAACTTTCATATTAGGACAAATCTTTTTTAAATCAAATACTGTTTTGTAATGAAGTTCAAAAACAGTATTTTTATTAGAATAAAGTTCTTTCTTAGAGTATGCATATATATTACCTAACATTTCAAAATCATAAGATATTAAATTCGATTTTTTCATTTCATTTAGTTCTGTAGGAGTAACAAATATTTTATCTTCATTGTTTTTTTCTCCAGTTCTTATTTGACGTGTTGTAATAATTTTAATTTTTTCAAAATTTAATTTTTCAACAATTTTATCTTTAAAGTATGATTTGCCAACACCTGTAACTCCTGCTATAGCTAAAAGCATATATAACCTCCTTGCATTTATAACTATAATCTGTATTATAACGTGAAATAAGAAAAATTACAAGTTTTGATAATATATTATTATTTATACTAATAGTATTAAATAGGTGATGAATATGAGTTTAGGATTATGCTTGTCTGGTGGAGGAGTGAAAGGAGCTGCACATATTGGAGCTATTAAAGCTCTAGAAGAAGAAAATATAAAACCGGATTTTATATCGGGTACATCATCTGGAAGTATAGTTGCGACATTATATGCAGTTGGATATAGTGCTGAAGAAATAAAGAAAATATTTACAGAAAATGCTACAAAAATAAAGTATTTTGATTTAAAAAATATAAAAAATATTATAATTAATTTAATTAAAAAAAAGAAATTTATTATAGAAGGTTTAAATACAGGAGAAATTATAGAAAAAATAATTAATAAATATTGTAATTAAAAGGGAATAAAAAATATAAATGAAATAAAGGAAAATCTTTTGATAGCGAGTGTTTCTATAGATACAGGAAATGTATATTTTTTTCAATCTAAATATAATAATGTAAGATATTCAGATGAGTTCATATATATTAATAATATAAATATTGGAAAGGCAGTTAGAGCAAGTTGTAGTTATCCAGGAATATTTTGTCCATATCAAATGAATAATGATTTACTTATTGATGGTGGAGTAAGAGAAAATATACCTTGGAAGCAAGTAAAAAATATGGGAATTGATAAAGTATTATGTATTACTTTTGAGGAAAAAGAGAAAGAAAAGAAAGACAAAAATATAATTGATATTATTTCAAGATCATTAAATTTAATAGGAAGAGAATTAAATAACTATGAATTAATCGGTGCAGATTATTTATTAAAAATAAATACAAAAAATGTTTCATTATTAGATTATTCAAAAATTAATTATTTATATAATGAAGGATATTATCAGATGAAGAAATATTTAAATAAAATAAAAATAAAATAAAAAAATATATTAATAAAAAATAAAAATAAATAAAAATTAATAAATAAAATTAATAAATAAAATTAATAAATTAAATATTTTATTATTCCTAACTTTAATATTTATTTTAATTAATAATATTAATTAGAATAAATAAAAAATATTAAAAAATAATTAATTTAAACAATAAAAGAATTGTCAAAAAGATCAAATAATTAAAACTAAAGCAAATAAAACAATTAAGTAAAAAAAATTTAAAGTTTAAACCATAAAAAAATGTAACTATATTATTGTAAATAATATTTAATTGTTTTCTCAATTACAATAATAAAATTAGAAAGAAATATATCGGAATAAGCATTTTTTAGAAAAAATATAATTAAAAAAATAATGAATAAATAAATTAACATAAAAGAGGAAAAATAAAATTAAAGATTAGGGCGTATAATATATTTATATGAATGTAAAATGTATCAATGTTTAAATCTATATTATTGCAAACAAAATGACAAAAAGATGTAATAAAGAAATGTTAAACAAAAGTATAAAAATAGATATCTAAAATATCAAATATTTACAAAAATATTTAATATTTTTGTGAATTAAAATAAATAAAATTAAAATAAAAAAATATTAATAAAATAAAAATTAAAATAAAAATTAAAATAAAAATAAATTAAAAAATAAATAATAAAAATTAATAATGCTAATAAATAAATTATTTTTTAATATTTATTTTTATTATTTAAATAAATAAAAAATAGAAAAAATAATAAAAGAAAATAAATAAAAAATAAATAATAAATTATATTAATAAAAAAATAAAAAGGCTTAAAATCGAAAATAATGAATTAAATTTTATTTATTTTTAAATAATAATATAAAAAAATAAATAATAAATATATAACAATATGTTTAGTAAAATATAGGATTAATATTTGTCAAAAAGATATAAAAAAATTATAAATAAATATAATGACAATTCTATGATAGACTTTTTATTAGTTAATATAATGAGTTGTAAACTAATAAATAAATAAAATTATAATAAATTAATAAATAAAACGGATTTAATTATATTAAAAAAGTCAACGGAATAAAGAAATAAACTTTAATCTACATATATGAATATAATAGAAAAGAAAGATTACATAAATATGAATATTAAATTATCTATTTACAAATATAATATATTGAGAAGAGCAATTATAAGTAAATATATTTGACGGGATAATAATTAATAACAAAAAGACAAAAATAAAGCAAAAATTATTTGGAAAATTATTGTATAAAAATGAGTATAAATATAAGTTATTAAAATAACAAATATAATATTATTATAAATTATAAATAATTTAATAATTAATAAAATTAAATTTGAAATAATTAAATAATTAAATAAATAAAAAAATAATATAATTTGAAATAATTAAATAAAATAAAAAATTAATAAAATTAATTAATAAAAAATAAATAAAAATATAAATGAAAAGAAATAAATAAGTTAAATAAATAAAATATAAAATATATTATTAATTTAAATAGAATAAAAAATAATTTATTTTATTATTATTTTTTAAAAAAAGAAAAATTTTAAATTAATTGTTTAGAAATTAAATTATATTAATAGCTATTTATTCAAAAATTGTCAAAAAGGTAAATAAAAAATATGCTGAATATTTTTATAAAAGCTTTTTAGAAAAAAGCAAAATAAGATATAACAAGAACGTAAACTAATAATATACAGATTTTAATAAATTTTATTCATAAAAGTAGGTATAGATTTTAATGTAAAATATCGGAATAGTATATTTTATTATATTAATACTTTTTATATAATTAAATAAATCAGATTGACATAACTTAAAGAATTTAAATTACATTAGAGGAGAAGGAAAAGAATAATAAAGAAACTAGATCTAACAATAAATAATATTATACAAAATGACAAAAAAATAAAGAGAGTATTTATAAAAGAATTTCTCTATAATTTATAAAAAGATTAAGTTTGAGAACTTGCATTTATATAAATTAATAATAAAAAAATAATAAAAAAATAATAGAAAAATAATAATAAAATAAATTAATAATATTTTTATTAAAAAATAAAAATAATTATATTAATACTAAAAATTAATTAAAAAAATATTAAAAAATTATTATTTAATTTTAAATAAAAAAAATAATAATTTTTTTAAACTAATAATAATTATTTTTTTCAATTAATTTTTTTATTTAATTTATATTTTTATATAAATATAAATTAATTTTCTAAAAATAAAAATAATTTATAATAATTTATTTTATAATATTAAAAACACTATTATATAAAAAAAAAAATATTGAAAATATTTGTCAAAAAGTATATGTTCATAACTAATTATAAATTATAAATATGAAGATCAAGATAGGTATAATGTATACACATAATAAAACGTTAACTTCTAAAGGTAAAAATTAATAATAAATCGATATAAAATTTTGATAAAAGATTGTAAGATTTATATCGGAATAGTAGATTAATTTATTTATGAGATGTTTATTAAATGATTTTAAAAAAGTAAACATAAAAACAAATATAGGTAATAAAAAAATAAAGAGAATTTATTAGTATGATTTATTATAATTAGTTATTAAAAAATTAATGTTTTATATAAACAAAATGACAAGATTCTTAGCTAAAAAAAATTAGACAATAATATTATTAAATTTGAACAAAATGTAAAGAAAAAATAAAATAAATAATAATAGTGATTAAATTAAATTTATTTTTCAATTAAATAAAATAATAAATTTAATAATATTAAAAAATAAAAAATAATTATAAATAAATATTTAAAAAATAAAAAAATAATAAAAAAATAAATATAAAAAAAAAGAATTATATATTTTTTTATTTAATTTTTTTTAATATAATAATATTATTTATTTTATTTTTAATTATTTTTAATTATTTTTAATAAAAAATATTAAAAATATTTATTATTATTTTTTTATATGTTAGTAATTGTAAAATTGATAAAAAAAATTAAAATGTAAATAACGCAGATTTGTCAAAAAAGTAAATATATATTTTAAGAAATGTTATGGATATACATATAAATTAAAAACGAAGATATAAAAATAATTACATGTAAACAAAGAATATAAAAATTAAAGTAAAATTAAAGTGAATTTTAATGATAATTAATTATAAAAATATATAAGGATTAGGTAGTTCTTATATAATACTAGGTTAAATACTTTTATAGACTTAAAGTAAACATAACAACAAAAATAATGTAATTAAAAACAACTTAATTTAGAAGCAAATAATTTTTATAATTATATATAATAATTTTACGATAATAAATATACAAAAAGACAAAAAAATAAAGTATCATTTTTTGTCTTTTTAAAAATTTTTTGTTTTTATTTTATATAATAAAATTATATGTCTAAAAAAATAAAAAGGCTTAAAAACGAAAATAAAAAGAATAAAATAATTAAATATTTAATTGTTTTTGAATTAAAATAATAAATAAAAAAATAAATTCTAATTAATTAAATTAGAATTTATTTTAATAATAATTATTATTATTTATTTTTTATTGCATCTGTTTTTTTATTATTTGTTTTTTTATTTTCGTTTTTAATTTTTTCCTTTTCTTTTTCTTGACGCTTTAAATTATCCTTTGCGACAGTCATAAGTAATTTTATTCTATTAGTTTGATTTGCTTCACTAGCACCAGGGTCATAATCTATAGCTGATATATTAGCATCTGGAAATTCATTTCTTATAGTTTTGATTACACCTTTACCAACTACATGATTTGGTAAACAAGCAAATGGTTGAACACAAGCTATATTTGGAATTCCGTTTTCAATATATTCTATCATTTCAGCTGTTAAAAACCATCCTTCACCTGTTTGATTTCCAATAGATAATATATTTTTAACCTTATCTTCTAATTCCCAAATATCACATGGAGGCAAGTAACCTTTTTTTGAATTAGCTAAAGCTATTCTAGAATCCTTTTCTAGTATATCAATTAATTTTATTGCAGCTTTAAACAATTTTGCTTTAACTTTATCTGTTTTTATTAATTTATTAAATGTAATTTTATGTGTTGCAATAAATTTAACAAATCCCATGAAATCAGGTAATACAACTTCTGCACCTTCTTCTTCTAGCTTATTAGCGATAAAGTTATTTCCAAATGGATGGTATTTTATTAGTACTTCACCTACTATACCAACTTTAGGTTTTACTTTTGAAGTATCAAGTTCAATTTTTTCAAAATCATTTACCATGTCATAGATACTTTGTTTAAATTGTTTCATAGTAGACTTTTCAAGCATTTTTTTACATTTTTCCATCCACTCATCAAATAATTTTTGAGTTTCTCCTTTATGTACTTCATATGCTCTATTTTTTGTAAGCATCTTTTGTAATAAATCCGCATATACTACTGTCTTTAATAATCTTTCTATTAATGGTAATGTTATTTTAAATCCAGGCATTTTTTCCATTCCAACAACATTGAAAGATATAACTGGAATGTTTTCAAAACCTGCATCTTTTAATGCTTTACGAATAAATCCTATATAGTTAGTTGCTCTACATCCTCCACCTGTTTGAGACATAATTAATGCAGTTTTATTTAAATCATATTTACCTGATTGCAAAGCTTCAATCATTTGTCCCGTAACAAGAATTGATGGATAACAAGCATCATTATTGACATATTTTAAACCAGTTTCCACTGTATGATCAGTGCAATCTCTTAAAAGTTCTACTTTATATCCAGAATTCTTTACAGCAGATTCTAGTAATTCAAAATGAATTGGTGCCATTTGTGGAATAAGTATTGTATAGTCTTTTTTCATATCTTTTGTGAAAATTTTCTTGTTAACCTCGTAATTTCCATCACCTTTTAATTCATCTTTATTTGCTAAACGTTTATTCATACTAGCAAGTAATGAACGGATACGAATTCTTACAGCTCCTAAATTGTTAATTTCATCAATTTTTATTAATGTGTACATTTTACCATAGCTTGTTAAAATTTCTTCAACTTGATCTGTTGTAACAGCATCAACTCCACAACCAAAAGAATTTAATTGTACTAATTCTAGATTATCATGCTTTCCAACATATTCAGCTGCAGCATAAAGTCTTGCATGGAATACCCATTGATCTACAACTCTAATAGGTCTTTTTACTTCAGCTTGATTTGAAATACTATCTTCTGTTAGAACACAAAGACCTAAGCTTGTAATCAAAGTATCAATACCATGATTTACTTCTGGATCAACATGATAAGGACGTCCAGCTAATACAATACCTTTCAAATTATTTTTTTCTATATACTCAACAGTTTCTTGACCTTTTTTACGAATATCTTCTTTACATCTTTGATATTCTTCTTCAGCTTTTTCAGCGGCGTCTATTAATTCTTTTTTATTAAAGTTATATTCTTTAAATTCAGGTAATTCTAATATGGTTTTTGCTAAATTCTTACTATCAAAAGGTAAAAATGGATTTAAAAATTTAATATTTTTTTCCTTTATTTCCTCTACATTATTTTTTAAAACTTCTGAATATGAAATTACAATTGGACAATTATAATGGTTGTCAGCTTTATCATATTCTTTTCTAGAATATGGCATACATGGATAAAAGATTGTTTTAATACCTTTATTAATTAATCCAATTATATGTCCGTGTGATAGTTTAGCTGGGAAACATACTGATTCAGATGGCATTGATTCCATACCTTTTTCATATGTTTTTCTATTACTTTTTTCAGATAGAATTACCCTAAATCCTAGATTAGTTAAAAAAGTAAACCAGAAAGGATAATCTTCATACATATTTAAAACTCTAGGAATACCTATTGTACCTCTAGGAGCATCTTTTTCTTCTAAAGGAGTATAATTAAATATTCTTTCATATTTATATTTAATTAAATTAGGTAGTTCTGTTTTTTCACCAACTATTCCAGCACCTTTTTCACATCTATTACCAGAAATATGTCTAGATCCATTGCTGAATTTATTAATTGTAAGTAAACAATGATTTTCACATCCGTTGCAACGAACGTGAGAAGTTTCAATTTTTAATTTATCTAAGTCTTCCAATTTAGTAAGATGACTAGTATATTCCATATCTAGATTTGCTTCATATTGTTCCTTTGCAAGTAAGGCCACACCATATGCTCCCATAAGACCAGCAATATCAGGTCTTACAACATTTCTTCCTACTATTAATTCAAATGCACGTAAAACAGCATCATTATAGAAAGTACCACCTTGGACAACTATATGAGCTCCTAATTTTTTTACATCTCTTACTTTCATTACTTTTTGAATTGCATTTTTAATTACTGAATATGAAAGTCCTGCAGAAATATCCCCTACAGAGTATCCTTCTTTTTGTGCTTGCTTTATTTTTGAATTCATAAATACTGTACATCTAGAACCTAAGTCAACAGGACGTCTTGCTTCTAACGCAGCCTTTACAAATTCTTCGATTGATAAATTTAAACTTTTTGCAAAAGTTTCAATAAAAGAACCACAACCAGATGAACAAGCTTCATTTAGCATAATATTATCAATAGCACCATTTTTCATCTTGATGTATTTCATATCTTGCCCGCCTATATCAACAATACTTGTTACATTTGGCATAAATTTTTTTGCGGCCGTATAATGTGCAATTGTTTCTATTTCATTTAAATCAACATTTAATGCAGTTTGAATTAGTTTTTCGCCATATCCAGTAACACCGCTATATCTAATAACTGCTTTTTCTGGAAGTTCTGCATAAAGTTTTTTTAGCATCTTTATAACACTTTGAAGAGGATTTCCTTCGTTACTTCCATAAAGTGAATATAGAAGTCTACCTTCATTATCAATTAATGTTAATTTTGTTGTTGTTGAACCTGCATCTATACCAACATAACAATCTCCTTCAAATGTTTTTAAATCGGCTCTTTCCACTTTATCTTTAGCGTGTCTTTCTTTAAATTCTTCATAATCAGCATCTATTGAAAATAAAGGAGAAAGAGGATTTGAAGTATCATCATGAGAAACTCTTAATACGTCAATTTTACTTTTTAATTTTTCAACTGTGATAGGTTTAGCTTCTTCTATAGAATCTAGAGCTGCACCTTTAGCAACAAGTAAATGAGCTTCTTCAGGGACAATTATCTCATCATCAGTTAAATGAAGTGTCTCGATAAATCTTTTTCTAAGTTCTGACAAATAATTTAATGGGCCTCCAAGAAATGCTACATTTCCTCTAATAGGTCTACCACAAGCTAAACCAGATATGGTTTGATTAACTACTGCTTGAAAGATTGAAACTGCAATATCTTCTTTTGCTGCACCTTCATTTAGAAGTGGTTGAATGTCAGTTTTTGCAAAAACTCCACAACGTGAAGCGATTGGATATATAGTTTGATAATTTTTTGCAAGTTCATTTAGACCAGTTGGATCAGTATTTAGTAATGAGGCCATTTGATCTATAAATGCACCTGTACCACCAGCGCATGAGCCATTCATACGTTGTTCAATTGATTTATCAAAATATATTATTTTTGCATCTTCTCCACCAAGTTCTATTACTACATCAGTTTTAGGTATATATTTTTCAACAGCTCTTTTACAAGAAACAACTTCTTGTATGAATGGTAAATCTAAAAACTTAGCTGCAGACATTGCACCAGATCCTGTTAAAGCAATAGTAAATTCTGAGTCAGGATATTTTGTGGCTAATCCCTCTAAAACATTACATACTGTATTTTTAGTATCTGAAAAATGTCTTTGATAATCTCTATATATAGTGTTTAAATTTTCGTCCATAACGACAATTTTAACTGTCGTAGAACCAACATCTAAACCAACATGTAATAATTTTTCCATATAAAATCAAATCCTTTCGTAAACCAAAATATGACTAGGTTTATATCTAATAATACAGCCTTTATTGTATACGGAAATAGGCAATTTGTCAAATGGAAAATATGTGCAAAATGTGGATAAAACATAGAAAAAACAAGAGAAAAATGTAAATAAAAAAAGATATAAAAATTTTAACTGAATGAGGGTTCTAAAAAGTACTTGTCTATAATAATATATGATAGATAAAAGAGAGGAGAGAGAGTATGAAAAAGAGAAAAATAATTGTTTTAATTATAGTTTTTTTATTGATAGGAGGAATAATAGGAGGATATTTTATAATTAATAATAAAAAAATAGAAGAGAGTAAAGAAATTGTACCAGAAGAAGAAATATCGGAAGAACAAATGAGACAGACAATTGTATCATTATATTTTTATAATAATGATACAAAGGAATTATCATCAGAAGGGAGAATAATAGATGCAAAGGAATTATTACAGAATCCATATCAAAAATTAATGGAGTTATTAATAGCAGGTCCAGAAAATCAAAAGCTTGTAAAAACAATCCCAGAAGGAACAAAAATTAATAAAGCAGAGCTAAAAAGAGATATACTTTACTTGGATTTATCAAAAGAATTTATAGAAAATCATGAGGGAGGAGAGAATAAAGAAAGTATTACTATTTATTCTATAGTAAATACTATGACTAATCTTACTGAAGTGAATTCTGTAAAAATATTAATTGATGGAAAAGAAGATATGGCTTTTAAAGATAATTTAATTAAATTTGACGATCCTTTTGTTGTTATAAAAAAAGAAGAAAATAATATAGAGAATAACATAGAAAATAATCTTAATTCGTTAAATGAAAAGAATACTATAAATGATTAATTATTATTTTAAAATTTTATAAAGAGATAAGGTATTACATATCTTTTTAAAATTACATAGAAAGTGCTCGACTTCAAATAAAGAAGAAATAGCATTTTCTTTTTTTATTAATAAATTTTTAGATAAATTTTTTTTATCATGTTTATTTTTCATGAATTCACATACCTTTCTAAAATATAATTTTAAGATAAATTGATTTAATGGGTAAATTAATATATAATATTATATGTAAAGAAGAGGGAAAAAGTGATGATATTAAAAGAAAATGAAAGAATAGATGATTTAGAATATAAAAATTTAAAAATAATTCAAAATAAAGAAGGATTCTGCTTTGGAATTGATAGTGTTATTATTTCTGATTTTGCAAAAGATATAAAGAATAATTCTATGGGTGCCGATTTAGGAACAGGAACAGGAATAATTAGCATATTGTTAAGTTCAAAAACTAAGTTGAAGAAAATTTACGGGATAGAGATACAAAGTGATGTGGCAGATATGGCCAGAAGAAGCGTTAAGCTAAATTCTTTAGAAGAAAGAATAGAAATAATTAATTCTAATATAAAGAATATTGAAAATAGTATATCTAGGGAAAGTTTAGACTTTATAGTAACAAACCCACCATATAAAAAACTAGAAACTGGAAAAATAAATGAAAACAAATACAAGTTCATATCAAGACATGAGTATAGTGCAAATTTAGAAGACTTTATAAAAATTACTAAATTTTTATTAAAAGATAAGGGAGCTTTATATATGGTTCATAGACCAGAAAGGTTGGCGGATATAATTGAACTGATGAGAAAATATAAAATAGAGCCAAAAAAAATTAGATTTGTACATTCTAATATTAATAAAGAAGCTAATCTTGTTTTAGTAAAAGCAATAAAAAATGCTAAACCTTTTCTAAAGATTGAAAAACCTTTGATCATTTATGATGAAAAAGGGCAATACACAGATGAAATATATGAAATTTACAATAAAGAAAGGAAATAATGTTTATGTTAGGAAAGTTATATTTAGTAGCTACACCGATTGGAAATTTAGATGATATAACATATAGAGCTATTAATATTTTAAAAAATGTTGATGTTATAGCAGCTGAAGACACAAGACATAGTTTAAAATTATTGAATTATTACGAAATAAATAAACCTTTAATAAGTTATCATAGACATAACGAAGAAATAAAAACAGAATTATTAATAAATAAATTATTAAAAGGAGAAAATATTGCTATAATAACAGATGCAGGTACACCAGGAATATCCGATCCAGGAGAAGAAATTGTAAAGGAAACTATAAAAAACAATATTGAGGTAATACCAATTCCTGGTGCATGCGCATTAATAAATGCTTTAATAGCTTCAGGTCTTAATACTAAAGAATTTTCATTTTATGGTTTTTTACCATTAAATAAGAAGAATAGAAAGAATGTATTTGATAATATAAAAAAAGAAAATAAGACGATAATATTATATGAGGCACCTCATAAATTAATAAAAACATTAGAAGATATATTAAGTAATGTTGGAGATATTAATTGCGTTATAGCTAAGGAACTAACTAAAATACATGAGGAGTTTAAAAGAGGAAAAATTTCAGATATTATTTCAGAAATTAATGAACCAAAAGGTGAATATATAATACTACTGGATATGAATGATAATGTAGTAAAAGATGATTTTGATATAAAAGAAAAAAGTATTGAAGAACAGTATGAATATTATAAAAATAATGGAATGGAAAAGAAAGAAATAATAAAACAAATTGCTAAAAATAAAAATGTACCTAAAAATGATATTTATAAAATGTTTATATAAATAAAAACTTCTAAGTGCTATACTTAGAAGTTTTTTATGATGTAAGATTAATTATTATTCTTTGATAGTTGTGAAGTACATTTATCACAAACTAATTTTCCTTTATATTCTGTTAAATTTTTTGTATTTCCGCAAAATATACAACTTTGCTCATGTTTTTTTAAAACGATATTAGAACCTTCTACATATATTTCAATTGGATCTTTTTCAGCAATTCCAAATTTATTACGTATTTCAATTGGAATAACAACTCGACCAAGTTCATCAACTCGTCTAACAATTCCTGTTGATTTCATAAATTCCTCCCCTATAATAAAAATAATAAAATTCGACAAATCTATAATTATAATAGCATAATTCGATATAAAACGCAAGAAAATGGGAAAATAAACTAGTAAAATCATTCGACAAAACATATAAGAGTAATAAAAATATTAAATTATGAATAGTATTAAATAGGTGAAATTAATGTTAAATATATTATGGCCAGTTTTTATTATTATATCAGTTATTTATGGAATAATTAATGGAAAAATTAATGATATAAATAGTGGAATATTTGAATCTTTGGAAAGTGCAGTAGAATTATCTATAACTTTTTTAGGTACAATTAGTCTTTGGAATGGAATAATGGAGATTGCAAAAAACACAACATTGATAAATAAACTTACTAATATGTTAAAACCTCTTGTAAAAAGATTATTTCCGGAGTTAAAAAATAATATAAAAGCAAATCAGGAAATTTCGATAAATTTAATAGCAAATATATTAGGATTAGGAAATGCCGCTACACCGCTAGGAATTAAGGCAATGAAAACAATGCAAGAAAGCAATGATAAAAAAGAAGAATTATCTAATTCTATGATGATGTTTATATTATTAAATACAGCTTCACTACAACTAATACCAACAAATGTAATTGCAATAAGAACATCACTTGATTCAAATAATCCTACATCAATAATTATACCAGTTTGGGTTTCTAGTATTGTAGCAGCTTTAGTTGGTATATTTTTTGTAAAAATCTTAATAAGAAGGAAGATAAATGGTTAATTATATATCTAGTTTAGCAATTCCATTAACGATAATATTAATTGTTATATATGGAGTAAGAGAGAAAAAGAAGTCTTTTGATATTTTTATTAAAGGAGCAAAGGAAGGAGTAGAAATAGTATTCAAAATGTTTCCAACATTACTTGGAATTTTTTTGGCTATTGGATTACTAAGGAGCTCAGGGATAATTGATTTTATAGTAAAGATTTTAACGCCATTTACAAATTTTATAGAATTTCCAAGTCAAGTTATGCCATTAGCTCTATTAAGACCTATTTCTGGAAGTGCTTCAATGGCTGTTGCAGTAGATATCATGAATAACTACGGAGTGGATACTTTAATAGGTATGATTACATCAGTAATAATGGGATCCACAGAAACAACATTCTATACTATTGCAATTTATACTAGTTGTGTAGGAATAAAAAAGACAAGGGGTGTTTTAATAGCAGCTTTAGCTGCAGATATAGCTGGTATGATAGCATCAGTTGTAATTTGTCGAATATTGTCATAGAGTTTTTGTTGACATTTAAGAAAAAGGGGATTAGAATATATAAAAATTAGTTCAATTAATAGTCTAAATTAAAGATTTTAATCTTGTAGAGGAAATTCTTTTTAATTATTTCGCCCCCGAAAAGAAAATTTAAAAAAGTAAATAATTAATAAATATAGTTCTGATATGTTATATAAATCCTCATATTTAATTCAAAATATTTCATTTTCATTAATGTATTAATTTCTTAAATATTTCATAAATCATATTAAAATTTATATTTTTATTTCCTCTACAATTGTTTATATAAATAATAAATAACAAATGAACAAGTGTAATTATATATATGAGAAGTATTAAAAATAAAAAATAAATATATAATTCAAAAAAATTATATATTTATCTATGATAAGTTTCATTATTATTAATTTTAAAAGCTCTAAATAATTGCTCTAATAAAAATACTCGTATTAATTGATGTGGAAACGTCATTTTAGAAAAACATATAAGTTCATTAGATGTACTAGTAACTTCTGATGATAGTCCTAAAGAGCCACCTATGATAAATGTTATAGAGCTACTTTGTAATGATATATTTTCAATTTTTTTTGCAAATGATTCGGAAGAAATTTCATTCCCTTTTAAATCTAATGATATGGCATAGGTGTTTTTAATATTGTTTAAGATTTTTTTACCTTCAGTATTTTTTATATTTTCAGATATTTTATTATTTAAATTTGATGGAATTGGTTCATCCGGTATTTCTATAATATTTAATTTACAATATTTTGATAATCTTTTAGAATATTCTTCAATTGCATCTTTTAAATATTTTTCTTTAATTTTTCCTATACATACAATATTTATATTTAGCATAATATCACCTATATTAAAAAATATTTAATTTATAATTTCTTGAATAGATAAAGAATCTCTTTTAGCTACTGATATTTTTAAAGAGTTTTCGTTATAATTATTTTGTATTAATTCATCTACAACAGTTTTATAGGCTAATTCTGGAAAATTATTTTCTTTACTTAAATGTCCAAGCATTACAGATTCCAAGCCACTATTAGCTAAAAAAGAAATAGTTTTACCAGCTTCTTCATTTGGTAAATGTCCATTAGGTCCAGCTATTCTCTTTTTTAGAAGATATGGATATGAAGAACATTTTAAAATATTAGGATCATAATTTGACTCTAATAATATAAATGAACTATCTTCTAATTTATGTATAATATTTGATGTCATATGTCCTATATCTGTTGCAATACTTATTTTTCTATTATCACTAAAAATATTAAATCCACAAGGATTGGCTGCGTCATGAGGTATTTTAAATGGATGAATTTTTAAATCACCTATTTCGAAATTTTCTTCTATAGTAAATTTCTTTATATTATCAGAACTAATTTTTACAGATTGTTCTTCCATTGCATCCCAAGTCTTAGAATTAGCATAAACAGGTATATTATACTTTTTAGAAAATGTTCCTAAACCTTTAACATGATCAGAATGTTCGTGAGTAACTAAAATTGCATTTATATCTAATGGATCAATATCAATAGAAGAAAGCGCAGAAGAAATTTTCTTTGCACTTTCACCAGCATCTATTAAAACTTTAGTATTAGAAGTTTCTACTAACAAACAATTACCAGAACTTCCACTATATAAACTATAAAATTTAAACATAATTACCTCTACTATTCATTAATTCTTAGAATATTAGCTCCAAGTTTTCTGAATTTTTCTTCTATTTGTTCATAACCTCTATCAATATGATTGATATTATATAATTCCGTTGTACCTTTAGCTACAATTCCAGCAATAAGTAAAGCCGCACCAGCTCTTAAATCACTTGCATAAACAGGAGCTCCTGATAATTCTTTAACACCTTCTACAATTGCTGTTTTTCCTTGAGCTGTGATATGTGCTCCCATATTATTTAATTCATTTGTATATTGAAATCTAGATTCCCAAATACTTTCATTTATTATGCTTGTACCATCAGCAAGTGATAGAACAACTCCCATTTGAGGTTGCATATCTGTAGGAAATCCAGGATAAGGAAGAGTTTTTATATTTGCCTTATTTGGACGCTTGTTAGACCAAACTCTAATTGAGTCACCTTGTTCTTCAACATGTCCTCCGATTTCTAATATTTTAGCAGTAATGCAATCTAAATGTTCTGGGATACAATTTTTAATAATTATATCGCCTCTCGTTGCTACGGCTGCAGCCATAAAAGTTCCAGCTTCTATTTGATCAGGAACTATTGAATATGAACCTTCGTGTTTTAATTCTTTAACTCCATTGATTTTAATAACATCTGTACCAGCACCACGAATATCTGCACCCATTGTATTTAAAAAGTTTGCAACATCAACTATATGAGGTTCTTTTGCAGCATTATCAATTGTCGTAGTACCTTCGGCTAAAACACTTGCTAACATTATATTAATTGTAGCACCAACTGAAACTACGTCCATATAAATAGATGTACCTACTAGTTTTTTGGCTTTAGCGGAAATTTTACCTTGACCAACTTCTACTTTAGCACCTAAAGCTTCAAATCCTTTAATATGTTGATCAATTGGTCTTGCACCTAGATTACAACCACCAGGCAAACCAACTTCTATTTGACCACATCTGCCAAGCATTGAACCTATTATATAATATGATGCTCTGAATTTACTTGTTTTATCTATAGGAGCTTCTTTACCATCAATATCACGTGTATCAATTATTATTTCGTTACGTGAATTCCAA
The DNA here is from genome assembly GCA_944393405.1 of uncultured Clostridia bacterium. The sequence continues at coordinate 71,842 of CALYAC010000007.1, read as the reverse complement.
GTGATTTTTGCTCCTAGATCTTGTAAAATATCACAAGTGATTTTTACATCACTAATATTTGGTAAGTTACTAATTGTATATATACCTTTTAATAATAGAGTTGCAGGTAATATTGCTACAGCTGCATTTTTTGCTCCACTTATTACTACTTCTCCTTTTAATCTAGTACCTCCAGTTATTACTAATTTTTCCAAATTATTCCCCTCCATGATTAATGTATATATTTAATATATCTATATATTTTAATGAATCTTATTAAATTATTATTTAAATTAAAAGAAGAGTTTAATAAAATTAAACTCTATCTAATATATATACCATACTTTTTTATAAAATACAATACTACTAAAAAAACATAGTTATATAGCGATATATAGTAAATATATCTAATCCGAAACCTTAGCAAAATTAATATTTTTGAAAAATTCAACTAAACTAAATTTAAATTTAATGTCTGAAGATTCATCATCACTAATTAATTTATATTCCTCATCTGTTAGATTATCTTGCATGATTTGTTTTGACTCATCTGGTACAACACCAGATGATACATCTACAAAGCATAATGGAGGAAACATTACGCACCACCAATTTTGTCCAGATGCGTTTCCGATTTCTATTTTTAAAGCATCATAATATCCAGCAGGTAATGAAATATCACCATAAGTTTTTGTAGGAAAATTAAAATTTCCTATAGAAATATTTACTGAATAATCATACCCATTTTTATTTATTGTATTTTTAGCAATTTGATAAAATTCATCTTTATGATCTTCTATAATATTAATAACCTCTTCTTTAGATGAGCAATTTATTGAGATTTCATTCATATATTTTAAAATAGCATCTCTTACAAGGTATTTTAAATTTTGGTCTTCTTTACTATCGCTATTCGCAATTACATGTAATCTAAATACACTATCGGATATATCTTTAGAGACAGCACTAACATAAGAAACAGCAGAAATAAAAACAAAAAAACTAAATAAAATTAAAACAATAATAAAACGTTTAAAATATGATGATCTAAAAAAAGTAGATATTTTTTTCATAATAACCTCCATTTTAAATTTTACTTGTAATAAAATTATTTACTTTTTTTAAAATTTTATACATCTTTTCCAAGATTTAAAAAAATGTGTGTCGAAATAGAGGACACGATTTAAGTTGACTTACGGAAATACAGATGGTAAAATTTACCATATTGAAAATAAAGGAGGCTTTTAATATGGAAATATTAAAAAATAACATTGAAAAAATATGTAGTTTTTATGTAAGTGATTGGCATTTAGTTACAATGTTACTTCCATACATAAATAGACAAATAAATGAAAAAGCCAATATTATAACAATATTAGAAAATAATATAGAAAATAATGTAAAAACTTTAGTTTCAAAATTAAATTTAAAAAATAAAGAAGAAATACTAAATTTGGATTGGACAGAAAAGAAATTATTAAAATATTCAGAGATAAAGAATATAATGAACAAACTTAAAAGTGATAATATAAAAAATGTAATATTTGTTAACGGTAATATAAATTATGTGGACAATATTAATAAGAATATTAATAAATATTTAAAAATTTTAAATAATAATTTGGAAAAAATAAATAAAGGTATAAATATAAAAATAATAAATTGCTTTGAAGTAAGTGAGTTTAATTTAAATGTACATGATATTTTGAAGAAACATGATAAGATTTTAAATACATCTGGAGAAAGAGAAATTAATGATGTTTTTGAAGATTATGCATAATTAAACTTAAGGGATAACTGTTTATTAAAAATCCCTAAAATTACACTTGATTTTTTATATAAAATAATATAAAATACAACTATTCTATGTTATTTTTATTTATAGTAGGGATAAAAATTATATAAATTAGGAGGAAAAAGAGAAAAATGAGTGTAAGAAAAGCAGTTATACCCGTAGCTGGATTCGCAACAAGATTCTTACCTGCATGCAAAAGTTTACCTAAATGTATGCTTACAATATTAGATAAACCAATAATTCAATATCTAGTAGATGAAGCCGTTGCATCAGGAATAGAAGAAATTCTTTTAGTCGTAGGAAGAAAGAAAGAGATAGTAGAAGACTACTTCTCAAAGGACGAAGAACTTGAAGAATTCTTAAAAGAAAGAGGAAAAGAAAGTTTTATTCCACAAGTAACAAATTTATCAGGAAAGGCAAAAATACATTTCATAGTTGAAGAAGGTGGAGCAAAAGGACTAGGACACGCTATATATATGGCTAAAGACTTTGTAGGAAATGAACCTTTTGCAATAATGTATGGAGACGTTATAATGCAAGGAGATAAACCTTGTTTGAAAGAAATAATTGAGCAACATGAGAAATTAGGTTCTTCAGTAATAGGTGTTGAAAGAGTAGATTGGAAAGATGTTCCAAAATACGGAAATGTTTCTGGAGAAGCTGTTACAGATAGATTATATAAAGTTGAAAAGATGCAAGAAAAACCAAAAGTAGAAGAAACAAAATCTAATTTGGCAATATCTGATAGACATGTTTTAATGCCAGACTTATTTGATTTCTTAGAGAAAACAAAACCTGGAAAAGGTGGAGAAATTCAAGTAACAGATGCATATAATAGTATGGTAAATACAAAAGAAGGTGTGTATGCATATCTTTATGAAGCAAAAAGATTTGATTCAGGTGATAAATTAGGATTTGTTAAAGCATCAGTTGATGAAACTTTAAGAAGACCTGAGTTAAGAGACGATTTAATTAAATTTATTAAATCATTAGATATATAATATTAAATAATATAAGCGGGATATGCCATTAACATCTAATGACTTATTCCGCTTAGATATTTTAGAGAAGAGAAAGGATTTTAAAAGTTAATATGGAAAAATATGAAGAAAAGTATAATGAATGGTTAAATAACCCTGTATTTGATGATGATACAAGAAAAGAATTAGAATCTATAAAAGATAATGAGGCAGAAAAAGAAGATAGATTTTATAAAGATTTGGAATTTGGTACAGCAGGATTAAGAGGAATTATAGGAATCGGAACAAATAGAATGAATAAATACACTGTAACAAAGGCAACACAAGGATTAGCAAATTACATTATAAAACAACATGGAGAAAACAGAGGTGTTGCAATAGCATATGACTGTAGAATAATGTCAAAGGAGTTTAGTGATGAAGCAGCTCTTTGTTTAAATGCTAATGGTATAAAAACATATAGATTTGAAGATTTGAGACCAACTCCAGAATTATCATATGCTGTAAGAGAGCTTGGATGTATAGCAGGAATAGTTGTTACAGCAAGCCACAATCCACCAGAATATAATGGATATAAAGTTTATTGGGAAGATGGAGCACAAATTGTAGAACCAACAGATAAAGAGATAATAAATGAAGTAAATAATATTACAGATTTTAAAGAAATTAAATCAATGGATAAAAACGAAGCAATTGAAAAAGGATTATATCATACAATAGGAAAAGAAATAGATGATAAATATATAGAAGAGCTAAAAAAATTAGTAGTTCATGGTGATGTAATAAAAGAAATGCAAAAAGATATAAAAATTGTATATACACCATTACATGGAACTGGAAATGTGCCTGTTCAAAGAATATTAAAAGAAATTGGATTTGAAAATGTATATATAGTAAAAGAACAAGAAAAACCAGATGGTCATTTTCCAACAGTAAGTTATCCAAATCCAGAAGATCCAAAAGCCTTCGAGTTAGCATTAAAATTGGCTAAAGAGGTTGATGCTGATATAATTTTGGCAAATGACCCGGATGCAGATAGATTAGGAGTATATGCTAAAGATACAAAAACAGGAGAATATATACAATTTAATGGAAATATGACAGGTAATTTAGTTTGTGAATATATACTTTCACAAAAGAAAGCTAAAAATGAGCTTCCTAACAATGGAGCTGTTATTAAAACAATAGTATCTTCAAATTTAACAGATGCTATAGCAAAAGAATATGGAGTAAAACTATTTTCAACACTTACTGGATTTAAAAATATTGCTAAAATTATTAGAGGATTTGAGCAAGATAATTCATATGATTGCTTATTCTCTTATGAAGAAAGCTATGGTTGTATAATAGGAACACATGCAAGAGATAAAGATGGTATAGTTGCTGTAATGACTGTTTGTGAGGCAGCAGCATATTATAAAAAACAAGGATTAACCCTATGGGATCAAATGAATAAAATATATGAAAAATATGGATACTATAAAGAAAAACAAATGTCAATAACTCTAAAAGGATCAGAAGGCGCTATTCAAATTAAAAAGATGATGGAAAATATGAGAAATAATCCTGTAAAGGAAATTGCTGGATTAAAAGTTGTTTCATTTGGAGATTATGAGAAACAAGAAGTAACAGATGCAAATGGAAATAAGGCATCTACAAAGCTTCCAAAGTCAAATGTTTTATATTTTGACTTAGAAAAAAATGCATGGGTATGTGTTCGTCCATCAGGAACAGAACCTAAAATCAAATTTTACATGGGAGTTTGTGGAAATAGTTTAGATAATGCAGATAAAGAACTTGAAAAATTGGAAGTAGCAATAAAAGAAATGGCAGATAAAGCTCAAAATTAATAATAAAAGAAAAAACAGTTATAAATAAAAGATAATTTATAACTGTTTTTTATGTAATAAAATATTTAGATAAATTGAGGAATATCATCTTTTTTAGATTTTTTTGAAACAACTGGTGGAACTTCATATTTTATATCAAATTTCCTAAAATTTTCTAAATCATTATCTTCTAAACAAGATAAATATATATCTAAGTCATCTAAATTTTTACATGCAGAAATAATAGCGGGATGTAAATTATAATTAAATAAAAGTTCAAAAGCAAGAGATAAAGAATTTATTTTCGATGCATTTTCTTTATCTTTCATTAAGTGATATGCTTCTCTAAACCTAGCGATTGATGCTGGTTTAAAATGAGAAAGTGGTAATGTATAATTTTTTTCAATTATTTCTTCTATATTATTATATTCATCATTATGATTAGAAAAATATAGTTTTAATTCATCTAAGTTATATGGTAAAATTACTATATTTCTTAATTCAGAAATTACTAAGGTATTATTTATAAGCGTATTATATGATTTGTTTAAATCAATAGAATTTTCTGCAAAATCTTCTTTAATAGATGAATTAGAAGTATTTTTTACTATATCAGAAACATTTAAAGAAACATCATTAATGAAGTTTTCGATTTCTGATGTTCTTGAAAAAATTGAAGAGATGTTTCTTGAAAATAAATCGTTATAATCTTTTATATAAGTATCTAAACCGTCTTTAGTAAGAAATTCTACAGTTTTTTGTAAATTTTTTAATATATCTAATAAATTCTTTAATAAAGAAATATTTAATTTACATTTGTTAATATTTAACAAAGCATCATTTAAAAAACTTTCTTTATATGTTGAATTAATAAACACTGAAATTTGATTTATTAGATTGATTTGAATTGCTAAATATGAATTAATTACTTGAACTTCAGAATCAATGTTTATTTGTATTTCGTCTTTAGTATAATTTGTAATCATTTGTTTCCTCCGATATCAGTTTGTCACATTATATCATTGAATGATAAAAAATCAATAAATATGATGAAAAAAGTTGAAAATAAATACTACTTATGATATATTTTTCTAGAAATATGTTGAAAAAATGAAACAAAAATAAATGAACAGATGAAGATGAGGAGAGAGTATGAAAAGATTTATTAGTAATGTAGTATTTATAATATATGCAGCAATAGCAGTATTTGTAACAATATGTTTATTATCATATAACGAATATAAAGTAAGTGAACTTGGAGATAGTTCATTAATTATAGTAGATAGCAATCAAGTAGAGCCATATTTTAAAGAAGGAGATTTGGCAATTATAAATAAAAAAGATACTATTAATGAAGGAGATGTCATTTTCTTCTATAATACATACAGTCCTGAAATGCAAATATCACTAGCTCAAGTGACTGGAAAAGAAGAAATAACACCATTTGAATATACATATACATTAAATGGAGATGTTCCAATTTCAAGTGAGTATGTTATAGGAAGTGTAAATACAGCAAAAAGAATGCCAGTAGTTGGAGCAGTTTTAGGAGTCTTAGAATCAAAATGGGGATTCTTATTTATGATTGTTTTTCCATCATTAGTAGCATTTCTATATGAAATGTATATTGTTATACAAGAAATCAGAGAACTTAAAAAAGAAGAAAAAACTGAAGAGGAAGCATAGAATGAGGGAAAAAAATATAATTAGTATTATAGCACTTGTTTGTGTTATTTTAACTTTAATTATAATAATTAGTACATATGCAATTTTTGAAAGCAATGTTAATGGACAAATAGTAGTAGAAAAAGCAAAATGGATTATATATGTAAATAATACAAATATATCTAGTGGAATTAATAGAAATTTTGTTATAGATAATGTTGAAATAGAAAGCAATGACAGAATTGAAGAAGGAAATATAGCACCTGGATTAAGAGGAAAATTTAATATAGTAATTGATCCAAAGGACACAGATGTTTCTGCTAGATATGATATAAAATTTGATTTTTCAAAAATAGAAAAGACAAAAATAAAAATTGATTCAATAGATGAAATCGAAAATAATGGAATTTTCGTAAAAACAGCGGAGGACACTTATACAGGAATTATTACTTTAGATCAAATTAAATCTGGGACTATAAATGATATTCAAGTTGATTTTTATTGGGAAAATGACGAAACTAAAAATGAACAAGATACTGAAATTGGAAAAATAGTTAATAATAAAATAGAAATACCGGTTGAAATAAGTGTAAAGCAATATTTAGGTGAAGAAATAAAGGAAATTAATTAAAATAATGAAAATTAATAAAGTATTAAAAGTAATACTGACAGTTCTATTTAATGTAATAACAATTTTTATTTTTATATTCTTAATTATAGCAATATATGGATTTATTCAAGTTAATATTCAGAAAAAAGAATATGTGGATATATTTGGGTATACTTTTTTTGAAATTGAAACAGGAAGCATGGAAAGTACATTAAATATAGGAGATGCAGTAATTGTAAAATTAACAAAGAATATTAGTGAAAATGATATTATTGTTTATAAAAGTGATAATAACTATATTACTCATAGGGTTATTAAGATAGAGGATGAAAAAATAATAACAAAAGGAGATAATAATACTTCTAATGATGAGCCTATTACAAGAAATCAAATTTGTGGAAAAGTATGTAAAATACTTCCTAATCTAAATTCAATAAAAAGAACATTTTCTAGTCCTATAGTTTTAATAGCAATATTTATAACAATTACTTTAATTGGAATAGCAATATTTTATAAACCAAAAGAAAAAATGGAAGGAAAATAGAAAATAAATGCAACATAAAAAAGTAAGATTATATATAAAATTAATTTTAATAATATTATGTTTTATAGTAGCAATACATATATTTATATTGACTTTATCTAGATATCAGAGCGATTCCGAATCAGAAGCTGATATAGATATTGCATTTTATTTACTAAAAGAAGACTATAAAAGTATGACATTAAATTTAGGAAAAATTGTTCCAAGATCAGAACCATATGTATATACATTTGAAATTACAAATGAAGAAAATGGACAAATTGCAGAAACTGACTTGGAATACAGTTTAGAACTTAGAACAACAACAAATCTTCCATTAAAATATAAATTATATAAAAATGAAAATTATTTAGATTCTAATGCAACCAATATTATTACAAGTGAAAATAATGAGCAAGATGAAGATGGAACGTATTTTAAAATAATTACAACAGATAGTGAAGAACTTAAACATTCACAAGCTATATCAAATATATATACATTAGTTGTTAATTTTCCACAAGAGTATAATACGGAAGAATATCAAGATATAATTGATGTTGTAGAAATAAATGTGGAATCAAAACAAATAATAGATTAAACAATATAAAACAATAAAAGATATAAAAGAAAGACTATAAAATCAAACAAAGGAAGAAAGGAGTTAGCATGGGAAAGCATAGACGAAGATATGAAAAGCAAAACCAAAGAGTAAAAAGCTTAAAAGCAATAATAATAATTTTCATCTTTATAGCCATACTAGCTTCGTTAATAACTGTATTTGCAAGATATGCAAGTAATAGTTTAAATAATTTTTTCTTGGAAAGTAAAGAATTTTATTTTTATAGTGACAAATTAACTTCTGAAGGGGCAGAATATCAAATAGATAATTGGTCTGGGGTAGAAGATTATAATATAACAATAAATATGAATAGTATAAAAAATAATTTAAAAAAGACGAGTTATGACATTGGATATGATATTAGTTATACAGCAAGTGATAATGTAATTTGTCAATTAAGTAAAGAAAGTGGAATTATTTCAGCACAATCAAATTCGGATTATTTTAATTTAAAAATAACGCCAAATACAAAATTTCAAAATGGAGACATAGTTACTATAAAGATTGTAGTAAATTCAACTTCAGAGTATAAAAAGGAATTAAGTGCTACATTTAAATTAGTTGTAGGACAAGAAAATGTTACATATCAAATAGAGGACAAAGAAAATAATCCTTATTTAGAATTAAATATAACAAATACACAATCTTATTATTTTGTAAAAGAAGCATTTGATAATTATGATGTGGGAGATAAAATAGATATAAATGATTATTTAAATTTATCGGATAGCAATAAAAACAAATGTTATTCTGCAGAATTAACTCTTTTATTTGATCCAAATGAAATAGTTATAGATAATACAGATAAAAATTATTTAAAAGCAATAGATGAAGATTATAGGTCTTTAGATGGATATACATATTTAGATACAATAACTATAGAAGTAGATGCTTTAAGTAGTAAAAATATAAGATTTTATAAAAAAGATAAAACAAAAGATTATACATATCCTATAGTTAATGATAAATCAGTAATTACAGTAAATATAAAATAATTAGGTGATAAATATGACAATAAATATTATGGAAGAATACTTAGATATAGTAACAAGGAAGATTAATAAATATTTAAAATTAGTATTTGAAAATAAATTTAATAAAAAAATATGTGAAGAATATATAAATTCATATATTAATATTCGTTATAACAATTATAGTTCTCTAGAAGAAGATGATGAAATTAATAAAGGGTTAACTTTAAGAAAAAGAATTCTTCGAATTATGCAAATGACAGAAGAAAAACTTTTGAAAAAATATCCTGAGAATATGGAGTTAATAAAAAATATTCATCTATTTTTCTACTATGTATTATATTTTGATAATGTTGTATATTATAAAGATATTAATAAAAAAATTGATGATTTATACAAATTAAGAATAAAAATATTAAAAAAAGAAAATGAAAAATTTAAAGAGGACTTAATAAATTTATTAAATGAATTTGATGAAGAAGAAAAAGCTTTATACAAGAAATTTGAAAGCAAAGAATTTGAATTAAAAATATCTGAATATACAAAAAAGAATGTATACAGAGTGAATTTAAAAGCTAATATAAAATTTCCAGAAATTTATAGTGATGAATCTATAAGAAAAGCTTTTAATACAGGGTTAGTAAAAGAAGAAAAATTATACATAGAATATTATTTAGTTTCTTTAAAAATAATTAGTGACTTAAAAAAACTAAATTTTAAAAAACAGTATATAGTTGAATTTGCAGATTCCTTGTTTAATAAAGATAAAAAAATAAAAGGAATATTAAATATAATTAATACACCATATATACAAGATAAATTAAACTTAAAAATTAGATATCAAAGATATTTAGAAAATAAGAAAAAAGTAGAAAAATTAATAAAAGATGGATATCATATAGCAGTAATATTAGATGATACGTTTGAAATAACAAATTATAATATTCAAAAATTAGATATATTTAGCTATATATTATTAAATAGATCTTTAGACAAATATGAAGAAATTATGAAAAATGTAAATTCAATAAATAATATAATTGAAGTTTAAAATGATATAAATAAAATGAGGTATTTAGAGATGGAAACTTTTACAAGATTTTTATATGAGTTCCTTTCACAATTTTTTACAGGATTTGTAACAATGTTTAAGGGAATAGGCAATGGTATTACACAAATATTTGATATAGGCGAATATCAAAGAATTCTAGATAATTACAAAAATGACTTTTCAATGCCAGAATGGATTTTAGCAGGAATAGCTATTTTAATTCTTATAGTATTTATTTTATTAATTATTGCTTTAATTTATTTAATAATTAGAAAATACTTAAAGTTTAGAAAAGCTGCTATAGAGCAAGATGATTTGTTAGAAGAAGTAGCAACTCTTAATAATAAAGTAGCAAATTTAATGAAAGAAAAAGATGAAATTTTAGCAATGAAAGTTTCACAACTAGGATTAAAACCTGGAGAAAGTGCTGCAATAGAGGAAAATGAAGATACTCAAGAGGATATAGAAAATGGAATTAGATTTGCTAAATTAAATGCAATAGACGAAGAGTTTAAAAACTATAAAATTATTGATTATGGAGATAGCTTCACATTACCTGAATTATGTGATAATTTTAGAAATTTTGCAGCTTCAAAATTAAAATTATACTATTCAAGAGAAATGATGATGTTATTTATATCTGCTTTGGCTTCAACTAAGCTTGTAATCTTACAAGGTATTTCTGGTACTGGTAAAACTTCTCTTGCATATGCATGGGGAAAATTCTTAAAACATGACTCATGTGTTGCATCAGTACAACCTTCATGGAGAGATAGAACTGAATTATTTGGATACTTTAATGAATTTACTAAAAAGTTTAATGAAACTGAAGTATTAAAGGAAATGTATATGGCAGGATATACAGATGATATTTATACAATTATATTAGATGAGATGAACATATCTCGTGTTGAATATTATTTTGCAGAAATGTTATCAATTCTAGAAATGCCAAATACTGATGAATGGATTATCGAATTAGTACCAAATAGTTGGAAAAATGATCCTAAAAAAGTTATAGGAGGAAAACTACATATACCTACTAATCTTTGGTATATAGGAACAATAAATAATGATGATTCTACATTCATGGTAACAGATAAGGTATATGATAGAGCTATGCCAATAGATATTAATGATAAAGGAAAAGCATTTAAAGCAGTTGATACTGAAGCTATGGATATAAATTATTCATATTTAGAAAACTTATTTGAAGAGGCAATAGAAAACAATCCTATATCAAATGAAACATTAGAAAAAATAGAAAAAATGGATGATTATGTAATTAAACATTTCCGTATAGCTTTTGGTAACCGTATTGTTTCACATATGAAGAAATTCGTTCCGGTTTATGTAGCTTGTGGTGGAGATGAAATAGCAGGTGTTGATTATTTTATTGCAAAGAAAATTTTTAGAAAATTTGAACAATTAAATATATCATTAATAAAAGATGAAATAGATCCTTTTATAGATTATTTAGACAAGACTTTTGGAAAAAATAAAATGAAAGAATGTAAAGACTATTTATTAAGACTTAAAAAATTAACTTAAGGATGATGAAATATGGAAGATTTAAAAATTTTAGATTTATATAATAATGCAAATGAAACACAAAAAGAAAAGTTTATGGAAAGTATAGAGTCTTCTGTTCATGTAAAAACTGATTATGAAAAGACTGAAGTGGATTCTGAATGGATTGATAAAATGGAAATTACAGTTCCATATTTAGATAATATATTAAGAAACCCTAATAGATTTATAGTAAATGAAGAAGAAATTGTGAAAATAGAATTAGCAAGAAAAATAACTGTAGATAGTATAAAACATTTATCAAAACATACTAATTTGATTCAAGAAGTAGACGAAGAAAATGGAGATGTAAAACCATCAAAAATTTTAAATATAAATAAGGAAGAAAGCTATGATACATATGAGAATAGATTAATTTATACTTTGATAAAAAACATGACATTATTTATAAATCAAAGAAAAAAACAATTAGAAAAATTTTTAAATATTGAAGAAAAAGACGATAGATTAATAGAGTTTAACGGAAAAAGCATTTATAAAGACGAAAGTATCCAAATGAACTTGCAGGTTATATCAAAGAAAGATGTAGAAAAACTTGGAAAACAAAAAAAGGACATATTAGAAAGAATAGAAAAATTAGAGAAAAAAATATTAGATTTAAAAAATACAGAAACATATAAAATATTGGAAAAATCACATGTAAGTATTGTTAGACCACCACTTAAAAAGACAAATTTAATATTAAAGAATGTTAATTTTCAATATGCAGTTGATCTATGGAATTATTTACAAGCTAATATGGATGACAACACAAAAAATATATCTGATAAACAAGATTTCTTTGATGAAGGAAAAATAAAACAAAAAGCAGATGAAAACTTTTTATTAAATTACTTATTAATAGATTCATTAAAAAAAGAAGAGGACGATTATGAAGAACAAGAACAAGTAAAAGTAAATTTAATAAATCAAATGATTGATAAGATATTAGATTTAGGTGCAAGTTTAACAGAAGAGCAATTATCAAAACTAATAGGAGATAGATTTGAAAAAAGAAAATATATACGTACAGCATCAATAGAAGAATTACAAAAATTATATATTAAACATATAGATAAATATTTAGAGAAACTAAAATAGGAGAAAAATATGCTAAATAAGCTAAGAAATAATAAAATACTTAAGTTAATAGGAAATATTATTTATGCTTTGGCTTTTATATTAGTAATACTTGTTTTGCTAGTGGTAATAACGCAGAGGTTATCAAATAATGAAATTTCATTAGGAGGATACAGAATCTATAATACCGCTACAGGAAGTATGATACCAGAATATGAAATAGGAGATATTTTAATATCAAAGGAAGTAAAACCAGAAGAAATACAAATAGGTGATGACATTACATACATGAGTAGAGAGAAAAGCACCTATGGAAAGCTAATTACTCATAGTGTTGTAGATATAAAACAAGAAAATGGAGAATACAAATTTGTAACAAGAGGTATAGCAAACTCTGCAAATGATCCTGAAATATCTGAGAGTCAAATATATGGTAAGATAGTATATAAGCCAGTAATATTGAGCTTTATAAATAAACTAATTAGAAATATTTATGCATTCTACTTTTTAATTATAGTTCCAATGGCAATTATTATTGCTAGAATGTTAGCTAATTATATAATTAATAGGGAAGAAAAAAAGAGAGAAAAAGAAAATAATAAAAAGACTAAAGAAGAAGTAAATAATACAAAAAAAGAAGAAAATCTACAAAAACAAGCAGAGAATAAAAAAAAGAACAATAAAATATTAAATGCAAATATAATTAATAAAGAAGAAATCATAGATATCAAAAAAGATAAAGAAAATGAAAATAGAGAAAACAAGAAAAAAACAAGAAAAAAAGAAAAATCTAAAATAGGAATTTTACTATTAAAAAAAATAAAAATTAGTCATATTATCATCTTAATTATGTTATTACTATTTAATACTTTAGCATGGTTTATTTATGCTACAGAAGTATCAACTTCATTATCAGCACATGTAACATCATGGGATGTAGAATTTGCTTCTGGTGAAGGAGAAATATCAAATGAAATGGAAATAAACCTTGACAGAATTTATCCAGGAATGGATACATATGAAAATAATATTGAAGTATTAAATAAAGGTGAAGCAGGTGCATCATTAAGTTATAGATTTAAATCCATAACTATATTAGGAGAAAAATTTGAAGTTGGAGAAAATATGACTTCAGAAGAATTAGAAGAAAAAATAAAGAATGAATATCCATTTAAAATAAATATAACAAAAGATGTAGAAGAACTAGAACAAGGACAAAAAGGTTTTTTCAGAATTACAGTTGAATGGCCATATGAATCAGGAAATGATGAGCTTGATACATACTGGGGAAATAAAGCTTATGAGTTTTATTCACTTAACCCTGGAGAAAAGAGCTTATACATAGAATTAGAATTAATTGCAACACAAAAATAAACTATTCAAAGACTTAACTTCTTTGAATAGTTAAATAATTTTATAAAATTTGTTAGTCAATAATTTGAGAAAAATTAATATTTACATTAAATTTTGCAGGTGTTCCAGAAATTGCAGCTAATGTATCATCAGCATTATCCATTGTTTCTGAATCATCATCTATCCATTTTACATATATTCTAATTTTTCTATTCTTTATATTACTGGTTAGCAAAATATCGTCAGATATTACTTTATTATCATTAGTATTTAAGTCTACTCTAGGACCATCATCTATTGAATATCCAGTAATAACGAAATCTTTAACTAAACTATCTTCTGATACAGAAGATGTAATAGTATAATTAAATGAAACATCTACATCTTGAAAATCAAAGTCTAGATCAAAATATCCTTCAGCAGTAGGAGCTATAATATTGCTTGAAATATTACTATTTCCAGGGAATATAGGAGTAAGAGTTTCTGAAATATCTGTATTATCTTTGATTGATATGTTGTTTACCTTAATATTCCATTTAGCAATAGATATATTAGCATTGCTATTAGCTGAACTAGTATATTTAGCATATGTAGATATTATGATAAAAGATATGAGAATTAATAGTATAAAAATTATAAAAAATAGTAATGTTTTATTTATCTTCATATTAAACTCCGTAAAAAATATTTTATATTATTAATTTATATCATAATAATAAATTGAAATCAATAGTAGAAGAAAGGAAGATTTTTTTGAAAAAAGAAACGGATAAAAAGAAAAGAAATAGTAAAGAAAAAATAACAAAGTATGATAAAGAGCTAAGATCCTATAAAATCAAACAAAGAGAAGTTAAAGCAAAAATTATAAAAATAGCAATTCTAATAATAATACTATTTTTAATAATATTATATTTCATATTGAAGACTATATATGATTTGGGTAATTTTACTGTAACATTAGATTCCCAAGAAAATGCTAAGAGCGGACTTGTAATGTATGAAAGTATTGATACAAAAGAAGAAAGAAAAATCCTGAAAGCAGATAAACTTGAATATATGGATAATATATCTATAAATTGGTTGCCAGATAACTTAAATAACGAAGCAGATGGTGGTCACAATGGAGAAAATTATATAGCATATACATTCTATCTTGAAAATATGGGAAGTGATGTTATAGATTATTGGTATAAAATAAATATAGAAGATGTAGTAAAAAATGTTGATACAGCCATAAGAGTAATGATTTATTTAAATGATAATAAAACAGTGTATGCAAAGACAAATGCTTCTACTGGAAAGCCAGAACCAGATACAAAAGCTTTTTATTCAGATAAAGAAGTATTATTGGAACAAAGAGAGAATTTTAATCCAGGTGATATAGATAAAATTACAATAGTAATATGGATAGAAGGGGATGATCCAGATTGTTTAGATCCATTAATAGGCGGAGAAATGAAAATGAGTATGGATATAACAGAAGAACATAAACAGCAATAATCTACAAAATATTACAAAAACATTACAAAAATATTACTATATTACAAAAAAGTACAAAATATTGACTTATTAATTAACATATGATTTACTATAAAAGTAAAATTATGAACGAGGAGGAAAAAATGAAAGAGAAGGAGACCAAAAGAAAAAGCAATTTGAAATATTCTTTATTACTATTGTTATTATTAGCAATTTTACTAATATCTTCTACATATGCATGGTTTACTGCTAATAAAACTGTAACAGTTAGTGAATTATCAGTAAATGTACAAGCACAAAATGGTTTACAAATTTCAGCTGATGCTGTAAATTGGAAATCTATTCTTTCAAATGAAGATATAACAAGTGCGGCATATTCTGGATGTATAAATCAAATACCTTTAACTATGGAGCCTGTATCAACAGGAGGAAATATTAATAGTGGAGATTTAGATTTATTTTATGGAACTGTAACTTCATCAGAAACTAGTGGTTTAGACGAATTAACAGCAACTAAAGAAGCAGTTGCAACAAAAGGCCAAGATGGTAAATATATTGCTTTTGATACATATTTAAAAGTTGATCAAACTAGTGAATTAAAATTAACAACATTGTCAAATGTAATATCTGACAGTAATAAAGGATTACAAAACTCTGGACGTGTTGCTTTCTTAATTGAAGGACATACTGATGTTGGAGAAGATCCTACAACATTATATGGTTCTAAGACAGGAACAGCTAGTGAATTATATATTTGGGAACCAAACTATGATGTTCATACAGCAGCAGCTGTACAAAATGCATCATCTGCATATGGAAAAACAATAACAACAACAGGTTGTGCTCAACAACCATATGATGGTGTAATAGATGTTATAAATACAGGTATACCATTAAAACAAACTAACGCAACAGATAACGGAGATAAGTTCCAAAAAGTAACACCAAAGATTAATACACCAGTTGTATTTGATGAAGATCAACCAATGTTTACATTACAAGCAGGTGTTACAAAAGTAAGAATATATATGTGGGTTGAAGGACAAGATTTAGACTGTGAAAATAACGCATCTGGATCTGATGTTAAATTTAATTTGCAATTCACAATTGCTGATTAAAATTAAAAATTAATTAAATCTAATAATATTAAAGTGCAATATAAAAGTATTGCACTTTTTTTATGAAAATGTAGACAAAAAAAGTCGAAATATGATAAGATACAATAGTAAAATAATATTCTAAAGATATATAATAGGAGGAATTATGGACTTAGAAAATATAAGTGATAGTGAATTAATTGAAATATATCAAAATATTGATGAGTTTATAAAATATTTAGGAAAAGCGGAACATTTGGATAAGTAATATAAATTAAAATGGAGGAAAATATTTTGAAAGAGGAACTTATAGAAAAAATAAAGGCAGAGAGAGAAGTTATAGAGACTATGCCTGTAAACAATAAGAAGAACATAAAATTGTATAATGAGAAAATATCAGATTTAAAAGAAGAATATGGAATATTAAGAGAAGAAGTTCTAAATGAAATTAGTAAGAGATTTGAAAAAAAGACTAGAGAATCTGATAAAAAAGAGATAGAAAATATAAAAAAACAAATAGATAACTATTCAGATATCATGAATATTATCAATGAAAAAGTAGGTCCTTATGAGAAATCAGGTTTAAATAAAGAAGTATATCGTTTAAGTAGATATTACAAAGAAAATTTAGAAAATGTAAATAATCAAATATTTGTATGTATTAACATATTAAGAAATATGGGAATAGATATTTCCGTAGATGATTTTGACATAAGTGAGTATGCAAGAGAGTATATGGAAGTATTCTTATCTGAAATGAAAGTAGGAGATATTAATTCTGATCAGATAAAAACTAAATTTGAAAATATTTATTGGAAATGTCCTGATTTAATTGCGCATATAGAAGTAAATATCGAAATGCTATATATGAAAAATATTAACAATATTAATAAATTTTATGAAAAGAAAAAACAAGATGCCATCGAAAAATATAAAATAGATGAAAAGACTATTATAGAACAATCCAATATAGCTAAAAAAGATTTAATAAATTTAGAACTTATTAATAGAAATAATATAATTGATAAATTTTTAAATGGAAAATTAAATGAAAGAGATTATACAGAAGAAAAAGTTGCTACATACTATAATAAAATATTAGATAAAGAATATTTTAAAAACATTCAAAAAGATGATGAAAATTTAAAAGAATTGGACGAGAATATATTAAAATTTATAAATAGTGTATATGAATATAAGAAATTTTTAGAGTTTAGATATATTTTAGATGATATTAATAAGATTTTAAAAGAAAAAGATAAGTATAAAACGCTATATAAGGAAAATTTAAAAGATATAAAAGTTTCTGAAACAAAATTAAGAAAATTAAATAAACCATCAATATTTGGAAAAAGAGAAACAAAAGATGGAGAAATTAATGAAATAATAATGGATTTAAGAGTTAAATATAAAAATTTAACAAAAAATATAATTTATGAAAGATTAACAAGAAACCTAACAGAAGAATCTACAATATATGATGCTTTAATGTTAGCAAGTAATTATTATGAATTTTTAGTAGAATGTATAATTAACTATGACAATAGTGTTGAGCAAAAAGATATAGACAGAATAATAGACGATTTCCAAGATTTTATTAAATTTCCATATTTTACAATATTAAATAATATTGGGGTAAATCAGAAAAAAGATATAGCATTAATTATAAAAGATAGATATAAATTATTGAACTTTAATATTTCAAAAGAAGATTTATCAGAAAACAATATTTCAAATATATTAAACAATTTAGAAAAGATTAGAAATAATTATGCTATAAAGAAATCCGGTCTAAATATTCAAGAAATTAATAATATATGTCAGTTAAAGAAAATTTTAAATGAAAGTAATAATTAAAATTTTATGGAGTGCTATGAATGAAAAATATAAAAAGTAAGAATATTTTAATATTAATATTTTTGCTTACTATTTTAATTATTGGTATAGTAATATTTAGTAATTCTATGGCAAATAAGGTAATTAACATTAGTGCCACAATCAAAGATAGTAAGGAAGAATTAAAAGACGAAACTATAAAAATTACGGCTACAGGAGATGAAGATGGTTCGTATTATATTACTCTTCCAGAAGAAATAAATGGGATTAAAGTTACTAAATATACCATGGAAGAAGCTGTAATAACAGAAGAAACAGTAATTAAGGATGATGAAGAAATTATTGATTCTAGTAAAGATACAGAAAATACAAATAACATAGAAGAGAAAGGTAAGATAGAAGAAACTTCAGAACAATCTGATACAGAAAAAATAGAAGAAAATGAATTAACTGAAACAAAAGAAATAACGGAAAAAGAGGAAAGTTCAGAAGAAAATGTAGAAGTAGTAAAAAAAGAATCAAAAGTAAAATCAACGAAAAAACCTGGAGATAAAGTTTGTTTAACAGCAGAACAAATAAAAAACAAAGAGATAGAGATAGTAGCAAAATATGACAGTAAAGAAGTAGAAGATGGATTAGTCCTATATAATAAAATATTAGAAGAAGAAAAAGATGATAGAAATATTAAATTAGAAGGATATATGCCATATGATTCTACAGTAATAATTGAAGATGTAAAAGAAGAAGATATAGAGGAAAATATTGATCCGTTTTTAATAAGAAATGTTAATCTAAAAGTGGCATATGACATAAAGATTATGGAAAATGACGTCGAATATGATCCAAGTCAATATGATGAAAATATAAAAGTAACAATAACAGATATAAAGAAATCAGATAAAAATGAATATAGAGTAGTTCATATTGATAAAGAAAATGCCGAAGAAGTTACATCAGTGAAAGAAGATGGAGAAGATATTACATTTAATGCCGAAAGCTTTTCAATATATGCAGTACTTGAAGATACGGAAGTTGATTTAGTAACATATGCAGCCTTAGCAGAGGCTGATGCAAATGCAAAATCTTGGGATGGAAGTATTGCAGAAAAATATAAATTTGGCGATGGAAGTAAACAAAATCCATATTTAATTACAAATGGGAGTGAACTTGCATATCTTGCGGAAAATGTTAATAATGGTGAGAATTATGAAGGAAAATATTTTCAATTAGCAAGTGACATAGATTTAGGAAGTAAATCATGGACACCAATAGGAAATACAAATAATTCATTTAGAGGAATATTTGATGGAGCTGGACATAGCATTTATAATATTAATATTTCAATAAATTCTAATCCGTCAGGAATTCAATCATATGGATTATTTGGAACAATTGGTGGAGGAAGTCAAAGAACAGTTATAAAAAACTTAGAACTAGATGATGCACAAATTTCAATTGGTGGAAGTGGCAATGTATCAAGTGGTGGATGGCATATAGGAACATTAGTTGGTACAATGTACAATAATTCAGAAGTAATTAATAATATAGTTAATGGTTCTACAATTTCAGATAATGGAAATATTAGTATTCGTTCTGCAGATGTTCAATATGCAGTTGGGGGACTAGTAGGATATGTTACTAATACACAAAATAGTACAGGAGATCCTGGAGGACAAAATAGATATAAAATAGAAAACTGTTTTGTAAATACAAAAATAGATTTAAGTAATGAAGTTTATGAAGGAGCATTAGGAGGTCTTTTTGGAAGGGAGAATAGTGATGCACAATATAATACAGGTGGTGTTGTAGGAACAATACGTTCTCAACCAATATGGCCTGACAATTGTTTATATGCAGGAACAATTGATTCAAATGGATATATCGGGCCAATCTTTGCAGCTCTTATAAACAATACAAATTATGATGATACAGACAATTATGAAACTTTATGGAATGGTAATGATGCTGGAAATTTAACAATGAACAGCTATTATACAAGTTTTGCAGCTAATGGAACTGCTTTTAATGCAACAGTAACAAGTGGAACTTCAACAAATAGAGTATCGTCATCAGGATGGGGATTTGATATTGGATCGGTACAAGGTGTAAATAAAGGTAGATATGTATCTAATATTCAAACTAGATTAGATTCATTTAATAGTTATGCAAGTGATGCATATGTTAAATGGAATTATTCAAATAATACATATTCATTTGCTGATAGATTTACTGTTAGTTTAAATGATAGTAATAAACCAATATATAAAATAGAAGTTGATAATGAATACTCAGCAGGTCCATATTTATATACATGGTATTTAGATGGAGAGATAGTAGAAGAACTAAAAGATAAGACGGAAATTAAGCAAGAGAAATCTTGGGATAGAGACTATAATTATACAGTTGTTGTATATGATGGAGAATATTTTTCGGTTTTAGATTTCACAATTGAAAAATTATCTTTATTTATAGAATTTGATATTAATGAATCAAACGATACTGTTACGGCAAGGCTTGCTGGAGAAGCACTGCCATATATTGATTTAAATGATTATACATATCAATGGTTTACTTTAGATATAGCAGGTTTAAATCAAGAAGAAATTGAAGGGGAAACATCTCTTACATTAGATAATTTAGTAGAAGGACAAGAATATCAATTAGTTGCAACTAATAATACTAATTATTCATTAAATGTGACTGGATCATTTATTTACGGGGATAGAAATGTCGTATATGTTGACTATGAAAATGGAAATGATAATAGAGATGGTCGTACACCAGAGACGGCAGTAAAAACAATGCAAACAGGCTATAGTAAATTAGATAGTAATGCAGGAAGAGAGGCCAATGTTATTGTTGTAATGGGAACATATACCAGCACAAGTTTCTTTAATTATGATGATGAATCAAGTTATGCATCAAGATATAGAAAAAATGCGACAATTACTGGAATATATGGAGGAGTAGATTATGAAGCCAGATTGTATTTCTATGGAGGCTCAGGATCATATAGATATATAAATGGTGATACAACAATGCAATATATGGAATTATATGGCAACAGAGATCAAATGTATCTATATTTGCAAGGATATAGTTTTACAATGGGCGAAGGAATCACAATGGTAAATTATGCTACTTCTAATAGAAATCAAGGACTACTTGGAAGTAGAGCACCTGCATTTCATATGATTTGTGGATGGTGCCAATATAATAGAACGAATTTGCCAAGAAATAATCCGGAGATATTAATAAAGAGTGGTACATATGGAAGAATAATAGGAGGAGGAAGTCCAGGAACTTCAAGTGGACAAGGACAAACCACTTCCAAAGATTTTACAGGTTCTGCAAATGAACATTTTAATATTAATATAACTATAGACATAAAAAATAGCACTACTTCTTCAGATTACGATTATGACGTTAACCTATTAACAGGTGGATCTGCAGCAGGTAATAATTATTCAGATGTTACACATAATATAAAAAATGGAACAGTAGGTCGTTTAATAGGTGGAAGTATAGGAGATTCACAAACTATACCTAGAAACTGGAGATATCCATGTAATACATTTATAGGAACTACAACAATTAATGTAACAGGAGGAACTGTTACAGAGTTATATGGTGGATGCCTTGGAAGAAACATGGGAGCAGTTAATACAAGTGGATCAATTAATAATAACTATAGAGGAAATACATGTGACTCATATTTTTATGGAACAATAAATATTAATATATCAGGAGGTCAGATATTAAATAATATTTATGGTGCAGGAGCTGGTGGTGTAACAGGATATAGCCAAAACTCATCAGATCCATATAAGAGTTATGGACAAGGCTATGATACATCTGTAAATGTAAATGTTACAGGAGGAACAATTTCAGGAAACATTTACGGAGGAGGATATGGATATACAGAGTACTTAAATGCTAATGTAACTGCTCAAGATGGTGGATCTTTATATGGAAATAGTAGTATAAAAGTATCAGGATCACCAACCATTAATGGAGATATTTATGCAGCAGGTTGTGGATATGATATGTCAAGTAAACCTGAACTTGCACAAATGGAAGGAAATTCAGTAGTAAATATATCAGGAACGCCAACTATTAATGGTACTATTTTTGCAGCAGGAGCAGGACTTGCTAGGTATTCAGAAATGGCAAAACTAATAGGAACTTCTACAACTAATATATATTCAGATTTATCATCAGACGTATATGGCGGAGGTAACAATGCTAAAGTAGAAGGAAGTACTAATATAAATGTAGAATCAGGAACACATACTGGTAGTATTTATGGTGGAGGAAATCTTGGAATAATAGATGGAGATACCAATACAAATATTAATGGTGGTAATAATAATAGAATATTTGGTGGAGGAAACGAAGCTGAAGTTACAACTTCAAATGTTAATATAACAGGTGGACACACTACAGAGGTTTATGCCGGAGGAAATAGTGCTAGTGTTAATACAACTAATACTAATATATTAGGTGGAGAAGTAGAAACATTATATGGAGGTTCAAACCAAACAGGTAATGTAGAAGAAACTAATATTACTGGAACATCAGGTACAGTAAACAATATATTTGGTGGAAACAATATTGGAGGAATAACAAATAATGCTAATGTAAATATTGATGGTAGCACAATTACTGAAGCTGTATACGGAGGCGGAAATCGAGTTAATACTCGTACATCAATAGTAAATTTAATTTCAACAGGAAATAATATTCCATATATATATGGAGGAGGAAATGAAGCAGCAGTTGAAGATCCATATGTATATGTAAAAGGTGGAAAAGCTCAGAATGTGTTTGGAGGATCAAATACAAATGGAACTATCAATCAGAGTAATGTAGAAATGACAGGTGGAACAATAGAGAACATATATGGCGGAAATAATCATGGAGGAACAACTATTAACACAACTGTTAAAATAAATGGTGGAAATGTTACAAAAGCTGTATATGGAGGAGGAAATGAAGCTCAAAGCACAGAAAGTAATGTTGAATTATTAAAATCTGATAGTATGATAGAAAATGTATATGGAGGAGGAAATAATGCAGGAGTTAACATATCAAATGTTAATTTAAAAGGAGCAGATGTAAACAATATATATGGAGGATCAAATTTATCAGGTGATGTAGATGAAAGTAATGTTGATACAACATTAGGACATGCAGAGAACATATATGGTGGAAATAACCAAGGAGGAATAACACAAACTACTAATGTACATATACAAGATGGTAGTGAAATTGTAAATGTATATGGTGGAGGCAATAATGCAGTAGTAAATGAAACAAACCTTTCTATAAACGGAACTGTAACAGGATCTGTATATGGAGGAGGAAATGAAGCAGGAGTTAATACAAATACAAATTTAAATATAGAAAATGGTACAATCTATCAAAATGTGTATGGAGGCGGAAACAACGGAACAGTATCACAAAATACAAATGTACATGTAAAAGATTCAACAATAAATGAAAGTTTATATTCAGGTGGCAATGGAGCACCTGCAATAGTAATGGGAAATACTAACTTAACGATTGATGGAACAAAAACAAAAATAGGACAGAATGTTTTTGGAGGCGGAAATAAAGCTGCAACAGGAACTAACGAAAATAGAAATTCAGTAAGTAATGTAAATATAGTATCAGGAGATATTGGCAAAAACGTATATGGTGGAGCTAATACTTCAGTGGTATACGGCATTACAGAAACTAATATAGGATATGATGTAGTAAATGATTCAAGTTTAGAAATTGGAGATTTACATATAGGTGGAACAGTATTTGGTGGAGGAGAAGCAAACGAGTCAGGTTCAGAAATATATGATTTCGACTTTATAAGTGTTACAGATGGAATTAATATAGACATTAATGGTAACGGATATGAAAAATTTGATATTGATGGAAGTATATTTGGATCTGGAAATGCTTCTAGTACAAGCGGTTCAAGTTATATAAATATAGAAAACTATGGAACACCAGAAGAACCTAAAGAAAATGTATCTATACAGAGAACTAATATTGCAACAATAAAAAATTCATCAATTGCACTATCAGGAGCAACCGATAGAACAAATGAATATTCAGATGAATACTATACTATAAGTAGAGTTGATAATGTAAAACTTGCGAATAATTCTACGTTATATCTAAACTTTGGTGCAAACTTATTAAAACAATTAGATAGTGTTTTAATAGAAAATGGAAATGAAGTAAAAGCATCAGTAGAGATAGATGAAGAAGGAAATACAATTAAAAATGTAGATAATAGAATCTACATGCTTGAAGGTAAAAATTTAAATATTGCTACAAATGAACAAGTAACTGCATATGGAAAAGTTTCTGGCATGATGTTCTTAGGATTATATACTAATAGAATGAACCCAGGACAAAGTACAGGCTTTTATGGACGTGAATATAATAATGGAGATACAATAACAGATGAAGGAATGTTTTCTTCAAATTCATATGCAATGGCACAACATATGGAAAATCATGATACAACTGTTGATGGTTTTTATACAAACTACAATAATGATGGAAATATAAAAGTAAAGTATATTGATACTACACCAGAAGATGATGTATATTATATTTGGATGGTAGGAGAACAATTAGACGTTACTACATTTGAAATTTCATTAACAGCATCAAAATATGCAACACTTGGTACCTACGAATTATCACTAATGGGATTTTCTAATCCTAATATTAGATTTGATTTAACAGGATTTTCAGCAGGACTTGATAAGGATATTTCATTAGTAGATCCAGATGATATTAAAGCAATAGCTGATAGCGAAGCTGAAGCAAATAGTATATTTGGTTTAACAATGGAAGCAGGAAATAATGGATGGTCAAGTAGAGGAGAAACAGAATTTTATTCAGAAGATAATGGTAGCTATAATGGATTAGAAAAATATTTAAAAGATAATTCAAGTTCAACACCAACACTTAATTTCTGTTTATTCCATTCAGAGAATATTTCAGAAGAAAAACTATTAGGTGATGTAAAAATAAGACTACAAGCATTAGTACCAGTAGATGATTTGAATTATCAAATTAAATATATCGATATTATTGTAACTATGACGACAGCACTATATCAAGATGAGTTCTATGAAGCAGCAATTACGCCAGGAGAAGAATATACATTGTTTACTTCAACTCCAACTACAATAACTCAAAACAGTGCACTTTCAACTTATTATTCACTATATCTAGATGATTTTTCTAATTCAGATTATTATAAAGATTTTGATAAAAGTTATAGTGTATTAATTTCAAGAGATGCAAATGATAGAGAATATTGCTTCCCTGTAAATACTAGAATTGTAATGATAGATGCAATTACAAATGAAGAATATTATTATGTTGTTACAGAAGATGATGTAAGAAATAATAAATTTGAATACAAACTATCTGACTTTTTAGTAATGGGAAGTACGGATAAGCATTTTGACGAAACAAAGATACTTGATAATTATTATAATAAAGAACAAGATATACTTTATGAAAATTATATATTCCATGTAAAATTTTCCGAAGCAGATTTAAATCAAGACATAGAAAATAATTCATTACTAATGGAATTAAAAAATCAAGACAACGAAACATTAATAGGAGTTCTTGGTATTCAAAGAGATGTAATGAGATATAATGTATATAAAGATAAGGATTCTACAATTGATGTTTCTGCAACAATTGATGATACAGCTTATTTAGGAGATAAAATTATTTTAGATATATCGACTGATTTTAAGCAACAAATAGTAAATTCAATGACAGTATATGATACAGAATATTTTGAACAAAAAATGGGAATAAAATTAACTATTTTCGACAATAATGGAAATCAATTATCATTAGATAGTCTATTTGGAATTAATTTTGAATTAGATGGACAAAAATATTATCCAAGAATAGATGGAACAACAAGAATAAAAATAGCAGATAAAGTATCTAATGTATTATCAAAAATACAAATAGATACAACAAATAATAAAACTTTAGCAACAGGAACATATACTATAAAAATTGAGTCATTTGGTTCTCCTGATGGTATATATTATGGTGTTGAAGGATCTGCTGAAACTGAAGTTAAGGTTACAATTATAAATTCAGCATTTGGTTTAAATTTAAATACAAATAATGATGATAAAATTGTAAATAAGGAAGATGGTATGTCTATAGACGGTAATAATGAAATAATTACTGATTTAAAATATTCATCAAAATTAGATAATCCTAAGATTGTAGCAGCATTATATAGAAGAAAATATGATGAAGTATATTCTAAGGAATATGAATTAGTTGATTTAAAAGATTATGTAACAAATATGCTTGAAGAAACAGATAACGAAAAAGAATACTTAATTATAGATAATCCTTCAGAGGATAATACAATATCATGGAATTTAAATACTGGATTAAAGTCTGGAACATATAAACTAGTATATAAATTGTATGATGGCGATAATTACATAGGGGAAGATAGTGAATATATAATAATAAAATAATATATAAGACAGATTCATATCTGTCTTATATGATATAAAAAGGAAGAAAGATATGAAATATGACATAGATTCAATAAACAAAAGAGAAAAAAAATTAAAAATTGTTAAAATTATTTTAGGTATTTTTATAGTAATATTTTTATACAATATGATACTAGTTGGAATTTCAGCCGTAAATGGAGTTAAAGGACTAAACTTATTCGGATATAAAGCATTTGTTATAGTATCAAGCAGTATGGCAGGTTCAATAAATCAAGGAGACATTATTGTAGTAGAAAGTTGTAAAGAAGATGAAATAAAAAAAGATGATATTATTACATATAAAAAAGATGGACTAATCACAACACATAGAGTGATAGATATAATAGAAAAAGATGGACATAAAGAATATATTACAAAGGGAGATAACAATATTACTACAGACAATGAAAGCATACTATATGAAAATATTGAAGGAAAATTAATTTTAACGATTCCAGCATTGGGAAATATATTTATATTTATGCAAGACAAATTAATAATTCTAATAATAATTTTAATAATATTATTATTTTGTTTATATAAATTGCATAAGAAAGAAAAAAGTGAAATAAGAAGAGAAAAGAAAGAAATTGAGAAACAAAAATATGAGAATAAATAGCAAAAACAAACAAAATAAAGCAAAAGCAATTAAAAGAATTGTTTTTAATATAATTAAATATATAATTTTTATATGTATATTAATATTAATTCTATATAGCTTAATATTCAATTTTAATAAAATCTTTTTTAAAAAAGAGTATTTACAAATTGGAAATATAAGTATAATTACAGGAAATTCATTTGATTCTATGAAGCCTGAGTTACAAAATAGTGATTTGATAGTAATAGGAAAAGAAAAAGAATATGATATGCAAGAAGGAAATATATATGCATATAAATTAAATGAAAAGATTTTCGTACAGAGATTATATTATATTGATACCAATAATGGAAATATACAATATATTTTTAAGGGAGATAATAATATTAACCCAAATATAGAGGGAGTAAAAAGTGAAGATATTATAGGAAAAGTGATTTTTTCATTTCCTATAATTGGACTATTTGCTAAAGTATTTCAAAATGGATTTGTGTGTTTATTTATAATAATATCTATAATATATGTAGTGATATATAAAGTATTAAAAAATAAAAGAAATTTAAATAAAAAAGGATAGAAATTTTATAATTCTATCCTTTTTATAATGCTTTATTAAAGTTTTTTCTATTTTATTTCTTTCCATCCATTTATATTTGCTCTTTTTATAGCTCCCATTAGGTTAGCTCTAACATTAGGAATTTCTATAGTAAATTTATATAACAAATCTTTCATTGTTTCTCTTTTAGAAATACCGTCCATAGGACAGTTCTTATTCATTACTTTAACATTATTTCTTTTTATGAATTTTTTTATCTCTTTTTCAGATGCATAAATTAGTGGTCTAATTAATGTTATACCTGATCTGTCCATATAACTAACAGGTGCAAAAGTAGAGAGATTACCTGCATAAAGCATATTTAGAAAAAAAGTTTCTAAAACATCATCTTCATTATGACCAAGAGCTAATTTATTACAACCGTGTTCTATTGCTACTGAATTTAATATTCCTCTACGTAAATTCGCACATAAAGAGCATGGATTTTTTTCTTTACGAATATCAAAAACTATTTCTTTTATATTACTTTTAGCTTCAATAAATTCTACATTAATTTTTTTACATGTTTCTTCTAGAAAATTTGAATCGAAAAATTCAAATCCTGGATTTATACTAATTGCTAATATATCAAAATGTTTAGGGTAAAATCTTTGAAGTGCTTTTAGTCCCATAAGTAAAGTGATAGAATCTTTACCACCGGATAGTGCTACAGCTATTTTATCTCCTTCTTCAATCATATTATAATGTTCTATAGCTTTTCTTAAATATCCTAATATTTTTTGCATAACATACCTCTAAAACTAATAATTTATTTATAATCGAATAACATTATAACATTTATGTCAAGTGAGATTAAATAAAACACTTGATTAATTTTTTAAAATAATATAAAATATATTAGCATATTATATATATGTTTCAGTAGCTCAGTTGGATAGAGCGTTCCCCTCCTAAGGGAAAGGTCGGAGGTTCGATTCCTCTCTGGAACACCAAATTATTTTAGAGGATTATTATGGAAGAAAAAGAAAAATATATGAAAGAAGCTTTAAAAGAAGCTAAAAAAGCATATAATAAATTAGAAATACCAGTAGGAGCTGTTATAGTTAAAGATGGTAAAATTATAGCAAGAGGTCATAACATTAAAGAAGAAAAGAAGGATACTACAAAGCATGCTGAAATCATTGCAATACAAAAAGCAAGTAAAAAGTTAAATAATTGGAGACTTAATGACTGTGAGATGTATGTGACTTTAGAGCCTTGCTCAATGTGTGCTGGAGCTATAATTCAATCAAGGATAAAAAAAGTGTATATTGGAGCAATGGATGAAAAAACAGGAGCATGTGGTTCTGTTTTGAATTTATTAAAAGACTATAAATTTAATCATATAGTAGAAGAAGAAACTGGAATACTAAAAGATGATTGTGAGAAAGTATTAAAAGACTTTTTTATTAACTTAAGAAAAATAAAAAATAGAGGGGAATAATGGCTAAAACAGATTTACCAGTAGTTACTGGAAGTAGGTCAATAATTGAAAATATTAAAAGAGTTGGTACAAAGTCAGCTAAAATACTTGGACATGGTGCAGCTTTTTTAGGATTAACTGCTGCTATGGGAATTTCCACGGCCTTGTTTCCTGTATTAGTACCACCAACATTTATTGGAGCTATTATTCAAGGCCAAAGACTAGCCAATAATACAATTTATAAAGGGTATAAAGACTTATCATTTATTACTAGTAAGAAAGGTAATAATATATTAATTAGTCAAGATGTAACTAGATATGATTTAACTGCTAAAATGAAAGGTATGAATAATGGTGAAAAAGCAGCTTTTATGCAACTTCAAGCAATAATAGGTGTTTCAAAATTTAAGCCATATAATTCAAAAGGTGAAGAACATACTTTTCAAACCTTTTCTCATAGAATAAATCAAAAAACATTTAGAAAGCTTCGCGATTTAGGATATATAAAAGATTATGAAGATAAGTTTTGGAAAAAGAAAAGAATTGCACTTGCAAAACTTGGATTTGGAAATCCAAAAGATGCAATGAAAAAAGAAGATATATATGATATAAGATTTAAATTAACAGGTAAACCAATGGATCTAGAAGATCCAGAGCTTAGAAGATATTTTCCAATGGTATTTAGTGACAGATTTCGGAATAATTGCCAAAAGAGGATATAACTTTAAAAGAGAAAAAGATGGAAATTTAACCATAGATTATAAATCTAAAGAACCATATATTAAAAAAAGAGAGGCTTCAAAAGATTCAAAAAGAAATATAAAAGAAGAACTATCTGAAGGAGTGAGCTCTTTAGAAGAACAAAGAAAATTTGCTTTAGAAAGACAAAAGAGTTTAAAAAAAGATAAAAATAAGGAAGAAATTGATAGAGAGGTTATAGAATAAAATAATTAAATACATGAATATGGAGTGATATCGAAGAGGTCATAACGAGGCTGATTCGAAATCAGTTAGGCATGAATAGTGCCACGTGGGTTCGAATCCCACTCACTCCGCCAAATTAAGGAGGAATAATGGAAAAAGAAAGGAAAAAACAAATAATTAAGCTTAGCATTGCTATAATAGCCTTCGCTATTATTATCATATTAGTTGCTACTGTAATGATAAGATATCAAGTAGAAGGTGACAAGAATATGCCTTTTAATTTGTCAAAGATTATACTAATTAGTACTGCTGAGGGAAATGAAAAAGAAGATGATGATAAAGAGAAACAAAGATGGAACTTTGATATAGAACAAAACAATGATGTATATTTTTACATAGATAAAAATGAAGAATATAAAGGCAAAGAAAAAACAATAAAAGGTGTGGTTATAGAAAATATCAATATAACAAAAGCACCTAACAAAGGTGAAATTAAAGTATTTATGCCTAATAGTGTTGATGGAAGAATTTATGAAAATTCAGATGAATTTGTTGTAAATGAAAGTCTTGAATATAAAGGTGGAACAGAAAGTAATCCAAAAACACTAGAGATTGGAAGAAATGGTGGAAGTGCATTAATTAGATTCAGTAATGTAGGAATTGGTGAATATACTTCAAATAAAGACAAACAAATAACTCATGATGGAACTTTATTAAATAAAGTAGATGTAAGTACAGAAGATGCAGCTTTTACTGTGAATTTTGATTTAGTTATAAAAGTAGATAATTGTAAATATAGAGCAAATATATCATTAGATATGCCTTGCGGAAATATTACAGAAGAAGGAACATGCAGTATAGAAAAAACTGATATGAGTGATGTGATATTTAAGAGAGAAAGTATATAGAAAATAGGTTATAACACTTGATAAATGAATAAAAAAAGTATATAATACAAATGGTATGAGAAATTTAACTATTGTATGGAGGGGACCAACAAGAACCTGCGAACCTTGTCAGGTCCGGGAGGAAGCAGCAATAAACAGTAATTCTTGTGTGGGAACTTCCATAGAGTAGTTAAATGACTCACACCATTTTTTAAAGATAGAGGGTGATATAGATTGTCGTATACAGCTTTATATAGAAAATTTAGACCTTTAAAATTTGAAGAAATAGTTGGACAAGAACATATTACAAAAACATTAAAAAATCAAATTATAGCAGGAAGAGTGGGGCATGCATATTTGTTTAATGGAGGAAGAGGAACAGGAAAGACTTCTGCTGCAAAAGTACTAGCTAGAGCAGTTAATTGCCTTCATCCAATAGATGGAGAGCCATGTAATGAATGTGAAATATGCAAAGCTGCACTTTCAGGATCTCTTACTGATATCGTAGAAATGGATGCTGCATCAAATAATAGTGTTGAAGATATACGTTCAATAAGAGAAGAAGTGAACTTTTTACCTACTCTTGCAAAATATAGAGTATATATTATAGATGAGGTTCATATGTTATCAACAGGTGCTTTTAATGCTTTATTAAAAACATTAGAAGAACCACCAGCACATGTAAAATTTATCTTAGCAACAACAGAACCACAAAAGTTACCTGCAACAATACTTTCAAGGTGTCAAAGATTTGATTTTAAAAAAATATCAAATGAAAATATTATTAAACGATTAAATTATATAGTAAAAGAAAGTGATATAGAAATAACAGAAGGGGCTTTAAAGTTAATTGCAACTTTATCAGAAGGAGCAATGAGAGATGCACTAAGTATATTAGAAAGATGCTTACAAGATGGCGATACTAATATTGATGAGGACAGAATAAAAGATTTAGTAGGAATTCCAAAACTTACATATATTAATTCAATAGTTAAATCTTTTATAGAATATAATGTGGAAGAAGTAATTAAATCAGTAGATATTGTACTAAATGAAGGAAAAGATCTTAATAATTTATTGTGGGAAATTATAAAATATGTAAAAGATATTCTAGTATATAAGGTTACTGGTAAACTTGAAATATATAATGAGTCAGAAATAGCAGAAATTGATAAATTAGCAAAAGAAATCTCAAAAGAAAGACTTTTATATATAATAACTGATCTTTCAAAATTAGAAAATGATATGAAATGGTCTACACAAAAGAGCATATTATTCCAGGTAGAAATAATAAAATTATGTAGTGAAAACATAGTAGAAACACATGTGGAAACTGTGGATAAACCAAAAGAAAAAGCAAGTAAAACTGTGAATAATTCAGAAAAACCAAGTAGCCCTAGTTTAGAAAGCGCCAAAAAAATTGAAAAAGCAAATGATTTAGATATACAAAAGGCTTTATCAGGATATAAAGAAGCAAAAGGATGGAAAAATATTCTTAATGAATTAAGATCAGCTGGGAAAATTATGATATATTCTAATTTAATTAAAGCTAAAGCAGTTGAATTAAATGATATGGTAATAGGTATTAGCTTTCCAGATGGAATTACAGCATTTGGTAAAACAATTTTAGAAAAACCAGAAAGTATAAATGATTTATCTAAAATTGTTTCTATGGAATATGGAAAAGATATGAGAGTTAGAATAATTGAGAATATAGATTCTTTGCCTAAAAATGATAAAAAAAATGAAACGTCAGCAATAGAAAATATGGCAAACGATTTAGATATTCCAATAAATATAATAGACTAAAATATAAGATTAAATAAAAAGGAGAAATGTATTATGGCAAAAAGAGGAGGATTCCCAGGAATGGGAGGATTTGGTGGAATGAATATCAACCAATTAATGAAAGAAGCTAAAAAAATGCAATCAGATATGGAAAAATCACAAGAAGAATTAGCATTAAAAGAATTTGAAGCAACAGCAGGTGGAGGAGCAGTATATGTTAAAGTATCAGGGAATAAAGAAATAAAAGAAATAAAAATAAAACAAGAAGTTGTTGATCCAGAAGATGTAGAAATGTTACAAGATTTAATTTTAACATCTGTAAATGAAGCTTTAAGAAAAGTTGATACAGAACAAGCAGCAGCACTTGGAAAATATAATATACCAGG
This sequence comes from uncultured Clostridia bacterium, assembly GCA_944393405.1. The sequence continues at coordinate 38,232 of CALYAC010000007.1, read as the reverse complement.
TTTAATGTAGTAAGGAAAGTGAGTAAAATATGTCATATTATTCACCATCAATAGAAAAATTAATAGAAGCTTTTGAAAAATTGCCAAGTATAGGTAGTAAAACGGCTGCAAGACTTGCATTTTATATATTAAATGCAAGTGAAGAAGAAACTAATGAATTTATTTCGGCCATACAAAATGCTAAAAAGAATTTAAAGTATTGTTCTAAATGTTTTAATATATCAGATACAGATCCATGTGAGATTTGTTCTAACCCAATGAGAGATAATTCTGTAATATGTGTAGTAGAAGATGTAAAAGATGTTGTGGCAATGGAAAGAACACATGAATTTAAAGGATTATACCATGTACTTCATGGAAGTATTTCACCTATGAATGGTGTAGGACCTGATGATATAAAAATAAAGGAATTATTATCAAGACTAATGGGAGGAGAAGTTAAAGAAATAATCTTAGCTACAAACCCAAGAGTGGAAGGAGAAGCGACTGCAATGTATATTTCAAAACTAGTAAAGCCTCTTGGAGTAAAAGTAACTAGAATAGCACATGGAATTCCTGTAGGAGGAGATTTAGAATATACAGATGAAGTAACATTATCTAAAGCATTAGAAGGAAGAAGAGAATTATAAAAAGATATTTAATTTTAAATAAAGGTAATAAGAAAATATAAAATAAAAGAAGAGAAATTTTAAGCACTTATTTATACTATTTTAATTTCTCTTCTTTTTATATTATTTTATTAAATTCATTATTATGTTACAAATATCTTGAGTTGAATTTCTCTTAGCTAATTTTTTAGTACTTTCTCTCATGCTATCAAGAGTCTTAGGATCTTTAAATAATTTATGTATTACTTTATTTGGATTTTCATTTTTCTTTAGCCATACAGCAACATGGTTCTTTTCTAGGAATTCGGCGTTTTCTTCTTCTTGACCAGGTATTGGATTAATTATTAATATTGGTAGTCCTGAGACTAAACTTTCGCTAGTTGTAAGTCCACCTGGTTTTGTTACTACTAGACTTGAAATACTCATAAGTTCAGGGACTTTGTTTGTATATTCTAATATTTTTACTCTATCTAATACATCTAATTTATCTATTAGTTCGTGAAAACTTTGATTCATTTTTTTATTCTTTCCTGAGATAGCAATAATTTGATATGATGATAAATTGTTAATAATTGATTCTAAAACTTCTAAAGTTCTGTCTTTACCAAGACCAAATTCACCACCACCAAAGAATAAAACGACAGGCTTATTAATATCTAAATTAAATTCACTATATATTGTATTTTTATCAAATTTTTCAAAGAATCTACTTGATAAAGGAATGCCTGTAACATGCACTTTTTTAGGTTCTACACCAAACTTAATAATCTCTTCTTTCATATTTTCATTAGAAACACAAAATGCATCAGTATATTCATGACCAAGAAGCCATTGATCATGAGGAGCATAATCTGTTAGAACTGTAACTAATTTACAAAATATCTTTTGCTTTTTTCTAAGATAACTAACCATTTGACTACTAAATGGATGAGTAGAAATTACAATATCAGGATTTTTTTCTTTTATTAAATTTTTTAATTTAATAGCCATCATTTTATTTGTTCTAGAACTTACATGACTTAAAATTCCTTTTTGTGATTTAGAATATACTTTTCCCCATAAGTTAGGAACTTTTTTTGCCATTTCTTTATATGCGCCTGTAGTAACTCTATTAAGAACTTTATTTATATATTCGATACAATCAATGATTTCTGTTTCTACATCATAATTTTTATCCAAATATTGTTTTATTGATTTAGCAGCAGAAAAATGTCCTCCACCATATGCTGCATAAAAAATTAATACCTTTTTCATAAATTCCCCTTTAAGATTAATTTAAAATTAATCAAATAATAAAATCAAAAATATTTTATCATAAAAATAGTTAAAAGTCTAAAATATTTATAAATATTAAAAATATATTAAGTATTATTTGAAATTATTAAACAAATAGTGAATATTTTAACAAAAATTAAACAAAATAATTAAAAATAGAAAAATAAAAAGAGAAAGGATGAAAAAAATTGGGGAATATTAAGTCAAAATTAATAGATTGGAAAAATAGGTTAAAAGATAGACATATGCTTAGTATAATTGTAGTATTATTTAGTATTATAGTGATATTAGGAATCTATATTTATAAAAAGCAAATAGAATATAGACAAGCATCAGATAATTCATATAATATGGCTTTTTATGAACTTGTAGATTATGTACAAAATGTAGAGGTATATCTTGCAAAATCTATGATATCAAATTCACCGGAAAGTGGTGCTAAGAGTTTATCTAATGTATGGAGAGAGGCAAATCTTGCTTTGACTTCTTTAAGTCAGTTACCAATTAATAGTTATGAATTAGAAAACACATCTAAATTTTTAAATCAAGTTAGTGAATATAGTTATTCTCTTTATACTAAGAATTTAAAAGATAAAGAATTAACTAAAGAAGATATGAATAATATAAAAAATTTACATGAATATAGTGTTGAATTAGAAAATGTTTTAAATCAATTATCGGCTGATATTAATAATGGAAGAATAAGTTTTGGAGAACTTGAAAAGAAAGGAAATAGTGTTTTTTCTAAAGAAGTTAGTAATATATCAAAAGATAGTTTTAGTAATTTAGAGCAAACATTTCATGAATATTCAGGACTTATATATGATGGTGCTTTTTCAGAACATATTACTACTAAAGAAAAGTATGGATTAACAGGAGATAATATAGATGAAGAAAAAGCAAAAGAAAAAGTAATAGAATATATAGGAAAAGATAATATTAAAGAAATAAATTCATATGGTAAAAATGAAGGAAATATAATATCATATAATTTTGGCATAAAATATAAAGATGATTCTGAAAGTACTATTTCAATATCCAAAAAAGGTGGACATATAATATATATGGATAAAAATAGAGAAGTATTATCAGAAGTAATTTCAGAAGAAGAAGCGGATAATAAGGCAAAGGAATATTTGAATTCAAAAGGATATACTAATATGGTAGAAACATATTATTTAAAAGAAAGTGGAATAGTTACAATAAATTATGCATATGAACAAGAAAATGTATTAATGTATCCTGATTTAATAAAGGTAAAAGTGGCGCTAGATAATGGGGAAATATTAGGAATCGAAACAACAGGTTATTTAAATTCTCATAGAGAAAGAAAATTAAAAGAGCCAAAAGTGTCAGTAGAAAAAGCTCGTGATAGCCTAAATAAAAATTTAAATATAGAAAGTGAGAGATTAGCAATTATCCCAACGGAATGGAAGACAGAAATACTTTGTTGGGAGTTTGAAGGAAATGTTGAAGGACTTGATTTTATTGTATATGTAAATGCAGAGACGGGAGAAGAAGAAGATATTTTAATTATAACTAATACTCCAAATGGTGTGTTAACACATTAATTATAATTATTTATATAATGATTGAAAAGCAAGAGTTTTCTTGCTTTTTTCTTGTAAAATAAAAAAAATTAGAATATAATATCTGTGAAAAAAATATAATATTAATTAATATATATTAAAACTAAATACTTTCAGGAGGAAACATGAAAGAAATAATTGTAAAAGATATTGTAAAACTATGTAAAGGAGAAATTTTATTAGGAAATGAAAATGAAGTTTTAGAAAACTTCGTAAAAGACACAAGAGAAGTAAGAGAAGGAGATGTATACTTAGGAATAAAAGGAGAAAACCATGATGGTAATTTAATGTATGAAGATGCACTAAAAAATGGTGCAAAAATTTGTATTTTACAAAAAAATAGTGTTGTAAAAGAAATTGATATTAATATGATAAAAGAAAAATATAAAGATAGAACCATTGTAGTTGTAGATGATACGATTATGGCATTACAAAAATTAGCAGAATATAAAAGAAGTTTGTATAATATACCAGTTATAGGAGTAACTGGTAGTGTTGGAAAAACAAGTACAAAAGATATAATTGCTAGTGTAATGAGTAAGAAATTTAAAGTATTAAAAACTTTAGGAAACTATAATAATCAAATTGGATTACCACTTACGATATTAAGATTAAAAGATCATAATGCAATGGTAGTAGAAATGGGTATGAGTGAACTTGGAGAGATTAGTAATCTTACAAGAATAGCTAAACCTACAGTTGCAGTTATAACTAATGTTGGAACAGCTCATATAGGAATATTAGGATCTAGAGAAAATATATTAAAAGCCAAACTAGAAATACTAGAAGGATTAGAAGAAAATGGAACATTAGTTATTAATAATGATAATGATATGTTACATGATTGGAACAATAAAAATAAAAGTGATAAATATAATGTTGTAACCTTTGGAATAGATAATAATAGTGATATTATGGCAAAAGATGTAATAACATTAGAAAATGGAAGTAAATATAAAATAGATATAAATAATAAGGAATATGATGTTAATGTATCAGTAGGAGGAACACATTTTGTTTTAAATAGTTTATGTGCTATTGCAATAGGAAAATTATTTGATATTAAAATGGAAGATATATTAGACGGAATATCAAATTTTGAGTTGACAAAGAGGAGAATGCAAGTAGAAAAAAATAAATTAGGAGCAACAATTATTAATGATTGTTATAATGCAAATTATGATTCAATGAAAGCAGCATTAGAATATTTAGGAAATATAAAAGCAAACAAAAAAATTGCTGTATTAGGCGATATGTTAGAACTTGGAGAATATTCTAAAATGCTTCATGAAAAAGTAGGAGAAGAAGTAGTAAAAAATAAAGTAGATATCCTTATAACTGTTGGAGAACAATCAAGATATATCGCAAAAGAAGCAAAAGAAAAAGGTATAGACGAAAAAAATATATATTCTTTTAATAATAACGAAGAGGCTATAAAAGAATTAAATAAAGTAATGGAAAAAAATGATGCGATATTAATAAAAGCCTCAAATGGAATGAAATTCCAGGAAATATTTGAAAAAATTATGTAAAAGTTGAAAAATAAATATAAACCTAAAAGTTTATAAATTGTTGTTATGAAAGGATTGAATAATATGAGTAAAATAAAATTAGGAGTTATATTTGGAGGTATGTCAACAGAACATGAAGTATCTATTACATCTGGTACTTCTGTTATAAAAAATTTAGATAAGGAAAAATATGAGATATATCCAATATATATAGATAAAGATGGTAATTGGTTTGAATATACAAAAAAGATACAAGATATAGATATTATAGAAGTAGGAGAAGAAATAAAAGAGAAAACAAAAATCATAAATCCAATTGAATATATACAAGAATGTGATGTTATCTTTCCTGTACTTCATGGACTATATGGAGAAGATGGAACAATACAAGGAATGTTAGAATTATTAAATAAACCATATGTTGGATGCAAAGTACTTTCATCAAGTATAAGTATGGATAAAGTTTATGCAAAATTCATATTTGAAAATTCTAATATAGATCAAGCAAAATATGTATATATAAGAAGTTATAACGATAAATATATATACATAGATAAAGAATTTAATGAGACTATAGTTAATCTTGATGATATTGCAAAAATAGTAGAAAATAAATTAGGTTATCCAGTATTTGTTAAACCATCTAATTCAGGTTCTTCAATTGGAATAAATAAAGCAAAGAATAAATTAGAATTAGAAAAATACATAGAAGAAGCGGCAAAATATGATAGAAAAATACTTATAGAAGAAGAAATAAAAGGTAGAGAAGTTGAATGTGCTATTTTAGGAAACGAAGATGTTATGGCTTCAGGTGTTGGTGAAATACTTTCTGCAGAAGAGTTTTATACATTTGATGCTAAATATAAAAATAATGCTTCTAGAACAGTTATACCTGCTGACATAGATGAGAAGATAGTTAAAAAAATAAGAGAAACTGCTATTAAAGCTTTTAAGGCTGTAGATGGAAAAGGATTCGCTCGTGTAGACTTCTTCGTGGAAAATAAAACAAATGATATAAAAATTATTGAAATAAACACAATACCAGGATTTACTCAAATAAGTATGTATCCAAAATTATGGGAACAAGAAGGAGTTGCTTATGGAGAACTTTTAGATAAGCTTATAGATTTAGCATTGGAAGAAAATAAATAATAAAAAGAGGAAATAAGATGGAGTTAATATTTGATGATAACAGTACTGAATTATTGATGCAGAAAATTGATAATGATTTAAAAAAAGAACTATCTGAAAAAAGATATAAACATTCAATAGGAGTTATGAATAAATCTATTGAACTTGCGAATATATATGGTGCTGATGTAAACAAAGCAAAATTAATTGGTTTAGCGCATGATATAGGAAAAGAGCTTTCTAAAGAGGAAAAACTAAAATATGCGGAAAAAAATGGTATAGAAGTTGATAATATAGAAAAAATAAATATAGGATTACTACATGGAAAAATAGGAGCAGATATTTGTAAAAAAAGATATGGCTTTACTAAGGATATGCAAGATGCTATATCATGTCATACTGTTGGAAAAGAAAATATGGATCTTTTGGCTAAAATTCTATTTGTTGCAGATAAAATAGAAGACGGTAGAAAATATAAAGATGAGGAAAAAAATAAAAAATTAGAAGAGGCAAGAATAATTGCCAAAGACGATATTGATAGAGCTGTTTTATATGAAATTGATATGTCTCTAGAATATACTTTAAAGAAAAATGAATTAATTCACCCAGATAGTATTTATACAAGAAACAAAATTATAATAAAATTACAACAAAATTAGTTTTATGTATTTATTTATTCTGTCGAATATGGTATAATGGTGGTGCTTTTAGGGGGGAGGCTTATGATATTTAAGGATTATTACAAAATATTAGGCCTAGAAGACAATAAAGTAACTCCGGAGGAGATTAAATCAGCTTATAGAGAGCAGGCCAAGAAATATCACCCAGACATCAATTCAGGAAATGATTTTTCTGAAGAAAGATTTAAAGACATCAATGAAGCCTATAAAGTATTATCAACACCTTCATCAAAAAGAAAATATGATAGAATGTGGAATTCTAATGTTGGTAGAAAAAAGAAATTCGAAGAAAGTAAAAGAGAAGAAGGTTCAATATTTAGTAATTTCTTTAATATGTTTTTTGGAGAAAAACTAGATAGTAATAAAAAGATAGCTAAGAGAAAAGAAGAAAAAAGCCCTAGAAAAGGAGAAAATATTGAGACAGAAATAGATGTGACAATCGAAGAAGCTTTTTATGGGTTAGATAAAAAGATTTCTTTAAGAATGCAAAATGGAAAAATGAAAACCTTTACAATCAAAATACCAGCAGGAATAAGAAATAATGAAAAAATACGATTAATAGGACAAGGTAAGAAAGGTGAAAACGGAGGAAAAAATGGAGATTTATTAATTAAAATACATATAAGCGATGATAAAAAGTTCTCATTAAAAGGAATTGATCTTTATACAAATTTGTATATAACACCATGGGAAGCAGTGCTTGGTACAAAAGTTTCGGTAGATACAATTGGAGAAACAATCTATTTACATATACCACAAGGGGTAGAAAGTGGTGAAAAAGTAAAGATACCAGGAAAAGGATATAAAGATGGACAAGGTGGAAGAGGAGAACTTATAGCTGATGTAAAGATAATGATACCAAAGAAACCAACTAAAGAGGAAATTGGAATGTTTAAGAAATTAGATAAAATTTCTAAATTTAATCCAAGAGTGAATGTAGAATAAAATATGTAACAGTAGTTGATAGCTTATTTTAAGAAAAAAGTTAACATAAAAACAACAAAAATGTTGACTTATAGCAGTATATACTATATAATTATATATAGTGATTCTAACAAAAGATAAGCTATGGCAACGAAGATTCATAGAAAGAGGGTAAGATAGTGTATGGAGATTGTACAAGGTAAACACTTTAGTATAACTGATCCACAGGGTGTAAACACAGTAATATATAAAATAAATGAGACAGAAAAAGAATATTTAAAAGAATCACCTAAATATACCATAGAAAGATTAGACTTTTCTGAGGAATTAAGAGGAGATGTTAAAAAAAAGACTTTTTTTGTTGATGAACCAAAGGACGAAGAAGATTTAGTAATTCTATCTTTTGGAAAAGATAGAGTAGTAGTTAACATGGGAATATTAGAAAATGATAAGGTTACAATATCAAAAAAACCGACATTAATTAAGTTTGACACATTATATTCAGAAAAAGAAACCGAGTATAAAGAATTTAGATATACACCAAACTTAAAAAGACCTATAACAATAATAGACCCAGAGACAACTGAAGAAGTAAAACCAGTATTATATTTTGATAAAACAACAAATGATGTTAGAGGAAAATGCAAATTAAAACCATATAAGTCATACTTTACGTTCGAAATAAGAGACGAAAAGAAAGACTAGAGAAAGGGGAAAAATGATGAGTAGTACGAATGTACATTCAAGTGAAAATAAACATGTATGTGGAGGTCAAACAATACCTCAAGAAGACAGAACATTAGAGATGCCACCACAATCAGCTGGAAGAGGACCATCAAAGTTAGAAGTTATAGAAGGACCAAATACTACATTAACTGCTTTAGAAAATATTGTTGTAAAAGATGGTAAAGAAGTTGTAGGTAGAGCTACTAAAGAAGGAAAAGTTCTATCAGGAGATGCTGCTAAAGTTACAAAAGCAATAAAACAAAGCAGAAGTAGTAGTGAAATGGGTAGAGATTAATAAAACAAAAGCGAAGGTGAAATTATATGAACTATAAAGTTAGTAAGACTTTGAAGGATAATAAAAAGAATTTAATAATTATAGCTGTACTATGGATATTTTTTGCCATAGTACTTGTTGCGCCTATTGGAGTATCAGTACAACAAGCGTGTGCTAATGGAGGATTTGATTTTAATATATTTTTAACAAATCTATTTCCAGAGTTTTTAAGTTTTACTTCAATAACTAAAGTATTTGCAGCAGAATATATTGGCTATTATTTTAAATCTTTATTATACTTCACAATATTATATTTAATATTTACTTTTATAGGATTGTTTAGATCAAAGCCTAAACATGAATATACAGATATTGAACATGGTTCAAGTGATTGGAGCGAAGGTGGAGAACAATATAGTATATTAAGTAAAAATAAAGGTATAATACTTTCAAAACATAATTTTTTACCAACAGATAAAAGAGGAAACGTTAACGTATTAGTTGTTGGACGGATCTGGATCTGGTAAATCAGCTTCATATTCAATACCTAATGCATACCAAATGCTTGGTTCATATGTATTTACAGACCCAAAAGGAGAACTTTATGATAAAACAGCAGGATTTTTAAAGAAAAATGGGTATGAAATTAAAGTATTAAATTTAGTTAATCCAGCAAATAGTGATGGATATAATCCATTATTACATATAAGAAGTGAAATAGATGTTGACGTTATTGCTAACACAATAGTAAAAGGACAAAAGTCAGAAACATCAGGAAGTGATCCATATTGGGATGATATGGCAGAAATGCTATTAAAAGCACTTATATATTATTTAATGGCAACAAGACCAGAAGAAGAACAAAACTTAGCAAGTTGTTCAGAACTTGTAAGAGCAGCAAATAATAATGGTGGAAGTAACTTACTTACAGATTTAATGAATCAATTACCATATGATCACCCAGCTAGAATGAACTATAAATCTATTGAGATAGCTCCAGAAAAAACATATGGATCTATTCTAAGTTCATTACAGTCTAAATTAGGTAAATTCGATTCAAAGGAAATTGCAGAAGTTACATCAACAGATACAATAGATTTTGATGAAATAGGAACAAGAAAAACAGCAGTTTATGTTATATCTTCTGATACACATAAAGCTTATGATTTCTTGCTTACAATATTCTTCTCACAAATGATTCAACAATTATATGATTTTGCAGATAAAAATGGTGGAAGATTAAAATGTCCTACATTCTTTATACTAGACGAGTTTGCAAACATTGGACAGATACCAGATTTCGATAAAAAGATTTCTACATCAAGAAGTAGAGGAATTTCTTTTAGTGTTATTCTTCAAAACTTGGATCAATTAGAGGCAGTTTATGAGAAATCTTATGAAACTATCATGGGTAACTGTGATACTCACGTATTCTTAGGAAGTAACTCATTTAAAACAGTTGAATATTTCTCTAAGGCATTAGGTGAAAAGACTATATCAAGAGATAATAGATCTGTAAATAGGGATAAACAATTCCATAGACAAGGATATAGTGATTCAGACCAGGTTATGGCAAGAGCACTTATGACACCTGATGAGTTAAGAAGAATGGATAATGATTTATGTATTATTTATGAAAAAGGTTTAAAACCTATTAAAGATGAAAAATACTATTATTTCGAAACCCCTATGGTTAAAAAATTATCAGAATTTACTTTAAATCACTTAGAATTTGATGTTGGAAGTAGAGGAAAATGGAGAAAATTCAATCCATATAATCCATATGTTGAAGGACAAGAAGATAAACCAAAAGACTTAAAAGTAGACTCTATAGATGATTTGTTTGAAGAAGATGATAAAGAAGAGAAAAAAGAAGAACCTATAGAAGCAAAACCAAAAATGACAAATAATGATACTTCTTCAGAAGCTCCTGTATTGCCACAGAATATTGAAGAAGAGGCAGAAGATGAAAAATTAAGAGATGAAGATGATATCATGTCAATAGATGTTCAAAAAGAACTAGAAGCAAAATTTGATGAGCTATTTGGTTCATTTGATGAAGATGAATAATATATTAATTAAATAGATAAAATAAAAAATGCATATATTTAAAAAATATATGTATTTTTTTTATTCTTCACAATAAAAACAAATGTTCATAAAAAGTATTGACTATTTTAACCTACTAATATAAAATATGTAAAGATTATTTGGAAAGGATAGTGTAATATGAAATTTGTACATATGGCAGATATGCATTTTGATATACCTTTTACAGTATTGAATTCTAGAAATAAATTAGGAGATAAGAGAAGGCTCGAACAAAGAGAAGCTTTTAAAACAATTATTGAGTATATTAAAGAAAATAATATAGATTATTTATTTATTGCAGGAGACTTATATGAAAATGAATATATAAGAAGAAGTACAATAGATTATATAAATAATTTATTTAAGGAAATTCCAAATACAAAAATCTACATAACTCCTGGTAATCATGATCCATATATAAATGGTTCTATGTATAAATCAACTAATTGGAGTGATAATGTAAAGATATTCACAAATAATATAGAAAAAGTGGAAAACGAAGATTGTAATATATATGGTTTTGGATTTAATAACTTTTATTGTAGAACATCAGATGTACAAGATATTGTCTTAGATGATAAAGAAAAAGTAAATATATTAATAACTCATGGAACATTAAATGGTGGAACTATTGAAGATATGGAATATAATCCTATGAGCAAAAGTAAACTTTCAATGCTAGGGTTTGACTATATTGCATTAGGACATATTCATAAATTGGATTATAATACTGAAGAAAATCAGAAAATAGTATATCCGGGTTCACCTATATCTATGGGATTTGATGAACTAGGAAAACATGGAGTTATTGTAGGAGAATTAACAAAAGAAAAGCTAGATTTAAAATTTATGCAGATAGATAAAAGAGAATTTAAAGAAGAAAAAGTTGATATTTCAGATACAAATAATATAGAGGAATTAATAGAAAAATTAAATGGTATAGAATTAGATGATAATATATTTTATAAAATTATTTTAACAGGAGAAAAAAAATACGAAATTAATATAAATAATTTATTTAAATATATTAATAATGAAAATATAATTAAAATAAAAAACGAAACAAAATTAAAGCTAGATTTAGAGAGTTTGTCTAGAGAAAATAGTTTAAAAGGACTATTTGTTAAAAAAGTTTTGGAAGAACTAAATGAAGAAAATTATGATAAAAATACATTAGAAAATGTGTTAGAAATTGGGCTAAATATCTTGGATAATAATAAATAATTGATAAAAGGAGAAATTATTTTGAAAATTAAAGAAATTAAAATAAACAATTATGGAAATTTAGAAAATAAAGATATTAATTTAAAAAATAAAATAAATATAATTTATGGAAAGAATGAAAGTGGTAAGTCTACATTATTAAGCTATATTAAAAATATTTTCTATGGTATTTCTAAAAATAAAAATGGTAAAGATATTTCTGACTATGAAAAGTATAAACCATGGGGGAAAGTTGACTATTCTGGTAAGTTAAAATATGATTTAGATAATGGACAAGAGTTTGAAATTTTTAGAGATTTTAATAAGAAAAATCCTAAGATTTTTAATGAAAACATGGAAGAAATATCAGATAAGTTTAACATTATAAAAAAAGATGGTACACAGTTTTTTTATGAACAAACTAATGTTGATGAGACTATGTTTACTTCGACAGTTGTATCTATGCAATCTGAAGTAAAATTAGATAAACAAGAACAAAACATATTGGTTCAAAAACTTGCAAATCTTGCAGGAACTGGAGATGATTCTTTATCATATAAAAAAGTAGTAGATAAATTAAATAAAATGCAGATAGAAGAAATAGGTACTGAAAGATCACAAAATAGACCTATAAATATTATTAATGATAGGCTAAAAACAATAGAAAATGTTATTAATGAGTTACAAGAGTACCAAAAAGATAAAGAACTTACAGAAGCTAAGAAAAGTGTTTATGCAAGTCAGATATATAACTTAGAGAACGAATTAGAAGCATTAAAAAGCTTAAAAATAATATTATTACATAAACAAAACAATGAAGAAAAAATTAATATTAAAAATAACTACAAAAAAGAAAAACTTAATAAAAAAATAGATTTAAATACTGAAAAAGATAATTTAATTGCGAGAAATAAAATTAAGAAAGATAAAACTAATAAAAAGGTAAATTTTAAAAAATATATATTAATAATGGCATTAATTTTAATAATTAATGTAGTGATATATTTTGTAAACGAAAATACAATTAAAAATAATATATTAGGTATTCTTAACTATTGCTTAATTCCAATTTATTTAATTTTAGTTTTCCTTATTGAATTTAATAAAAGTACACAAATAAAGAAAGTAATAAACAAAGAGCAAGAAGAGTTTAATAATGAATTAGTATTATTAGATAAGCAAATAGAGATAATAGATGAAGAAATAAGAAAGATTAATAAAGAGATTGAAAGTGAACAAGCAAGCTCAGATAATGAAATAGAAGTAGAGATAAATAACTTAAGAGAAAGTTTAGAAGGTAAAATAAATATAGATGAACTATTAGATAATGTAAATGAAAAAAATATTGATACAATAACGTATGAAGCTCAAGATAAATTAAATAAAAATAAAGTAGAATTGCAAACAATAAAATATGAAGAAAATAATATTTCGGAAAAGTTAGAAAACTTAGCTACATTAAAGGAAGAATTTGATAAGTTAGTTGAAGATAAAGAAGAACTAATAAAAAGGAATAATGAAATTAATTTAGCAAAGAACTTCTTAAATGAAGCATATATTAACATGAAAAATAGTATTACACCAAAATTTACAGAAAATATGTCTAAGAATATATCAAAAATATCTAATAATAAATATACAAAAGTAGGAATAAATGAAGAAAAAGGATTAATAGTAGAAAATGAATTTGGTGAATATATTCCTGCAGAAAGATTGAGTATTGGAACAATAGATCAATTATATTTATCTTTAAGATTATCAATGATTGATGATTTATCTGAAGAAAATTTACCAATTATATTAGATGAAGCTTTTGCATATTATGATGATTATAGATTGGAAAATATTTTAAAATTTTTAAATGAAAATATGAATAATCACCAGGTAATTATATTTACTTGTACAAAGAGAGAACAAGAAATATTAAATAAAAATAATATTGAATATAACTTAGTTAATATTTAAATTATAAATAAAACATAAATTTATATGTAAATAAATTGTAATATATTATAAAAAGCAGGAAAAACCTACGGAAATGGAGGGATTTTCTGTTTTTTTATTTTAATAAAATTTAAAAAATTAATTTATTAACTTCTAAATCCTTAGGCAATTAAGGATTCTAAAATTATGCTAATTATATTAATAAAAGTGTCGAACTATGTCGAAAAATAGAAAATGTAATATAAATTTAATATTTGTCTATAAGCCTAATATCCGTAATTTGATAACATCAAGAGGTAAAAAATCCCACCAAGTCAACTATTTACAAGGATATATTCCTCAATTTATAATTTGAAGTATAAAATGACTATAATTATGTGAATTTGAAAGGAGACATATAAAAAACTATGGAGAACAAATATTTTAAAAATGGCATAATTTTAGATGATAATAAAAATAATAAAAAAGGAAAAAATAAAATATTAATAGGTAATAGTATTTTAGCAATAGTAATATTAACAATTGCTATTATTATTTCTATGCTTAATATATTTACTAATACAACTGAAACAAAGACTAGTCTTTTAAGTAATCCTAATAAAGTAGAAATAATAGCACCAGAACTAGGAAATTTATCTATTAATGTTAATGATATAAATAATAATCCAATAGAAGGTGCAAAATTCGAAGTATATAATAAAGATCAATTACAAAAGATACCGTATTCAGAAGTTGTGCCTAATGGAGATTATTACTTTGAAGAAAAAGATGGAAAGTTAGTACCTAATAACATAGGACAAGAAGATGAAAGTGTGGCATTTAGTTATGTGAAGATAGATCTAACAGATAAAGAAGATATGGTTTTAAAAATAAATGCCGAAATGTTTGGCGATAATAATGAGCTTTACGGTATAATTTCAGATAGTAGTTCTATACCAGATAATGCAGATAATGCATTTATAGATATATATAGTAGTACCATGGCTAAAAATTATTTTAAATATCTTGAAGGAGGCAATATATATTATTTACATTTAATATATACAAATTACAATTATTATGGAGATCCTTTAGAAAGTTTAGTTATCAATGATATTAGTTTAATTGATATATCAGGATTTAGTAGCAATGCAATTTATGCTGTGGAAGCAAATGGAGAATATTATTTTGAAGAAAAAGATGGAAAATTAGAATCTAATAACAAAGGAATAAGTAGTTCCACAGCAAATAGCTATATTAAATTAGATTTAACAAATACTGATTTTGATGTTGAATTAAGAATAAATGCTGAAATTTCAAGTGAAAGTAGATATGACTATGGATATGTTAATATAACAGATAGTACAGATGCTCCAGAATATAATGATAGTGAAGGACAATTATTAAAAATATCAGGGAATGTGGAAGCTAAAGAATATACTCAAGTACTTGAAAAAGGAAAAGTTTATTATATTCATATAGGATATAGAAAAGATAGTTCTGGAGATAGTAATGATGATCAATTTACTATAAATTA
Organism: uncultured Clostridia bacterium; assembly: GCA_944393405.1. The sequence continues at coordinate 22,760 of CALYAC010000007.1, read as the reverse complement.
TATTTTAGCAAATCCTATACTTGAAACCAATTCAGAAGGTAAAATTAATGAACAAGTGCCTTATGGGGAATATTATATAGAACAGGTATATGTTCCATATCCATATGATATAGAAGATAATGCAATAAACGAAGTAGTAATAGATAAGGAAAACGCAGAATTAAATATAACAAATTTAAATGAAAAAGTCGCAATAGTATCTATATATGGTGTCTCAGATCCTTTTTATGAACCAGAGAGTTCGCAAATAGGAAGTAGCTATAATATATTAGTCCCACTACAAGAAGGGGGATATGCAGAAGAGTATACATATACAGTAAGAAGAATGGGGGAAACATATGAGACAAATCCATTAGAAGGTGTAGATGAAAATTATATGCTAGCATATACACCAAGTAATGCAAGTGGTATAGTAGATGATGAATGGATAGAAGTATATTATGTTTATATACCTAAGCCATATACTATTAATCTAACAAAATTAGACGAAACAAATAATGAAGTAAAAATACCAGGAACAAGATTTGAAACATCAACAACATTTTATACACCTCCTGCTCCTGAACCAAATTTATTAATGCAAGAGAGTGCAAATACAAGAGAATCTATAGAGAGACCACTAGTACAAAAAGTAACAAATACATATACAACAGATGAAAATGGAAATATAAATATAGATAACTTATTTGTTGGTAAAGAATATACTTTAAAAGAAATATTACCAACAGATGGATATGTTAAAGATGATTTAGAAGTTAAATTTAAAGTTACAGTAGAAGACGGTAAATTTGTTATAAACTTTACAGAAGGAAATATTGAAAATGTAAATATAGTAGACAACCAAATAAATATAACGCTTGAAAATAAACCATCATTTAAATTAATCAAGAAAAATAAAGATGGAGAACCATTACAAGGTGCTAAATTTACAATAGTTACTGAAGATGGAACAGAAGCAGTTGATGGAACAGGTGAATTTGTTGGTGAAGTTGAAAATATTGATGGAGTGGACCAAAGAGTAGTTACAACAGATGAAAATGGAGAAATATATGCAAGTTTACCAACAGGAAAATACACTATAACAGAAGTACAAGCGCCAGAAGGATATAGAATACCAGAAGAAAATGTAAAACAAATCGAAATAAAGCAAGATGAAGTTTATGAAGAAGTTAGTGTATTAGTAGACAAGAAAATAATGAATTTAGAGTATTTAAATAAATCTTTAAATTTAGAAGACTTTGATTTTAACGGATATAATAATATGCAAAACATTCCAGAACCTGAAGATTTAGTTCCTTTATATGTAGCTGAAATACTACCAACAGGTGAAATGGTATTAACAGGTTGTGTAATGAATAATACAGTAATTTCTGGAGAAGGAACAGTTAGTGGAGAGAATATTAATATTGAATTACCAGAAACAGTTGATACAGAAGGAATAATAATAGTAACAGATAAGATAGGTAAAATAGATAAAGTAATTACAATACCATCAGAATCTGGAGCAAATATGATAGTACATCATTATAAAACAGATGATGGATATATTTTAATAGGTCAATATATAGGAAATATACATATTCCAGCAGAAGATACTGTAAACAATAAAGAAATTATATTAGAACAAGATACTTTGCCAAGAAGTGAAGCATCAGATGTTTCATTATTTATAGTAAAAGTAACAAATGAAGACAAATTTGAATATGCTATGGATTTAGGAAACGTGGGAGATATATTAGAATCATACGGGATTCAACAATTAAGCGAAATAGGAATGTTTGGAACTAAGGATAATAATTTTGCTTTCAAAATGATAGTACCAGAAGAAATAACAATACCTGCAGATATGACAGTAACAAATGAAGAAATAGTAATAGAACCTGGCTTAGTTGAATTTGTAATAGGAAACCAAGGAAAATTTGTAGAAATAAATAAAATATTAACAGAATCAGAATTATATAATATATCGGGTATATTTGAAAATATTATGAATGAGTCTGAATATACTGAAATAAATACTATTAAAATTTTAGAAGATGGTTCGTGTATAATGAGTCTTGATTATGAAGATTTACTATACGTGCCAGGCGAATATATGATGAGCGGAAATGATTATTACAATATGATATATGGTCCTGTAATAATTAAAATCAATAAATTAGGAAAAGTAGAATATATATATTCATTTGATGATGAAAATGAAGTATATACTTTCTATACAAAAGATGTATCAAATGGAGAAACTCTAGTATCAGGATATTATTACAAAAATCTATATATACCTGCTAAAGATACTACTTATGGAAGGGATATAACACTAACAGCAGAAAATGAATACGGTGATAGTGGATATATTTTAAAACTTGATAGCAATGGCAAAGTAGTATGGGCAGCAAATGCTGATACTTATACAGATAATATTTGTATGAAAGAATATGAAGGCGATTACTATATAATGGAATATGGTGATGATGATTATTATGCACTTCATAAAGTAGTAGAAAATAAAACACAAACAGGAATAATTAATAAACAACAAGAACTAAATGTCGTAAATGAAAAGAAAGAGGCAAATATTGTAGCAGAAAAATCATATACTACACAAAATGGATTAGATTATGTAGTAAAAGATGAAACTATAAAATATACAGTAACATTAGAAAATACAGGTGATTGGTATAAAGATGTAGTAATAAAAGATACTATTCCAGAAGGAACAGAATTTATACCAGGAAGTATTAAAATAAATGATAGTTCATCGTATACTTTAAATGATGATACAATTGATTTAACAAGTAAGACAGAATTAGACTTATCAAATGGAATAACTGTTAATATTCAAGCAGGACAAAAATTAACATTAAGTTTTGAAGTAAAAGCTTTATATAATGCTAAAGATTATGTGATTGAAAATGTAGCTTTAGTGGATGAAAACAAAACAAATAATACAGAAATAAAATATAAGAGTCCTGTAGCACAAATCGGATATGACATTGTTAAAAATGGACCAGATAAAATTGTATCTGAAAACGATCCAATAAATTATGATATTATATATACATCAAAAATAACAGAATATATGGGAGATGCACAAGTAATAATAACAGATTATTTACCTTATGCAATTGATGAAGAACAATCAAATATAGCAGATGGTATATATAATGAAGAAGAAAAAACAATAACATGGATTCAAGACATTAAAGATATAGACAGCTACAATAATGTAAATAATAATATAAATATTGTTAAAAATATTAGTCTTGTATTTAAAGATGTAGATTATTCATTAGGAAGCTTTACAAATAATGTAACAGGAAAAATTATATTAGAAGCAACAGATCAAGAAAGAGAAATAAAGACAAGTAAAACGACAGGAATAGAGTTAGAAAGAATAATTACAGTAAATAAAATATGGGATGATAACAACAATATTAAAGGTAATAGACCACAAAGTGTAACAGTTATATTAACAGCAAATGGAAAAGAAATAGAAAAAGTAGAATTAAGTGATACAAATAATTGGACTTATACATTTGATGATCTTCAAATAAAAGATAATCAAGGTAAAGAAATAGTATATGATGTAAAAGAAGAAGAAACAAATGTAGGCGATTTAAAATATTATGATGAACCAATTATTGTAAATAATGGAGATACAATTAATATAACAAATAAATATAAATTATTAGATGCAGAACTAAATAGCAATATTGAAAAAATTGGTCCAGAAATAATAACTAATGAGAAAGATGAATTAACATATACTATCAAATATAATGCTGTAATTACAGATTATATAGGACAAGCAAATGTAACGATAGTAGATTACTTACCATATGAAATAGACCAAGAAAAATCAGATTTAGCAGGCGGAACATATGATAATGAATCAAAAACAATAACTTGGAAAGAAAATGTAGAAAATATTAATACTATAGAAAATGGAAATTACACAGTAAATATAGAAAAAGTAGTTAAATTAGTATATAAAGATTTAAAAATTACAGATAAAACTTTAACTAATAAAGCTACAGGAACTATAGATTTATATGATTCAGAAACAACCAACACAGTAGAAACAGAATTTGAATCAGAAGTAGATATTCCAAGTAGAGTTGTAGTAAAATACGTAGATGAACAGGGAAATGAAATTAGTTCAGTAGAGGTTATTGAAGGTATGGAAGGTACTTCATATGTAACGCAATTAAAAGATATTGAAAATTATGAACTAGTTAGAGTATATGGAAATGCTGAAGGAACATTAACTAATGAAAAACAAGAAGTTTACTATGTATATAGAAAGATAGAAGCTAAGGTTATAGTAAGATATCTAGAAAAAGATAATACGCCAGAAGATGATACTGATAATAAAATATTAGCAGAAGAAGAGGTAATAGAAGGATATAGCGGAGATGAATACACTACACAAAGAAAAGACATAGAAAACTATAAAGCAGCAGATCCAGAACCAGAAAATAGTACAGGAAAAATGACAAAAGAAGATATATATGTAACATACTATTACGAGAAAGTACAAAGCGGAACAGTTACAGCAATTTATGTAGATACTGATACAAATGAAGAAATAAAATATATTGATGCAGATACTAAAGAGGAAAAAACATATAAAGAAGAAATTAAAGGATATATTGGAGACAAATATATTACAAAAGCTAAAGAAATTCCATATTATGCAATAGTAGAAGATAAAATACCAGAGAATGCTGAAGGTATTTATGGAACAGAAGATGTATTAGTAACATACTACTATAAAAAATTACCATTTAATATATCAGTAGATAAAAACTTAACTAAGATTGAATTAAATGGAGAAAAACAAGAAGTAATAAATGGAAAAATTAATAAAGTTGAAATTCCAGTAGGAAGAGTATCTGATAGTACTTTAAAACTAGAATATAGTATAAAAGTATCTAATACAGGAGAAGTTGAAGGAAGCACAGAAGTAATAGAAAGATTACCTGAATTCTTTAACATAGCAGAAGGAACAAGTTCTGAATGGAAGAAACAATCTGATGGAACATTAAAATTAACAGCTAACTTAAAAGCAGGAGAGACAAAAGAATATAAAGTAGTAGTTAATTGGGAAAGAGGTTCAAATAATTTTGGTGCATTAGAAAATGTTGTTGAATTAGCAAATATTTCTAACCCAGCAAACTTCACAGAATCTAACCTAGAAGATAATACTTCAAAATCAGAATTAGTACTAAGTGTTAAATCAGGTGAAGACAGAAGTATAGTTATAATAACTCTAACATTTGGATTATTATTACTAACAGCAGGAAGTATAATCTTAATTAAGAAAAAAGTACTAAAAAAATAATTTATTAAATTTGTAAAATAACAAATTTAAAACAAATAAAATAAAAGCTTTACTAAAAAATTAGTAGAGCTTTTATTATGTTTAGAGTATATTTTTCGTAAAGAAGAATAATTAGTAATGAATCCTTGAAATATAGCAATAAATGATGTATAATATTAATGTTAAATTGAAAGGTGAGGAGAATTTTTATGTTTCAAAAATTAGATACAGTTGAGAAGAGATTTGAAGAATTAACACAAAAAATAAGTGATCCAGATGTTATTGCTAATCAAAACGAATGGAGAGACTTAATGAAAGAACATGCAGAACTAGAACCAATCGTTGAAAAATATAGAGAATATAAAAAAGTACAAAAACAATATGAAGATGCTAAAGAAATGATGGAAGATCCAAATATGGATAAAGAATTAAAAGATTTAGCTGAAATGGAAATGGTAGAAGCAAAAGACAAACTACCACAAATAGAAGAAGAAATAAAAATACTTTTAATTCCAAAAGACAAAGATGATGATAAAAACGTTATCTGTGAAATTAGAGCAGGAGCTGGTGGAGAAGAAGCAGCCCTATTTGCAGGTACACTTTTTAGAATGTATTCAATGTATGCAGAAAGAAAACATTGGAAATTAGAAATACTAAATGAGAATGAGACAGGTCTAGGAGGATATAAGGAAATATCTTTCATGATTAATGGAAAAGGTGCATATAGTAGATTAAAATTTGAAAGTGGAGTACATAGAGTACAAAGAGTACCAGATACAGAAGCGAGCGGAAGAATACATACTTCTACAGCGACAGTAGCAGTTCTTCCTGTAGTAGAAGATGTTGAAATAGAAATTAATCCATCAGACATAAAAATGGAAGTATATAGAGCATCAGGAGCAGGAGGACAACATGTTAACAAGACTTCATCAGCAGTAAGATTAATTCACGAACCTACAGGTATAGTAGTAGAATGTCAAACTGAGAGATCTCAATTCCAAAACAAAGATAATGCTATGAAAATGCTTAGAACAAAACTATATGATATGGAAAAACAAAAACAAGATGAAGAAGTAGCAAGTGCTAGAAAGTCACAAGTAGGTAGTGGAGAAAGAAGCGAAAAAATTAGAACATATAACTATCCACAAGGACGTATAACAGATCATAGAATAGGACTTTCAATATATCAAATGGATGACTTTTTAAATGGAAATTTAGATGAAATGATAGATAATTTAATTGCAGCAGATAGAGCTGAAAAATTACAAGGTGAAGAATAATATAAATAACAACAGGAAGCCGTTTTAAAATAGGCTTCCTGTTGTTTGAACATACAGTAATACTTGCACGTTATCAGTGCAGTTCTCATATTCATGAGATTCACCAATATTGCATTTGGAAACAATTTTACCAGTTACAGTGTCAATATAAATTTCAGAATTAGTAAGATGCTTGTGACTTTTGATTTTAGAATAAGGCTGTAACATGAGTTTACCAACACAGCACGAACCAAAATCCTGAAATTGTTGGCGGAATATTGTGCCGAACTCAACTTTGTCTTTGTCTAATGGCTCCCAATTTGCATTTGCACTTCTCATACAATATCTCCTTTCAGATGAATTGAGAAAAATTATATCATAAATTTATGTAAATTACAAATAAAATATATGATATAAGAAAACTCAATAAAAGCCATATACGATATAATTATATGAGTTTATTAATTATATTGTATGAGAAACTTATAAAAGGAAATTTTTATATTAAGAAATTACTAAAACATAATAAAGAAAGTTGAAAAATAAATAGAAAAATAAAATAGTATTTTGAAGTGCAAGACCTATATAAAATATCTATTGCAGTATAATTGCAGTAAAATATAAAAAATAAGTCATACAAATATTGATATTTCAATATTTATATGACTTTTAATATTTGGTGAGCCAGGAGGGATTCGAACCCCCGACACCGGGCTTAGAAGGCCCGTGCTCTATCCACCTGAGCTACTGACCCATTTGCAAATGCAATAAATATAATAACACCTTTTTTAGAAAAAGTCAACAAAAAATCTGGAAAAAAACAAAAAAATAGTGTATAATTCTATCATTAAATAAAAGATGAATAAAAAAATACTCAAATAGCAAAGAATAGTAATATATATTAATTAAAGGGGAATTTATATGGAAGAAAAAAAGAAGTTAACTATTCATCATCTGTTTTGGTATTTTCTAATATTTAGTATTGCAGGTTTGGTACTAGAGACAATCTATTGCTACATATCTGTTGGAGTATTAGAAAGTAGAAAAGGATTTATTTGGGGACCACTATGTCCTGTTTATGGTGTATGTGGAACTGCTTTAATTTGGATATTGGATAAATTAGAATACAAAAAATCATGGGAAATTTTTATAGCAGGAATGATAATTGGTTCTATTGCGGAATATGTTTTAAGTTATATTTTAGAAGCAATTTATGGAACTAGATTTTGGAATTACGAATATTTAAAATATAATTTGAATGGAAGAATAAGTTTAATATTTTCAATTTATTGGGGAGCTTTATCAGTAGTGTTAATGAAGGTTGCTAAACCGCTAATTGATAAGTTTATAGAAAGGATGAAACCTAATAAAAAGATAGTAATAGAGCTTGGAATATTTGTTTTTTTGATAATTGATTGTTTTGTAACAATATGGGGAATACAAACATATCAAAATAGAATATTATATAATATAGAATATAAAGCTGAATCAGAAAGATTTTTACCAAAATTAAAAGAGAAAATAGAAAATAATTATTTTACAAATGAAAGAATGTCTATAATATTTCCTAACTTACGAGTAAAAACAAAAGATGGGCAAGAAGTGTGGATTAAAACACTAATAGATAAATAAAAATGTGGAAAACTTTATTATATAGAGTTTTCCATATTTTTATAAGTGTAATTTTATTATAATTATTATTTAGTTATTCCAAGCTTAAACTAATGAAAAATAAAACCTAAAATACCAAAAATTATAAATAGTAAACCAGATATTTTCTTCATTTTCTGTTCAGAAATATATGTACTTAAAAATTTACCAGAAATAATAGCAAGAGAGTCACTTGCAATCATACCAAGTACAGCACCTAATATAAGAGATAATTTATAATTAGGATATTCTATTCCAAAACCAATCGATGATAAAAATGTTTTATCTCCAAATTCACCTATAAAAATAGATAAAGCAATTATAAATGTATAACTGAAAGGGAGGTTTAAAATCTTATTCATAAGCGAATTTTTAGAATTTTCAATTCCACTTTTGCTATTGGATAATTTTTCTTTTTTTGGAATTAATGAAATTACACCAAGTAAAATAAAAGAAAAATATGTGATATTTTTAATTAAATTAGTTATATATGGATTTTCTATATTAGTAAGACTAACACCACATATAACTGCTAAGCCATGACTAAAAAACGAACCTAGAGCTATTCCAAGTAAAATTTTTTTTGCTTTTACACTTCCAGAAAAGGAAAGAATTATAAGCTGAGTTTTATCACCAAGCTCTGATATGAAAATCATTATAAAAGCAATAAAGAAAGGATATAATTCCATAAATTCCTCCTATTAATGTTTAATAAAATATATTCTATAAACTTATTTTTATGTAATAAAAAAATGATAAAATTTTAAATAAATAAAAAATGTGAATTTTATGTGAAATATATTGCACATAAAATTTATTAATGGTAATATAAATTCGTAAAAAACATACGGAAATAAGAGATTGGAGGAAAAAAGAGTGATAGAGTTGAAAAATGTCACAAAGAAATATGGACCTACTACAGCTGTGGATGATATTAGTTTTGAAGTCAAGGACGGAGAAATAGTAGGGCTTTTAGGACCGAACGGAGCTGGAAAGACTACAACTATGAATATGATTACGGGATATATTGAGCAAACTAGTGGACAAATTCTTGTAAATGGTAATGATATTTTAAAAAAACCAAATAAGGTAAAAAAACAAATTGGTTATATGCCAGAAGGCACACCTTTATATTATGAATTAACACCTAAAGAATTTATTTCATATATGGCAGAACTAAAATTAGTTAAAAGAAAAGAAAGAAAAGATGAAGTCGCAAGAGTATTAAAAGAAGTAGGCATAGAAGATGTTCAAGATAGGTTAATAAAAAACTTATCTAGAGGATATAAACAAAGAGTAAGTTTAGCTGGAGCTTTAGTTGGAAATCCAGATGTAATAATTCTTGATGAACCTACAGTAGGTCTTGATCCAAAGCAAATTACTGAAATAAGAGAATTAATAAAAAAATTAGGAAAAAAACATACAGTTATTTTATCTTCACATATATTGTCTGAAGTAAGCCAGATATGTGAAAGAGTTATAATAATAAATAAAGGAAAAATAGTTGCTATAGATACACCAGAAAATTTGGAAAAAGCGACAAGAGACAATAATGCTATCTCAATTACAATTGAAGATCCTAAAAATAATATTAATAAAGTAAAGGAAAAAATAAAAGAAATTAGTAAGGTAGATTTTATTAAAGATAATGATGATGGAACAAAAGAATATGCAATAATTTCGTCATCTAATGTTGATTTAAGGAAAAAACTATTTGATGTTTTACCTAAAATGGATATAGTTATTTTTGAACTTAAAAAATCTGAGGCTACATTAGAAGAGGCTTTTATAAAACTTATAGATAATTCAAAAAATAATGAGACAAAATCAAATAAAAAGGAGGAGAAAAAATAATGTGGACAATATATAAAAAAGAATTAAAATCATATTTTCTATCTCCTATAGGATATATATCAATAGGAATATTTATGCTTATATATAGCATATTCTTTTATGTTACAACTTGGTACACAGGAACAGTAGATATGGGAAATTTATATTATGCTACAGCAAGATATGGACTATTGCTAATAGTTCCAATTATTACGATGAGAATGTTTTCAGAAGAAAAGAAAAATGGTACAGAGCAATTATTATTAACTTCACCAAAAAGTGTATCTTCAATAGTTTTAGGAAAGTTTTTGGCATCTGTAACGGTAGTATTAATTACAGTAATATTCTCTATAATTTATTCTGTAATAGTAAGCTTTTTTGGAACAATTAATATACCAACTATTTTAATAACAATGCTTGGATTTGTTCTTGTTGCTATGGCAGCAATTTCTATAGGAATGCTTGTATCAAGCTTAACAGAAAATCAAATAGTTTCAGCTATTATAACTATAGCTATACTAATAGCTCCATGGTTCTTAGAAGGATTTGGTACATTAATATCAAGCATAGATTTAATAGATAAATTTATGAAATTTCCTTATGGCTTAATATCAATAGCTGATATAGTTTCTTTATTATCAATTACAATTGCATGTATTTTAATAACAATAATTTTGATAAAAAGAAAAAAAGCTGTAAATTAGAAAGAGGTGAAATAATTGAAAAATAAGGATATTAAGACAAATGAGAAATCTAATAAAAAAGACAAAAAAGATATAATAGTTAAAAAGGAAAAAGAAGAAAATAAAGGAACAGGAAAATGGATAAAAAATACTTCTTTAACTGTTTTATTAATATTAATTATTATTGTTATATGTATTTTAATTAATTTGGCTGTTGAAAAAGCAAATTTTTCAGATATAGATGTTACAGCTGATAAAGTATATAGTTTATCAGAAAAATCAATTGATATTGCAAAATCAATTGATAAAGATGTTGAAATAATGCTAATAAATATGGGAGAAACTGAAAAAGAATTTGCAAATAAATATGCAAGTTTAAATAAAAAAATAAAGTTAGATATAATTGATGATGTTTCATCAAGAACAGATCTAACAGATGAATATGGAATAACAGCAGATACATCAGTAATAATTGTAAAATGTGGCGATAAAGAAAAAATACTTTCGTCATCAGATCTATATACAATAGATTATTCAACATATGAAACAAAAGACACCACAGAAGAAGCTCTAACTAATGCAATTATATCTGTAACAACAGACGAAAATCCTGTAATATATACCTTAACTGGTCATAATAAATATCCATCAGATTATATGTACTTCTTTACTCAAGATTTAGAGAGTGAAGCATATGAAGTAAACGAATTAGACATTTTAACTACTGGATCAGTTCCAAAAGATTGCTCAGTATTAATGATAACAACACTAAGTGAAGACTTAACTAAAAAAGAAAGAGACGAGATTATAAAATATATAGATAAAGGTGGAAAGATAATACTGTTTGCTGATCCAAATGCTACAGGAAAGAAAATGCCATATTTTCAAGATGTATTAGATGAATATGGAGTTTCATTATCAGAAGGAAAAATGTTAGAAAGAGACACAAATAGAATGTTATATAATACTCCTTCAGCAATATTAGTGACAGTTAGTGAAAATACTAGTGTAACAAGAGCAAGTGATATGAATATGAAAGCTTGTTTTATGACATCAGGAAGAATTGAAATAGCTGATTCATCAAAACTTGAAAAATTAAATGTTGAAGTTGAGACTTTAGCAACAACAGGAGAAAATTCTTTCTATAGAACTGATTATGATATTGACGATTCAGAAGGATTTACTAACTCGGATGAAGAAGATGGATATGCAACAGTAGGTGCTTTATTAAAGAAAACAGTAGATGAAGATAAAACATCTGAATTAATAGTGTATGCTAATAATATGTTTATAACAAATATGGTAATAAATAGTTCACAAGGTAATGCATATGTTTTAGATTATTATAATAATGAAGATTTAGCTATGAATTCAATTGCATATTTAGCAGATAGAGATAATATGATTACAATTAGAAAGAACGTAGAAGTAACAGCATATACAGTAACAGAACAACAAAACATGATTATTCTAGCTATAATATTTGCAATTCCTCTATTTTCTATAATAATTGGAATTGTTGTATGGTTAGTTAGAAGAAGAAAATAGTATGTAATATTAATTAAAACCTTCTCATAAATATTATGAGGAGGTTTTTTAGTGAAAAAAATATTTAAAGTAATATTTACTATCGTAGGAACAGTTATAGGAGCTGGATTTGCATCAGGACAAGAAATATATCTTTTCTTTAATAAATATAAAGAAATAGGATTTATTGGATTAATAATATCTAATATATTAACTGGATTAATTATATATTTAATACTAAAAAAATCAAATAAAATGGAATTATCATCATATAAAGATTTATTAAAAAGTACAAAACTTTCAGAAAATAAAATTAATATTTTTAATACGATGGTCAACATGTTTCTACTAATTTCGTTTTATATAATGGTTGCAGGATTTGCTACATATTTTAATACCCAGTTTAATATACCAAAAATAATTATGATTGTAATAACAGTATTTATTTGCTATATCACATTTAATAAAAAGATAGAAGGTATAACTAAAATAAATAATATAATTATTCCAATATTAATTATTATAATTTTTTTTGTTGGAATCAAAATTAATATAATAAAAGAAATAGAAACAATAAAGGATTTATCATTAAACAATATAGAAAATGGAATGTGGATATTAAAAAGTATTGAGTATTCTAGTTATAACAGTATATTATTAATTCCAATGCTAATAAGTATAAGAAAATATTCTATTGGTAAAGAAAAAAGTGTTAGTATAATATCAACTACTTTTCTATTAATTTTATCAACTGTGGTATTTTTAGCAATATATAAATATCAAAGTATAGTAAATTTAAATGATATAGAAATGCCAATGATTTATATATCAAATAGAATAGGGAATATATATAAATATGTTTATGGAATAGTAATAATTTTTTCAATATATTCAACAATGATATCTGCAGGATATGGATTATTAGAAAATATAGAAAATAAAAAATATAGCTTTTTTAATAAATTAATTTGTATTACAGCAATAGTAGTAGCAAATATAAGTTTTTCGGAATTAGTAAAAATAAGTTATCCAATTTTTGGAATTTTAGGTTTACTACAATTGATCTACGTACTTAAATAAAATTAAATAAAAGTATTGAAAAAAAAGAGGAAAACTGGTATAAATAATTAGAGCAAAGGAGGAATAATTTTGAAAGATATAGTAAATATAAATGGTAAAAAAAATAGGAATATAAATAAAAAGAAAATGATAATAGCTATATCTATTGGAGTTATTCTACTAATTATTGCAATTACTATGCTTCTATATTATTCTAGTAGAGATGTAAGGAATTTTTTAGACCAATATTTATTTAGGAAAAATATTACACAAGAAAAATTAAACTCTATAGAATTAGACTATAATTCGAATGTTAATGTGTTTGCATATAATAAATATATATGCGTTTTAGCAGAAAACAAATTAATTGAATATAATACTTCAGGTAATATAGTAAAAGAAATAGAATTAGAAATTTCTGACCCAGTATATAGTGTTAATAATAAATATCTAGCAATTAGTGAGAAAAATGGCTCAAAGATAAATTTAATTTCTAATTCAGAAATATTATGGACAAAAGATGTTGATGGACAAATATCTAAAATAAATGTAAATGAAAATGGATATGTAAGTTTAATAATAACTGGAACAACATATAAATCTGTAATTTCTCTATTTGATAACAAAGGAAATGAGCTTTTTAAAACATATTTATCTACAACAACAGCAATAGATACTGATGTTTCAGATAATAATCAGTACATGGCTTTTGCGGAGGTAAATACAGCTGGAACAACTGTACAATCAAATGTAAAAATTGTATCAATTGAAAAAGCAAAAGAGACACCATCAGAAGCTATAACTTATACAAATGAATCATCAAGTAATAAATTGATTTTAAATATAGAATACCAAGGAAACGATAAAGTGGTATGTATGTATGATGATGAAATTACTATTATGCAAAATGAAAGCAATGATAATATTATGAGTTTAAATGAAGATGGCAAAAATATTAATTTTGCAAATATAAATTTAAATAAAAATATATACAGAACAGTAGAAGAAACAGAAGGATTTTTTAATACTAATACAGTACTAGAAATAAAAGATATAGATAGTGGTAAAGTTACTGTAACACCAATAGAAGGAGCTGCAAAATATGTATACAGTAACAATGAAATTATTGCAGTAAATTTGGGACAAGAAATAGAATTTATCAATACAAGTGGATGGCTTCTAAAAAGATATTATTCATCTCAAGAAATTCAAAATGTAATAATAGGTAATAAAATGGCAGGAATTGTTTATAAAGATAAAGTAGAGATAATTAATTTATAGAGGAGGAGAGTGTAGTGATATCAATTTTAGTAGTTATAGCATTAATTTTTGCAATAATATTATAGAAAGGAGGAGATTATATGACAATTATTGTTGATTTAATAATTATAGCAATCATAGTATTATGTGTAATAATGGGATACATAAAAGGACTTACAGGTGCAATTATCAAAATATTATCATTTGTGTTATCAATTGTAATAGCATTCATACTATTTATACCAATTTCTAATTTAGTAATAGATAAGACACAAATAGATGAATCAATAACAGAGTCGGTAAGAGAAATGATAATAGGAAATAATGATCAATCAGAAGTTAAAGAAACGATGCCATCAACTATAACAGAATATATAGGAGATAAAGTTGAAAGTGCAGGAAATAGTGCAAAAGAGGCAGTAGCTGATACTACAGCGAGAGAAGTTGCAATAACAATAGTAAAGGCAGCTACATGGATTATATTATTTATAGTTGCAAGAATACTATTAATACTATTAAGATTTATAACTGCTCTTATTGCAAAATTACCAGTTATAAAACAATGTGATAAACTAGGTGGTATAATTTATGGATTATTAGAAGGACTAGTAATAGTATATGTAATTTTAGCAATAATATCTTTAGTATCTCCAATGATGAATGGAACTATAGCTAATTTAATAGATAATTCATATCTAGGAAGTATGATGTATAATAATAATTTATTACTTAAAATTATATTTTAAAATATATTAAATATGTTAAATAGCTTAAATAAAGTATTTTTAGTTTTTTATATAAAGTTTAAAAAGATAGAAAAATTTTTTCTATCTTTTTTTCTTAAAAAATATATCAAAATATTGATATTTAAGAACAAGTTTAGTATAATGTAAAGCATATTGTAGAAATAGGAGTGAATAATTTTGAAAAAGTCAGCTAAAGAGAAAAATGTAAAAGAGAATATAAAAGGGAATAAAGGAAAAAAGAAAAAACATATTTTCAGAAATGTTATATTAATACTATTGTTAATAATAGTAATAGCAGGAGGAATTTTTGCATATAAGGTTTATAAAAATGGTGGAGGAGTACAAGGAATATTAAAAACAAGTTTAGGACATGATGAGAATACAGTAAATAATTTAGATAAAATATATTGCTTAATATTAGGACAAAGTCAAAATTTAACAGATACAATAATGATTGCTTCATATGATCCAAAAACACAAGAAGCAGCGCTTCTTTCTATACCAAGGGATACATTTATAGGAACTGATAAATATAATGCATCTGCATGGGATAAAATAAATGCAGTTTATCAAACTGGTGTAGATAATTTATTAGAGGATGTTAGAAACATAACAGGAATTGATGTACAATATTATTTAAAAGTGGATACAGAAGCTTTAAAAGTGTTAGTTGATGAAATCGGAGGAGTATATTTTGATGTTCCAATAGATATGCATTATACTGATAGAAAACAAGGTCTATATATTGATTTACAAGCTGGAGAACAATTATTAGACGGAGATAAAGCAGAACAAGTAGTTAGATTTAGACATAACTCAGATGGTTCTACATATCCTGCTGAATATGGTGGAGAAGACTTAGGTAGAATGAGAACACAAAGAGCATTCTTAACAGCACTTTTGGAACAAACTATAGAAAATATGGATGTTAATATGATTTTTGATTTCCTTGATATAGCAAAACAATATGTTGAAACAAATTTAGATTTTGATGCAATAAAAGATTATGTACCTTATGTATTAGACTTTAATATAGATAATTTAAAAACAGATACATTACCTGGAATAGCAGAACAATCACCTGGAACAGGAACATGGATATATACTGTATATGAAGATGAGGCACAAGAAATAATAGATGAACTATTCTATGGTAAAAAACCAGAAGAAGAAAATACAGATACAAATACTACAGGCGAATCACTAGATGTAGAAGTAATAAATGGAAGCGGAAATAGCAGTAAAGTAAGTGAGGTTATTAAGAATTTAGAAGCTGCAGGATATAATGTTATAGATTCAGGAAACACATCTATTACAAATAATACAACTGTAATTGAAAGAAGTAGCTTAGGAGAAGATGATGAGTCTAAATTAAAAGAAATACTATCAGTTGATAATATCTTAGAAGGTGATAGTGAAGATTCTGATGTTACAATAATACTTGGAACAGATTATATTATATAGATAAACAAAAGAAACAGTAAGCTTAATTGCTTACTGTTTTATTATAAATAATCATGAATTTGTGTAAACTTATATCTACCACCATGTTTTGATTTCTTTCTAGTTTTTGAACTAGATTTTTTAGATGAATAATTACTTGATTTTCCCTTTTTTCTTGACTTTTTAGGTTTATTTAATTTACTAATAATAAATATAAAAATTATAAATATAAATAAAATTAAAAGAATTCTATAAATTATTAATTTAATATTTATTTCTTCAACTGAGTTTTGAGCAATAAGTTCAGTTGAATATGTTTTGTTATCAAGTGTATAAGTTATATTTCCAATTACGGCATCTTTTGCAATAGGTGCTGTTAGATTATCATTAATTTCAATTTTTTTCTGAATATTGTTCATGTCAACTGTATTTTTGACTAAAGCAGTTATATTATCTTTGGTTAGTACATTAAGTCTTTCAGTTTCTGATGTAGCGTTTTCAACTTTAACAGTATTTACAGTTTCACCTTTGTTAACGATATTTTGATATGAATAGTTATTAAATCCATAATTAAATAAGTTAATACAATCATTATTTCTATCATCAACAGTTTCACTTTTTAATACAACAGCCATTAATTCTAAATTATCTTTTTTAGCAGTTGATACAATGCAACTACCTGCTTTGTCTGTATATCCAGTTTTTAACCCTGTAGTATATTCATAATAATATTCATCATTTGGATTAATTAATCCATTAGTAGTATTAAATATTCTATCTTCTTTATTATATTTATTTGTCTTAGGTAAAGTATATTGAGCTACTTTTACAATTCTCATTATATCATCAAATTTCATTGCATATCTACCAATCAAAGACATATCATATGCTGTAGAATAATGATTTTCATTATGAATACCGTTTGGATTTACAAAATGTGTATTTAAACATCCAAGTTCTTTAGCTTTATTATTCATCATTGTTGAAAAATTTTCAACTGATCCAGCTATATGTTCTGCTAAAACAATGGCTGCATCATTAGCTGATGGAATTAACAGTACATTTAATAATTGTTCAACAGTTAATTCTTCACCTTCTACTAAATTTGCATGAGTATATCCTACAGGAATTGAATATATAGCATTATGGCTAACAGTACATACATCAGTTAGTTTACAATTCTCAAGTGTTAAAATTGCAGTCATAAGTTTTGTAGTACTTGCTGGATATAACTTTTCATATGCGTTTTTAGAATAAAGAATTTGACCAGTATTTGAATCAATTAAAATTGCAGATTCAGATTTTATAGATATATTATCTGGATTATAGTCTTTTGTATCTATGTCTGTTGCTAGTACTCTAGTAAAAGGCAATAAAAAAAATATAAAAATAATAGTAATAAATACTATTTGTTTTGTTCTTCTCATTATATTATACTCCCGTGTATTGATTAAAATTAATAAGTGAAAATATGTAATATTATATATTTTTACTTATAAAAATTCAATATATTTACTTATATTTATTTAAAAATATAAGTAAATAAAAATATAAGATTAATAATTATAGAAAGGATGATTTTATGGAATTTGAAAAAAAGAAAAAAATATTTATATGTATAGCTATCATTGTAATAGTTGCTTTAATATATATTGTATACACCAACTTTTATAAGAGTACATTTGAAGAAATTGATTTGAATGATGCTATATTAGACGAAGGTAGTAATATAGAAGAAAATTTGGATAACAGTATAGTAAAAGAAAAAGAAAATGGTGATGTGATAGATAATGAAGATGTAGAAAAAGATGAAATTATTATTCATATAATTGGTGAAGTGAAAAAAGAAGGGATAGTAAGTTTAAAAGAAGGAGATAGAGTTATTGATGCAATAAAAAAAGCAGGAGGAGAAACAAAAAATGCAGACTTATCACAAGTAAATTTAGCATATATATTATCAGATGGACAAAAAATTTATATACCATCTAAAAATGAAAAGATAGATACTTTTGTTATTTCAAGTAATGAATCGGACATAGGAGAAAGTGGAGAAAATAATAATGGTGGGTCTAGTGATATAAAAATAAATATTAATACGGCAACAGAAAGCCAGCTAGACACTTTACCAGGTATAGGACCATCTACAGCAACGAAAATAATAGAGTATAGAAACACAAATGGTAAGTTTAAAAAAATTGAAGATATAAAGGAAGTTAAGGGAATAGGAGAGGCAAAATATGAAGATTTAAAAAATTATATAACAATTTAATTGTATATAAATATATTATTATGATATAATACATTTGAATTATTAAAAGTTTAATAATGATATAAAGAAAGGAGAATAAAAATGAAAAATGAATTAGTTATAAAAAGATGTAAAAGCTGTGGAGCAACAGTTAAAGTAATAGAAGATTGTAATTGTGAGGGTTGTGGAATTGTATGTTGTGGTAATCCTATGGAAGTAATGGTTCCTAATTCAGTAGATGCAGCAGTTGAAAAACATGTTCCAACTTATGAAAAAATAGATGATGAAATAGTTGTAAAAGTAAACCATGTAATGGAAAAAGAACACTATATAGAGTGGATATCAATGGTTAAAGAAAATAAAGAATATACTGTAAAATTATACCCAGAACAAGAAGCTGAATGTAGATTCCCATATATGAAAGGTGCTACTTTATATGCATATTGTAATAAACATGGATTATGGAAAGCAGAAGTAGAATAATTAAAAAAAAGTAAAATTAAATAAAAAAGAAATTAGAATATATATGATATTTTCTAATTTCTTTTTTTAAACTTATTTATTTTTAATCAATTTAGGTAATCTTATTTTACTAAACTTAAATCTCCATGTATTACAGTAGGAGAGAATCCAGATATTTCATCATAAAGCATTCCTTCCGGAATATCATTATATAAATATATTTTTTTGTTTTTCATAAATGCTTCATATAATTCAATAAAAGTTGCACCACCAATATAGTTTTTCTTACCATTTTTTTCAAAATTTAATGTTAATACAGCATCTATATTATTCATTCTTTCTTCGCTCATTCTAAACATTTTAGCTTTAAATTCTGCATGCTCTTTGCTACCTTGTGCCCAACTATTTTTTTCAGCATCAGGAGTATAATATGAATTTGGAAGTTCAATATTATGTCCCATTTTTTCAAGTTCTTCTTTTATTGGTGGTATTTTATCATAAAATGCTTTACTACATATAATAAATATTTTCATAAATTTCTTCCTTTCGATTTATATTTTGAATTTAAATTGTATCTATCTATTTCCAGATTTCACCGTTAATATGACTAATTAATGCCATGATGAATGCGTTTCTAGTTAAATCAATTCTAGATATTTCATTATGTGTTAAAAAACTGATTCCGCCTTTTCCAGTATTTAGATGAGAACCACTGAAAATTTTATCCATTACTAGACCTAATTCAGTTGCTTTAATTTCATCCATATATTTTTCGGGTATTTCAAAACCTTGGCTTACTCCAATACTTTGAAAGCCATTTTTATCTTCTATAATTGCAGTATTAATATCTATCCAGTTTCCTAAAGAATTTGTAATACCAGCTTCTGAGGCAACATAGAAATCAGCAATTATATTGTTTTCTTTTGCATATTTTTTAAGATTCTTGACTCTGGTTTTGGCACCTAGAGATATTTCTTCATTTAAAGGTTGATTTCCAACTTCAGAATCAACTGCAATACCTTCTATTTCAACATTATCAAAATATTTTTCAAATGCTTCTTTTGCACCTTGTATTTTACCAGGATTTTTGGTTCCTATTAATATTTTAATCATAAAATGCTCCTTTCAATAAAGATACTGTAAGTATAGCATAAAACTAATATAGAGTCTATAATAATATACAATATAAGTAATTTAAATCTAGTATACTAAAAAATAAAGAAAAAACCAAAAAAATGAAAACAATGAAAGAAATACATTATATAAAAACATCTAATATATGAATCGAGTTTGCAAATTAGATTGGAGGAAACAATGGAAGAATTAGTAAAAAGAGCAAAAAATGGTGATAAAGAAGCTTTTTCTACTCTTATATTACAATTACAGGATGATTTATATAGAATTGCTCAAATACGTTTACAAAATACGGAGGATATATATGATGCAATACAAGAAACAATAGTAATAGCACTTAAATCTATAAAAAATTTAAAAAATAATCAATTTTTTAAAACTTGGATTACTAAAATTTTAATCAACCAAAGTAATGAAATATATAGAAAGAAAAATAAACATAAAATTGTACCTATTGAAAGCATTGAAATTAGCCAAAAAAGTGAAACATATAATATAGAAAATATTGACAGTATAATTAATTTTGAATTCATTTGTAATAATTTAAAGTATGAAGATAGATTAATAATAATAATGTATTATATGGAGAAATTTACTGATAAGGAGATAGGAGAAATATTAAAGATTAAAGAGAAAACCGTAACTACAAAAAGGACAAGAGCTAAAGAAAAAATAAAAAAAAGATTTGAGAAAGGAGGAAAAAATATTGAATAAAGATTTAGATAGTATTTTATACAAAAATTTGCAAAGTGATAAAAAATTGCCTGCTAATATTTCAGAAGAATTAGAAATATTAGTAAAAAATACTGTATATGGTAACAAAAAGAACATAGTAAAATATTCATTTGCAAAAATGATAGCAATAGTTTGTACAACAATACTTTCAGCAACTGGAATGGTATATGCGGGAAAAACTATTTCAGAACATATCTGGCATAATCCAGAAAAAACAGTTGGATTTTATGCTGAGGAAAAGTATAATGAAATTTCAAAGGAAGATATAGAAAAATCTATTTCAAAAGAAGAAGCCATAGCGAGAGCAGAAGAAATATTAAGCCAGTTTGATATAGATAATGAAAAAATAAATTCAGCTAAAATAGAAAGCAATGATCAAAATTATGACTTGACTTGGTATATAAAAACAGAAAGTGGAGTGCAGATAGATATTGATGCAAATGATGGTAAAGATTTTTGCTTATATAATGATAATATTTTAAATAGTGATGAAATTCAGAAATATAGGACAAATAAAACGGAAGCAGAAAAAACGGCTAGAAAATTATGTAGTAAATATGGATTTGATTTAAGTAAATATACAGAAGTAAAAGTAGAAAGTAATTTATGTGATGAAAAAGAATCATATATATGGTATGTTGATTTTTACAAACAATATGATGGAATAAGAAATCCGTATGAAAAAATCAGCATTACATTTATTCCAGAGATAGATAAAATAGTATATTTTAATTATAGAAATAAGAAATTAGAAGATAGCACAGTAGAAGTTACAAGGGAACAGGCAGAAAAAATAGCTATAGAAAATGATAAAAAGACTGGTATTAAATATGATATTTTAAATGTTGAGGCTGAATTAAATATAGTAGATATGAATGGAGATGCATATTTAAGGATTACTGATTATGAACAATATAGAAAGCAAGCATATGTAGAATATCCATCAGAGAAATATGTAAAATATCGTACGCAATCACATATTAGAAAAGCTTGGACAGTAACTATCACGTATGAGATTCCAGATGAAATAAATAAATTTTCAGAAGATTATCATTCTATGGATGAAGAATATACATATTATATAGATTCACAAACAGGTGAAGTAATTGGAGGGACAGATAGTTTTCACTGGTTTAATAATTGACATATATGATAAAAGGAAAAAATGAAGATAATAAAAAAGAGGCTTTAAAAGCCTCTTTAATTTGGTTGCGGGGAGTGTGCAAGAAGATTGGTATATTGCACATTTCAGCACTTATTGGGGGCAATAGTGGTAAAATAAGATGAAATAAATAAAAATATTTTAAAATAATTTATATAAAAATAGATGGATTTTACTTAAAAATTCATCTATTTTTATGGGTTCCAAGGGCAAAGCCCTGGCACACGGAGAATTTT
>CALYAC010000006.1 GCA_944393405.1 uncultured Clostridia bacterium | reverse complement strand
CTTGGTAAAATATTAGGACCAAAAGGTTTAATGCCAAACCCAAAATCAGGAACAGTAACAATGGATGTTACAAAAGCTATAAATGATATTAAATCTGGTAAAGTTGAATATAGACTAGACAAAACAAATATTATCCATTTAGGCTTTGGAAAAGTTTCATTTGGTACAGAAAAACTATTAGAAAACTATGAAACTGTTATGAATGCTATTATAAAAGCTAAACCAGCAGCAGCTAAAGGACAATACATTAGAAGTGTAGCTATATCTACAACAATGGGACCAAGTATGTATATTGATCAAAAATAAATTAAATATATAGCCAAAGACAGTAAGCAATAAAATAAGTCTTACCGAGGTGTATGAATTGTACGGATTTTATTTCTGTATATATATGCCTTGCAATTGGCTATATATACAGATTTTTTATTATATATCATTTAAGAAAAAGAGGTGAAATAAATTGGCTAGTGAAAAAATATTAAAACAAAAAGAAGAATTAGTAAATAATTTAGCAGCAGATTTAAAAGAAGCTAACTTAATCTTATTAGTAGATTATAGAGGTATAACTGTTGAAGATGTTACTAAATTAAGAAACGATGTAAGAGAAGTAAATGCTGAATACAGAGTTATAAAGAACAATATTATAAAAAGAGCTTTAAATGCAAATGGTGAAAATGGTCTAGATGAATTACTAGAAGGACCAACAGCATTAATTACAACTAAGGATGATTTCTTAACAGCTACTAAAGCTATATATAACTTTGCAAAAAATAATGATTTCTATAAAATAAAAGGAGGAATTATTGAAGGTAAAGTTATGACAGCTGAAGAAATAATCACTTTAGCAAAATTACCATCAAGACAAGAACTTCTTGCAAAACTTGCAGGTGCTTTACTTGGAAATATTACAAAACTTGCTGCTACACTTGATGCAGTTAGAGTTCAAAAAGAAGAAAATGCATAATATATTATTTGGTGAAAAAATAGAAATATAAATTATTTAATCGCAAACAGCCAAGTTTGCAAAAAAAAATTAAAGGAGGAATTTAAAAATGGCAAAAATAGATGAATTATTAGAAACAATTGATAGTTTAACAGTTGTTGAATTATCAGAATTAGTTAAAGGAATAGAAGAAAAATATGGAGTATCTGCAGCTGCAGTAGCAGCACCAGCAGCAGCTGGAGCAGCAGCTGAAGAAGAAAAATCTTCATTCAATGTTGTATTAAAAGATGTTGGAGGAAACAAAATCCAAGTTATAAAAGTAGTTAGAGATGCTACAGGATTAGGATTAAAAGAAGCTAAAGATTTAGTTGATGGAGCTCCAAAAACAATAAAAGAAAATGTAAGTAAAGAAGAAGCTGAAGAATTAAAAGCTAAATTTACTGAAGCAGGAGCAGTTGTTGAACTAGCTTAATTATATTAAATGATATAAAAAGATGATTGGTATAACCAATTGTCTTTTTTTATAATTAACTTTTTAATAAAATTAATAATTATATAAAAATAAAAAGAGCAGCTGTTTTATCAGCTGCTTTTGAAAATAAAAGGGGATGTTTTACTTATACATAGTTGATAATGGAGTAACTTCTTATCAACTATGAGCTTATTATAAAGGAGAAATTTGACCATTGTGTGAACTGTATGTGATAAAATTGAAAAAAACAAGAATTTTAATTCTTGTTTTTTTATATATAATATACATTAATTAAATTAAGGTTGTTCTTGTAATGTAACTTCAATTTCCTCTGTTTTGCCATTTCTCCAAATTGTTAATTTTATTTTATCTCCAATTTCTTTCTTATTTTTAATTTCATTCAATTCATTCATATTTTCAACATCTTTTCCATCTGCTTGAACAATTACATCTCCAACTTTAATTCCAGCTCTTTCAGCAGCTGAGAAGTTTTCTAATTCTTTTACATAAATTCCAACAGTTAAATTATATTGTTTTGCCATATCTTCAGTTACATCTATACCACTAATTCCTAGATAAGGTCTTTTTACTTTATTATATTCTATTAATTGATCAGTAATGTCTTTAGTAGAATTAATTGGAATAGCAAATCCAACTCCTTCAACATCTTCACCAGATACTTTTAAAGTATTAATTCCTATAACTTGACCTTGACTATTAACTAATGCACCACCACTATTACCAGAATTAATAGCAGCATTTGTTTGAATTGCTGTATAAGTATTATTATCTGAATCTGTAACTTCTCTATTTACAGCACTAATAATTCCATCAGTTACTGTAATACCTAGACCTAAAGGATTACCAATAGCCATACAGAATTCTCCAACTTGTATTGAATCTGAGTCACCAAGTTCTGCAGCAGTTAATCCTTCTTTATTAATTTTTATTACAGCTAAATCAGTTTGCTCATCTGTACCAACTATTTCAGCTTCATATTCTGTATCATCATTATATAGTGTTACAGTAATTTTAGTAGCTTTTCCTAATTCGTAAAATGATGATGTACTACTAGAATTAACTACATGGTTATTAGTTAATATATATCCATTATCACTTATAATTACACCAGAACCTTGGGCTTCTGCAGTACCTCCTGCACCATAAAATAATGAATTAACTGAATATGAAACATTTATTCCTACTATTGAAGGCAATACTTTTTGAGCAACTCCAACTGCAGTATTTGAATAATCTAGTAAAGAAATTTGCTGTGTATTTATTTGAGATGTACTACTTTCTTTATTTGATTCAGAAAGAATATTATCTCTAATTGAAGGAATTCCGAAACAAGTACCAACAACTATTGCGGCTCCTAAAATACCACATGTGAATGGCAATAAAACTAATTTTCCAAAACCTGATTTACTTTTATTTGACTTGTTTTTCTCAAAGGAAGCATAGTTAGTATTTGATTTGGCTTTGGTAAAATTATTATTTTTTTCTTTGTTTGTTTTTTCACTATTACTAACACTACTACTAGTATTATCTACTTTTGGAGTAGTGTTTTGATTATTTAGATTATTATTATTTTCTTCCATAAATTAATACCTCCTAAATGATACATATATTATATATCATTTTTTTTAAATATATAATATATATTATAACAACTACATAAATGTTACAATAAATTTGTGTACAAAATGTGAAATATATGTGTAAAAAAATGGAATTGGAATAAAAAGAATATATAAATATGTATTAAATAAGAAATATAATGTTGCAAAAATTATAATATCAATATATAATATGAAAATAGTAAGGAAAGAAGAAGGGTGTGAACAATGAGAAAAAGTGTAATTTTTACATATATTAAAATCTTCTTAGTAATTGCTATTATAGGAGTTATAATCTTTTTTGGGATTAAATTTTTTAATAAAGAATATGATAAAGAAGAATTTGAAACAGTAAAAACAAATATGTTATTAATACAAGCAAAAACAGAATTAATAGCTCAAAAAGTTGATATAGAAGAAAAAGGTGCAAAATATATTGGAACAAAAATAAGTGATAAGAAGGAAGACGAGAGAATAAAAAAACTCATAGATAATAAAGTTATTGATATTGACTCAGACAAGAGTAATTATTATTGTATTGATAATAATAATTTGAATGAATTAGGATTAAATGATGTGAAAATAGAAGATTATTATATTATAGATTATAAGAAAAATGACGTTATATATATATATGGAATAAAAGATAGTAAAGGCAATATAGTATATAAATTGTCAGAAATGGAATAGGAAGTAGCTATGAAAGAAAAAGAATTTGAGAGATTAAAAACAATAAAAGAAATAG
Source organism: uncultured Clostridia bacterium (assembly GCA_944393405.1). The sequence goes on along the minus strand of CALYAC010000006.1, from coordinate 106,322 downwards.
AAGAAAATTTATATAATAAAGGAATAACCAGTATAGCTGGAATAGATGAAGCAGGAAGAGGACCACTAGCAGGTCCTGTTGTTGTTGCTTCTGTTATAATGCCGAGGGAATCTATGATTGAAGGTGTAAATGATTCTAAAAAAGTATCTGAGAAGAAAAGAGAAAAATTATATGATGAAATTATAAATGAGTGTATTGCATATGGCGTAGGTATTATAGATCAAGAAGAAATAGATAAAATAAACATTTTAAATGCAACAAAAGAAGGATTAACCAAGGCTATAAAAGAAATGGAAAATAATTTAAAAGAAAAAAAACAAAAAATAGAGAAACCTGAAATAATATTAGTTGATGCACTTACAAAGATAGATACGGATCATATTCCATATAGATCAATTATAAAAGGGGATAGTAAGAGCTATTCTATTGCAGCAGCTTCAATTATTGCAAAAGTCACAAGGGATAGAATAATGAGACAATGGGATGAGGTGTATCCAATGTATGGATTTGCAAAGCACAAGGGATATGGAACGGCAGCTCATATGGAAGCAATTAGAGAGTATGGACTATGCCCTTTGCATAGAAGAAGCTTTGTTAAAAACATTGTAATTAATAAATAAAGAAGGTGAGTGTATGAATATACAGGAAATAATTGCTAAAAAAAGAGATAAAAAAATATTAAATAAGGATGAAATTAATTATTTTATTACTGAATATACAAACGGAAATATAGCTGATTATCAAGCTTCTGCATTAATAATGGCAATATATATTAATGGGATGAATGAAGAGGAAATTACAAATCTTACTTTAGCAATGGCAAATTCTGGAGATATACTTGATTTATCAGAATTAGGGAATGTAGTTGATAAGCATAGTACAGGAGGAGTTGGTGACAAAGTTACATTAATTTTAGCTCCAATTATTGCATCACTTGGGATTCCAGTAGCTAAGATGTCAGGAAGAGGTCTTCGGATACACAGGAGGAACAATAGATAAATTAGAATCTATACCAGGCTATAATATAAATCTAGATGAAAAAGAATTTATTGATAATGTAAAAAAAATAGGAATAAGTTTAATAGGACAAACATTAAATTTAGCACCAGCAGATAAAAAAATATATGCTTTAAGAGATGCGACAAGCACTACCGAAAGTATTCCACTTATTGCGTCTAGTATAATGAGTAAGAAAATTGCAGCTGGAGCCAATAAGATTGTATTAGATGTAACATATGGAAGCGGAGCTTTTATGAAAACAAAAGATATGGCAAATGAATTAGCTAACACTATGATTAAAATAGGTAAATTAGCAAATAGGGAAACTGTAGCTGTAATAACACCTATGGAAGAACCTCTAGGAAGATGTGTTGGAAATAGCTTGGAAGTAATAGAAGCAATTGAATTTTTAAATGGAAGAATGGAACAAGATGTGGAAAATGTCGTATTAGAATTAGGTAGTAATATGATAAAACTTGCAGGAAAAGGTGACGATTTAGAAGAAAATAAAAAAATGATGTTAGAGAATGTTAAAAATGGAAAAGCTTTAGAAAAATTAAAACAACTAGTACAAAATCAAAATGGAGATGTTTCATATATAGAAGATGTAAATAAATTTAAAAAAGCTAAATACATTGTTCCAGTAAAAGCAAAAAAGAGTGGAAGGATAGTTAGTTTAAAGGCAGAAGAAATAGGAAAACTTTCAGTATTTTTAGGAGCAGGAAGAATAAGAAAAGAAGACAGCATTGATTATGAAGCAGGATTAGTTTTAAATAAAAAAGTAGATAGCAATGTTGAAACTGGTGATATTTTAGCATATATTCATTCTAATAATGAACAAAAAGCAAAAGAAGCTTCAGAAAAGCTATTAGAGATATATAAGATTGAGTAGTGAAAAAAGATACAAATGTTATGAAATAACTTTTGTATCTTTTAGCTTTATAATAAAATAAACTTAAATTATAATTTTGTAATAATATTATTAAACTCAGAAAAACTATCTTTTTTTAGATATCTATTTAAATTTTTTACACTTATACCAGTATCATATGAAATACTTTCTAATGAGAAATTACTATCTGAGTCTTCTAAAAAATTTTTTAATTTTTCCATTTCAAAATTATCTTTTGATGCACAATTAGGACAAACATCACCTGAACTAACAAAGAAACATCCACATCTACAACATTTATTAAATTGCATATAATTCACCCTTTCTTGCAAAAATAAATTTTATGAAATAATTTTATCATAAAATATTAAAAAAAGGAATAAAAAAGATTAAAATTTTAAATAAAGTAGTATTTTGACAAAAACAATGAGGAGTTTACATTTATACTACTAAAAAAAGGAATAAAATTCCTAAAAACACTTGAAATTAGTACATATATGTGATAAAATATTATCTGTTAAAAATACACACACAAGCTAGTTTAAAGAGGAGTGCTTGTTTTATTTAAAGCAAGTCTTTTTAAATGTCTTAACGCTTAGTGGAGGTAAAACAAAAAAGGAGGAATTAAATATGTCAGTAGTTGCAATGAAACAATTACTAGAAGCAGGTGTTCATTTCGGACATCAAACAAGAAGATGGGATCCTAAAATGGCTGAATATATATTTCAAGCTAGAAACGGTATTCACATCATCGATTTACAAAAAACATCAAAAAAATTAGATGAAGCTTATACTTTCTTAAAGGAACAAGCAGAAGATGGAAAATCAGTTCTTTTTGTAGGAACAAAGAAACAAGCTCAAGAATGTGTTAAAGAAGCTGCAGAAAAATGTGGAATGTACTTCGTTAACCAAAGATGGTTAGGAGGAACATTAACAAACTTTGGAACAATAAGAAAAAGAATTGAAAGACTAACAGAACTTGAAAGAATGAGTGAAGATGGAACATTCGAAGTTCTACCTAAAAAAGAAGTTATTCTATTAAAGAAAGAGATGGAAAAACTAGAAAAGAATCTTGGAGGAATTAAAGAAATGAAAGAACTTCCAGGAGTAATGTTTATAGTTGATCCAAAGAAAGAAAGAATAGGAATATTAGAAGCTAGAAAATTAGGTATTCCAGTTATAGGTTTAGTTGATACAAACTGTAACCCAGAAGATGTTGACTATGCTATACCAGGAAATGACGATGCTATAAGAGCAGTATCACTAATTGCAGATTGTATGGCAAATGCAGTTATTGAAGGTAGACAAGGTGAATCAATGGAAAACGTTGAAAAAGAAATGGTAGAAGAAAACGAAGAAAATAATAGTATCGAAGAAGTAGTTGCTTCTGAAGAAGAATAATAAAAACATAAAATAAGATAATATAAAAGGAGGAGAGCTTATTATCTGCTCTATCTCCTTATTTTTTTAAAGGAGGATATTTTAATGATTACAGCAAGTCAAGTAAAAGAATTAAGAGAAAAAACAGGTGCAGGTATGATGGACTGCAAAAAAGTTTTAACAGAAACAAATGGAGATGAAGAAAAAGCAATTGAACTTTTACGTGAAAGAGGAATTGCAAAAGCAGCTAAAAAGTCAGATAGAATTGCAGCAGAAGGATTAGTTGAAACATATATATCAGAAGACGGAAAAGTAGGAGTAGTTGTTGAAGTTAATGCAGAAACAGACTTTGTTGCTAAAAATGAAGAATTCAGAAATTTTGTAGCAGATGTTGCAAAACAAGTTGCATTAAAAAATCCAGCAAATGTAGAAGAATTATTAGCTCAAGAATCTATATCAGAAGCAGGAAAAACAGTACAAGAAGTTTTAACTAATAAAATTGCAACAATAGGTGAAAACATGTCAATAAGAAGATTTGAAAGATTTGAAACAAATAACCTATTAGAAAGCTATATCCATGGAGATGGAAAAATAGCAGTTTTAGTTGAAATAGAAAATGGAACAAAAGATCTTGCTAAAGATATTTGTATGCAAATAGCTGCTGCAAGACCAGAATATTTAGATAAAGATTCTGTTCCTGAAGCAAGACTTGCTAAAGAAATGGAAATATTAAAAGCACAAGCTATAAACGAAGGAAAACCTGAAGCAATAGCTGAAAAAATAGTACAAGGAAGACTTGGAAAATTCTATAGTGAAATTTGTTTAGTAGAACAAGAATTTGTTAAAGATTCTGATATTAAAGTAGGAAAATTAGTAGCTGATAAAGGTGCTAAGATAATAAGATTTGTAAGATTTGAAAAAGGTGAAGGATTAGAAAAAAGAGAAGAAAACTTTGCTGAAGAAGTTGCAAAACAAATAAAAGGATAATATATAAAAAAGGACTTTATAAAAAAGTCCTTTTTTGATATAATGATAACGTAATTTTATATGGAGATGTGATTTTTATGTTGATAAAGATAATTACTTTAAACATAGCTCATGGAAAGGGACTAGATGGGATTGTAGATATTGAAAGACAAGCTGAGATTATAAACAAATATAAACCAGATATAGTATTTTTACAAGAGATTGATATGTATACTAAAAGAGCTGGAGATAGAAATCAAATAAGAGAATTTAGTAAAAGAATATATTTACCATATTGTTCTATGGAAAGTAATATAACTTTAGAAGATGGATATTATGGAGATGGAATAATAAGTAGATTTCCAATATCTTTTTCAGTAAATTATTTAATGCCTTTAACAGATTTGAATCATGAACAAAGAGGAATATTATGTAATAGAATATCTTTAGGGACAGCTAAGATAAATTTATTCTCAGTTCATTTATCAACATATTATGATGAAAGAGTTTTGGCATGTAAAGAATTAAATAGAATTATTGAAAAAATAGATAAAAATGAAATTATCATTATAGGCGGAGACTTTAATATAGGAGTTACAAGACTAGGTAAAGGAAAATATACTTTTAAAGAGCAAAAAGAATATGATGAGTATAAAATATTAGGAGAAAATCTATTACGTATTCCTAATAGAGAAGATACATGGTTTTCAAAATTAGGACAAGGATGTATTGATACTATGTTTTATTCTAATAATATAGAATTATTAAAATATACAACAATTGATATGGAAGCAAAATCTGATCATAGTGCAATATATGCTGAATTTAACATATAGGAGGATATTAATACAATGGATAAAAAGACAAAAATAAATTTTCATGTACTTGCGATATTTGTTATAATAATTTTTTGTTTTGCAATAACACCAAAAACACTTCAAAATGATACATATTATACAATAGCAATAGGAGAACATATATTAGAAAATGGTATAGATATGAAAGATCCATTTTCATGGCATGAAGATTTGCCATATACATATCCACATTGGGCATATGATGTAGGAACGTATCTGGTATATCAACTTGGTGAAAATATACAAATAGGTGGATTTACAGCTATATATATAGCGACTGTAATGCTTTCAATTACATTAGGAATAATAATTTATATAGTATTAAATAAAATTTGCAAAAATGAAGTTGTTTCGTTTTTTATAACATTAGCAATGATGTACTTAATGAAGAGTTACATCACAGCAAGAGCACAACTTGTTACATATATTTTATTTATATTGACCATTTTATTTATCGAGAAATTTATAGAGACAAAAAAGAAAAGATATGCTATTGGATTAATAGTTATTCCAATTATAATTGCTAATGTACACTTAGCTGTATGGCCATTTTATTTCGTGCTTTATTTACCATATATTGTTGAATATATTTTAGTAATTTTATCTGATGCAGATATATATAGAAAATTAAAACTAAAATATTATAAAAAAGAAATAATTAATTTAGAAAATAAGAAAAATAAAATAAGTGATAATGAACAAAATGAAAAATATAAAAAGTATGTAGAAAAAATAAAAATAGCAAAAGAAAAATTAGATAGTTTGCAAAAAAGAATAAAAGAAATAGAAGAAAAAAGAAAAGAAAGAAGAAGTCATCCTTATAAAATTATATTAAAGAAGAATGATAATGTTAAATGGCTTATAATAATAATGGTAATTTGTGCTTTTACAGGACTTCTTACACCATTAGGAGATACTCCATATACATATTTACCAAAAACAATGGCAGGAAATACTATGGAAAATATTAGCGAACATTTACCATTGACACTTATCCAAGATATTAAAACATTAGTTGTTATAGTTTTATTTATATTAATTTTAATGTTTACAGATGTAAAAATAAAACTAAGAGATTTATTTATGATAGCAGGATTAGTATTATTAGCATTTATGTCTAGAAGGCAGGTATCAATGTTTGTACTTATAGGAGGAATAGTATTTGCAAAACTTTTAGTAGCACTATTACAAAAATATGATAAAGAGGGAACAAATAAACTAATAACTGTTATGACTACAGTTTATGGACAAATAATTATTATTTTATTAGGAATTTTAATAAGTTTTATGTTATATAGAGGTAAGATTAATTCTCCTATTGTAAATGAGTCATCTTATCCTGTAGAAGCATGTGACTATATATTAAATAATTTAGATGTAGAAAATATAAGAATATATAATGAATATAACTATGGTAGTTATATGTTATACAGGGGAATACCAGTATTTATTGATTCGAGAGCAGATTTATATACACCTGAATTTAATGGTGTAAAAAATGAAGAAGGAAAATATGAAGGAAGAGATATATTTACAGATTATTTAAATATATCAAGTATAGCCACATACTATGAAAATAAGTTCGAATCATATGATATAACACATTTGTTGATACGTAAAAACTCAAAACTAAATTTACTTTTATCAAGAGATATAAACTATAAATCATTATATGATGATAAAAACTTTATATTATATGAAAGAGTAAGTGCAGTAGAATAAGAGAGAATAAGAGGTTAAAAGTGGAAAAAATTATTGTTGATGAAGAAAATATAAGATTAGATGCATATATAGTAAAAAAATATAATAATTTATCGAGAACTATGATTCAAAAATTAATAGAAGATGGAGAAATTTTAGTTAATGGATTAAAGAAAAAGACATCATATAAAGTATGTATTAATGATGAGATAATTATACATGTGCCAGAAGCCAAGAAAACGAATTTAGAGGCCGAAAATATACCAATTGATATAATTTATGAAGATAGCGATATAATCGTTGTAAACAAGCCTAAAGGCTTAGTAGTACATCCTGCAAATGGTAACCCTGATGGAACTTTAGTTAATGCTATTATGGCAATTTGTAAAGATAGTTTATCTGGTATAGGAGGAGAAATAAGACCAGGAATTGTTCATAGATTGGACAAGGATACATCAGGGATATTAATAGTTGCTAAAAATGATAAAGCACATATAAATTTAAGTAATCAAATTAAGAATAGAGAAGTAAAGAAAATATACATTGCATTAGTAAGAGGAGTAGTTAGTGAAAATGAGGCTACTATTGATATGCCAATTGGACGTAGTACAAAAGATAGAAAGAAAATGGCTGTTAGAAAAGAAGGTAAGACAGCGATAACTCATTTTAAAGTACTAAAAAGATTTCCAAAATATACTTTATTGGAAATTAAAATAGATACAGGCAGAACACATCAAATAAGAGTGCATATGGCTGAAATAGGACATCCAGTAGTAGGGGATTTAGTATATTCAAATGGTAAAAATGAATTTGGGGTAGAAGGTCAAATGCTACATGCAAAGAGTTTAGATTTTGTACATCCAATTACAGGAAAAAAGATGCATTTAGAAGCGGAATTACCACAATATTTTAAAGACATACTAGAAGGAGAAGAAATTGGAAGAAGTTAGATTACAAAAATTTTTGTCGAATAATGGAATATGTTCAAGAAGAAAAGCTGAGGAATATATAATAAATGGACTAGTAACAGTAAATGGAAAAGTAGTTAATGAACTTGGTGCTAAAGTTAATCCGGAAAAGGACGAAATAACTTTTAAAGGAAAAAAAGTGGGAAAAATAGAAGAAAAAGTATATATATTATTAAATAAACCAATTGGATATGTAACAACTACTAAAGATCAATTTCGGTAGAAACACAGTTTTAGATTTAGTTAAGGTAAAAGAAAAAGTATTACCAGTTGGAAGATTAGATATGTATACTTCAGGAGCTATTATACTTACTAATGATGGTGAATTTATATATAAGGTTACACATCCTAAATATGAAATAGAAAAGACATATAATGTTACAGTAAAAGGAATAGTGACAAAAGAAGATGTTTCAAATTTGGAAAAAGGTGTAAAAATAGAAAATTATATATCAGGTAAGGCAAAGGTAAAAATACTAAAAATAGATGAAGAAAAAAATATATCAAGGATTCAAATAACAATACATGAAGGGAAAAATAGAGAAGTTAGAAAAATGTGTAAAGCAATAGGAAAAAAAGTATTAGCACTGCATAGAAGTAAAATAGAAGATATAGATGTGAAAAATTTAAAAATAGGTGAATGGAGATATTTAACCAACGAAGAAGTGGCTAAATTACTAAAAAATAATTGTATTAACTAAAAAATTATGATAAAATATATAAAGATAATTTTGAAAGGATTGTGAAAATTATGGTAGAAGATAATGAAATAAAGGCGGTAGTATCACCTTTTGCAGTTAGAGAAGGAGAAATAAAAACATTTGATGGTAAAGATGGATATGTATCAATGAACCAAATTATACATAAAATAAATATTGGTCATATTAATGATATACATTTTAAAATTTTAGAATTAGTCAATGAATTTGAGTTTATAACTTCAAGACAATTATACCAAATGTTACAATGGAAGAATGTAGAAATTGCTTCTCAAGATAAATTAAATAATAAATTAGATCAATTAATAAAAGCCAAAATCCTTACAAGATATTATTTTAAAGGGGAAGATGGGAAAGGTATATATAGAATATATTGTCTAGAAAAAATGGGAAAATATTTACTAAATTCAAGAGGAATTGAATGTAAATGGCAACCAACAGATAATACAAAACCAGTTCCTATGATAAAGAAAAGATTAGCAGGAAATCAAACAATTATTGCATATTTAAGAAAAGTTAAAGCTTTTGATTCATATAATGTAAAACCTACTATCAATGCTAAACAAATGGGAAAAACATTTAGAGCTACTGGTGGAAGTGTTAAATTAACTAAAAATGGTAAATCAATACAATTTTTGTTTGAAGTTATAAGAAGAGAAGAAGATTGGGAGAAAAAACTTGTAGATAAAATGAGATTATATAATGACTTTTATGATAATTTTGTATCAGGAGATTCGGGATTTGCTTCAATGCCACAATTAATCTTAATTTGTGAGGATGACAAAAATATGGCAGAAACATTTAAAACAATTATTATGAATAAAGTCGAAATATCAAAAATTAATTTATATTTTTCAACTGATTTAAGACAAAATGAAGAAACACTAGATAGAACTTTAGTTGAATTTAAATTAGAAGATGGAAAATATAAAATGCAAAATGTAGAAGTAAAATTATTAGGAATATAAAATATGATAATATAAAATAAATAAAGAGGATGATAATTAAATCATCCTCTTTATTTATTTTTTGTCACTATCTTTTTTCTTATTTAAATCAAATACTATTGCATCACCATTATTTAAGAAATATTTTGAATCAGTACTATCTGTTTGTATTGGATCATTTTCGGATGCAATGTTAGGATTGTTATTACTTGCAGTAGCTGCTGCGAAGTTTCCTCTGAATTTATCTGCAAATGAACTCTTCTTAGGTCCATCAGATATTCCGTTAGTAAACTTTTCAAAATTGTATTCTTTTAATTTTTTAGGTTCTTTATATTTTGCTTCTAAGAAATCAAGTTTTCCTTTAGCAACATAGCTTTTTCCTTTACTATCTTTAATTTTAAATAGAATTTGTTTTCCTTTTAAAGCCATGATCTTTCCTGCTGTATAATTAGGTTTCCATTTAAATATGATATTACCATATTTTGAATCATATCCATAATTGTCTTTACTTTGATCAGTTTCGTAATTATTATTCCAAGTCCATTCCCTTTTATCTTGTAATTCTGTTTGCCACCATTGAACATCTTCAGGTAATGCATTACCAAATATAGCTTTATTTACACAGTTAGCTAATATTTCATCTTTAAAATTACCTTTCTCATCACCAAGTTGTGATAATGTTTGAGCAGATAAAATATTTCCAACTTTATATTTTCTATATACAGTAAATACTGGTTCAATTGCTTTACACAAATACTCTGGAAAATCATCAATGTATAAGAAATGTGGAATTCTAGTACTATCATTTCCAGGTCTTGAAAGAACAGATTGTTGCATTAATAGTAAGAAGAATATTCCAAATGCTTTATGAGCATTTGCTCCTAAATCACCTCTTCTAGTACATACGAATGTAATTTCTCCATCTTCTAAAGCTTTATCAAATACTAAATTATTTGTTCTATTACATAATATATTTTTAACACCAGGATATCTTAGTAAATTATCTAATTCAGCAGATGCGTTAAATACAGAAGCTTTTGTGTTAGCTAAATCTGGACCATCTGCATAGAAATTATTTTCAAAATATTTTAATAATATTTTATATTTACTAGCAAGTTCTGGTATTTCTTTCATTTGATTACACATATCTTCTACTAAAGAGAAGTCATTCATCATATTAAGTAAATCTTCTAAGTTAGGTAAGTCACCTTCATGTAAAATAGGATACATTTCCTTTAATAAAATTGAAAGGTTTTCAATAATTTGAATTGCTGCATTTTCTCTAAAAGCCATTTGTAAGTCTGGTCTACTAGTTGCATATAATCCTTTTAGTACAGAAGATATAGCTACACCTGTTTTTATTGGATCATCATATACGAATGGATTCATACCAGGTGAATCTGAGTTATTTGGATCAATTAAATTAACTTTTAATTTATAATTTTTAGCAACTTTTTGCATTTTTTCAATAGATTCATAATCAGCAGATAAATATGTTAAACCAAAGTTTCTATAAACATATTTACCACCAGATGAACTTAATATCATTTTCTTCATATATGCTTTATATAAGTCTTCTTTATCAGGATTTGGTGTAAGCATATTTAAAGAAAAGTTTTCATTTAAAAACGCATTATCATATGGACAATTTAAAGTAGCAATTCCGGTTCTTAATGCTGTATATCCCATTTCTTTAGATATTTCTTTGAAGAAATATTTTCTATCCATATCTCTAGCAATCATAGGTTCATAAATCATTGTTGTTTTTCCTGAACCAGAAACACCAACTACTAAGAATGATTCTAATCTCTTAGTTTCAGGGATAACAACGTTTTCACCTGTTTCAGAATCTACACAAAGCATAACTTCACATGAATATTTTCCTGTATCTTTTGGTTTTCCTGAAAGACTGATACCTCCATAATCTGATATAGAGTCTCTAATATCTTTTGTATCATTAATTGAGAATGTAAGCCATTTAAGTACTTTATAAAACGTTACAATAGGAATATAAAGTGATATTGCTGTAAATGCAGGTCTAAATAAATTAGAATATTCGCTTACAATTTCTGCATAATTTGGTACAGAAAGAATTGCAGTCCATGCAATTGAATTTAATCCTTGTACTACAAAAGATACTATTAGCATGTAGAGACAAATTATATAAGTGTTAAAATACCTTATTTTATCAACATCAGATTTTGCAAATTTTGAGGCTGATGAAAAATAATATGCAAATATTAATGCGGCAAAAGCTAATGTATATTTAATAGGTCCCCAATAAGAATATGCAACACCAGTAAATATCATAAACATTAATTCTACTAATCTATCTACTAATACATATGCTGAAATTAGCGATAAAATAAATGTTGCAAATGTATTTCTATCTGTTTTTAAAAACTTAAGAAAATTATCTATATATTTCAATAATTTCACCACTTTCAAATATAATAAAATACTACATATATATTATCTTATAAATTGGAAAAAAAAACAATACTTTTTAATAAAAAACCTCTAAAAATGGATATTTTTTGCTAAGCTTCGTAGAATAAATAAATAAAATATAGAATAGTATTAAATATGAAAAAAATATTTAATATAAAAAAGAAAGAAAATAACTATAAAATTAAAAAAACAAGTTTTGCAAGAAATATAATTGCTTTATTTATAGCACATACTTTTATAAAGATAATTGGGTTTATTAATAAAATATATTTAACTAATAAAGAAGGATTCGGAGATGAAGGAAATGCAATATATTCAAGTGCTTTTCAAATTTATGCTTTATTTTTAACAATTTCTTCTATGGGAATACCAAATGCTGTATCGAGATTAGTATCTGAAAGATTAGCAATAGGTGATGGTAAAGGAGCACATAAAATTTTTAAAATTGCTGTTATAACTTTTGGAATGATAGGTTTTATATGTTCTATAACACTATTTATTTTTTCAAATTATATATCTTGCGTATTAATACAAATACCAGAAGCACAATTAGCTATTGAAGCTTTATCTCCATCTATATTTTTTGTTTCTATTACATCTGTAATAAAAGGATATTTTAATGGGAGAGAAAATTTAAATGTTGGGGCAAATTCACAAACTGTAGAGCAAGTGTTTAGAACTTTTTTTACATTTATATTAATTGAGTATGTCTCTAAAATAACGGGACTTAATACTAAAATAATGGCGGGGACTGCAGCTCTTGCTTCTACTATTTCAGAGATTATTTGTTTTATATATTTATATAGATATTATTTTAAAATTAGGAAAGAGATAGGAAATGAAATTAGAAGAAGTATAAACTATAAATATAAAGGTAGAAGAAAAATATTAAAACAAATATTTTCTGTATCAATACCAATGTCTATCGGACCAATATTAGGTGGGATAAATAAAAACATAGATTCTCTAACTATAGTTAGAGGTCTAAAAAAATTTATGACTGATACTGAAGCAAAAATTCAATATGGAATATTAACTGGAAAAGTTGACACTATTATAGCATTTCCATTATCTTTTAATAATATATTTAGTAGTATATTAATACCAGCAGTATCTTCTGCAAGAGCAAGTGGAAGATATGAAAGTGCAAATAAAAAGATAGAATTTTCTATACTAATGTCTATTTTAATAGGACTTCCTGCTAGTATTGGAATAATTTATTTTGCGAGTCCAATATTAAAATTATTATTTCCTAATCAACCAGAGGGGGCAATTTTATTACAAATAAGTGCAATATCTATAGTATTTACTATGATAAGTCAAAATGTGACAGCAGTTTTGCATGGAATGGGCAAAACAGTTTTAACTATTGGAGTTTTAATAATTGGAGTTATAATAAAGGTTATATTTAATACTATTTTATTAGATTTAGATCCAAATAAATTTATATTTGGAGGAATAAAAGGTGCAGCAATAGCTAATACTATTTCGTGTATAGTTACAGCAATTTTAGAATTTATTATAATGAAAAAATATATAAATATAAGGATAAAAATAAGTAGATTTATTAAACCTATTATATCTACTATAATAATGTTAATATTTTTAATGTTTTCATACAATATATTGATATGCATGTTTTCTATAAAAGTGAGCATACTATTATCAATATTATTATCAGTAGCAGTTTATATAATATTTTTAATAATTTTAAGAACATTTTCAAGTGAAGAAATCAGAATGTTACCAAAAGGAGACTATTTCTACAAAGTTCTAAAAATTTTAAAAATATATAATTAAAAATATATATTTTTAAATTTATGAAGTAAAATGCAAAAAAAAATAAAAAAAAGAAGGATTTTCTAGAAGTTTGGAGAATATTGATAATAGTAGATAGCGTTTATGGTCTACATATGAAAATCTTATAGGAGGTAATTAAAATGAACAAATCAGAATTAATCGCAGCTATCGCAGCTAAAACAGGAGAAACAAAAAAAGATGCAGAAGCAACATTAAACGCTTTTATAGATGTTGTAACAGAAGCATTAGTTAAAGGAGAAAAAGTTCAATTAGTTGGATTTGGATCTTTCGAAGTAAGAAAAAGAGCTGCTAGAAAAGGTAGAAACCCACAAACTAAAGAAGAAATAAAAATACCAGCTTCTAAAGCACCTGTATTCAAAGCAGGAAAAGCATTAAAAGAATTAGTAAATAAAAAATAATTCAAGATTTATATATAAATATATGAATTCATATTAAGATATAGGGAAGACCTATATCTTTTTTATTTAATAAAAAAGATATAATAAAATTAAACAAATATGTTGAATATATTAGTTAATATATGATAAAATAATTAAAAAAATAGGAGGTATGATTATGAATAAATATAAATGTTTAGCATGTGGATATATTTATGATGATGCTGTAGAAGCAGTTAAATTCGAAGATTTACCAGAAGATTGGGTATGTCCTTTATGTGGTGTACCAAAAAGTTCTTTTGTTAAAGTTGAAGAATAAGAGAAAAATATAAAAATAAAGTATAAAAAATCAACTATAATATAGTATCTATACTGTAGTTGATTTTTTTTATTATTTAATTAATATTATAGAAGTTATAATTTATTTGTAATCATTATAAAAATCAAAAGTATGATTTCTTTTTTCTAACTCTTTTGTAAACATTTTTGGTACTATCAATAAATATATAATGATTGCAATTATATTATCAATAAATATATATACTCTAATAAGTTGAGAATAATATTCATCTTTATTTTCTTCTAAATATTTTTGTATATTTTCACCTGCTTTTCTTACTGTCTCTGTAAATTCATTTAATTTTCTACGTTGATTTTCAGATAAGGAATCATCATACTGCATTTGTTGACTTGAAAAATCTAAAGACAAACTTTGTTCATAATCTGAAATTGATTTTAAAACATAAAAAATATTATATACAATAATTATTATCATAAAGATAATAGTAATTTTTTTTACGTCTTCTAATTCAAGATCTTTCCAAAAAAAGTTTATACCAATATATATAATAATAGCATGTTTTATTAAAAACAATATGTAGGAAATAAGTTCTGTTACTTCAATATGTGCAAAATTTACTATAAAATTAGTGACTATATTTATTAGTATAGTTACTAAAATTAGTTTAATAATATTAACTATAATTTTTTTCATTTATATAAAACCCTTTTTATTTTCATATTATATATTTTAGCCTTAGATTTTTATAGTGTCAAGATTAAATGATTGTATGTTTATAAAAGTCAATTAAAGAATTGATCATATATTTTAAATTAAAAATTAACTAAAAAATGAAAAAAATTTTGCATAAGTATTGACAAACAACATATAAAAGTAGTAAAATAACACTTGTCAGTTCAAATAAATGCAGATGTGGCGGAACTGGCAGACGCACAGGACTTAAAATCCTGCGAGGGTTAAACCTCGTGCCGGTTCGACTCCGGCCATCTGCACCAAAAAGTTGAAATTTTAACCGATTTCAGCTTTTTTTATTTTTATTCAAAAGTGTTTGAAAGTGTTGAAAATACTGCTTTTTTAGATTTTTCATTATTCAACCTATTTTAAGAATTTTTTGTCATTATTCATTAATTTTTGTTTTCTGCACGGAATATGCACGGACGATTTGCACGGAAAACACAAAAAAATAGGGCTATAAATTTATAACTCTATTTATCTCTAGATTTTACTTTTTCTATAAATGAATTTACTAATTTTTTTAATCTATCTTTTGAAAAATCAAATAGTAAACTAACATATTCAAATGTTTTGTCTATGTAATCTTTAAGTCTTGAATTTTCAGTTTTTAGTCTTTGATTATTTTGTCTTAATTCAAAATTTTCTTGTTGTACTTTTTCTGCCTTTAACATTGTATCTTCTACTATGTTCTTAACTTGTGTATATCTGTTTGCTAGTGTGTTAAATTTGTGAATTACACGTTTATAATTTGTTCGTATAATTTCAATGTCATCTGATTTTTTTTCTTGTTCAAGATGTTTAGTTTCTTTAAACATTTCTTGAACTTCATAATTAGTTATCTTTTTTAATTTTTCTATTGGTATATGTTCATTTTCTTCTTTATTTCCTCGTTCTAAGATAAACCCAGATTTTGTCATATATGAGTAAAAATTGTCTTGCAAAATACTATAACTATTTTTTCCTTTCCAAAACTCTGAACAAGCTATTTTACTAATAGAATTACCTTTTTTATCTTTTTTATGAACTACTGGAATGAATACAATATGCATATGAGGCGTTTTCTCGTCCATGTGGACTTTTGCAGATACTATAAATTCTTCTCCTAAGTTTTTATAATTTGATACAAACTTATATGCTGTGTAAAAATATCTTTTGGTTTCAGTTTCTCCGATACTTTTAAAAAATTCTTCATCTGAGGTTATGATAAGTTCGCACATTACATTACTTACTGATTTTATCATACCTTGCAAATTATATTTTTTCTTTAAATCTTTAAAAACTTTCTCATAAGTAGAGTGCTTTTATTGAATAATTTAATATTGAATTTTGTTTATTTATATTTTTGTTAGAATAGTTTGTATTTTTTCTCTCATTATGCCTATATATACCACTCAAGTTTTTCATCTTGTAGTTAGAATTTCTAATTATTGCATAACTCACATTTAAAATTCCTACCTTTCCTTATCTTTCCTATTAGAGAAATTATAAATGATTATTACTTTTCTGGAATACCATACAAAATTAATATGTATGGAAATACTCCAGAAATATCTTGGCAACCGAATTCTTTAAAACAAGCAATAGATATGGCTTTTGGATTTATGCTTTGCAGTGAGAAAAATCCTTTAAAGATATGCAAACATTGTGGTAAAGTTTTTTATGCTAAAAACCCTAAAGCTGAATATGATAGTAGTAAATGTAGAAATCAAGCAAATGTATATAAAAGTAGGAATAAAAATAAAGCTGAATAAAAATAATTATTGAATTATAGAAAAAGCATTGTTATTATTAGAAAATTAAAGTATAATAAATCCATCCTTTTCCAAAGGAAAACTTTGAGAAAGGAGGTGAACATCTTGAGTTCTTTCGATTTAATTTGGCGATTAATCGTCTTATTATTACTTAGTAATAGTAAAGATGATGAAAACCAAAATTCTCAAGATTAGTACAAACTAATCAAAGGCAGTCTGGTCAACTGCCTTTATTTTTGCACACAAAAAAAGAGATATGTGGTCAACATATCTCGTGAACATTCGAGTTCTTCGATAATTCTCTTGCTTAAGCTAAATATAGTATACTACATTTTTTATTATATGTCAAATGCTTTTCAAAAATTCATTTTTTTTAAATTTTTTACTAATATCTTTTAATAAATCATTTGAGAAAATAGTTTATCTGCATATGATAATGAGAAATTTTACAAAAAGGGGTTTTACGATGGAGTTAAAATGATATTAGAGATATTAAATAATAATTAATCTATATAAGTTCTTTTTCTGTGCATTTATTGAAATTATATAGTAATAATATATAACTTTTAAATAAGGAAGATATAGAAAGTGGAATAGATATTGATTTTATATCTAATAAGTAAATTGCTAACCAATAAAATTAATTTTCATTAGTTTTTAGCACTATACGTTGTTAAGTTAATAAAATAAAATGATGAGACTGTTTTGTTTAAACTCTTTTACCATTGTATCTTTAACTATATTTTTCGTTATAGTATATCCATTTTCTAAAGTGTTAAAATTATAAATTATGCGTATTTTATAAAGAAATTATTTAATAAAATAATTATAAATCTTTAAATTATTTTATTAAAATATAGAATAAGTTTTCTTTTTATGATATTATGATACAAGATAAAATTAATTGAATGGGGGATTGTTAAAATGAAAAGAATAATATTAACTATTTTACTTTTAGGAGTTGTTATTATAGGACTTACAGGTTGTGGCAGTAATACAGAAAATGTTGAATCTATTAATAACATTGTAAATTATGAAGAAAAAATTACTTTTCCAGAAAAAGGAGGA
The DNA here is from genome assembly GCA_944393405.1 of uncultured Clostridia bacterium. Next base: position 88,389 of record CALYAC010000006.1, on the reverse strand, counting down.
ACATACGAAGATTATTCTTATGGTACATTATATTCAAAAACAACTGTACTAGACTATTCATATGAAATATCAGAACAGTCAACTACACAAATCAGAATTGATTTTGATTTTACATGTAGAGCTGATTATTTTTATAATGAAGATGCTGAAGCACAATTTTTTAATTTTTACATAGTTGCTAAGTCAAAAGACGGAGAAACAGTAGCAGATGAAATAGTGAATATCACAGATTATAAAGTTGGTGACACTATGAGCGAAGAATTTACATTTCTTTTAGATAAGGAAGATGTAGTAAATGGTATAGATATTGAGTTTACATCTAATGAGTAATTTGTTAACTGATGAAATTGATTTTTTATATTTTTTATCAGTATATATTATTTATATTTTGCACATAATTTGCACAGTAATAAGTAAATAAATGCTTTAAATAGCCACTTACGGCAATTTAACTCCGGCCATCTGCACCATTAATAAAAGCTATGAAGTGTTGAGATATCAACGTTTCATAGCTTATTTTTTTTGAAAAGTAATGCAATAGTAATGCAGTAACGATGAGATAAAATATTTTAGTTGTCGAATAATGTCGAAAAAGATAGAAAAATAACATACGATTATAATTGATAATAGCGATACAATATGATACATTATCCTTATAGTAAAAAGTAAATATAGTAGAAAAGAGGAAAATTAAAAATAAAAAAGGAGTGATAATTTGAAAAAAGGTTCAAAAATTAATTTGATAATTATAATAGTATTATTTATAATTATTCTTTGTTTAGCATTGCCTATAGTTTTGGATATAATTGGCGTGGGTGATGATGCGGCTGGAGAATCATCAATTAGTCTTGATAACCAAATAAATACATTGCCAGAATAATAATATAAAAAATACGAGGTGAAAATATGAAAACTAGTTCAGCAATAATAATAGCAATAGAAATAATTATTATAAGTATTTTAATATTTATACATATAATGCTAGATGTACAATCTAGACCTACATATATTGATGAAAATCAGTTAACTAATGAAACAATATCAGAACCTATGGTTAATAGTGATGAATGGCTTAAGGATAAAAATATAATATCAAACGATACAGTTGAGCTTAGTCTATAATTAATTGTAAAATACTAAATTAAAAGTAAGTTACAAATTAACTGAACGATTAAAAGGTATAAGAGAAGTTTAATACAATAGAGAAAAAGAAGTATTAAAAAAATACTTCTTTTTCTTTTTTTATTTTACATTTATATAAAGTATGATAAAATGTACTATATAAAATTTAAAAGGAGGATAACAAATGAAAAAACAAATTAAAATACCATTAGTAGCAATTATTTTAGCGTTCATTCTAATTATTGCAGTAGTTGTATTACTAATAGTAAATGGGTCTAAGAAACCAGATGAAGAAGAAGTAACTAATAATGTTAGTACACAAAATATTATTAGGGAGGAAGTATTAAATGAGCAAATAGAAGAAACAACTTCTATTTCAGTAGTACCTACTATGAAAGACAGATTAACGACAGATAGTGCATGGTGTGGTACATTTCAACTAGTATGGAATGATTTAAAAAATGAAATTGCAGGACAAGATATTAAATTTGCTGAAGATATGGAAGAAGTAAATAATTTAAATTTAGGTGAATTTAATACTGATATGATTTCAGAAGAATATTATTATAAAAAGTATGGATTAAAAACATTAGAACTTAAAGAAGAAATAGAGAATGGAATTTATGAGAAATTTGGGCAAACAAGTGATATATTAGATTCATTTGATTGGTCAGAAGATGCATTAAATGGAACAGATGGAAATTTAAATAGATATTTTTTATATTCAATGCTTTATAGAAAATTTGAATTTAATACAAAATTTGATAAATTAGAAAATGGTAATTTTGGCGATAAATACCAAAATGTTCAATACTTTGGTATAAATTCAAATACAGACAACAATGTTAGAGATCAGGTTCAAGTATTATACTATAATTCAGAAGATGATTTTGCAATTATAGTAAATACTAAATCTGGAGATAATTTAGTATTATGCAAAAATCCTGAAGGAAATAGTTTTAATGATATACTTAATAATATGAGAAATAAATCAAGTAATTACACTGGTTCAAAAGAATTTAATAATATAGATGAATTAAAAATACCATATATAAGTTTTGATATAACTAAAGAGTATGAAGAACTTGAAAATAGACCATTTGAAACAATTAGGGATGGAGAAAGAAAAGTTGCAAGAATACAAAAAGCTATACAATCAATAAAATTTTCTATAGATGAAAATGGAGGAGAAATTAAAAGCGAAGCAGGCATGGATATAGTTGAGGCTACTGCTATGGTAGAACCTCAAATTGAAACACCAAGATATTTTAATTTTGACGATACATTTGCTATGTTTTTGGTAGAAGAAGACAAAGAAATGCCATATTTCGCAGCTAGAATAGAAGATATATCTAAGTATCAAACTTTAAACTAAATGATAAAGTTGACATAAGAGTATGAAAAATATATAATATTAATAAGCAGGTCAAAGAACCTGGAGGCCCGAGAGAAAGGAAACAACCATGGGCTTTTGGATTAGGCAGCACAAGAACTTTGTTTTTAAGGCTGCGATTGCAGTCATTGTGCTCGTCGCTTGCTACGTTCTTTTGAACGACACAAGCATTCTCCAGCGCACCTACGATAATAACCGTCCTGAAAAGGGCGAGGATCTTGTTAATGCTGAGCTTGTCTTAGCTTACAAGGATCAATCGAGGGAAGCGGTGGAGGAACATTTTGGAGAAAAAGTAACAGACGACTACCTTACCTGCGAGATTAAATCGTGGGCAGATGCTGGGATTTACTACTATTGCAACATAGATGGTGCTTACTACCGGTTTAAGGTAGATGCAGGTTCGTGGATTTCTACGATTGACTACATTGTCTATAATGCAAACGAGGCACCGGATCCTGGTATGGACGAGTTCGACTTCGTCTTAGAAGAGGGGTGGTTAGGACTGATAACATTCTCCAAGATTGTAGACGCATAGCGTCTAGCAAGGAGGGAGTCACGCGTTGACACCCTCCTTGTATATTTTAATATCTTATAATAAATACTTGAAGATATTTAATTTATATATTAAAATAATATTGAATAAAAAAATATCAAATGATATAATAGCAATATACTTACTAAAGAAGGGAAGAAATATGGAAATAGCCATAGTAATAATATATTTATTAATACTGATAATATTCGGCTTAATTGCTTTTTCTATTATGCAATTAAGAGTTGCAGGAATAAAAGTAAAAGACTTTTGGAGCTTTATACAAGCAAACCAAATGCTTGATAAATTATATGCTTTTTCTAAAAAATATCAAAAATTAAGTGCACAAGAACAAATAATATTTTTAAGTGAAGCTGAAAAAGTTTTTGAAGCTTTTGATAAAATACCAGATATGGTTTGGGAAGAAGAATATAGAAAATATTCACAAGTATTAAATGCATATAAAAATATTAGAGTAGATAGATGGAGTAATAATAAAGAAGTTAGTAATAAATCTTAATAAATCACATATAATAGAAATATATGTGATTTATTTTTTTGTTTAAAATATTTTATGAAAGGAAAATAAATGAAAGTTAGATATTTTGATCATGCAGCTACTACTCCGGTAAGAGAGGAAGTTATAAAAGAGATGATACCATATTTTGGTATTCAATATGGAAATGCATCTACTATGTATTCTCTAGGAAGAAACGCTAAAAAAGCAATGAATATTTCTCGAAAGAAAATAGAACATGCACTGAATGCTGATTCAAACGAAGTGTATTTTACTTCATGTGGAAGCGAAAGTGATAATTTGGCTATAAAAGGTTTTGCATATGCAAATAAAAATAGAGGAAATCATATAATAACAAGTAAGATAGAGCATCATGCAGTACTTGATACCTGTAAATCACTAGAAAAACAGGGCTTCAAAGTAACTTACTTAAATGTAGACAAAAATGGATTTATAGATTTAAATGAATTAGAAAATGCAATAGATAATACTACTATATTAATATCTATAATGTTTGCAAACAATGAAATAGGAACGATAGAACCAATAAAAGAGATAGGTACTATTGCTAAAAAACATAATATAACATTTCATACTGATGCGGTTCAAGCGATAGGAAATGTAAAAATCGATGTAAAAGAATTAAACATAGATATGTTATCATTATCCGGACATAAATTTTATGCACCAAAAGGTGTGGGAGCATTATATGTAAAAAAAGGAATAGAGTTTGAAAAAATACAAGATGGAGGAGAACAGGAAAATAATAAAAGAGCCGGAACAGAGAATGTATCAGAAATAGTAGGTATGGGAGCAGCTATAGAGCTAATATACAGAGAATTTGATGCATATAATAAAAATTTAAAGGAATTAAGAAATTATTTTTTAAGTGAAATACAATCTAAAATTAGTAATATTACAATAAATGGAGACTTAGAAAAACGATTACCTGGAAATGTTAATATAAGCTTTGAAAGTATAAGCGGAGGAGAATTATTATATGAGTTAGATAAAAGAGGAATATGTGCATCCGCCGGATCAGCATGTTCAACATCTAATCCAATGCCGTCGCATGTCCTTATGGCTATAGGATTAAATTCTAAACTAGCAGAAAATACTCTAAGAATTACATTTGGAAAAGATAATACAAAAAAAGATGTAGAATTTTTAATAAACGAATTGGAAAAAATAGTAAATAAAAGAAAATAAAAGAAAAATACAGATAAGTCTATATTAAATAGAATATTAACTATTTAAACAAGAAAATAAGTACTAGCATATACGATAGTACTTATAGTATAATTCGATAAAAATATATAAGTAAAACAAATATGTATAGATTAATATTTGTTTTCTTTATCAGGTATATACTCTAGTAAATCAGATATTTCACAATTAAATACAGAGCAAATTCTATTTAATTGTGATACATCTAATCTTTTAGATTCTTCGTAATACATTTTTGAAATTGTAGCTGGTCGTATATTAGCTGATTTGGCTAATGCTGCTTGAGTCATTTTATGTTTGCCTAGCAAGTCTGATAATTTAATTCTAATCATATGTCACAACCTTCCGTTAAAATAATAAACAATGTAAGGTAGAAATTTGTCATATTTTGTCGTTTATATATACTTGTATTTTAACATGCAATATATTAAAATTACACATGCACCACAAAAAATAACGATAAGAGTAATAAAAGATATTCTAAGAGTAATAGAAAGGAAAATTATGCGAAAAAAATCAAAAGAAAATAGAAATTGGAAAGAAGATAAAATATATTTAAAAGAATTACAAATTTTTCTAGATCAAGCTGAAAATATTGAAGATGAAATATTAAAAAAAACTATTATATATCAAATGCAAAAATGTGATAATACTTTAACAAAGGTAGCAGAAAATAAATTTTGGGATTGTTATAAACTTGGATATAATAATGCTAAAAAAGAAGAAATATAATGTATAAATATTTTCTATAAACTCATACTAAATAAAAAAGAAAGTATGAGAAAATGAAAAAAATATTAATAGGAATTTTTATTGGGGTTATAAGTGGATTGTTTTCAGCAGGTGGAGGGCTAATATTAGTTCCAATATTTACATATTTGTTTAATATGGAAGAAAAAAATGCAAGAGCCACAACCTTATTTTGTATTTTGCCAATGGTTGTAACTACGGCAATTATATATAAAAGAAATAATTTTTTAGATTGGAAACTTGGTATAACATGTGCTATAGGAGGAGTAATAGGAGGGATAATAGGAGGAAAATTGTTAAATAAAATTTCTAATAAAATGTTACAAGTATTTTTTATATTATTTTTATTTTATGCAGGTTTTAATCTTATTATGAGGTAATTATGTTAGAAATATTAATTGGATTAGTAGCTGGTATAGTAAGTGGTTTAGGAATGGGAGGAGGAACTGTATTAATATTATTTCTTACTCTTTTTGCTAATATAGAGCAACACATAGCACAAGCAACGAATGTGATTTTTTTTATACCGACAGCAATTGCAGCAATTTTTATTTTTATAAAAAATAGAAAAATTGATTATAAATTAGGAATACCAATTTGTCTTTGTGGAATAATTGGAGCTATAATAGGCGCTAATATATCTACAAATATGGAAGTAGGTACTTTAAGAAAAGTTTTTGGAATATTTTTAATTTTTGTTGCAATTTATGAGCTTTATTCTTATATCAAAACGTATATAAAAGAAAAAAATAGAGATACTACTATAAAATAACAAAAAGGAGGAATATAATGAATATGAAATTTATAAAAGGAATGATAGTAGGAGGATTAATATCAGCAGGTGTAGCAATGGCATGTTCAGAGAGTATGGAAACAGGAAAAAAGAAAATGGTAAAAATGGGTAGACAGTTTGCAAAAAAAATGGGAATTGTTTAATAAAAAACGCTAGTATTTACTAGCGTTTTTTATTAAAATGGTCTAAAGCCAGGTTTGCAATTTTTTTTGTCACACGATTCTTCTTTTTTTTCATCACATTTTTTATCATCTTTTTCATGACAGCCGTTATCATTACATGAGTCATATTCTTTTATTTCGCAAGGTTTACATTCTTTTTTACAGTCCATTTTAATTCCTTTTAAACATTTTCCTTCATGTTCTGCTTTCGTACAAATTTTACAATGTTTTACTTTATCTACCCAAATTTGAATTTCATAGAATCTGTTAGAACAAAGAGGACCAAAAACAAATTCACCATTTTTATCTGTAAAAGTATGAGAAACAGGTCTTCTTTCTTCTTTTCCACAGTCATAAATAACTTCGATAAGTTTAACTACTGCATCACAAATTGGTTCATGGCAACAGTCTTTAACAACACCGTAAATAACATTTCTATTATCTTCTGGGATATTTATTTCTAAGTCAAATTGTTTTCCTGTAGCTAAAACTCCATCAACATTTAAAACTGGGCATACATTTTTTTCATATTCCATATAAAGGACTCCTTTCAATTTTATTAGCTTGTAGCTTAATATATTTTATGAAAGTGTTAAAAAAAAGTGAATAATATGTAGAAAAACTAGAAAAAAAGCAGTATAATAGTACATGTTGAAAATTATAAAATTTCGAAATAAATGTAAAAAATAAAAAGTAATAAATAATATAATTAAATATCTAATTAATTAAAGAATATAAGAAAGGAATGAATAGTAAGTGGATAATAGACCAATAGGAGTTTTTGATTCTGGTGTTGGAGGATTAACGGTTTTAAAAGAATTAAAGAAAATATTACCAAATGAAGAATACATATATATAGGTGATACTGCAAGTTTTCCTTATGGAAGTAAATCAAAAGATACAATCATAGAATTAAGTAAAAAAAGAATAGAAAATTTAATAGAAATGGACGTAAAATTAATAGTAATTGCTTGTGGAACAGCAACAAGTCAAGCTTTAATAGAAATGCAAAAGATATTCAATATTCCAATAATAGGAATAATAGAGCCTACAATAAAACACTTAGAAAGAGAACAAATAAAGAAAATAGGAGTTATAGCAACAGCAGGTACAATTAGAAGTAATGGATGGAAAAATTATATAAATAAATATATAAATGAAGCTAACGTTATAAATAAAGCATGCCCTTTACTAGCACCAATGGCAGAAGAAGGATGGACAGAAAATGAAATAGCTAGATTAACAATACATGAATATTTAAAAGACTTTAATAATTATGAGATAGAAGCTTTGATTTTAGGATGTACGCATTATCCATTATTTAAAAATTTGATAAAAAATGAATTAAATGACAATATTGAGATAATAAATACTGGCGAAATGGTAGCCAGAGAGCTTTCTGAATATATAAAAAACAATAATTTAGAAAATGTATGTAGTAATTTAAAAGAAGACAATATTAAAATATTATTAACAGATACTGAATGTAATTTTATAAATATAGCAAAAAAATTATTAGAAACAAATGATATTAAAATAAATAAGATTTGATAATTAATAAAAAAATGTATAAGTATGGAAAAATACATAAATATATGATATAATTGTATACATTAAAATTATAGGAGGAAAAAATGAACAAATATTATTTTACATCAGAGAGTGTTACAGAAGGACATCCAGACAAACTATGTGATTTAATTTCTGATTTAATATTAGATGAATATTTAAAACAAGATAGTGAATCAAGAGTGGCAGTAGAAACATTTGCTTCAAAAAACCAGATAACAATTGCAGGGCAAATAACTTCAAAAGGAAATGTTGATATAGAAAAATTAGTAAGAGAAGCTATAAAGGATATAGGATATACCGATAGCGAAATTGATATTGATTATAAAACATGTAAAGTAGATATAAATATTACAAAACAAAGTCAAGATATTGCATGTGGTGTTGATGGTGGAGGTGCAGGAGACCAAGGAATAATGTTTGGATATGCATGTAACGAAACAGAAAATTATATGCCTTATGCAATAAATATGGCACATAAATTATCTAAAGAGTTAACTAGATTAAGAAAAGATAATATATTGCCATATTTAAGACCTGATGGAAAAACAGAAGTAACTGTAGAATATGAAGATGATAAACCAAAAAGAATAGAAAATATTCTTATATCAACACAACACTCAGAAGATATATCAATAGAAGAATTAAGAAAAGATATTATAAGCGAATTAATAAAAAAAATAATACCAGAGAATATGATGGACGAAAACACAAAAATATTTATAAATCCTACAGGTAGATTTGTTATAGGTGGGCCATTAGGAGATACAGGATTAACAGGTAGAAAAATTATTGTAGATACTTATGGCGGATATGCAAGGCATGGTGGAGGTGCTTTTTCTGGAAAAGATGCAAGTAAAGTTGATAGGTCAGCTGCATATATGCTTAGATTTATTGCAAAAAATATTGTTGCAAACAATTATGCAGATAAATGTGAAATTCAAGTATCATATGCGATAGGAATGAAAGATCCACTATCAATATATGTTAACACTTTCGGAACAGGAAAAGTAAGTGATGAAAAAATTATAGAGGTTGTAAAAAATAATTTTGATTTAACACCAGAAGGAATTATAAATTATTTAGATTTAAAAAAGCCAATTTATTCAAAAACAACGAATTACGGACATTTTGGAAAAGATGAACTAAACTGGGAAAAGATAATTAAAATATAAATATATAAAGAATAAATCTCTAATTACAAGCATATAATCTAATATCTTGTAATTGGAGGTTTTTTTATGTTCTTAGTTATAAATAAATCCAAAATATTATCATATATATTAGCAATTTGTACTGTTGTAGTACTGTTTATGTTAGCAACGACAGAAGAAAATAATGAAATGATTAGTACATCAGCAAATATTATAAGTACAAATACACTAAACACACTAAATCAAGATAATTATAGTAATCAGGAAAATTATATTGATAATAATGTTAATAAGAATATTGATAATATAGTTTAAAAACAATATAAATTTATAATAAAATAGAAAATATATACATAAATAATAAATAACTATCAATACTATATTATATATTCCATAGTAATCAATACATAATAAATTTAATTTATAGATTAATATATAGGAGTTGTTATGTTATATATAGGAATTATTACAAATCAAAAGAACGAGATGTATATAAAAAAAGAACTAATGTCAATATCAGGTATTAAAACTAACTATAGTATAATATTTATAAATGAAAAGAATATAGATAATTTGCAAGCAATAAAATTTGAAATAATATTGTTAGATATAGAGATAAAAAGCAAAAAAAGAGAGATAAGAGAAAAATTATTAAATAGTAATTTTTTAGTACTGAATAATGATAGAGTTATTGATAAATCTATATTAGAAAATATAAAAATTCCAGTAATAACATATGGGTTTAACAGTAAATCGACATTTACTATATCAAGTATAGAAGAAAATAGTTTGATAATTTGTTTACAAAGAATTATTTTTAACAAAAATAACAATATAATAGAACCTCAAGAGTATAAAGTGAAAAACTCCGAAAACACTGAAAAATATGCAATTATCGGAACTGAAATATTAAAAATAATATACAAATAAAAACTACTCATTATTATATGAAAAGTAAAAAAATGCAAAAAAATAACATTTTATGTAGACAAAGCCAAAAAAACGTAGTATAATAGGTAATGTGAGAAAACGTTATTAAATTTGTTACTAGAAAAAATATAAAAAAGAAACAAATGGGGGAGGAAATTTAAGTGAATACTATGTATTTAGACAATAACCACATCACACTAGTGGGAAAGGTAACAAGCGAAAAAAAATTAAGCCATGAAATATATGGAGAAAAATTCTATGTATTTAATTTAAGTGTGCCACGTTTAAGTGGAAATTGTGATATTATACCAATTACTATTTCAGAAAGATTAATTACAGAAAGAGATTTACCTTTAGAAAGCAAGATGTCAATAACAGGTCAATTTAGATCATATAATAGTTATGAAGGTGAAAAAAACAGATTAGTTCTTACAGTTTTTGCAAAAGAAGTACAATTCTTAGAGGACCAAGAAGCAGATATCCCTGTAGGTAAAGACTTTATAACAAACGAAGTTACTTTAGATGGATATATCTGTAGAAAACCTATTTATAGAAAAACACCATTTGGAAGAGAAATTGCTGATGTATTACTTGCAGTAAATAGATCATACAATAAATCAGATTATATTCCATGTATAGCATGGGGAAGAAATGCAAAATTCTGTGAAACTGTTGCAGTTGGAACAGAAATAAAAGTAGTTGGTAGAGTACAATCAAGACAATATGAGAAAAAACATGAAGATGGAACTGTAGAAAATAGAGTTGCATATGAAGTTTCAGTATCTACATTAGAAGTTATTGATAAAAAATCAGACGAAAGTGAAGAAAAAGAAGAAAATCAAGAAGCTATATAATTTATAAAACATAAAAAATTCCAAATTAAAAAATTCAGGGTTACCTGAATTTTTTTGTTTTACATATATATTATTTGTTATCCTCTGGAATAACAATATTTTCTATTTTTTCATTTTTAGGTTTTTCTATTTCAATATAATCGGAAACAGGAGATATATCTAAATCATTACCACCATTAATTACTTCTATTTTTTTATGTGGTACTGGATGATCTGTATCATCTGTATTTACATTTTCATCGTTATTAGTATTATTTTCATTGTTTTTATTTGGATCATCACTAGTTTCTTTTAAATTAATTATATCATCTATATCTAATTCATCAAACGAAAAAGTATACGAATTATCATTCTTATTATATGTGTACATATGTAAAACCTCCTTTTTAAAACTAATTTTATTATAAATGTTGGAATTAATAAAGTCAAGTTGTTTACAATAAATAAAAAAAATGATAAAATAGATAGCATACAGGCAAAAGAAAGGAAATAGGAATGGAAAAAGAAAAAATTAAAGGAGTAATAGAATCAATTTTATTTGCAGCAGGTAGAGAAGTTAAAATTAGTGAATTAATGTCTTCATTAGAATTAAGTTCTGAAGATATTATTAATGCTGTTGAAAGTTTAAAATTAGATTATGAAAAAGAAGGAAGAGGACTTTCGATAATTAATTTAAATGATGCATATCAATTATGTACCAAAAAAGAATACTATGAATATATTTATCCTATTTTCGATAAAAGAAATAAGCCAAATTTATCTAATGCAGCATTAGAAACATTGTCAATTATCGCATATAATCCACGTATAACTAGAGCAGAGATAGAATCAATAAGAGGTGTAAACTCAGATGGAACAATATATAAATTATTAGACTATAATTTAATTGAAGATGCAGGAAAACTTGATGCACCAGGAAAACCTACTACATATAAAACTACAAATGAATTCCTAAAAATGTTTGGAATTTCAAGTTTGGAAGAACTACCAGATCTTCCAAGATATAAATTAGATGAAAATAAACAAATTGTTATAGATGAAATTATTGAAAACATAGAAGAGGCTCCAATGCCCGAAAGGGAAGGCATGGGTAAAGAAGAAATAGATAAAGAAGAAATAGATAAAGAAGAAGAGTAAAGTTTTAAGTGAAAAAGGAGCGATTTTTATGAAAAATAATGAAAATAAAAAAGAATTTGTAAAAGAAATTACTAATATAGAAGAAGACTTTGCAAGATGGTATACAGATATAGTATTAAAAGCAGAACTTGCTGATTACACAGCTGTTAAAGGCTTTATAACAATTAGACCATATGGATATGCAATATGGGAAAATATTCAAAAGTATGCTGATAGTAAATTTAAAGAACATGGAGTAAAGAATTTATCAATGCCAGTTCTTATACCAGAAAGTTTATTAGAAAAAGAAAAAGATCATGTAGAAGGATTTGCTCCAGAAGTTGCATGGGTAACTATGGGAGGAGGAGAAGAATTAGAGGAAAGACTTTGTGTTAGACCTACATCAGAAACAATATTCTCTACAATGTATTCTAAATGGTTAAGTTCATGGAGAGATTTACCATATTTATATAATCAATGGTGTAATGTGCTAAGATGGGAAAAAGAAACAAGACCTTTCTTACGTTCTAGAGAATTTTTATGGCAAGAAGGACATACAATACACGAAACAGCAGAAGAAGCTCAAAAGTTTACATTAGAAATGCTTGATGTGTATGCGGATGTAATTGAAAATTTATTAGCGATTCCAGTACTAAAAGGAAGAAAAACAAAAACAGAACAATTTGCAGGAGCAGAAGCTACATATACAGTAGAAACTTTAATGCATGATGGTAGAGCACTTCAAGGTGGAACATCACATTATTTTGGACAAAACTTTACAAAACCATTTGAAATTAAGTTCCAAAATAGAGAAGGAAAAGAAGAATATGCATATCAAACATCTTGGGGAATAAGCACAAGACTTATAGGAGCTGTTATAATGGCACATGGTGATAATAGAGGTTTAAAACTACCACCAAAAGTTGCTCCAATTCAAGTAGTAATTGTTCCTGTTGCAGCTCATAAAGAAGGAGTAAAAGAAAAAGCAGAAGAATTATATAAAGATTTACAAGAAAAATACAGAGTAGAGTTAGACTTAAGAGAACAATATTCACCAGGATATAAATTTAATGACTGGGAAATGAAAGGTGTACCAGTAAGAATAGAAATAGGACCAAGAGATATAGAAAATGGAAAATGCGTAGTTGTTAGAAGAGATACACTAGAAAAAATAGAAGTTAATTTAGATGAATTATCAGAAAAATTAGGTGATATTTTAGAAGCAATTCAGAAAAATATGTATGACATATGTGTGCAAAGAGTAAAAGATAAAACAACTATTGCAAAAAATATGGACGAATTTATAGAAAACTTAAATACAAACCAAGGATATGTAAAAACAATGTGGTGTGGAGATGCAGAGTGTGAAGATAAAATTCACGAGATGACTGGTGCTAAATCAAGATGTATTCCTTTTGAACAAGAAAAAATAGATGATAAGTGTGTATGTTGTGGAAAACCAGCTACAAAAATGGTAGTATGGGGTAGACAATATTAGAAATTAAAAGCTAGCAAAAGTTATAAAGTTGCTAGCTTTTTTTATTGTAAATAATCTTCCGGCTATGCCGGTAGTAATGAAGGCTTTAGCTTTGTAATAGACAAAACTCCCTTCATGATATAAAATCAGTATGATTCGACACATAAAGATAATATAAAATGAAGGGAGTTTTGGATTATGAATAGCTTATTTTTTATTATCATTATTATTCTGAGTATTATCAAGAAAATCAAAAAGACTCATATTGCCTTCTATAACATATGAATTATTAGTAGATAAATTAGTTTTATCAGAGTTAGTATCATTATTTGTTACTTCGTTATCTGTAGAATTTCTATTTATTACATCATAATTATATACATCTCTTGGAGATCCAATTATTGTTTCATTAATAGGTTCTGAAGGAGTTTCTAAATCATCATCTTGAAAATCTTGAGTTAAAATTTCTAATAAATTTGGATACATTGTTCCAGCGTGTTTTTTCCAATTTTCCACTATTTGTTTAGCTTGTTCTCTAGAACCTGCAAATGTTTTTACTTCGAATAAACACTCATTATTTTCCATTATTTTGCATGTAACATTATAATAATTTTCATTAACAGGAGTGTATTCTGCTACTATTGAATTCTCTTCATCAACATCATCAAGAGTATATTTTAGATTTGTATCTACTTGTAATTTTAAGATTCCTGGCAAAATATCTTCAGTAAGTTCAAGTGTTGTAATACCTTTTTCTGTAATTAAATACATATTTTGGTCTTCTTGTTCATATGTTAAAACAAAATCGCTTTTTACCAAGTCTAATAGAAATTGTTGAAAATAGAAATAGTTCATGTCTAATACAGAAAGTACAATTTTATATAAAGTATTATTATTGATTGCTTTTTTTACATTATTTAATATATATAAGATTAACACTTTGCTTTCTGCTAATGTTTCGCCATTAGATGTTAGTTTCAAAAGTTATCACCTCTTAAAAAAATATATTAAAATTATATCATAAATATAATAAAAATACTATCATTTTTAATATATTAATGGTATAATGAAAAAAATTAGAACGAAATAAGGGGAAAAATATGGCTAAAAAAACATTATATGAGATACTACAGGTAAGCGAAAATGCTTCGCCAGAAATAATAGAAAAGGCATACAAAATTTTAGTAAAAAAGTATCACCCAGATTTACAACCAGCTGAAGAAAAAAAGAATGCAGAAGATAAAATGAAAGAAATAAATGAAGCATATGAAGTACTTGGAGACGAACAAAAAAGAAATGCTTATGATATTGAGCTAGAAGAAGAAAGAAGAGAAGAAGAATTAGAAAGACAAAGAAGCTCAACTTTTTCTCAAAATAATCAAAATTATACTAACTCGTATTCAAACCAAAATGTACAAAGCAAAGAAAATAATAATGGATTTAATTACGAAAAAGATAGGATGGAATATGAGCAAAGATTAAGACAAGAAGAAGCAGAACAAAGAATGAAAATGCAAGAGAATTTAAATAGAGAATATGCAAATGCATATAATGATTATTTAAGAAGCCTTGGATATAAAGTAAAAGAAAGTTGGACGAAAGAAAAGACTAGAGATTTATTAATTGTGATAGCAATAATTATAGCAATTATATTTCTTATGTGGCTATTTCCACCAACTAGAAATTGGTTAATAAATTTCTATGAAAGTAATCCAATAATTAAGACTCTAATAAATATTATAATATCAATAATAACAGGAATATTTTCAGGTATTTGGAATTTTATAACAGGTATATTTAGCTAAGACAAGAGAAATTTCTCTTGTTTTTTTGTATATTTTTTTAAAATTAATGATATAATCTTTGTATAAATAAATTTATTAGGAGGTAGAGTCTAATATGGAGAGAAAAGTAAGAGTGGTACAATATGGAACAGGAAAGATGTCTGTTTATACAATGAGATATGTGTTAGAAAAAGGAGGAGAAATAGTAGGAGCTATAGATGTAAATCCAGCAGTTATAGGAAAAGATATTGGAGAAATTATAGGAAATGAAAAAATAGGAGTAACAGTTACAGATGTAAAAGATGCTGAGAACTTATTAAAAGAATTAAGACCAGATATTGTAATTGTAACAACAATGAGTTTATTAAATGATATAAAAGATGCATTTATGCTTTGTGCAAAACTAGGAATAAATGCAATATCTACATGCGAAGAAGCATTTTTTCCATTTAATTCTAATCCAACAGTAACAGATGAAATTGATAAGTTAGCCAAAGCAAATAATTGCACAATAACAGGAAGCGGATATCAAGATGTTTATTGGGGACAATTAATTAGTAGTATTGCAGGATCTACTCAAAAAATAACAAAAATTAAAGGAAGTTCTTCATATAATGTAGAAGATTATGGAATAGCACTAGCAGAAGCTCATGGTGCAGGACTTACATTAGAGGAATTTGACAAAAAAATAGCATCAGCAGATGAGATAAGTGAAGACGAAAGACAAAAAGTAATTAATGCAGGAGAATATGCTCCTTCATATATGTGGAATGTAAATGGATGGTTATGTTCAAAATTAGGATTAACACCAATAAGTCAAACTCAAAAATGTGTACCTCAAACATATAAAGAAGATATTGAATCATCAACTTTAGGAATGACAGTAAAAAAAGGAATGGCAACAGGTATGAGTGCAGTTGTAACAACAAAAACTAAAGAAGGAATTACACTTGAAACCCAATGTATAGGAAAAGTATATTCGAAAGAGGATTACGATAAAAATGAATGGACAATAGAAGGCAAACCAAATACTACAATAGTTGTTTCAAGACCAAGTACAGTTGAACTTACTTGTGCAACAGTAGTAAATAGAATACCAGATGTTATAAATGGAAAATCAGGTTATGTTTCTACAGATAAGTTAGATGAATTAAAATATTTAGTAAAACCAATGAACGAATATGTAAGAGATTAATATATATTAGGCTAATAATTTAAATATAAAATAATATAATAGTAAAAAATAGAGAAATTTATATATTTCTCTATTTTTTATGAAACTAAAATTAATATTTATATATTTTTTATATCTCTTTTCTTAAATACAACTAAGCTAAGTATTAAAAGTATTGCAAGATATAATACGCAAATTAAAATTGAGAATGGTGCAGTTAGACCTTTAAATAAAGGTAGACCACCAAATAAGTAATATGACAAATCCCAGTTAGGAGTTACAAAATATTTAATCCAATCTAATTTATATAAAAGAGCAAATTGATTTATTATTGAAGAAGCTATATATCCTAAGAAAGGAACAGCTACAGCTAATGCAGTATTGGCAAAAATTGTACTACAAGCAAATGCAAGTGTTAATAATAATATATACATTGGTAATTTGCAGATACCTAATATGATTACATACACAAAGATATTTATTTCCTCGACATGATTTGTATCAAAATTATAAACAATCGCAGGAGTATTTAATGCATCAAATCCATTAATTATACCTCCAATCAATAATTGAGAAATATAAACTATTCCAATTGTTAAAAGTAATATAATTAAACATACAACAAATTTAGAAAATAGTATTTTAAATCTATTATATGGCTTTACTAGAAGAAGTTTTATAGTTCCTTTATTAAATTCTTCACTAACTATTGAACCAGCTATTACTATAACAACAATTAGTATGAATAATTCGTAATTACTAAATAAATTAATAAATGAGTTCCTACTTAGTGAATCTAAAGAAATTGAATTCTCAATATAGTATTTAGATAGATTCATATTTTCTAATGCAGATCTATATTGAGATAATTCATCAGAATCTAGTTCGTCAATATCAGTATTAGCATAATCTAATAAAGCTGTAGAATAAGATGAGTAGTCATTCAATGCTGTATTTAAAAATGATGGACCATAATCTATATTCTTTTCAAGTCTCCATTCAGCAACTTGTTTTTCTATATTTAAAGAGGAAATAGCTCTATCAATAGATACTTCTTCTGAAGGAGAGACAGCTTGTTTTTTGAAATTATATTGCTCTTCTAAAGAAGAATTTATTTCTTTTAAGTCTTCATTTGCAAAATATCTCCAGTCGTTTGTATTAAATTTTTCTATTGCTAAATTAAGATTATCTTTTGCTTCTTTATAAGCTTCATCTGTTATTCCATCAGAATATTCATATCGTAAAATAGTATTCATATAATCTATAACTCTATTAAAGATTATATATGCTTGCCATGTATTATTACCATAATCATCAGCGAGCTTTATTAATTCAACTTGAACTTTTGAATTTAAAAACATTGAAAATTCTGATTCATTATTAGGATCTAAATCTGATAAGTTATTTTCATAATATTCTATATCACCATCCATGAAATAGTAATATGAATACATTGAATCATTAGTAATTCTCAGCATTACATTTGATAAAATCATATAACCGATAGTTATAATTAACAAAATATATATTGTTTTTTTCTTAAATATTTTTTTAAGTTCATTACCAATTAAATTAATCAATTACATTACCTCCTGTCTTTTTTAAGAATGCATCTTCAAGACTAATAATTTCTTCTGTTATTGAGTAAATTTGTATATCTTGAAGTACTAATTTTTTTACTATATTAGGTATATCTTCCTTTATTGCATGTACTAATATATGAGTATTATCTTTAGCAATTGATATATCACCTATAATTAATCTTGCTCTTTTTGCATCATCTAATTCAATAATGTAATTGCCTTCAGAGGCTTCTTTTTTTACAGTATCGATATCACTAGTTTCTACTATTATTCCATTTTTTATTATACAAACTTTATTACAAAAGCTTTCTAGTTCGGCTAAATTATGGCTGGAAATTAATATTCCCATATTTTCTTCTTTAGATAATTTTATTAAAAGATTACGAAGGTCCTTTATGCCTTCAGGATCTAGACCGTTAGTTGGTTCATCCAAAATTAATAGATTAGGTTTATGAAGAATTGCTTGAGCAACACCTAGACGTTGTCTCATTCCAAGTGAATATTTTGAGACTTTGTCATTAATCCTATTTTCTAAACCTACTAATTTTATAACTTCTAAAATTCTTTTATCAGTAACACTTGGATATAAATTAGCAATTAATTTAAGATTATCTAAACCTGACATATACATGTAAAGATCAGGGTTTTCAATAATTGCTCCTACTTTTGCAATTGCTTTTTCAAAATTAGTTTTTATATCAAATCCATTAATTTCTACTTTACCAGAATTGATTTTTTGAAGTCCTAATATTAATTTTATTGTTGTGGTTTTACCAGCACCATTAGGACCAATAAAACCTAAAATATCACCATTAGATATTTCTAAAGAAACACCTTTTAAGATTTCTTTTTTTCTAAAATTTTTATGCAAATTTTCACATTTCAAAATTAAGTTTTGCATATCATCCCTCCTTCTATGCTCACAATATATCATAGAAATATTAAAAAACTAGGAATAAAAACTTAAGAAATTATTAATTTAATAAACAAAAATAAAAAGTATATTTAATAGAAAATTGTAATAAATAGAAGAATTTTTTTAAAAGTATTGTGAGAACTTACTTTTAATGGTATAATACAAACGTAAAAAAAGGGAGGCAGATAGATAATAAAATGCGAATTAGATTTAAACCGTGGGCTAGACCAGAACTTGAGGCTAGTGAGTTTTATATAGATAATCCTGAGGATTATAAAGGAAAATGGAAAGAATTATTTAAAAATAATAATCCAATACATTTAGAATTAGGATGTGGAAAAGGAGGATTTATATCTCAACTTGCTGTATATAACCCAGATATAAATTATATTGCAATAGACTTAGTTGATGCAATGCTTGGATTGGCAAAAAGAAAAATAGAAGAAGAATATAAAATGGCCAATAGGAAAATAGATAATATATATATTACTAGATATGATATAGAAAGAATAGATAATATTCTTAACAAAGAGGACAATATAGAAAGAATATATATTAATTTTTGCAATCCATGGCCAAGAGGTAAACATAGAAAAAAAAGACTTACACATATAAGACAGCTTGAAAAATATAAATTGTTTTTGTCAGAAGATGCAAGCATATACTTTAAAACAGATGATGATGACTTATTTAATGATAGTATAAGATATTTTGAAAGTTCAGGATTTAAAATAGAAAAATATACATATGATTTAATAAATGAAACTAGTTTTTGGGAAAACATTGAAACAGAACATGAAAAAATGTTTACTGAACAAGGCATAAAAATAAAAGCTTTAATTGCAACTTTAGAAAGCTAGTAGTTTATAAAATAAGCAAAGGAGAAAATTATGGATACAATAAATGGTATAATTGACTTTTTTAGGAATATTACTCAAAATCAAATAATAGATTATGGAATCGCACTTGCAATTATATTTGTATTTTTCATAATTAGCAGATTCTTATCATATCTTATTATTAAGATGTTTAAGTTTAGAGAAAAAGATAAAGAAGTAATAAAAAGTAATGCTTTCTATAAGCCTTTAAAATCTTTATTTATCATAATTGGTGTATATATAGCTGTTATGATAGTAAAGTTACCACAAAATATAATGGACATTTGCACAAAAATATTTAAAATAATATTGATATTAATTGCTTCAAATGCTGCTGTTAATTTTGTTGATCCTAAAAAAGGTATTGTAAAAAAATTAAGAGATGAAGATAAGATTGATGGCAATAAAACAATGGCTAGCTTTACTAGCAGAGTTTTAAGAGTAATTATATACATAATAACAGTATTTTTAATATTATATGTATTTGGAATCGATTTATCAGGACTAGTTACTAGTCTTGGAGTTGTCAGTGCAGTTGTAGTATTAGCAGCACAGGATATAGCAAAAGATATTATGTCAGGTATATCAATTATATCAGATAAGCCATTTTTAGTTGGAGATTGGATTGCTGTTGGTGTTAATGAAGGAGAAGTACTTGAAATTTCATTTAGATCAACTAAAATTAAAACTTCTGATAATTCAATCGTAACAATTCAAAACTCAATATTTACAACTAATAATGTAATAAATTGGTCAAGATTAAAACAAAGAAGATTTTTACTTAATTTAAAATTACCACTTGAAACTAATTCTGATAAAATAGACAGAATAATAAATAGAATAAAATTTGTATTACATAATAATGAAGATGTTGATCAAAAGACAATACAAGTACATTTTGATACTATCGGATTAGATAATATAAATATTAATATATATTTATATACAGATATTATTGCATATACTGAATTTTTATCATTTAAAGAAAGAATTAATAGAGATATATTAAAAGTCTTAGAATCTGAAGAAATAAAAATGGCATATCCTGGTCAAAATGTATATGTGCATCATGTTGATGATTCTGAAAATAAAAAAGAAAATATAATTCAAGAAAATAACAATAATTAAAACAAGAAACTCTTATATAAGTAGCATTATATAAGAGTTTTTGTTTTGCTTAAAAGCCTACGTTATTTTACATAAAAACAAAAAAGTGGTATAATATATATATGGTATTAACCAAATAAATGTGAAGGAGAGAGGACAATGAAGAAATTTCAGTTGATTCACAAAGAGAAGCGGTTTCACACAAAAAGAATGGATATAATGCACGTAATTTATAAGGCGGAAGACGGTGAAGAGCTTAATCATACGATTATCGAATCGAATCCGTCGGTTGCGGTGATCGTTTTGAACGAGAACCGTGAAGTTGCCTTGATCCGTCAGTTTCGAACCACCACGGGAGAGTGGCACTGGGAAATCCCCGCAGGCGTTTCACTTGATAATGAGGATATCCTTAAAACCGCGAAGCGTGAAGTGGAAGAGGAAACTGGTATCGTGGCAAAAGATGTCAAGCTGTTGACAAAGTGCAGAAATTTGCTAGATCCCTCTAAGTCCAATGAGGACTATGGAGTGGCAGTGGCAAATCTGGATTCTTTGACAGCGAGGCATCTGGACGACCAGGAAGCCATTGATGCATCCGTCGTGTGGATGCATATCGATGAAGTCTATACCAGACTTCGCAGACAGATGGCAACTGGTGAAGCATTCAAAGATGGCATAGAAATGTCCGGCCATTCAATGTATGCCCTTTTGGCATACTACTTCCTCAATGGGAGTGTGAAGTAAAGCTTCTTACCCGTCAGCAGAGCAAGTGTGCTGGCGGGGATTTTTATGAAAAATTCATAAAAAAGACACAATACTATTGTATAATAATTTCTAATTTAGTATGATATAAGAGAATTAGAAAGGAAAAGTGAAAAAAGATGAGTGATACAACAGTTCTTATTGTAGATGATGAAGCAAGAATGAGAAAATTAATCAAAGACTTTTTAGCACAAAAAGGTTTTGGAATATTAGAAGCTGCTGATGGAGAAGAGGCACTAAAAGTATTTGAAGAAAATCAAAATAAAATTAATTTGATTTTGTTAGATGTAATGATGCCAAAATTAGATGGATGGTCTGTACTTCGTCAAATTAGACAAACATCGAAAGTTCCAATTATTATGCTTACAGCAAGAGGAGAAGAGCAGGATGAATTATTTGGATTTGAATTAGGTGTAGATGAGTACATATCAAAACCATTTAGTCCTAAGATATTAGTAGCAAGGGTTGAAGCAATATTAAAAAGAACTCAACCAGAAGAAAGCAAGTTAAAAGATTATGGTGGAATAGTTATAGATGCAGAAGGAAGAACTGTTACAGTTGATGGAAAACAAATAGAAATGAGTTTAAGAGAGTACGAGCTTTTAAAATATTTGGTAGATAATAAAAATATTGCTTTATCAAGAGACAAAATATTAAATAATGTATGGAATTATGACTATTATGGAGATTCAAGAACTATTGATAGTCATATAAAGAAAATAAGACATAAATTAGGAAAAAAAGGAAAATATATAGAAACAATTAGAGGAATTGGATATAAATTTGAAATAAAATAAAAATATTAATAAAGGAAAATAGAAGATGTCAAAAATAAAAAGAAATTTTAAATCAGTAAGATTTAGATTGTTTTTTACAATGTGTATTATTATAACTATAATTATTTTAGTACTTGTTATAATAAATAGTGTAGTTTTAGAATCTTTTTATTTGTATTCTAAAACTAATACTGTAAAACAACTATATGCAAGAATAAACGATTACTACAATTCTAATAATATGAATATTAATATTGAAGAAGAATTAAAAAGAATAGCATACAATAATAATTTCGACATATTTATAGAAACTGATACAAATACAATAATTTTTAGTACAGATAAAGATTTGTATTCTGCTATGAATATGCTTGTACAAGCCAATAATTATGATAAAAATGAAAAACCAGTTTATTCAGATTCAAAAATAGAAGTTAGAAAAATAAATGATATTCGAAACAATATAAGTTATATATTATTATCTGGAAGTTTAGATAATGGATATTATTTATATATAAGCATACCTGCAGTTCCTATAGAAGAAAGTGTTCAAATATCTAATAGAGCATTAGTATTTATAGGTATAATAATTATTATAATATCAGCAATTATTGCATCATATATTTCAAAGAAATTTACTTCACCAATAGTTCAACTTAATGATATTACAGACAAAATGGCGAAATTAGACTTTAGTCAAAAATATCAAATAGTAGAAACAGATGATGAAATAAATGAACTTGGAAAAAATATAAATATAATGTCAGATAAATTGGAAAGAACAATAAAACAGTTAAGAACTAATAATTCAGAACTAGAAAAAGATATTGAAGAAAAATCTAAAATAGATGAAATGAGAAAGCAATTTATTTCAGATGTTTCCCATGAATTAAAAACTCCGATAGCTTTGATTCAGGGATATGCAGAAGGTTTGATAGAAAATGTAAATACAGACGAAGAATCTAAAAAATTTTATGCAGAAGTAATTTTAGATGAATCAAATAAGATGGATAAATTAGTTAAACAATTATTAGAACTTATGAAGTTAGAATATGGAAAAAGAGAATTCAATAATAAATATTTTAATTTAACAGAATTGATAAATGAAGTAGTTAGAAAATCAAAAGTAATGCTTGAAGAAAATGAAATAAATGTTACAATTATAGCAGATAACAATTTACAAGTATATGCAGATGATTTTTATATAGAACAAGTTGTTACTAACTATTTAACAAATGCTATTAAACATGCAAAGAAAATAGATAATAAGAAAGAAATTATAGTGAAAGCAGAAAAATCAAAAGATGATGAAAAAGTAAGAGTCTCTGTATATAATACAGGAGATAAAATACCAGAAGAAAATATAGACAAAATCTGGGGAAGATTTTATAAAGAAGATAGTTCACGAAATAGAGCTGATGGCGGAACAGGAATAGGTCTTGCATTAGTTAAAGCTATAATGAATAATTATAAAAATGAGTATGGAGTAATAAACCATGAAGAAGGAGTAGAGTTTTATTTTGAACTTGATTGTAAGGAAAATAAAGAAGACAAAATAGAAACTGATCACTTGGATAAAAATTAGAGTGTAAGAAAAAAGCAATAATATTATATTAAGATATTATTGCTTTTTTTATGTGCTATATAAATGTCAAAAAATGTCGATGAAAAATACTTTACAATTTTTGGAAATTGTAGTACTATAAAAGTAATCTAAAATTGCAATTTATAGATTAATTTATCTAATCAATTAATTAATGGTTGTAAATTATTTATTTTTAAAGTTCAGAAAGTTAATTTTAATTCAAATTTAATTTAAAAAAATTTATTAAAACATTTGATTCTTATTATATAAATCCAAAGTAACAAATTAAACGTTTTTTATAAAAAAATAGGAGGATGATATGTGTTAAAAATCAACCAAAGATCTATTAATATTATTTTTTTCAGTGTTTTAACTTTTTGTTTAATAGTATTAATAGTATTGCTAGATATATATGTTTTTAAAATATATGAAAATAAATATATTTTATCTAGAGAAGAAATAGAAATTAAACAAAATAAAGTAAAAGAAAATTTATATATAAAAGATAAAAGTATTTCAGTCAAATTGATAAATTCAAAGAAAATAAGTACAGAAATAATGCAAATAGGATATGCGACTGATAATTTAAATACAGAAAATGAAGAAAGATATAAGATAATTAGTAATGCAAATAAGGAAAATGGTTGGAGAATAAAGATACCAAAGATAAATATAGATGCTCCTATAGAAAAAGGTACATCACAAAATATTTTAGCAACAGCAGTTGGACATTTTAATGAAACACCAATATGGGATGGAAATGTTGCACTAGCTGGGCATAATAGAGGAATAGATTGTAATTTTTTTCAGAAAATTAAAGAATTAAGAATTCGGAGATAAAATAATCTATGAGACAAAATATGGAAAAAGAGAGTATAAAGTAATTATGAATAAAATCATTAAACAAACAAATTGGGAGTATATAGAAAATACAAAAGATAATAGGATTACATTAATTACTTGTGTAGAGAATATGTATGAATATAGAAGATGTATTCAAGCAATAGAGATTAAATAGTTTAGATAAAATTATGAGAAAAAATTAATAAATTATATAAGATTAATAATGCATTAAATTTTAAGAAAGGAATTATATATATATATGCAAATAAAAAAGATAATATTAATAACATTTATTTTAATTTTTATTACTACAACATTATGCATTTTTTCAAATGTATCTAAAGCAGCTACATATTTAATAGATGAAGCAGATTTATATTCTAAAGGAGAAATAGTTTGCTTAATGTATAAGGATATTAAAGTGGGAGTAGAATTTGTAGTATATGAAAAAAATGGAATAGAGTATCCAGCATATTGCTTAAATAGAAATTTACCAGGAGTAACTGAAACAGATGAATATACTGTTAAAGTAGATGATTTAGTAAATAACTCAAAGATATGGAGGGCTGTAAATAATGGATATCCCTTTGTTAGTGCCGAAAGCTTAGGTTGTAATAGTGATATTGAAGCTTTTGCAGCAACAAAAATGGCCGTGTATGATATGATGTATAATTATGATTGGGATGATTTTTCAGGATTAAATAAACAAGGAGAAAGAGTGCTAAATGCAGCTATAAAAATATCAAATGCAGCAAGAAAATCAAATCAAACCAAACCATCAGCAATTATAGAGATAAAAACAGATGATAAATCATGGAAATTAGATGATATTGATAAAAGTTATGCATCAAAAACGTATGAAGTTGAGACAAATGTAGAGAGTACAGAATATTCAGTAAAATTAAAAAATGTTAATTTGAATAATGTAAAAATTGTTGATATAAATAATAATGAAAAAAAAGAATTTAGTTCAAGTGAAAAATTTAAGATATTAATACCTATAACAGAATTGATAGAAGACGGAAAATTTGAATTAGAAGTTATAGCTAATATGAAGACAAGACCTATTTTATATGGTAAATCTCCTGACAGTAACAAACAAAGCTATGCGTTAGCAGCAGGGGACTATGAATATGAAAATAGTAAATTAGTTGTAAATTATTTAAAAAATACAACTACAATAGAATTGATAAAAAAAGATGCGGAGACTAGTAAATATTTAGCAGGTGCAAAATTTAATATTTTAAATGAAAATAAAGAAGTAGTTTATTCTGATATAACAACTAATGAAGAAGGAAAAGCTGAAATTTCAGGAATATTGCCAGGAAAATATTATATAGAAGAAATAAAATCACCAGATGGATATACCATATATGATGAATTAATTGAAATAGACGTTAAATTAAATCAAAAATATAGTGTTGATGTAAATAATTATAAAAAACCAGAAGATGAAGATAAAAAAGTTGAAGATGGTAATTTAACTACATATGGTGAAAAAGAGGTAAATCTTCCAAGAACTGGATACTAATATTTATATTATATAAATATTAGTAAAATAAATAAAAATTATAGTGAAATAATGAGAATAAAACTTATTGAAAAAATAGACCTTTTTTGGTCTATTTTTCTTTTGGAATCCTTGACAATACTTACTAAATAAATTATCATAATATATGTAAAAATAAAAAAATAGTATATAATAAAAATATTAAGTTTTATACTAAATTACATAGGAAGGATATGGATAAATGTTATCACAAATTATTTTTTTAGCAATTTTAATTTTAGTAAATGCATACTTTGCAGCTACTGAATTAGCTTTTATTTCACTAAATGATGCAAAAATAGAAAGGGAAGCAAAGGAGCGGTAATAAAAAAGCAAAACAGATATTAAAGATGTTGAAAACTCCTAGCAAATTTTTATCAACAATACAAATAGGAATAACTTTAGCAGGATTTTTATCAAGTGCGTTTGCTTCAGATGCATTTGCAGACAAATTGGCACCAGTTCTAAGTGAAGCAATGCCATTTTTTACAATAGATGTTTGGAGAGGTATTTCAATTGTACTTATAACAATAATACTTTCATTCTTTACACTTGTTTTTGGTGAATTAGTTCCAAAAAGATTAGCAATGAAATATTATGAAAAAATATCATATGCAACAATCGGAGTTATAAGAGCTATCTCAATAATAACAGCTCCACTTGTAAAATTACTTACAATATCAACAAATATGATTTCTAAAATATTTGGTGTAGGAGAAGCAGAAGAAGAAATTGTTACAGAAGAAGAGATAAAAATGATGATAGACGAAGGTGAAGAAAAAGGAACGATTGAAAAGGAACAAAAACAATTATTAAATAATGTTTTTCAATTTAATGATATTGTAGTATCTGAAATAATGACACCTAGAACAGATATGTATGCTATAGATATAAATGATGATATAAATAAGTTATTAGAAAAAATTGATGAATATAAATATAGTAGAATACCTGTATATGATGAAAGTATTGATAATATAAAAGGAATTTTATTTGTAAAAGATTTAATAAAACCATTAAAAAATAACAAGAAGATAGATTTAAAGAAATTAATGAGAGAGGCATATTTTATACCAGAGTCTAAAGATATAGATGAATTATTTAAAGAAATGCAACAAAACAAAGTACAAATGGCAGTTGTAATTGATGAATATGGAGGAACTGCCGGAGTTATAACTATGGAAGATATAATAGAAGAAATCGTAGGTAATATATTTGATGAATATGATGATGAAGAAATTGACGTAAAAAAAATAGATGAAAACACATATTTATTAAATGGTACTATTACTCTATATGAATTAAATAGATTATTTGGAGTAGAAATACCAGAAGGAGATTATGAGACTTTATCAGGATATTTATTAGATTTATTAGGTAGAATACCAGACGAAACAGAAAAACCAGTTATAGAAGATGAAAATTTAACATATAAAGTAGAAGAAATAGAAGATAGAAGAATAAAATATGTAAAAGTATGTAAAAATTTGAAAGAAGAAGTAGAAGAGGAAGATGCAGATGAGAATATAGATAAAAATAAAGACACAGAAGAAAAAGAAGATAAAGATTAAAACAAAGGAGAGAGATGTATGAATAAAAATAAATTAATAATAATTATTATGATTGTGGCTATAATTGCTATTATTGCAACAGTATTAGTATTACATTTTAGTAAAAGGGCTAAATATGTTTATGATATAGAAACAGTATCAGATATTAAATATAATACTATTTGTATAGATAATAGGTACGGAGTAATAGATGACAAAGGAAACGTATTAGTAGATCCTTCTTATGATATTATACAAATACCTAATCCATCAAAGCCAATATTTATTTGTATGTCTAACTATAATACCGAAACAGGAGAATATGAAACTAAAATACTAAATGATAAGAAAGAACAAATACTTACAGGATATCAAACTATAGAAGCAATTCCAACAGAGACAACAGCAGATGGTATTCCATTTGAAAAATCTGTACTAAAATATAAAAAAGATGGAAAATATGGATTAATAGATTTAGACGGCAAAGAAATAACAGATCCGATTTATGATGAGATATCAGCAGTAATATATAAAGAAGGAATGTTCTTAGTAGAGCAAGATGAAAAACAGGGAGTAATCAATTTAAATGGAGTAAATGTTATTGATGTAGAATATGATAATATTACAGTAGATAATTATTATAATGTAGATTCTAAATACCAAAAGACTGGATTTATTGTATGCAATATAGGTGAAAATGGATATAGATACGGATATATAGATTATAAAGGAGATGTAATATTAGATACAGAATATACAGAAATATCTAGGATTACAGAAATAGATGACGATAATAATATTTACTTAATTGCATATAAAGATGGACAAGCTGGAGTTTTAAAAAATAAAAAACAAATTTTAAATCACGAATACGAAGGTATAATATATAATGCAACTAATAATGTATTTACAGTTCAGAGAAATGGAAAATATGGACTAGTAGATATGGATGGAAAAATAAAAATAGAACCTCAATATACAAAACTAATATGGGGAGGAATTTATTTAAAAGCAGAAAAAGATGGAGTTCAAACAATAATAGATGCTAACGGAAATGAAGTAACAGATGGATATGTTTCAAGAACTCCAACTAAAGATGGAAAGCATAGCATTGTATATGGAGCAGATGATATATATAAAATAATTGATAATAATGGTAATGTTGTAATAGATAAAGGATATAGCTATATAGAAGAATTAGATAATAATTATTTTATAGTTTCTAGTTCACAAAAGAGCGGAATTATAGACTTAACAGGTAAATCTCTTGTTGATTTAAAATATAATAGTATTTTTAAAATAGATAATACAGAATTACTTCAAGCAAATATATCAGAAACAAATACAGTAAGTTTAATAAACAAAGATATGCAAGTAATAGTTTCAATGGATAATGCAGGTATAGATATAGCTGATAATTATATAAGAGTATTATCAGAAAAAGATATGAAATACTTTGATTTTACAGGAAAAGAATTAACGGCTCAAGAGGTATTTCCTAATAATAAAATTTATGCAAAAAGAATAAATGATAAATGGGGATTTGTAGACAAAGATGGAAATACAGTTGTACCAAACGAATATGATATGGTAACAGAAGTAAATAAATATGGATTTGCTGGAATTAGATTAAATGGTAAATGGGGAGTTATTGATTCAGAAGGAAAAATTATTCAAGAACCAGTATATGATATAGACAATTTAACACCAGAGTTTATTGGAAAATATTATAGATCAGATGAATGGTATGGAAACGATTACTATACAGATAATATTGATAGTACTGATAGTAGTGAAGCTGATGAAGATAATGTAACAATAGATAATTCAGAAAATGTAGAAAATGTAGAATAATTATAAAATAGGAAAGGAAAATAAAAATGTATAACGAACTTGGAATATCAGATAGATTAGTTAAATTAGCAAAAGAAACAGAAAAAAAAGTGGAACCAGTTTTTAAGAAGATTGATGAAATTTGTGAAATTAACTCTTTAAAAGTTTTAAAGGCTTTTCAGGAAAATAAAATATCTGATATGCATTTTAATCAAACAACAGGATATGGATATGGAGATATAGGAAGAGATACATGTGAAAGAGTTTTTGCTGATATATTTAAAGCAGAAGACTGCATTGTTAGGGGACAATTTATCTCAGGTACACATGCTTTAACAGTAGCTTTATTTGCCTTTTTACGACCTGGAGATATTATGCTTAGCATAACAGGAAAACCATATGATACTTTAGA
Source organism: uncultured Clostridia bacterium (assembly GCA_944393405.1). Next base: position 58,045 of record CALYAC010000006.1, on the reverse strand, counting down.
TGAAGTAATAGGAATTGTAGATAATCCAAGTTCATTAAAATCATATGGAATAAACTTTGAAAAAATAGACTTAGTTAATGATGATTTTGATTATGAAAAAATAGAAGAAAGATTAAAAAAAGGAAAAGTAAAATTAATTGAAATTCAAAGATCTAAAGGCTATAGTACTAGAAAAAGTATAGATTTAGAGCAATTAGAAAAAGTAATAAAATGTATAAGAAATATAGATAAAGATGTAATTATAATGATAGATAATTGTTACTGTGAATTTGTAGACACAAAAGAACCTATTGAAATTGGAGCAGATGTAATAGTTGGTTCTTTAATAAAAAATTTAGGAGGAGGTATTGCTCCTAATGGTGCATATATAGCCGGAAAGGCTGAACTTGTTAATTTGGCTGCTGAAAGATTAACAGCTCCGGGAGAAGGAAAGGAAGTAGGGCCTTCTTTAGGTATAACTAAATCTTTTTTACAAGGTATATTTATGGCACCATCTGTTGTAGCAAGTAGTTTAAAAACTGCTGTATTTGCAAGCAAGATTTTAGAAGACTTAGGATTTGATGTTGAACCAAGATATAATGATAAAAGAGCAGATATTGTTCAAACAATAATATTTAGAGATAGAGAAAAACTTATAAAATATTGTCAAGGTATACAAATGGGATCACCGATAGATTCAGACTCAATACCTGAGCCATGGGATATGCCAGGATATACAGATCAAGTTATTATGGCGGCAGGAGCATTTACACAAGGCTCATCTATTGAATTGTCATGTGATGGACCAATAAGAGATCCATATATTGCATATATGCAGGGAGGCCTTACATATGAATATGGAAAAATTGGTGTATTAAAAGCAATACAAAATATGGGAGTATAAAATGAAAGTATTAATAATAGGAGGAGGAGCAGCTGGATTATTAGCTGCTATTTCTTCATCAAAAAATGGAAATGAAGTTTTAATATTAGAAAAAATGGAAATGCCGGGCAGAAAGATTTTAATTACTGGTAAAGGAAGATGTAATATAACTAGTAGTCTTCCAATGGAAGATTTTATAAAAAATGTTCCTGGAAACGGTAAATTTTTATACAGTGCTTTTAACAATTTTACTAATAGAGATATTTTAAAAATTCTAAAAAGGCAAGGTATCGAAACAAAAGTAGAAAGAGGAAATAGAATATTTCCGGTTTCTGATAAAGCTCAAGATGTTCAAAAAGCATTAATTAAAGAAGCTGAAAAAAATGGAGTGAAGATTATAACAAACTGTAAAGTAAATAAAATTTTAGTAAATAAAAATAAAGAAGTTTATGGTATTTCTGTAGAAATAAATGGAGAAAAAAAGAATATAGAAGGAGATAAAGTGATTCTAGCTACTGGAGGTAAAAGTTATCCCGGAACTGGATCTACAGGAGATGGATATATGATGGCTGAAGAATTAGGACATACAATTAATAGAATAAAACCTTCTTTAGTTCCATTAACATCAAAAGGTAATAGCCTAAATATATGTAAAGAAATGCAAGGATTAGGACTAAAAAATATAGCTATGAAATTAATTGATATAGATAAAAATAAATTAATATATGAAGATTTTGGAGAAATGCTATTTACTCATTTTGGAGTGTCCGGACCAACAGTGTTAAGTAGCTCAGCTCATTTGTTAAGATATAAAAATGTAGATGAACTGTTGAAAAATAATAAGATTATTCTAAGAATTGATTTAAAACCAGCACTTTCAGAAAAAAAGTTAGATGATAGAATCTTAAGAGATTTTAATGAAGAGAAAAACAAAGAATTTAAAAATTGTTTAAATAAGTTATTACCTAGAAAAATGATAGATGTAGTGATTAAGATGTCTAAAATTAATCCGAATAAACAAGTAAATGAAGTAACGAAAGAAGAAAGAAAGAATTTAGTAATGCTATTAAAGAATTTTGATATATATATAAGTGGATTTAGGCCGATAGAAGAAGCAATAATTACATCAGGAGGAATAAAAACAAATGAAATAAATCCTAAAACAATGGAGTCAAAATTTATTAAAGGACTATATTTTGCAGGAGAGATAATTGATGTAGATGCATATACAGGAGGATTTAATTTACAGATAGCATATTCTACTGGCTATACAGCTGGTATGAATTGATATAGAAAGGATTTTTATGAAGGAATTTAAAACTATTGAAAATAATGCTACAGCAATAGTAGAGGAAAAAAGATCTAAGTTTATTGGAAATATAATAAAAGTTAAAAACGTAGAAGAAGCGGAAAAAGAAATTCAAGAGATAAAGAAAAAATATTATGATGCTAGACATAATTGCTATGCATATATAGTTGAAGAAGAAGGAATACTAAAGAAAAAGTTCAGTGATGATGGAGAGCCAAGTGGAACTGCAGGTTCTCCTATTTTAAATGTAATAGAAAAAAATGAATTGTGTAATGTTTTAATAGTAGTAACTAGATATTTTGGAGGTATTTTACTTGGTGCTGGAGGACTAGTAAGGGCATATACAGAAGCTGCGACAAAAGCATTAAATGAAACTAATGTTATAGAAAAAGAAGAAGGATATGAAATAGAGGTAATAATAAACTATCAAGATTTAGATAAGTTAAAATATTATTGTAATCAAAATAATATAGATATAATAGATTTTACATATTTAGAGAATATTATTTGTAGAATATTAGTAACAAAAGATAAAAAAGAATTTTTTGAAAAAAATAAATATAACGAAATAAATATAAATATTTTGAAATACAGAATAATAGGAAGAAAATTAATAGATAAGAAAAAATAAAATGAAAAACTTATCAAAAACTATTGTAAAATTCTGGAAAAAGATATATAATCAAAATTGTAAAAATTTTACAATTAATTTGATAGGGGGATTAGAAAATTGAATGAAAAAATAAGAATTTTAGTATCAGATGACAACCAAGATTTTGCAAAAACATTAGTAAAGTATTTATCAGAAGATGAGGACATTGAAGTAGTAGGAGTAGCAAGAGATGGAGAGGAAGCTTATGAGAAAATCATAGAGACAAAACCGGATATTGCACTTTTAGATATTATAATGCCTCATTTAGACGGATTAGGAGTTTTAGAAAAATTAAATTCTAGTAATAATTTGGAAAAAAGACCTATCTGTATTATCTTATCTGCAGTAGGACAAGACAAAATAACTCAAAGAGCAATTGAATTAGGAGCTCAATACTATATAGTTAAGCCATTTGACATAATGATATTAATTAAAAGAATTAAAGATTTGAAATTTTATCAACCAACACAAAATAATACAAATTTTATATCAAGAGAAATAAAAACGAAGTATATAGATATATCCCCTGAAAGTAGAAATGATGAAGAAAATTTAGAAGCATTAGTTACAAATATTATACATGATGTTGGAGTACCAGCACATATTAAAGGATATCAATATTTGAGAGAAGCTATAATAATGGTTGTCAACGATATTGAGGTGATAAATCAAATCACAAAACAATTATATCCCGATATTGCGATAAAATATCATACTACGCCAAGCAGAGTAGAAAGAGCAATTCGTCACGCAATAGAAGTTGCGTGGGGAAGAGGTAAACAAGAAGCGGTAGAAAGAATATTTGGATATACTGTTTCAGCAAGTAAAGGCAAACCAACAAACTCCGAGTTCATCGCAATGATTGCTGATAAATTGAGACTTGAGATTAAGAGTGCTTAATTAAAAAATATAGATTTATGTATAAAAATAAATATAAAGATAAAAAAACTTTCAATATTATCATAGTATTGAAAGTTTTTCATATATAAGAGCATGGATAAAAATAAACTTGAAAAGGATTTAATCATATAATAAAATAATAAATAATAAGATTATGAAGTAACAGAAAAATACAAGAAATGGAGAAAACAAGAAAATGAAAGATTTAAGTTTTTTAAAAAGTAATTTAATAGCTCATAGAGGAATGCATGATATAGAAAGAGGAATACCAGAAAATTCAATGAAAGCATTTAAAGAGGCAATTGAAAATAATTATATAATAGAACTAGACATACATATTTTGAAAGATAATAACATTGTAGTTATTCATGATGATAATTTAGAAAGATTAACAGGAATAAATAAAGATTTAAAAGATAGCACATATAACGAGATAAAAGATTTAAAATTAAATAATACTGATGAGCATATTCCTTTGTTTAAAGACGTATTAGAATACGTCTCTGGAAAAGTTCCTTTAGTTATAGAATTTAAATATGATGTAAAAGTAGGGAGATTAGAAAAAGAAGCAATGAAAATATTAAATAATTACAAAGGAAAATATGTAGTAAAAAGTTTTAATCCACTTACCATAAATTGGTTTAAGAAAAATTATCCAGATGTAATTAGAGGACAGTTAGTATCTAGCTTTGAAACTTTTGAGTTAAATAAAGTATTGAAATACTTTTTAAAAAATATGAAATTTAATTTTATTACAAAACCAGATTTTATTTCATATAATATAAAGAATTTACCAAATAAAAAGGTAGAAAAATTTAGGAAAAATAAACCTGTTTTAGGATGGGTTGTTAGAGATAATGAAGACATGAATATAGCTACAAAATATTGCGATAATTATATATGTGAGAATATAGATAAACTAAAGAAAGATAATTTATAAGATAATTTAATAAGATAAAAAATAAGGAGCTCCATCAGGGCTCCTTTTTTGAGAGGCTGTCAAGAATCATGTAGATGACAAAATATGCATCGTCCTTTTCCTCAGGTTTGCCGGCATACAACTTGTGTAATGCAAGCTTGCCGACTTCAGCTGAGTCAATGAATTTTACATATTTTTTGAATGTAGCTGCGTATTCCGGTGAATTACCGAATTCTGATACGCATCTGGATAATACCATATATGCGATATCAGTTTTTTCCCACACCTCCGGCTTTATGTGAGGTGCGAGTGTTCTGTACAGCTTGGCGTTATCACACCCCATATTGGACAGAATATAAATCTGCTCTTCAGGGGTTGCAAGCTGCATTGCTTCCGTTTCCATCCAGAAATTGAACATCTGCAGGATCACATCAAAATCGTAACCCTCTTTTTTGATCTCCTCTAAAGAGAACTTTCCTTCATCAATTTTCCGCATTAATTCTTCTTTTTTCATGGTTTGTTCCTTTCTCTCTTTTTTGAATCTTGAGCGAGTACACCCGCTCTTTTAATGTTATGTTACTCCTTTATTATACCATAATTAACATAAAAATCCAAATCAAGTAATGTTTAGACAAATACAAAACCTGAGATAAACGATATATTTGACAGATAGATGTAATTAATATATAATCTAAGCCTAAAATGAAAGGGATGAAATAAGTGAAAGATATTATACTAGAGCATATACATACGAGGCATAATTTTTTGTTGTATAAAAAGAAAATAAGAATGTGTAAACTTTTACTTGTTGCAGCAATAAATATTAATGGTCCATAATATATAAATGTATTAGAAAATAAAATTTAAATATATTTATATAGGAGGAATAAAAAAATGTGGATCATATTTGCGACACTAACTGTACTACTTTGGGGTACATCAGAGACAATATTTAAAAAAGTATCTACACATGAACGACATAGTGTATTAAAATTAATATCATTTAATGGAATAATATTAGGAGTATGTGCATTAATATTTATGCTAATTACCAGAACTGAAATTAATATAGATATGTTAATAACATATCTTCCAATAGCATTAATATATATTGCTTCAATGTTTTGTACATATAAAGCAATGACATTGGTTAAAGTTTCAATATTATCACCACTTCAAAACTCATCTTGTGCTATAACAACTTTATTATGTATATTTTTACTAGGACAAACAGTTGGAATACCACAAATGATTGCAATAGCAGTTATAATTGTTTGTATGATATTATTATCTATTAATAAAGATGAAGTATTAAGGATTGAGTCAGGAAATAAAGAAGAGGATGAAAAAAATGCTAAAAGAGCATATTTATTATATATTAAAGGAATTGCTTTTGCACTAGGATATTGGTTCTTAGATGGTATTGGATCATTTATGGATGATTATACATTAGAGGCTGATTTATCAGCAGAACAAGTCATAATAGCATATTCATTAATATATGCAGTAATAGGTATAATTACATTAATAGTACTTAAATTTAAAGATAAAGAATATAAATTATTTGATTTTAAGAACAACAAATTAAAACTTGTGGGAACACTTGTGGAAACTGCAGGACAATATACATATATTTATGCTTTTGCTTTTGGAGATGCAGCACTTGCTTCACCATATATTGCAGCATATAGTATTGTTACAGTTATATTATCAAGAATTTTCTTAAAAGAAAAATTAAAGAAAAAACAATATATTTTGATAGGTTTAATATTAGCAGCAATGATTACATTATCATTTGAATGAGATTTATAATAAATAAAAATAGAGGGAGAATACAATTTATTTTAAAATTATATTCTCCTTTTATTTTTCTATGTAATTTAGTAGAAAAATATTAAAAAATATGTTATTATAAAATATGTTGCTTTCATATGGAAAGCATGTTGAAAAGACCAGATAAGGAGAGGCATAATTATGGATAAACATTCAAAAGATCTGAAAGTAGCAAGGAATATTTTAAGAAATAAAATGAGACATATGGATTTTCCACCCAAATTTGATATAAATGAGTGGAATTCTGATATGGCTAAGATTGAGTACCTTAATTGCTATGCATATGCAATGGGGTTTGATATTCCAATACCAGATCAGAGAATCTGGGGATATCTCGGATGGACTGATGGTCATTTTGATGCATCTACAGATAAGATTGCTATAAATAGGTTCATGAAAGATGTAAGAGCAATGGGCAGAAAGATCCAAATTACAAAAAATGAAAACGTTTCACGGAAAGGTTATAAAGTAGGATTATATATAAATTCAAAAGGTAGTTTTCATTTTATTAGACAGGAAAGAGAAGGTTTTTGGACGGAAAAAGACGGATATGGAGGAAAAGTCCAAATAATTACTGATGATAAAGGTAAAACACTTAATCCAAGCGAGTTTTCAATGGGTGAAATGGAACTTGTATCATTGTTTGAAATCACGAGATAAGGTTTTTAGGGAGCTATGCTCCCTTTTTATCTTATTAAACTATAATAAGTTCTTGATAAAAAAATTAAAATATAATATAATGAGCAATGAAAAAACAAGAGAAAGGATGATAAATAAATGGAAAAAGTAAGAGGATTTGAAATAGCAAAAGGATGGGAAGATAAAGGAATTAATTTACCTGTTAGAAAAACAAAATATTCAGCAGGATATGATATAGAAGCTGCAGAAGATACAGTAATTCCAAGTTTTAAAAAAGGAATGGCTCCTACATTAGTTAAAACTGGATTAAAGGTATATATGCAAGACGATGAAGTATTACTTTTATATAATCGTAGTTCTAATCCTAAAAAGAAAGGTTTAGTTATGGCAAATAGTGTTGGAGTTATTGATAAAGACTATTATGGAAATCCAGATAATGATGGACATTTTATGTTTTCTTTCTTTAATATCAAAGATGAAGATATAGTTATAAAAAAAGGAGAAGCCATAGGACAAGCTGTATTTCAAAAATATCTTGTAATTGATAATGACGAAGCAGAAGGAGAAAGAGTAGGAGGATTTGGATCAACTACTAAATAAAAATTAGGGGGATAATAAATGAAAAACATAATAATTACAGCGGGACCAACTAATGAAAAAATAGATTCTGTTATGAAAATAACTAATATGTCGACTGGTTCTTTAGGAAGTACTATAGCAGATACTTTAATAACAGATAGGGAAAATGAAATAGAAAATATATATTTTATATCTACTAAAATGACTTTTAAACCAAAAAATAATAGTGAAAAAATCAGGTATGTGACAATAGAATCTACTGAAGACTTAATTAATGCATTAGAAAAGATATTTTCCGAAAAAAAGATAGATATAATAATTCATTCATGTGCTGTTGGTGATTATGGTGGAAAATATGTTATAAGAGCTGAAGAATTAGTTGATGAGATTTGGGATATGATTCAAGATTCTAAAGCTAAAGAAGAAATTACAAAAGGAAAGTTAATGAATATATTTGAAAATCCAAAAAGTATTTGTAATAATGAAACAAAAATATCATCATATGAACCACATTTAATGACAATGTTAAAACTTACACCAAAAGTAATAGGAAAGATAAAAGAAATGGCACCAGAGGTAAAACTTGTTGGATTTAAATTATTAGATGGTGTTAGTAAGGAGCATCTTTTTGAAGTTGCTTCAAAACTAAGAGAAAAAAATGATGCTGATTATATTGTAGCAAATGATCTATCTAAAATAGGTAATGGAAAACATTGGGCAATGATTATAAATAAAGAAGGAATTATTACTGAATGTGAGACAAAATTAGAAATTGCAAAAAGTTTAGAAGAATTATTATTTAGTAAATAGAGAAAAAAATAAAAAAACTTATAGACTTAGAGAAAAGCGGATTTGAAAAGAAATAAACATAAAAAAAGCTGGTAAAAGTTTTGACTTTTGCCAGTTTTTGTAGTATAATAGAAATGTAGTTGAAAAAGAGAAACAAACCCTTTCTTTAACTTCGTATTTTATAGAAAAATTACACTAGAAAGGAGGACCTTATATGTTTAACATAGGTGATAAAATTGTATATCCAATGCATGGAGCAGGAACAATTGATGCAATAGAAGAAAAAGACATATTAGGGGAAAAACAAAATTATTATATTATAAAAATGCCTGGTGAGGTAAAAGTAATGGTTCCAACCAACAAAGCAGAAGAAGTTGGTGTTAGAAATATAATTGGAAAAGAAGAAGCTGCAAAAGTTATGGCTGTTTTAGGAGAGAATGAAACAGAAATGTCTCAAAACTGGAATAAGAGATATAGAGATAATATGGAAAAAATGAAAAGTGGAGACATTTATGAAGTTGCAGATGTAGTTAGAAACTTAAGTTTCAAACAAAAAGAAAAAGGTTTATCTACAGGAGAGAAGAAAATGCTTAATAATGCAAAACAAATTCTTGTTAGTGAACTTGTTTTAGCTGAGCATGCATCACAAGATGAAGTAGAGAAACTTGTAGAAAATAAAATAAATATCTCATTTGATGAGTATAAATTACCACAAGAAAATATTGATATTAATCAAAATATTGTTAGTAAATTTATTCCTTTTAACGGAACAGGAACTAGTGAAAATTTATAATAAAAAATTTTTAAATATTACAAAAGAGAGGTCGTATCTAGAAGATACGACCTTATTGTAGGTAAAAACTGTAAACTCGTAAGAAGGAATTAAAGACTTTATGTCGAATAAAATAAGTATATGAAAGAAAGGTTAGAAAAAATTGGTCAGATATAGTGAAGAATTAATTGAAGAAATTAAAAACAGTAATGATATCGTAGACGTAATTTCACAATATGTAATTTTAAAAAGAAGCGGAAGAAACTTTTTTGGATTATGTCCTTTCCATAAAGAGAAATCACCTTCTTTTTCTGTCTCACCTGATAAACAAATTTTTCATTGCTTTGGTTGTGGAGTAGGAGGAAATGTTATTCATTTTGTTAGTAAAATAGAAAACATTGACTTTAGAGAGACGATTGAGTTATTAGCTAATAGAGCAAACATCACTCTACCAACACTAGATAATAGTTATCAAGATAATAAAAGAGCTATTTTGAAATCTAAAGTTTATGAAATTAACGAAATAGCAGCTAAGTTTTATCATGAAAATCTATATAGACCTACATCAAAAGAAGCACAGAATTATATAAAGAAAAGAAAACTTGATAACAGAACTTTAAAATCATTTTTAATAGGATATTCAGGAAACTTTGATGAACTGTATAGAGTGCTAAAACAAAGAGGCTATACAGAAGAAGAAATTCTTGCATCTAGTTTAGTAAATAAAACAGATAATGGAAGATTCATAGATAGATTTAGAAGAAGACTTATGATACCTATACAAGATACAACAGGTAGATTTATCGCTTTTGGAGGTAGGGTCTTAGATGATAGTAAACCAAAATATATAAATTCTCCTGAAAATATTGTATATAGTAAAGGAAGAAATTTATTTGGACTAAATATTGCAAAAAAAGGAGATACTAAAAAAATAATTATTGTCGAAGGATATATGGATGCAATCTCCCTATATCAAAGAGGTATTACAAATGTTGTAGCTTCACTAGGAACAGCTTTAACAGAACAACAAGGAAGACTTCTTAGAAAAAATAGTGAACAAGTAATTATAGGATATGATGCTGATGGTGCAGGACAAGCAGCTACATTAAGAGGTTTAGAAATACTTCAAAATATGGGGTGTGATATTCGTGTGCTTCAAATATATGGTGCAAAAGATCCTGATGAATTCATTATAAAGTATGGACCAGAAAGATTTCAAAAATGTGTAGATAATGCGATATCGTTAGTTGAATTTAAAGTAAAAATATTGAAACAAAATTTAAATATTGAAAATGTAAATGACAAAATTAAATTCTTAAATGAAATTGCAAAAATTTTATCAAAAGTTGACAATAATATGGAAAAAGAAATATATGTTGATAAAATTTCAAAAGAATATGGTATTTCAAAAGAAGCAATTTATGGAGAAGTTAATAAATTAATATATAATAAATCTAGTGAAAAAAAGGTATTAGAAAGACCACTTATAAAAAGTTATATACAAAATAAGCAAGAAGAAAAAATAGATGACTCTATAATAAAAAGAGAAAAGATGGTTATATATATATTAATTAATAACCCAAAAGAAAGTTATAGCTCGATAAAAGATAAGATAACTGTAGATGATATAAAATCAGATATTAATAAAAAAATAATATCTAAAATATATGAGCAATATGAAAAAGGAAGTTTTAATAATATAATAGATTTATTTGAAGAAGAAGCTGTTGTGAATTACTTATCTGGAATTATGGCTGACGATTTTGGAATATCTGATATAAATAAATGTATAGAAGATTTATTAAATATATATAATAAAGAAAAACTAATAAATACAAGAAATAGTATAATAAAAAAATTAGAAAATACAAATAATATGACTACAGAAGAGATAAAAGCATTAGAAGAAAAATTAAATGAAACAATTTTAAAGTTGGCTAAAGTTAAGTAGGAGGTAAGATAATGAAAAAGTCAGAAAAGTCAGAAATATTAGAAGAAAAGAATGAAAAAGATAATGTAGAAAAAAAAGAAGATATAAAAGATTCAAAGAAAGATAATTCTAAAGATTCAACTGATGAAAAAGTAAAGAAACTTATAGAAAAGGCAAAAGAAAAAGGAAAAATAACTTATGGAGAACTTGCCACAGAATTAGATGATACAAATCCTGAAGAAATTGATAAGGTTTTTGATGCTTTTGAAGATTTAGGTGTAGACTTAAATGATGACTTAGATGAACCTGATATAGAAGATTTAGAAAATGTAGAAGAAATAAAACTTGAAGATATGGAAGTAACTAACTTAGATGGAGTTAGTGTTGACGATCCAGTTAGAATGTATTTAAGAGAAATTGGAAAAATACCTTTACTTACTTATGAAGAAGAAGCAGAATTAGCACAAAAAATCGTTGAAGGTGATGAAGATGCAAAAAAGAAATTAGCAGAATCTAATCTTAGACTTGTTGTAAGTATTGCTAAAAAATATGTAGGAAGAGGAATGCTTTTTTTAGACCTAATACAAGAAGGAAATATGGGATTAATAAAAGCTGTTGAAAAATTTGACTATAACAAAGGATTTAAATTTAGTACTTATGCTACTTGGTGGATTAGACAAGCTATTACTAGAGCAATTGCAGATCAAGCAAGAACAATTAGAATACCTGTTCATATGGTCGAAACAATTAACAAGTTAATACGTACATCAAGACAATTATTACAACAAAATGGTAGAGAACCTACACCAGAAGAAATAGCAAAAGAAATGGAAATTTCCCCAGAAAAAGTTATGGAAATACAAAAAATAGCACAAGATCCAGTTTCACTTGAAACTCCAATAGGAGAGGAAGATGATAGTCATTTAGGTGATTTTATTCAAGATGAAGATAGTCCAGCTCCACAAGACTCAGCTGCCCATACACTTTTAAAAGAACAATTAGAAGAAGTTATGAATACTTTAACTCCTAGAGAAGCAATGGTTTTAAAACTTAGATTTGGACTTGAAGATGGAAAAGCAAGAACACTTGAAGAAGTAGGAAAACAATTTGATGTTACAAGAGAAAGAATAAGACAAATAGAAGCAAAAGCTTTAAGAAAACTTAGACATCCTAGTAGAAGTAAGAAATTAAGAGATTATATGGGATAAAACTTGATTTTTCTGTAAAATTATGTTAATATAATAATAGAGTCTTATTGAATATATAATGGGTTTGTAATTTTATAGAAAAAAGAGGTAATTTTTATGAATATATTAGAAAAAATAAAAAAAGGATTAAGCAAGTTTTGGAATGAAACTTTAGGTGCTGATTATACTACAGAAGAACTTGCTGGATTAAATATAGATTCACAAAATCCAACAGAAAGAATTCTTGCAGAATCAGAAAAGAGTATAGATGCAAGAGTTCAAGATTATGGATCATCTAGTAAAGCTCAAAGAAGAAAGATTTTGGAAGAAGTTGGTGTTAAAGAAGAACAATTAGATAAAACACCAAAAGCTAAGTCTCCAAAATCTAAAACTAGTAAGCAACAAGGAAGAGAGATAGTTGATTAATAATTATATGTATATATGTTTTATTGTATAGGATATCCTATACAATAAAATTTTTTATATTATACTTGACAAATATAAAAAAAACATTTATAATTTTAAATGCGTTCAGAAATGGCGAGATAGCTCAGTTGGCTAGAGCAACTGGTTCATACCCAGTGGGTCGATGGTTCGAATCCATTTCTCGCTACCAATATGAAAAATTAAATAATAGCTTGTATTAAGAAATACAAGCTATTATTTAGTTTATATTAAAAAATTTTATTAAATTTGGTTCAAAGTAATTATAAATTCTTATTCTTACATTTTTATTCTTTTTATTATTTTTTTCATTTTGTATTTTATTAGTTTCATTTTTTATATAATTTACAAATTCTAAAAAAGATTTTTGGTCTTTAACTTTAGAGATTTCTTTTGGATTTGTTAGATGAATTTCGTCTATTTTACCTTGTATAAAGATACTTTTATTACTTTTATAATAGAAGGCATTAACTTCTGATAAATCAATTAAGTCAATATAGTATCCATCTATAACATATTTTTTAGTACCAAGTCTATATTGATAGATTAAATATTTTCCATCTGTTTTTAAAATATCAATAAGTGTATTATCTTCCACTTTTATACGTTGTTTAAATGTACATATTATTGCTATTAAAGTACATACTGCAAAAAATATAAATATTCCTACAATTATGACATATACTATATTTTCATCAATCAATTGCAAGGATTCAACTATATAATCTTTGTTATTTAACATATAAAGTGGCAAGGTTATGGTTAATAGAAAAAGTATTATAATAAGGGCTACGGCAATCTTGCCACCAAAAGTAGCTACTATATTTTTATATTTTAATCTTTTCTTTATCTTTTCATTTACTTTGAAATCTATTATGTCATTTAATGACTTGATAGTTTTACATCCAATCACATTATCTGGATTTATATGACTAATCCTATAATTTTGTTCTATCTCACATGGTAATTCTATTTTTTTGGAAATTTCATCTAATTTAAAACCTATGAAGATTAGTATAACAGCGCTTAAAATTTTATATAAAAAACTGAGTACTTTTAAATTTGCTGGTATAAAGGACATAGGCCATACAAAAAATCCTAATATTATAAAAAAAGATAATACTAATACAAAATTAACTCCAAATTTTGCTCTTTCAACTTTTTTATATAGTTTTAAATTAGAAGTATTCTTATATTTTTCTCGTATTTTTTCCATTTATTTTACCTCAAATTTTTATTTATTTATATACTTTAATAGTTTCATTTTTATAAAATTACACAGAAATTTTTTCTTTTTCTTGTAACTTTTTCTCTTTTTTTAAAGCAACTAGAACTCTAGGTCTATTATATCTTTGAATAACTATAAATTGTGCATCAAAAATCATAGCAAGTAGAGCCGTTATTAAGAAAAGCCAAAAATGTCCCCAAATAAGAGAAAATAGAATAGTAGAAATAGAAATTATTTCATTAATCCAATGATCTACTTCAGATTTTGCCATAGTATTAGCAATGTCTTCTAATGAATTATTCTTTAGTGAAAATGTTTCAGGATTATATGTAAAAGCTTTTCCTTTCCAAGTTTTTACTTTTAATATTTTATATAATTTTTTTTCAAATTTTCTTTCTTTAAAGAAAGATTGATTGTAATGTATATGTTTTTTAAACAATTTAGTAACATTTCCCATAATAATACGAACCCAGAAATGGTACATAATAGTAAAGGTAGTTATTCCTGTCCACAAGACAATTTCATTATGATATATATTTCCATAGTATAAATAAAAACATATAATACTCATAAAAAATGTGATAAAAATTACTACATTCATAAAAATAGCAGGTTTACTTTTTTTTATTTTACTCATTATTTTACTCCATTATATAAATAATTATATGTATATTATACCAGATAAAAATAAATTGTAAAATAAATTAATATTAAATTATTCCCTACTTCTTGGACTATCATTTCTATTATTAGATGCACATAATTTATCATATTCTTTACATTTTATTTTATATTCTATTTGTTGAGTCATATATTTATAATACATATATGCTTGTTCATATTGCATAATAGGGTTAAACATAGGATTATCATTCATATTAGGGTCAAAATTATTATCGTAATTAAAAGGTGGCATACCATAAAAATTATTCATATTATCCATATTTCTATCCATAAAAATCACTCCAAACTTATTTAAATTAATATATATATATTTATTAATATTATTAAATATATTCGTAAGTAAATAATTTATTCTTTTCTTAAGTTAGTTTTCTATAGACTTTATTAAATAATCTTAATATAATAAATGCTAAAGCAAGAAATATTGTAATTAATCCTATGTTATAGAAAAAAGAAGATATATTATTAGTTTGCAAATTTATTGTATTTGAAATATTATTAGATGTTTCTATAATATCTAAGTTAATAAAAGGGATAAATTTTAATGCTAAAAATGTATAAAAGCTTGCAAATATACCTTGCATAAATTTTCCAATAACATATTTTTTCATAGATAAATCAGTCTTTGAAACTATACTAAATACTTGAAGTAAAACAGAAAAACCTCCAAAACCAAGAAGAAAAGCACAAAGTATTATATTCTGAGATATAGCTTTTATATGAATTTCTGATATTTGTTTTACACCGTTTGTAAGTTCAAGAATACCTGAGATTAGTGGTTTGGCAAAATCTGTATCCATATTTAATAATTGTAGTATTGGCTTTAATAAATTACTAAATATATCTAATATATGTGATTTGTTTAAAATAGATATAATAACAGAAAAGATAACTACAAATCCACCAATAAGAAGTATAGTTGAAATTGAGCTATTAATACTACTAGCTAATGCTTCTCCTAAATTATTCATACAAATTTCTTTATTTTTGTTATTCTTAATTAAAGTGTTTCTACTTTTTTCCTTAACCATATTTTTAAATTCTGAATCGTATTTTTTTGAAAATTTACCTAATATAATACCAACAGTAATGCATGATAAAATATGAGTACATAAAAGTAGAAGTCCAGTTTTAGTATCACAAAAAAGACCTATTCCAACACTACTTAATATAAATAATGGACCAGAATTATTGGTAAATGCTAAAAGTCTTTCTCCTTCACTTCTAGTAACTAATTTTTCTTCTCTTAAATCAGAAACAATCTTAGCTCCAACAGGATATCCACTAATTAATCCCATAACAAATGCAAAACCTCCAATTCCAGGAACATTAAAAAGAGGTCTCATTATTTTATCAAATAATTTTCCAAAAATATCTACAAGTTTTGTTTGAAAAAGTAAATTAGTGAAAACAAAAAAAGGAAAAAGAGCAGGAACTACAGTAGTAGCCCATAATTCTAATCCTCTTTTAGTTGCATCTAAATTAGATTGCGAAAATATAACTAGTAGAATAGTTGTTATAAATAATATAGTAGGTAAAATATTCTTTTTAAAAGATAAAATCAAAAACTTCATAAGATTCACCTAAGATATAATATGCTATTTATGAATTGTTTATGTTTTATAAATGAATAGAAACCAAATAGATAGATATAATAATAAAGTATTTTTTTATTTATAACTTAAATATAGGAGAATTATATGAAATTATTTATTCCAGATGCATTATATTATGAAAAAGAAATTGTTAATTATAATTTAGGAAAAGAGTTATTAGAAAAATATAGTTCGATTCCTAAGTTTATAATAGATAATCATAATAATATTGAAGAAATGAGAAAGAAAAGTAATAAGGAATTTCCATATATGAAAAGAAATCTAATTATTGGTACAAGAAAGACTCATAGATTTGTGCCAAATAATAAAATTTCAAATTACTTAGTGCCATATACTTCGTCAGGTTGTATAGCAATGTGCTTATATTGCTATCTAGTATGTAATTATAATAAATGTTCTTATTTAAGATTGTTTGTAAATAGAGAAGAAATGTTAGAAAAAATAATAAAAACATCAAATGAGAGTGAATCAGAATTAGTATTTGAAATAGGAAGTAATAGTGATTTAATATTAGAAAATTGTATTACAGGAAATTTAAAATGGACAATTGAAAAATTTGCTAAAGAAAGTAAAAAAGGATACTTAACATTTCCAACTAAATTTGATATGGTTGATGATATTCTTAATCTATATGGAAAAGAAAAAATAATTATTAGGATGAGTGTAAATCCAAAAGAAATAATTCAAAAAATCGAAATAGGAACATCACCATTAGAAAAAAGAATAAAAGCTATAAATAAACTTGCAGAAAATGGATATAAAGTTGGTATAATAATAGCACCTGTAATATTTGTTGATAATTGGAAAAAGTTATACGAGGATTTAGTTATATATTTAAAAGAAAATTTATGTGTAGATGTAAAAAAAGAGACTTTTTTTGAGGTTATTTTTATGACTTATAGTTATATTCATAGAAAAATAAATGAAGAGGCATTCCCTAATAGTATTGATTTATATAGTAGTGAATTAATGACAGGCAGAGGAAAAGGAAAATACACATATAAACAAGAAATAAGAAAAGAAGGAGAAGAATATATAAAAAATTTACTAAAAAAATATTTTCCAGAAAATAAAATAATTTATTTTAGTTAAAAACTGGTAATATGAAAATTTTATGATATAATTTGAAATATAAAATGAACGAAAGAAGGTAAAATTAATGTACGAAAAAGAGTGTACAAGCAGTGTAGAAGAATTTTTAAAAGAAAATAACTTTAAAAAAAGAGGATTAACATCAAGTGAAGCGGTAAAGAATTTAAATAAATATGGAAAAAATGTAATGAAACAAAAGAAACCAAAAAAATGGTATCATTATTTATTTGAAAGTTTATTTAGCACATTTAATTTAATTTTATTAGGTATTGCTCTAGTATTATTGTATACAGATGTTATATTAACTTCTCCACCTAGTTATGCAAATATATCTGTTATATTGATACTTATTTTAGTAAGTACATTTCTAGAATTTTTTGAAGTATATAGATCCAATAAAGCAGCTGAAAAATTAAAAAATCTTGTATCTGCAAGATCAACAGTTTTAAGGAATAGTAAAGAAACAAAAATTCCTTCATCAGATATAACAATTGGAGATGTAGTACTATTTAGTGCAGGAGATTTAATTCCAGCAGATGTAAGAATTATTGAATCAAGTGATTTATTTATAAATCAATCATCTTTAACAGGAGAGAGTGATTCTGTTAAGAAAGTATCTGAATCAGAACAAAATGGAAAGATTGAAGATATAACAGATTTAGATACAATATGCTTTATGGGAACAAATGTAGTAAGTGGTTCTGGAAAAGGTGTTGTATTTAAAATAGGAGACGGAACATATTTTGGAAAAGTTGCCGATACTATAACTGAAGAAAAACCAAAGACTGCATTTCAAAAAGGAATAGATAATGTAAGTAAACTTTTAATAAGATTTATGACAGTAATTATACCGATTACATTTATTGCAAATGCAGCAAAACATGGAACTATAACAGCCTTTACTTTTGCAGTAGCTATTGCAATTGGAATTACACCACTTCTTTTACCAGTTATACTTTCATCTAGTTTAGCAAAAGGTGCTACTAGAATGTCGAAAAAGAAAACTATTGTCAAGAGATTAGATAGTATTCAAAGTTTTGGAGCAATGAATATTTTCTGCACAGATAAAACTGGAACATTAACCGAAGATAAAATAGTTCTAGAAAAATATCTTAACGTAAAAGGTGAAGAAGATACAAGAGTTCTAAAACATGCTTTCTTAAACGCATATTTTCAAACTGGATTAGAAGGAAGCATTGATGAAGCAGTTATAAAAAGAGCCAAAAGAACAGAACTAAAAGGAATAGAAGAAAATTATGAGAAGATAGATGAAATACCTTTTGATTTTACAAGAAGAAGATTATCAGTTGTTGTTTCTGATGGAAAGAAAAAACAATTAATTACAAAAGGTGCAGTAGAAGAAATATTAAGTATATGTACTTTGGTTGATTATAAAGGTGAAGTAAAAGAATTAACTAAAGATATCAAAAAAGAAGTTTTAGAAATGACAAAAAGCTTAAATATGGATGGATTAAGAGTAGTAGCTATTTGTCAAAAAAATGATATTAATGGAATAGAAAAATTTAGTGTGAAAGATGAATCTAAGATGGTATTGATGGGATTTATAGGATTTTTAGATCCACCAAAAGAAAGTGCAAAAGGAGCCATCGAAAGACTAAATAAAGACGGAATAAGAGTAATAGTTTTAACTGGAGATAATGAATATGTAACAAAAGCTATTTGTGATAAAGTAAATATAAATACAGACAAAATTATATTAGGAAGTAAAGTAGAAAAATTGTCAGACGCAGCTTTAAGAAGACATTTAAAGAAAACGAATGTATATGCAAAACTATCTCCTATTCAAAAAGCTAGAATTGTAAGAGTTTTAAAGGATGCAGGAAATGTTGTTGGATATATGGGAGATGGTATTAATGATGCACCATCAATGCATAATGCTGAAGTTGGAATTTCGGTAGATACTGCAGTTGATATTACTAAGGAAACAGCAGATATAATATTACTTGAAAAAGATTTAGATGTATTAACTGATGGAGTAATAGAAGGAAGAAAAACATTTGGAAATTTACAAAAATATATAAAAATGGCAGTAAGCTTTAACTTTGGTGAAGTTCTATCAGTATTTATAGCGAGTATATTATTACCATTTTTTCCAATAACACCTATTCAGTTATTAGTTCAAAGTTTAATATATGATTTAGGTCAATTATCTGTACCATATGATAATGTAGATAAAGAATATTTAGAAAAACCACGTGTATGGGATATGAAAAGTATAAAAAGATTTATGCTTTACATGGGACCTGCAAGTTCAATTTTTGATTTAATGGTGTTTGCAATTTTATGGTTTGGATTTGGTTTAAGAATGCCAGATGCAGCTTTATTTCAATCAATATGGTTTTCTTATGGAGTAGTTTCAAACTTAGTAGGATTACATGTTATAAGAACAGGAAAAACTCCGTTTATACAAAGTAATGCATCAAAACCAGTATATATAACATCTATAATATTAAGTATTGTTGCAATACTAGTACCATTTACATTTATAGGAAAAGTAATAGGACTTGTACCAATTCCATTACAATATTTCTCAATAATTTTATTAGTACCAGTTTTATATTGTTTCTTAGCAACATTTGTAAAGAAAAGATATATTAAAAAATATGGAGAATGGTTATAAAATTAAACTAAAAAAAGACGAATTTTGTTATTATAAACAAAGTTCGTCTTTTCTCTATATTCATATATTATTGATTGATATTTATAGACTTTCAAGTGCAATTTTTATCATATTATTTAAAGATTTTTCTCTTTCTTCAGAACTAATACTTTTATTTTCAAAATATGCATCTACAACTGAAAGTAAACATGCTGCATTTTTATTTAATTGTTTGGCCATGTAGAAAAGAGCAAATGCTTCCATTTCACATGCAAGTATATTTAAATCTTTTGGAAGTCTATCTATAAACCCATTAATATCATCTAAATATCCATCAAAACAGTCATTACAATATGCATTTCCTTTTATATAATTAATATTTAACTTTTTGGCTGCTTGTTCAATAGAGGTATTTAAACAATTTGAAGATTCACAAATATGTTCTGCTTTAGTAGACCACTCATATGCAAAATTACCATCCGTATATGACTTATCAACTAAAATAGTATCAAGTAAATGTATATTTTTATTGTATGTTCCGCAAGTTCCAATTCTAATAATGTTTTCTACATCATAGAATTTATATAACTCATATGAATATATACCAATACTTGGCATGCCCATACCAGAGGCAAATACAGTAATAGGTTTTCTATTGTATGTCCCAGTATAAGCAAGAATATTTCTAACTGTATTTACGAGTCTAGGATTTTCTAAAAAATTTTCAGCAATATATTTGGCTCTTAATGGATCTCCGGGCATAAGAACATTTTTTTCTATATCTTCTTTTTTTGCATTACAATGAATAGTCATAAAAACCTCCTTACATATATGAACTTTAGAGAAATCTCTAAAGTTCATTTTTAATTATTATTATCTTTCTTCTAGAATTTATACCAATCAGGTATCATGAATATTGAAACATCTAATACTTTTAAGAATAGGAATAATAAAAATGTGATAATTAATGAAATTACACCTAATACTAAACCTGTTTTTCCAAGGGCATGATCACCTTTTGATAATGCAACAATTCCAAATACAACAGCTAATACAGCAGATATAACTGATATAACTATATAGTATAAGAAAATAATAGATATAATTCCAAGAACTAAAGATGCAATACCCCAACCAATACCTTTTGTTTCTAAAGATTTCTCTGTTTCTTGTTCCATAGATTATTCCTCCTTTTAAATATAACTAAAAAATAACATTTTTTTTTAGATCTGTCAATATGAAAAGGCATGTTCAAATCAAATGTGAATATTGTGTGAAATTTAAAAATTAGTATTGACTTTTAAATAAAAAGGGTATATATTTTTAGCAGTCAAAACAAAAGAGTGCTAAAACAAAAATATATTAGTAGAAAATAACTCATATAAATGAACTTTAGAACATACTAATATATATAAATGGTATAAATTTTTAAGGAGGTAGATAAAAATGTTAAAACCATTAGCAGACAGAGTAGTAATTAAAATGATTGAAAGTGAAGAAACAACAAAAAGTGGAATTATACTAACAAGCAGTGCACAAGAAAAGCCACAAATAGCAGAGGTTGTTGAAGTAGGACCAGGAGCAGAAGTAGATGGAAAATTAGAAAAAATGCTTGTGAAAAAAGGAGATAAAGTTGTAGTTAATAAATATTCTGGTACTGAAGTAAAATATGAAGGAGTAGATTATATTATAGTAAAACAAGATGACATTTTAGCTATAGCTGAATAATATATATTTTTTAAATAAAGAGTAAAATAAAAATAGATTTGCAATATAAATTGCATAAGAATTATTTAGGAGGTAATTTTAATGGCAAAAGATATAAAATTTGGAGAAGATGCAAGAAAAAGTTTATTAAATGGTGTTAATAAATTAGCTGATACTGTAAGAGTAACTATGGGACCAAAAGGAAGAAATGTAGTTTTAGATAAAAAATTTGGAGCACCTCTTATTACAAATGATGGTGTTACAATTGCAAAAGAGATTGAACTAGATGATCCTTTTGAAAATATGGGAGCACAAATAGTTAAAGAAGTATCAATAAAGACAAATGATGTAGCAGGAGATGGAACAACAACTGCTATGGTATTAGCTCAAAGTATGGTAAAAGAAGGTGTAAAAAATGTTGCTGCAGGAGGAGATCCAATGGCTATAAAAAGAGGTATGGATAAAGCTGTAAATTCTGCAGTAGAAGAACTAAAAAAAGTAAGCTCACCTGTAAATGGTAAAGAAGATATTGCAAGAGTTGCAAGCATTTCAGCAAATAATACAGAAGTCGGAGAACTTATTTCAGAAGCTATGGAAAAAGTTTCAAAAGACGGTGTTATTACTATTGAAGAATCAAAAACATCTCAAACAGAATTAAATGTTGTTGAAGGTATGCAATTCGATAAAGGATATGTATCACCATATATGGTAACTGATACAGAAAAAATGGAAGCTATTGTAGATAATCCATATATTTTAATTACAGACAAGAAAATAAGCAATATTCAAGAAATATTACCATTATTAGAAAGCTTAATGCAACAATCAGCAAAATTAGTTATAATTTGTGACGATATAGAAGGAGAAGCTTTATCTACATTAATTTTAAATAAGCTAAGAGGAGTTTTAAATGTTGTAGCAGTAAAAGCACCAGGATATGGTGATAAGAGAAAGAACATGTTACAAGATATAGCTATTCTTACAGGAGGAGAAGTTATTTCTTCAGATTTAGGAATGGAACTTAAAGATACTACAGTTGAGCAATTAGGAAGAGCAAGACAAGTAAAAGTACAAAAAGAAAACACAATAATAGTTGATGGAATGGGAGATAAAAACGAATTACAATCAAGAGTTAACCAAATTAAAGCTCAACTTGCAGAAGAGAAGAGTGAATTTGAAAAAGAAAATTTACAAGAAAGACTTGCAAAATTAGCAGGTGGAGTTGCTGTAATTGGTGTTGGAGCAGCTACTGAAGTAGAAATGAAAGATAGAAAGTTAAGAATAGAAGATGCTTTATCTGCAACAAAAGCAGCCGTTGAAGAAGGTATAGTTGCAGGTGGAGGAACAGCTTTTGTAAATATTATACCAGAGGTTGCTAAAGCTGTTGATAAACTTCATGGAGATGAAAAAATTGGTGGTAAAATAATTTTAAGAGCATTAGAAGAACCAGCAAGACAAATTGCTACAAATGCAGGATTAGAACCAGCAGTTATTATAGAAAAAGTAAAAAATAGTGAAGCAGGAGTTGGATTTGATGCAGCAGAAGAAAGATATGTAGATATGAAAAAAGCAGGTATCGTAGATCCAACTAAAGTATCTAGAAGTGCACTTCAAAATGCAGTTTCAATAGCATCAATGATTCTTACAACAGAAAGTTTAGTAACTGATAAGAAAGAAAAAGAATGTAATTGTGCTCATAATGATGACTCTGCAGCTCAAATGGGTGGAATGTATTAATAAAAAATAACTGATAATATAATTTTTAATCCCAAATTATTAGATTTTCCTAGTAATTTGGGATTATTTTACTTTGTGTAGAAACATAAGTTTGAAAGAAATATATAAATATGGTATAATATATATGTTAGGTATAACCTAACATAAAACTTCTCATCGTTTTAATAACGATTTTACATAGAGTAACAAAGAAACAAGAAGAGTAGAGAAGAGGAGAAAGAAATGAGCGAGAGAAAAATTAAAAAAATTGCAAATGTTGTAACTGTAATCGTAGCAATGGTTTGTGTCAGTGTCCTATATTTAAAATTTATGGATATTGATGAAAGAATCAATAGCACATATAGTAAATATAATGTGCTTAGTAACGAGATTAACCAGGTGAGAAATGACGAGTCAGATGCCGAAGAGAAAATATCTGAAATCGAAGATCAGATAGAATACCTGACATTTGGTCTTGAACCAACAGATGCTATACGGCAGGTAGCACAGAACCGATCGTTCAGAGTATATGAAAAAGGGAACGGATATATAATTGTCCAGACTGTAGGCCAGCACCGAATTGTGCTGAAAGGTGAATTCGTAGAGTTTATTGTTAATGGAAGCACAGATCAAGACGGCCTCGAGTACAAGGACGAAAATGGAAGCCATTGGCTTTCGATAAATCCGTATTTCGAAAAAGGCATCGACATGAACGGTTACAATGAAGATGCTATAGACTATTAAGCTCATTATGCCGGAGGTAGACTTTGTCACCTCCGGTATTATATATCTTGAAAATAAAGCAAAAATATGTAATAATATATAAATGTAAAAAATATTAAAGGAGTTAGAAATGAAGAAAGTAGCATTTTGCACATTAGGATGTAAAGTAAACCAATATGAAACAAATGGAATGATACAAGAATTTAAAAATAAAGGATATGATATAGTAGAGTTTGACGAAGTTGCAGATATATATATTGTCAATACTTGTACAGTAACTAATATGGCTGATAGAAAATCAAGACAAATGCTTAGAAAAGTAAAAGAATTAAATCAAAATGCAGTACTAGTCGCATGTGGATGTTATGCTCAAGTTGCTAAAGAAGAATTAGAGAAAATACCAGAAATAGATTTGATACTTGGAACAAATGAAAAGAAGGAAATTGTAAAATATATAGAAAAATATATAGAAGAAAAAGATAATAAAACAAGAGATGTAATTACAGATGTATTACATGAAGAAATATATAGTGATTTCGGAGATGTTACTTTTACTGAAAAAACAAGAGCTGTTATAAAAGTGCAAGATGGATGCGATAGATTTTGCTCATATTGTATAATACCATTTGCAAGAGGACATATAAGAAGTAGAAAAAAAGAAAGTGTAATTAGTGAAATAACTAAAATTGCAGAAGAAGGAATTCAAGAGGTAGTTATAACAGGAATACATTTAGCTTCATATGGTAGAGATTTCGAAGAAAAATATAGATTGATTGATTTGCTTGAAGATATTAATAAAATAGAAAAAATAAAAAGAATAAGACTTCGGATCATTAGAACCAACATTAATAAATGAAGAATTTGTTGAAAGATTAGTAAAATTAGATAAAATATGTGATCAATTTCACTTATCGCTTCAAAGTGCATGTAATGATACATTAAAAAGAATGAATAGAAGGTATACGATAGAGGAATTTAAAGAAGCAGTAAAATTGTTAAGGAGAGCTTTCAAAAATGTTTCTCTAACTACAGACATAATTGTTGGATTTCCGGGAGAAACGGAAGAAGAGTTTAGTACTACATATAAAAATTTAGAAGAAATTAAATTTTATAAAATGCATGTATTTAAATATTCACAAAGAAAAGGAACGAGGGCAGCAGTAATGCCAAGTCAAATAGTTGGAAATATAAAAGAACAAAGAAGTAGAAAACTTATAGAACTTTCCAATAAAAATGAAGAAGAATATAATAAAGAATATGTAGGAAAAGAAGTAGAAGTACTATTTGAAGAGCCACATATAGAAAATGGAATAAGATATATGAAAGGACATACAACAAACTATATGGTAGTAAAATTAGAAACAAATGAGAAGTTAGATAATATGATAAAAAAAGTTAAAATTGATAGATTAGATAAACTAGAATTAATAGCAGAATAAATTTCCAAAAGGAAATTTTCAAAAGAGAATTTTCAAAAGGGGACGGGCTTGTTTTGTAAAATTTACAAAACAAGCCCGTCCCCTTTTGAAAATATCTATTTTATTTCTACTATTGTAACGCCCATTTCACCTTCGCCAAAAGTACCTAATCTATATGAATCTACATGAGGATTGCTTTTTAAAAATTTATGAATTCCTTCTCTTAATTTTCCTGTACCTTTCCCATGGACAATTCTAACA
Organism: uncultured Clostridia bacterium; assembly: GCA_944393405.1. The sequence continues at coordinate 32,165 of CALYAC010000006.1, read as the reverse complement.
GGTGATAGTTTAGCTATTGCACAATCATCTAAGTATTTATCTATAACAAAAACTGCCTCATCAACATTCATTCCAATTACATTAATTTCACTAGAAATATTTTGTGATTTAAAATTAGTTCCTTTAGAGAATGTAACTGATGAATGAGACTTATTATGATTATTTTTCTTTTTGTTATCTAAATTATTATTTTTTAGACTAAATTTATTATTTAAAGCTTTTAAGGCATCTAAATTTAAAGTGTTATTATCATTTGCAGAAACATCTTTTAATTTATCATTTAATTTATTTCTTAAATTATTTGCTTTTGCTAGATCTGATTTATTTAAAGAATTAAGTTCATTTATAACTGAAGTTGCTTCTGATTTTGCTTCTGCTAAGATCTCTTTAGCTTCATCTCTCGCTTTTTGAAGAATAGAATTTTGTTTTTCTTGCCAGAATTTATTTTGATTTTCTAATTTTTTTCTTAAATCTTCTATTTGCGAAGAATTTTGTTTTATTTTTTCTTTTTCTTTTTCGATTTCTAATTTATCATCATAGATATTTTTCATTAGCTCTTCTATACTAATATCTTCTTGTTTCATTAAGGAATTTGCATAGTTTAATATTTTTTCATTTAATCCTAGTTTTTTGCTGATTGCAAATGCATTACTTTTACCAGGAATTCCTATTAGTAATTTATATGTTGGCTTTAAATGTTCTAAATCAAATTCACAACTTGCATTTTGAAAGCCTTCTGTTACTAAGCAATAATTTTTTAATTCTTGATAATGAGTTGTTGAAATAGTTATAATTTCAGAATCAAAGAAATATTTTAATATACTAATTGCAAGATTTGCTCCTTCTATAGGATCAGTTCCAGATCCGAAGTTCATCTAATAAAATTAGACTGTTAGAAGTTGCTTTATTTGTAATTTCTACAATTGTCGACATATGTGATGAAAATGTACTTAAAGATTCTTGAATACTTTGCTCATCACCTATATCAGCAAATATATTATCAAAAACATAAATAGAACTTGATTCTTTTGCAGGGATAAATATACCTGAGTATGCCATTAAAAGTAATATACCTGTTGTTTTTAAACTTACTGTTTTACCACCTGTATTAGGACCTGTTATAACTAAGGAAGAATAGTCTTTTCCTATTGAAATATCTATAGGTACAACAACATCTTTTTGAATTAATGGATGTTTTGCTGATTTTAAATCAATATATTTTTCATCATTTATATTAGGATTAATACCATCAAGTTCAATAGAATAATTAGCTTTGGCAAATATTAAATCAAGTTCACCAAGTATGTTTATATTATATTTTAACTCATCAGTATATTCGTTAAGTAGTGTAGAAAGGCTCGAAAGAATTTTTTCTATTTCAATATCTTCCTCGACTTTTATATTTGCAAGATTATTATTTAATTCAAACACACTAATAGGTTCAATAAATACTGTAGATCCACTACTTGAAATGTCATGAATAAATCCTTTTACTTGAGATTTATATTCTTCTTTTACTGGAACTACATATCTATCAGATCTAATTGTTATAATAGGTTCCATTAAATATTTTGAGTAAGTATTTGAGTGAATAAAAGAAGTTAATTTGTCTCTAAGAGCTTGTTCTATTTTTTTACTCTGTTTTCTTAATGAGCTAAGCACTTGAGATGCATCATCTGCAATAGTGTTTTCATCTAATACAATACTGAAGATTTTATCTTCAACAGATTTATTGGTATAAATATTGTTAAAAAAGCTATACAATGATTCGTATTCGGAAGAATTAAGATTATCATCTTTAAAAAGATATTCTTTTACTTCTCTTGATATTTTTAGAAATCTAGCTATATCTAACAAAGATTTATTAGTTAATAAAGAATTACTTTCTAAACTTTTTATATATAGAGAGATATTTGGAAGCTCAGAAAGCGGAATATTTGACTTTTTATAAATTAAACTAGTCGATTCATTTGTTAGCTCCAATAAATCTAATACTTCTAATTTAGAAAAAGAAGGTAAAAGATTTTTAGCTTTTTCTTTTCCTATATATGTTTTGCAATAATTACTTAAATTTTCAATAATCTTATCATATTCTAAAATTTTTAAGTATTTAGTATTCATTATATTCCTCCAAAAATAATATTATATATTATAACATAGATAATTTGTTTTGAAAATATGGCTAAAAATAAACATATTTAAGTAGTTTGTTAAATAAATAAAAGATTATTGTAAAGTAAATATACAATATTTGTAAATTTTTCTTTTAAATCTATTGAAATAATTGAACAAAAATGGTATAATAACATCTTGTGACCAAAAGAAATAAAAAGAATGGAGGAAAGCAGGACATAATGAATAAAATGAAATTTAATATAGACATTAACTATAATATATATAAAAGAATATGTTATAGTGCAGAGTTTACTAGAAGGCAAATATTAAATGAAGTAAAAGATATAATTGAGAAAAATAATAAAATATATGAAGTAAATAAAATAGAGTCTAGAATAAAAACGTATCCTAGTCTAATTGAAAAAATGAAATATAGGGGATATGATTTAACTTTAAATGGCATGATAGAAAATGTAAACGATATTGTAGGAATACGAATTGTATGTGACAATGTAGAAGAAGTATATGATATAGTAAACTGTATAAAAGAGGAGAAGAAGTTTAATATAATATTAGAAAAAGATTATATTAATCATCCAAAGAAAAGTGGATATATGAGTTATCATATAGTTTTAAAAGAATATATGAATTTAGGTAAATTTGTTATACCATATAAAGCAGAAATACAACTTAGAACTAATGAAATGGATGAATGGGCAAGAATTGCTCATGACTCAACATATAAGAAAATCACAAAAATAATATCGTAAGTAATGTAAAATATAATTATAAAATGAATAAATATAAAGAGTAAAAAAGCTAAGTATATTTTTTTATAAATTTACTTAGCTTTTTTTATGCTTTTAATATTTACTAATAGATATTATTTCCTAAATATTCACTTTCGGCATATAATTTTATTGTTCCAATGATATGATTTTCTTGCTCATTTTCAAAGTCTTCTGATATATCAATTATAAAATCTCCATATGTTAAACTAATATAGTAGCTACTGTCTGGATCTAATTTAAATCCATATTCTTGAAATTTAGTTACTGCTTGTTCAATATCATCTCCTATAGTAATGCCAAGAATATTATATTTATTAGTCAATAGAGAAAAGCTTCCTAAATATTTTTCTGATTCATCATTTGGATAACCATAATAACTAAATTCTACATCATCATTATGAAAATCTATAGACATAAAATTAATTAATTTTTCATAGTTTTGTAAAGTGGCATTTGTTTCATCATATTTGCTTAAATAAGTTAATGGCAAATTACTATTATTATTTATAGTTTCAACTATTTGTATATTTTCATCATATATTTCTTCATTTTCAATAGTGTTGTTAATAGTATTATCGATATTATTATTGATAGTATTGTCAACAGCATTACCAACAGTGTTATTAATTGTATCATTTGGCTTTACGTTATCAGAATACTTAGTAAATAATACAACGATAATTGCTATAAGTACTATTACAATAATAGAGATTATTCCTATAATAATTTTTTTATTCATATACATCACCCTTTTATTATTTTATAATTTTTATAATAATATTTTTTAAAATTGTAAAATAAAAAGTACATACAGTCAAGATATTATTTTTATTTAAATTATTTTGCAATAAATAATAATTTAATAACATTTAATAATAAAAAGGAAAAATACTATTTAATTAAAAAAATATTGTTTAAAGTATTGAATTTAATATGTTTTGTGGTATAATATTACTATTCGAATAAAAAATAAAGCCATTGATAAAGCAAAGTAAGTTTAATAAAAAAATATTTAAGAGAAAATAGGTCAGAGGCTGAGAGCCTATTAATATTAATTAAACTGAATTTCACTTTTTAGGTTCTTTTTTGAATTAATAGTAGGAAAAGACGGGAAAGCCCGTTATAGCATAAATGAGGTTAATTATTTAAAATATGTAATTAATAAAATTAGGTGGTACCACGATATATAAAGCTAATCGTCCTATATCTTTTAGGAAGATTAGCTTTTTTGTTTATAAATTTAGTTAATAATAAAACTACAAGGAGGTAGAATATGGAAGAGAATATTTCCAAAATAAGAGAAGAAGCATTAGAAAATATTATTAGTGCTAATGATGCTAAAGAATTAAATGATGCAAGAGTAAAATACTTAGGAAAAAAAGGTGAATTAACTAGTATTTTAAGAGGAATGGGAAGTTTATCACCAGAAGAAAGACCTATAATAGGAAGCAAAGTTAATGAAGTAAGAGATGAATTAGAAAAATTAATAACTAAAAGAGAAAATGAATTTGAAAAACAAGAATTAGAAAGAAAGTTAAAAGAAGAAAGAATAGATATAACGCTTCCTGCAGATAAAGTAAAAAGAGGAAGTAAACATCCATTAAATAGAATAATCGAAGAGGTTGAAGATTTATTTGTTTCAATGGGATATGATGTTGTAACAGGGCCAGAACTTGAAACTGATGAATATTGCTTTGAAAGATTAAATTTACCTAAAGGACACCCAGCAAGAGATATGCAAGACAGTTTTTATATTACTGAAGAATATTTATTAAGGACTCAGACATCAGCAGTTCAAGCAAGGACTATGATGGCCAATAAAGATAAAACACCGATAAGAGTAATATGTCCTGGTAAAACATATAGAAGAGATGATGATGCAACTCATTCACATCAATTTAGCCAAGTTGAAGGGTTAGTTGTAGATAAAAATATTTCGCTTGCTGATTTAAAAGGAACTCTAGAAGTTTTTGTTAGAAAATTGTTAGGTGAAAATTTAAAACTTCGTTTTAGACCAAGTTATTTCCCATTTACAGAACCATCTTATGAAGTTGATGTAAGTTGCTTTAAATGTGGTGGAAAAGGATGTAATCTATGTAAACAAACAGGATGGATAGAAGTATTAGGCTCTGGAATAGTACATCCAAATGTATTAAGAATGGGTGGATATGATCCAGAAAAATATAGTGGATTTGCATTTGGAACAGGATTAGATAGATTAGCAATGTTTAAATATGGAATAACAGATATAAGATTGCTATATCAAAATGATGTAAGATTTTTAAATCAATTTGATAGGTTAGATAGATAAAAAATGAACAATAAAAATATATAATAAAGGAAGGTATAGAAATGAAATTAAGTACTAATTTTCTAAAAGATTATGTCGATGTAGATGTTGATATTAAAACTCTTGCTGAAGATATGACAAGAGTAGGAAATGAATATGATGAAGCAGGTAAATTATTAAATGTTTCAAAATTGACAATAGGGAAAGTAATTGAATGTAAAATGCATCCAGATTCTGATCATTTACATGTATGCAAAGTAGATGTTGGAAATGAAATATTAAATATTGTATGTGGTGCTCCAAATGTTAGAGAAGGATTAAAAGTTATAGTTGCTTTAGATGGAGCAGTATTACCAGGAGGAACAATAAAAAAAGGTATAATAAGAGGACAGGAATCTAATGGAATGCTTTGCTCAATGCTAGAACTTGGATTAGAACATAAATTTGCTGATGAAGTAGATAAGACAGGAATACATGAATTACCAGAGGATGCACCAATAGGAGAAGACCCTATAAAATATATGGGAATGGATGATAGCGTAATAGACTTTGACTTGACAGCAAATAGAGGAGATTTATTAAGCATACTTGGAATGGCATATGAAGTTGGTGCAATATATGATAAAAAAGTTAAAGATATTGATTTAAAACATGGAGAAAACAAAGAGAATATAAATGATAGTTTTAAGCTTAAAATAAATACAGATAATTGCTCTATATTTTTAGCAAGAAAAGTTAAGAATATAGAAATAAAAGAAAGTCCAGCGTTTATAAAAAATAGATTAATTGCATCTGGTATAAGACCAATTAATAATGTTGTAGATATTAGTAATTACGTTATGTTAGAAACAGGTCAACCTCTTCATTTTTATGATGCTGATACATTAAATGGAATGATTGAAGTTAGAATGGCAAATGATGGAGAGAATTTAAAAACTTTAGATGGAAAAGATAGAATTTTATCAAAAGAAAATATAGTTATATCTGATGGAAAAAGAGCAATAGGATTAGCTGGAGTAATGGGTGGATTTGATACAGAAATTACTGATAAGACAAAAAATGTGTTAATTGAGTCTGCAATCTTTGATGGAATAAAAGTAAGAATGACATCTAAAGAAATATTAAGAAGTGAAGCTAGTTCTAGATTTGAAAAAGGATTAGATCCAAATAGAACATATATGGCAATCGAAAGAGCATGTAAGTTATTAGAAGAATATGCTAATGGAGAAGTCGTTGGAGGTATGGCTAAATACGACAAAGAGGACTTAAAAAACAGAGAAATTGAAATAACATTCGAAAATATAAATAATATTTTAGGAATGGATATACCTAAAACTTCAGTATTAGATGTATTTAGAAGATTAGGTTTTGATACTATTATAAATGGTAAAAAATCTGAATATAAAGAAAATGAAGAAGATCTAAACAGTATAGAAAAAATAACTGTATCAGTTCCAAGACGTAGAGGAGATATTTCGATAAAAGAAGATTTGATAGAAGAAGTAGGACGTATATATGGTGTTGATAATATAGTTGGAAGACTTCCAGAGATGCCAATGAAAGAAGGTTCATATGATAAAGTAACACGTGGAATAAGAAATAAAATGGTAGACTTAGGATTAAATGAAACTTTATCATACATTTTAGTAAATGATAAAGAAGCAAATTACTTTACTAAAGATGAATCAGAACTTGTAAGTTTATTAGATCCTATGACAGAAGAAAGAAATACTTTAAGACATAGTATATTGCCATCACTTTTAAAAATATATGAATATAATAAAGCAAGAAGTAATAAAGATGTATCAATATTTGAAATAGGTAAATCATTTTATAAGTATGGCGAAGAATATGGAGAGACAAATAAGCTTGCTGTACTTATGAGTGGAGAATTCTATTTAGGCTTAGATAAAAAACAAGTTAATTTCTATATCGTAAAAGGAATATTAGAAGAAATTTTAGATTATTTAGGATATGAAGGAAGATATAGTTTAATAGTAAAAGAGGACAAAATGCCAGATGAATTACATCCAGGACAATCAGCAATGATATCTTTAAATGGTGATATGATAGGAATTATTGGTAGAGTTCATCCAGCCATAGAAAAAGATGAAGTCTATGTTCTAGAGATTGATTTAGACAAATTACTAAGTAAAAAAGTAGGAAAAATGAAATATAAAGAAATTTCAAAGTTCCCAGTAGTAAAAAAAGATTTAGCTGTTGTAGTAAATAAAGACATAACTTCAGAAGAAATTATGTCAGTTATAAAAAAAGCAGGAGGCTCAAGTTTATCAAAAATTGATGTCTTTGATGTATATACAGGAAAAGGTATAGAAGACAATAAAAAGAGTATGGCATATTCATTAACATTTGAAAAAATGGATAGAACATTAACAGATGAAGAAATAAATGAATCATTGAATAAAATAATAGAAATGCTTGAGAAAAAAATAGGCGCAGAGCTTAGAAAATAATAAATATAATACTATATAAATAAAAAAATAGAATTAATATAAAGAATTAATATAAACCAAAAAAATGAAATAACATAAGCTATTTAAATAGCTTATGTTATTTTTATGGTATTACATGATAATCAAAAAAGTCTGACTTCATTTGTTCATGATGTAATGCATATAACAATTCTATAGGCGTTGGAGGAATACCTCTTAATTTTTCTTGTATTTTTGATTCTTGTTCGTCCATTAAATCCTCACCATTTATAAATTTACTATAGTATTTCAAGTATGGTAGAAAAGAATTTTCATCAGCTTTGATTTTATATTTTTTTAAAGCAATTACAAAATCAGAATAATAACCAAATGTAATTGCAATTTTTGCTAAATTTTCTAAATCATGTGTAGAAAAATCAGTCTTTTCTCCTTTTAAAAAATTAGTTAATAAAACAGATTGAGCTTTTAATGATTTATAATATCTATAACTTTTTTTACTTAATAGATTAATTGGTATTAATTCATATGAACTTAAACAAAGTAAAAGCAAAAAAAGTATAAAAGGAATAAGAAAAGCAAAATTTGAATGTATTATAAACATTGCAAAAGTAAGAATGTTTAGTAAAATTAATATAAAGGTAGATATAGTTAAAAATCTTTTTTTCTTTGAATTGTAATATCCATTAGTAATTAAATCATTTTCAATTGCTGAGTCTATACTAACAAATCTATCCCTTAGAAAAAGATATTGATCACCAAATCCATCAATTAATCTAATAGTTGATAATTTGTCTTCAGTTGATAAATTTTTAATTGAGTTATATATTAATTTTTCATTTGAATCTAATTTTTTTATATCATCTACTGTTTCTTCATTAAAAATAATAGTTTTTTTATTAAATGTTAATAATCCCATATTATGAAACTTTAAAAGTGTAGAAAACATTATTTCTGTTTGCATGTCTTTTAAAGTGTATGTTTTCTGAATCTTATTATATAGATGAAGAATACATCCATAAGAAATATTAGTATCAGAATATATCATTAGTACATCTCCTATATCATTTGTTATAGTTTAAATTATTTTATAATTTAAATTTAATAATATATTAGCAATAAAAGAATATAAAGTCAATCCAGTAAAAAAATAATAAATAATAAAAAATATAAAAGTAAAAAATAAATAACAGCTAAAATATTGATAAAAATGCGTAAAACACTTGAAATTATTGAAAGACTAGTGTATAATATATACGACATAAAGAGAAAAGAAGAGCGGAAACAAATTCCGCTCTTCCTTACGTAATATATGAAAGGGAGAATCTATGGCAAATATAGAAGAAAAAGTAGAAAATTTAATTAAAGAAAAAGTAAAAAATATTGGATATAGTATATATGATGTTCAATATGTAAAAGAAGGACAAGAATATTATTTAAGAATATTTATTGAAAAAGAAAACGGAACTATTGATTTAAATGACTGTGAAAAAGTAAATAATGAAATTAATGATTTATTAGATAAAGCAGATTATATAAAGGAACAATATTTTTTAGAGGTATCTTCTACAGGACTAGAAAAAGTTTTAAGAAAAGATAAGCATTTACAAGATAATATTGGTGAAGAAATAAGTATAAAACTTTTTAAACCTATTGAAATAGAAAATGATGGTGAAGAAGTAAATAACAAAAAAAGCAAAAGCAAGAAGAATAGAAATAATAAAATAAAAGAAATACAAGGAAAATTGGAAAGCTTTGATGAAAATGAAATTGTCATAGAATTAGAAAATAAGAGAAAATTAAATGTAGAAAGAAATAATATTTCTCAAATAAAAACAGTATTTGATTGGGATAGCATTTAATTATATGTATTAATAAATATCTATAATATCTAAAGGAGGAGTTAGAAAAAATGAAAAAAACATCTAAACAAAAAAATGTTGAAGCTATAGATAGCAAAGAATTAATAATAGCAATGGATGAATTAGAGAAAGAAAATGGTATAAAGAAAGATTATTTATTAGAAGCTATAGAAACAGCACTAGTAACAGCATATAAAAGAAATTTTGATTCTGCAGAGAATGTAAAAATAACAATGGATAGAGAAACAGGAGAAATTCACGTATATGCAGAAAAAGATGTAGTAGAAAAACCAGAGAATGTAGAAAATAGTAAACTTCAAATATCATTAGAAGATGCAAGAAAAATAAATAAAAAATTAGAAGTTGGAGATAAAGCAGAAATTGAGCAAGTGCCAAAGAACTTTGGTAGAATTGCAGCACAAACTGCTAAACAAGTTATAGTTCAAAAAATCAGAGAAGCTACTAGAAATTTCTTATTTGATGAATTTAATGAAAGAAAAGGAGAAATAGTTTCAGGAATAGTTCAAAAATCAGATGGAGGAATTGTTGTTTTAGATTTAGGAAGACTTGAAGGAGTAATGCCAGTAAAAGAACAAATTCCAACAGAAAAATATAAAGTGAATGATAAGATTAGAGCATATATATTAGACGTAGAAAGAGGAGCAAAAGGAGCACCACAAGTTATTGTTTCAAGAGCACATGTGGATTTTGTAAGAAAATTATTCGAACTAGAAATTCCAGAAATATATGAAGGTGTAATTGAAATTAAGAGTGTTTCAAGAGATCCAGGAAACAGATGTAAAGTAGCTGTATATTCACCAAATGAAAATATAGATCCAGTAGGTTCTTGTGTAGGACAAAAAGGAATACGTATTCAAAATATAATAAATGAATTAAATGGTGAAAAAATAGATGTTATAGAGTGGTCAGAAGATCCAGCAATATTTATTTCAGCAGCATTACTTCCTGCAGAAGTTATGGCAGTAGATGTAAAACCAGAAGAAAAGTTTGCACAAGTAATAGTAAGGGATGATCAACTATCATTGGCAATTGGTAAAGCTGGACAAAATGCAAGACTTGCTGCAAGACTTACAAACTGGAAAATAGATATTAAGAGCGAGTCACAATTCAGAGAAATGCTTGCTAAAAGTGCAGAAGAAACTGAAACAACAGAAGAATAATATTATAATTACTCAAATAGAATAAAGGAGAGGAATTAATTTGAAAAGTTTACCACAAAGAACTTGTATAGGATGTAATTCTCAAAAATATAAAAAAGATTTAATAAGAATAGTAAAAAATAAAGAAGGCAATATTTTTATAGATAGAACAGGAAAAGCAAATGGTAGAGGGGCATATATTTGTGATGACATACAATGTTTAGAAAAAGCAATAAAAAGTAAAAGGTTAGAAAAAATATTTGATACTAAAATATCGGATGAAATTTATGAGAATTTAAGAGGTGTAATTGTTGACAAGTAATAAAATATGTGGATTATTAGGCTTAGCTACACGTGCAGGTAAAGTTGTATTTGGAACAGATGCATGTATAGAAGGAATTGAAAAAAGAAAAATAAAATTATTAATAATTGCTAAAGATGCATCAGAAAGAACAAAAAACAAATTTAAAGAAATTTGCCAAACAAGGGAAATAAAATTATTTGAATATTTATCAATAGATGAAATGAGTCATGCAATTGGAAAAAACAATAAAGCAGTAATAGGAATTAAAGATCTAAGTTTTGCAAATGAAATAGAAAAAATAATTAATGGGGGTGAAGCTATTGGGTAAAATAAAAATACATGAAATAGCAAAAGAAGTAGGAATGACTAGTAAGGATTTAATAAAAATAGCAAATGAATTGGGAATAGAGGTAACAAGTCATTTAAGTGCTGTAGATGAAGAACAAGCAGCAAAGATTAAAGAAAAAGCGAATAAAAAAGAAGGAACTTCTGGAAAGACAATAAAAAAAGATTCTACTTCTTCAGGAACTAAAAAAACAGAAACTCCTGTTATTATTAGAAGAGAAGTTATAATTTCAGAAGAAGATAATTCTACAAAAAATAGTAATACAAAAGCAAAAGAACATAAAGAGGTAGGATTTGTAGAGAGAAGAAATAAACAAGATTATAATATTGTATATAGAAATAAACAACCAAAACCTCTTACCGTAAGTGAACTTTTTGGATTAGCACCAAAAAATGAAAAGAAAGAAGAGAAAAAGGAAGAATTAAATAAACAAGATAATAAAGAAATTAAGAATAATGCAGAAAAGAAAGAAGAGGTTAGTAATATTATAAAGACAGAAGTAGTTACAGAAAAAGTAGAAGAAAAAAATAATATACAAGAAAGCAAAATGGAAAGTGTTAAAGAAAATAAAGTTGTAAATAAAAATTTTGATAATAAAAATAGTGGTTTTAGAAATAATAATAATAATCAAAGAAATAATAATTATAGAAATAATAATTTCAGATCAGGAGAAAGAAATAACAATTATAGAAATAACCAAAATAATCAAAATAACAATGATAGATTTAATAACCGCAATACATCAAATAACTATAGAAATAATAATAATCAAAGAAATGGAAGAAGACCACTTGATGAAAAAGGAATAGATAAGAATATTAAAAACATAATGACTACAGAGATAGTTGAAAAAGAATCTCAAAGAGATTATAGCAGTAGAGCTATTGATAAACAAAAAGCTAATAATAGATATGATGATAATAAAGGAGCAAAGAAAGCCAATAAATCAAGAAGAAATAATCAATTTGATGAATTTGATAGTGGAAAACTAAAAGACTTAAAACAAGTTGATAGCTTATCTAATATGTTTACTGAACAAGATGGTGGAATGCTTGAATATTATGATTTAACTACAGCTAGAGGAAAAAGAAATAAAAAGAAAGTTCAAAAAAATGATGAAGAAAGAAATAAACAAAAAATATTTGAACTTAAAGAAATTACTATTCCAGAAAGTATTACAGTAAAAGATTTAGCGCAAGAAATGAAAAAGACAACAGCAGAAGTTATTAAAAAGTTATTTAATTTGGGAATTATGGCAACAATAAATAATACTGTAGATTTTGATACTGCATATTTAGTAGCTAGTGAATTTGGTATAACAGCTAATAAAAAGGAAGAAGTTAGAGAAGAAGATATTCTATTTGATGAAACAGAGGATTCACCAGATGAATTAGAACCAAGACCACCAGTAGTTGTTGTTATGGGACACGTTGACCATGGTAAAACATCATTACTAGATGCTATAAGAAGTACAAACGTAATAGAAGGAGAAGCAGGAGGAATTACTCAACATATAGGTGCATATAAAGTAAATGTTAATGGTAGAGAAATAACTTTCTTAGATACACCTGGACATGAAGCTTTTACAAGTATGAGAGCAAGAGGTGCTCAAATTACTGATATTGCTATACTTGTTGTTGCTGCAGATGATGGTGTAATGCCTCAAACTATTGAAGCTATAAATCATGCTAAAGCTGCAGAAATTCCAATTATAGTAGCTGTAAACAAAATTGATTTACCAGGAGCAAATGTAGAAAAAATAAAACAAGAATTAATGGAATATGAATTAGTGCCTGAAGAATGGGGTGGAGATACAATATTTGTACCAATCTCAGCAAAAAAACATATTAATATAGAAAATTTACTTGAAATGGTATTATTAGTAGCTGATGTAAAAGAATTAAAAGCAAATCCAAGAAAACAAGCAAAAGGAACAGTTATAGAAGCGAGACTTGATAAGGCAAAAGGTCCAATTGCTTCAATTCTAGTTCAAAGAGGTACATTAGATGTTGGAGATACAATTGTTGTTGGAACTTCAATAGGTAGAATAAGAGCAATGAAAAATGATAAAGGACAAAAAATAAAAAAAGCAGGTCCTTCTACACCAGTAGAAATTATGGGACTTACAAATGTACCAGAAGCAGGAGATACTTTCTATGAAGTAAAAGATGAGAAAATGGCTAAACACTTAATAGAAAGAAGAAAACGTCAAGAAAGAGAAAAGACAATAGCAGAACAAAGTAAAGTAACATTAAGTAATTTATTTGAAAGAATGGAAAGTGAAAATCTAAAACAATTAGATATTATTGTTAAAGCAGATGTACAAGGAACAGCACAAGCATTAAAGCAGTCTCTTGAAAAATTATCTAATGAAGAAGTTAGAGTAAGAGTAATACATTCAGCAGTAGGTGCAGTTTCAGAATCAGATATCCAACTTGCAAAAGCTGCAAAAGCAATAGTTATTGCATTTAATGTTAGACCTAGCTTAGCTGCAAAAGATATGGCAGAAAAAGATGAAGTTGAAATTAAACAATATTCAGTAATATATAATGCAATTGAAGATGTTGAAGCTGCAATGAAAGGAATGCTTGCACCAGTTTATGAAGAGAAAGTAATAGGAAATGTTGAAGTAAGACAAACTTTCAAAGTTTCAAGTGTAGGAACAATTGCAGGTGCATATGTTTTAGATGGTAAAGTTGAAAGAAATGCAGGAGTAAGAGTAATACGTGATAATGTAGTAATACATGATGGAAAACTTGCTTCATTAAAACGTTTCAAAGATGATGTAAAAGAAGTTACTAAAGGCTTTGAATGTGGAATGCAGATAGAGAAATTTAATGATATCAAAGAAGGAGATATTATAGAAGTATATATAATGCAAGAAGTAAAAAGATAAAGTATGCATTTATAATATACTCTAATTAAAAGGAGGAAAAACTAGTGCCTAAAAACGAAACTAGGTTAAACAGAATAAACGAAGAGCTAAAGAAAGAACTTAGCCAAGTTTTAAATTATGAATTAAAAAATCCAAATGTTACAGGAATGCTTAGTGTAACAAAAGTAAAGATAACGCCGGATTTTAAGTATGCTAAAGTATATATAAGTATATTAAATTCAAAAAATATAAAGAAGACTTTAGAGGGGGTAAAAGAATCTTCTGGATTTATTAGATCGAGACTTGCAAAAACAGTTAATTTAAGAATAACTCCAGAATTAGATTTTGAAATAGATGATTCATTAGAACATGGAGCAAAAATAGATGCTATATTAAAAACTCTAAACATTGATAAAAAAGAAAACAACGATAATAAAGAATAATACTATTTATATATTCAGATAGTATATGAATAAGAGAGGAATAATTATGAGTACATTAGATAATATTTTAGAAGAAATAAATAAAGCTGAGTCAATAGTTATATTAACACATGAAAATCCAGATGGAGATGCAATTGGTTCAGGACTTGCATTATATAATGCATTAAAAAATTACGGAAAAAATCCTGATATAATAATACCAGAATTTCCACGTACATTTAATTTTTTACCATGTGTAGATGAAATAAAAAAAGAGTCAGATATTAAAAAATATGATTTGGCTATTTCAGTAGATTGTGCGACAGTAAAAATGTTAAATGGATTTGCAAATTATTTTGAAGATGCAAAAGTAAAAGTATCAATTGATCATCATAGTACAAATACTATGTTTGGAGATTATAACTATGTTAGTCCAGATGCACCAGCATGTGCACAAATATTATTAATAGTATTAGAATATTTTAATATGGAAGTAACAAAAGATATAGGAACATGCATATTAACTGGAATAATTACAGATACAGGAGGTTTTAAATATTCAGGAGTAACAGCAGAAACATTTGAATTTGTTGCAGGACTATTAAATAAAGGAATAAATGTATCTAAGGTATATAAAAAAGTATTACAAACAAAAACTAGAGCTAATTTTGAGTTAACTAGAATAGCTTCAGATAGGTTAGAGTTTTTTGAAGATAATAAAATAGCATTTACATATATTACTAAAGAAGATGAAGAAAAAGTAAATGCTGAAAATGGTGATCATGAAGGAATAGTAGAAACAGGAAGAGATATTGAAGGAGTAGAAGTTTCAGTATTTATCAGACAAACCGATAAAGGTTGCAAAGTTTCTATGAGATCAAATGAATATGTAAATGTATCTGATGTATGTCTTTTACTTGGTGGTGGAGGACATATACACGCAGCAGGTTGCACGTTACAATGTACAATAGAACAAGCTAAGGAAAAGATATTAAGACAGTTAAAAAGTGTAATATAAGATTTAAGTAATAACAAAAAATTATAGGGATGAGTCTAGAGATTTAACTTTCTCAAAAGATTTATCCCTATAATTAAATAAAAGAAGGTGAAAATAATAGACGGAATTATTTTAGTAAATAAGGAAAAAGGTTATACATCACATGACGTTGTAAATAAAATAAAACATATATTCAATGAAAAAACAGGACACACAGGAACACTTGATCCAAATGCTACAGGATTATTGCCAATACTTATAGGAAATGGAACAAAGTTATCTGCATATTTAATTAATCATGACAAAGAATATTTAGTGGATTTAAGATTAGGAATCAAAACAGATACAGCTGATTCAGAAGGAAAAATAATAAAAGAAGAATTAGTAAAGAGTGATATTTTTGATAAAGAAAATATCAAAAAAGTATTAACGAGTTTTATAGGAAAACAAGAACAAATTCCACCAATGTATTCTGCTATAAAAGTAAATGGAAAAAAATTATATGAATATGCCAGAAAAAATATACAGATTGATATAAAACCTAGAAATATTGAAATATATAATATAGAGCTAATAGATGTTTCTAGTGAGAATAGAGAGATAAAATTTTGTGTTAAATGTTCAAAAGGTACGTATATAAGGAGTTTATGTGAAGATATAGCAACTAAATTAGGTACAATTGGATACATGAAAGAATTAAAAAGAAATATTGTTGGAGAATTTAATATAAAAGATAGTATAAAAATAGAAGATTTAGAAAAAAATAAAAATAATATGAACTTTTTAAAAGAACATTTTATAGATATTGAAACTTTTTTTATAAAATATAAGAAATCTAAAAAAATTGTATTAGATGATAAAAAATTAAAAATGTTTTTAAACGGAGTAAAACTGAATAAAAACATGAAAAATGGAGATTATACTATATATAATGAGAAAAACGAATTTATAGGAATTGGAAAAATAATAAATAATTTATTAAAAAGAGAAATAGTAGTTGAAAAATAAAATATAATATGATAATATATATATACAATAAAAACAATAAATTTTGTATATAAATATTCCCTGCGTAGTGCGTGTAGACTGGAATTTTAGAACCAACAATAGATTAAAGGGAGTCCGCCTTTGGATGTGGCGTGTATGCTTACATTTATGTAAGAAACCCAGGAGCATTCAACAAGACACCCACCTGTGAAAGCAGGCTCTTAAAATTTCATTCATCTTGCGGCTAATGTGGGGTTTTTTGTTTGTATAAATGGAGGAATATATTTGAATATTCAAGAATTAAAAAATATAGGAATAAAAAAATTAAAAGAGCAGAAAATAGAAGATCCAATTATTAAATCAGAAAAATTATTAGAATTTATTTTTAATATGAATAAAATTGAACTTCTAATAAATTATAATAAAGTAATTAACGAGGAAAAAGAAAAGTGTTTTTTTAATTATATAGATGAAATAATTAAAGGGAAACCGGTGCAATATATTATAAAAAATCAAGAATTTATGAAACTAAATTTTTATGTAGATGATAATGTTTTAATACCACAACCTGACACAGAAATATTAGTAGAAAATACAATAAAAATTTTAGAAAAATTAGAAAAAAATGCTAGAGTACAGGAAAAATCAAATCTAGAAGAGAAACTTACTGTATTGGATTTATGTACAGGAAGTGGTGCAATAGGAATTTCAATAAAAAAGTATATGAAAAATGCTATAGTATATGTATCTGATATAAGTAGTAAAGCGCTAGAAATAGCAAAAATTAATGCAAAAAATAATAATGTAAATATTAATTTTATACAATCAGATATGTTTGAAAAATTTAATGAAATGAAAAATTTAAAGTTTGATGTAATTGTATCAAATCCACCATACATAGAGACAGATAATTTAGAAACTCTACCAAAAGAAGTACAAGCAGAGCCAAAATTAGCATTGGATGGGGGAAAAGATGGACTTAAATATTATAGAAAAATAGCAGATAAAGGATATATGTATTTGAAAGATAAAGGATATATTTTGATGGAAATAGGATATAATCAAAATATATCTGTACCAGAATTATTTAAAAATAATAATGAATATAAAAATATTGAAATATTTAAAGATTTATCTAATATAGATAGAGTAATAAAAATAGAAAAGAGTTGATAAAATGTCATTTTCAACAGATGTAAAAGAAGAATTAAGTAGACTAAGCAATTTAGCAGATAAAGACAGTGTCAAAGCAGAACTATACGGATATTTAAATAGTGTTAATGTATCAGAAGTTAAAAATAAACTAAAATTTACTACAGAAAGTGAATATAATATTAATAGATTTAGCAAGCTACTTAATAATGTTAATATAATAAATTATGATATAGATATAAATGGAAAAAATTTTAATATATTTATATCAAATAAGGAAAAGGCTAATTTAAAAAATATATATGAAAATTATTTTGTGCCAGAAAAAGAAAGTATTGAAAAATCATTTGTAAGAGGAGTTTTTTTAGGAAGCGGATCAATTAATAATCCAAAAAATAAATATCATATAGAAATTATTTTAAATAATATAGATATTTCTGAAATAATTATAAAAATATTAGAAAAATATGGAATATTATTAAAATTATTAAATAATAAAACAAAAATATCTATATATTCAAAAGATGGAGAAGAAATATCAAAATTTCTAGCTTTTATTGGAGCAAATAAAGCTGTTATAAAGTTTGAAGAAATTAGAGTATATAGAGATATGAGAAATAATGTTAATAGAATTGTGAATTGTGAAACTGCTAACCTGAATAAAACTGTAAATGCAGCTGTAAAGCAAATTGAAGCTATAAAAAGACTTAAAGAAACAGGAGAATTTAATAATCTTCCAGATAATTTAAAAGAGTTAGCAAAACTTAGAATAGAAAATCCTGAAGCAACATTAACAGAACTAGGAAAAATGTTAAAAGAACCGATAGGAAAATCAGGAGTAAATTATAGGTTAAATACAATAATAAAAAAATCATTGTAATAAGTAAAAGTTAAAATAAAGAGGTAACAAAATGAAAACGAAAAATATTGGACTATACATACATATACCATTTTGTAAAAGAAAATGTAAATATTGCGATTTTGTATCATATTCTAATATAGATAATAGAATACAAAAATATATTTTTTATTTAAAAAAAGAAATAGAAGATATAGGAATCTCTAATTCAAATGCTTATAAAATGGGGGAGGATAGTTTAATAAATATAAAAACTATATATATAGGAGGAGGAACACCATCATATATAGATAGTAAATATATAAAAGAAATATTAGAGAAAGTAAGAGAAAATTATAAAGTTAGTGAAGATGTGGAAATAACATTAGAGATGAACCCAGGAACTATAGATGAATCTAAATTACAAGATTATAAAGAAGCTGGAATAAATAGAATAAGTATAGGTTTACAATCAACTAATAACGAAACTTTAAAAAGAATTGGCAGAATTCATACATATGAAGAATTCTTAGAAGCATTTTTATTAGCTAGAAAAGTAGGATTTGAGAATATTAATGTAGATTTAATGTTGGCATTACCTAAGCAAACGATAGGAGAATTAGAAGAAGGATTAGAAAAAGTAATAGAACTTAATCCAGAACATATATCTATATATTCTCTGATATTAGAAGAAAATACAGCATTATATAATGAAGTTAATGATGGAAAATATATTATGCCTTCTGATGAAGAAGAAAGAAAAATGTATTGGAAAACAAAAAGAAAATTAGAAAAAGCAGGATATATACATTATGAAATATCAAATTTTGCTAAAAAAGGATTTGAGTCAAAACATAATTTAGCATGTTGGAATCAAGAAGAATATATTGGAGTAGGAGCAGCAGCACATTCATATACTAACAATGTTAGATATTCTAATATAGATGATATAGAAAAATATATTAATAATTTTGAAATTGGAAAAGACATAGATAATCTTATTTTTCATGAAAAACAAAATCATGAGAGTAAAATAAAAGAATATATGATTTTAGGATTAAGAAAGATAGAAGGAATAGATATAGATAAATTTAAGAATAAATTTTTTGGAAATCCATTATATATTTTCAGAAAAGAATTGGATAAATTAATCAAAGAAGATTTAGTTGAGATAGATGGGAATTATATAAAATTAACTAGTAAAGGGTTAGATTTAGCAAATATAGTATGGGAAGAATTTATATAAAAATAATAAGATATAATAAGGTATAATAAGAGGATTTTGATTTAATCAAAATCCTCATAATATTTATCAAGATTATTTAAAAGTGTTTGAGTATCTTCTTCTGACAGATAACCATTATTATTCATTTCAGAGATTACTTTTTCTTGTCTACTTCTTGTTAAATCTGGATTAACTGTAGGAGCGTATACACTTGGAGCATTTGGAATACCAGCCATCATTGTGCAATCTTCTAAAGTCATTTCTGTAGTACTTTTACCTAAATATCCTTGACAAGCTTCTTCAATACCATAATATCCATCTCCAAAGTAAATAGTATTAACGTATAGCTCTAAAATTTTATCCTTTGAAAAATTCTTTTCTAAATCAAATGCAGTTATAATTTCTGCTATTTTTCTAGTAACAGGATTTGTTTCTTCTATATAAAATATATTTTTTGCAACTTGTTGTGTTATTGTACTACCGCCTTCTCGAAGTTCAAAATTTGTAATATTTATATAAATAGCTCTTCCAATAGCAATAAAATCTATTGCACCATGATCTCTATATCTGTGATCCTCTACGGCAATTACAGCATTTATATAATTTTGAGGTAAATCATCATATTTAATATAATTAGGATCAGATTCAATCTCTGATACTACTTCTGATAATGTCCTACCATCTAAAGCATCATTATACATATTATCTCCAGCTACATATAGAATGAGACCGGAATATAATAATTATTAGTAATATTATTAATAATATATTTCTTACTACTTTCAAAATATCACCTCTTTATATTCAAGTATTATATCACATAAATAGAAAAAGTCTATTAAGAAATTATTAAACAAAAAAGATAAAATAATTTTGTAAAATAAAAAAGCTATTAAATATATTTGTAATTAATAGCTTTTTATGTATTTAATTAATCAACAAGCATAGGACCTAAGTTAGTAATTGTACCAGCACCTAATGTTAAAACTATGTCATTTGGTTTTGCGTTTTCTTTTATATATTTTGCGATTTCGTTAAAATTAGGCATATATGTTGCTTTGAATCCTATTTCTCTAATTTTATTAACTAAATCTTTAGATGAAATATTATAAGTATTTGTTTCTCTAGCTGCATATATATCAGTAACAATAATGTGATCAAAATTTGTTAAAACTTTAGCAAAATCATCTAAAAGATTTTTTGTTCTACTGTATGTATGTGGTTGAAAAACAACCCAAGATTTATTATATTTTTTCTGCTTTAAAGCATTAGCTGTTGCTAAAATTTCAGTTGGATGATGACCATAATCATCATAAACATTTACATTATTAAAAGAACCTTTATATTCAAATCTTCTATGTGCACCAGTATACTTTAATAAAGCATTTTTCATATCTTCTTTTTCTAATCCATATTGATGACATACTGCAATACATGCTAATGCATTCATTATATTATGTTTTCCAGGTATTGAAAGTGTTATTGTTTTATAAAAATTATTATTATAATATACATCAAAAGTTGGAAAACCATTATTATTGAAATTAATATTTCTTGCTATAAAGTTAGCATTCTGACTTTCAATTCCGTAAGTTAAAACTTTAGCATTAGTATTTTTTGTAATTTCTCTACAATGAGGATCATCCCAATTTATAACAAGTAGACCATCTTCTGGAATTAATTTTACATAGTTTTTAAATGATTTTATAATATTTTCAAGAGTACCAAAATAATCTAAATGATCATTGTCTATATTCAAAATTACTTCTGTTTTTGGAAATAGTTTTAAATAACTTTCAACATATTCACATGCTTCAATAATAAAATATTCACTATTACCAACCCTATAATTTCCATCTAATTGTTTTAAATATGCACCTACTTGAATAGAAGGATCTTTAGACGCTTCTAAAAAACATAATGAAATCATAGAAGTAGTTGTTGTTTTTCCATGAGTACCTGAGACGCAAATAGTATTTTTAAAAGCTTTAGTTAAAATACCTAAAAATGTACCTCTTTCAATAACAGGAATATTTAATTCTTTAGCTTTTTGAAGTTCAGGGTCATCTTTTTTTATAGCAGCACTATAAACTACAAGATTTGATTTTGACACATTTTCTAAATCATGCCCAATTGTTACAGGAATATGGTTTCTTATTAATTTATCAGTTACTTCAGACTGTGAAGCATCTGATCCAGTAACTATAAAACCCCAATAATGTAGAATTTCTGCAATCCCACTCATACTTACTCCACCGATTCCAATTAAGTGAATATGTTTATATTGTTTTAATTCATCTATATTTGCCATTTTTTATGTACACACTCCTTTAACTGCTTATATCGTGAATATTATATACTGTTTTTATTATATTTTCAATATAATATATGATAAAAATGCGTTTTTAGTGAGATTTTATGGGAATTATTAGCTAGAATTGATATGTTAAAATATTCAGTATAACTAAAAATACAATAAAAACTAAAAATAAAGAAGGAAAAAAAGTTTTTTTGACGAATAATATAAGTGTACATAGTATAAAACAAAAGACAATGTACAAATTTTTAAAACTTTGGAAGGCGGTGCACAAAATGCAAATAACAGACGTACGTTTAAGAAAAGTAAATTCAGAGAACAGAATGAAAGCTGTTGCTTCTGTAACATTCGATAATGAATTCGTTGTACACGATATTAAAGTTATCGAAAGTCAAGATGGATTATTCATAGCTATGCCTAGCAGAAAAACTCCAAACGGAGATTTCAAAGATATAGCTCATCCAATCAATCCAGAGACAAGGGAAAAAATTCAAAAAGCTATATTAGAAGCTTATGATGCTCCTGAAGCTGAAGCAAATTCAGCAGAATAATAAATAAATAAAAAAGTAAGGCCCCACGCAGCGCGTGGGACCTTTTTGTCGTTGGCTTAAAGTATTACACTGTTAGCCGATGACATTGAACAGATTGTCGATGGTGATCTTGATGGCAAGGTCGCTCACCTTGAAAGTGAGAACGAACATCTTGATAGCTCCGTCAAACATTTCGTTTGGATCGCTCATCTCCAACAAAAAGTTGGTTTTCTTTGTAGCTTTAGGCATAGTAGAAAATGACGCAAGCAGATTAAACTTGCTGCAAAAGCTACTGAGACGCTTAAATTCGCTCTTGGAATTGAGATCCTTCATAACGAAATTCATCGGAATCGAGACGGTTCCGGCATCACCACAAGACGGGATGAACTGAATTCTCCCCCTATCAGGGGCAATCTGCATGAGGAAAGCAGGGGAGACAATGATAGAGCTCATCAGCTCATCAAGTTCTTCCTGCAACCGATGCGTGGGTGCCTTATAAATAGGCAAGTAAATCGTATAAACTTCTGGTTCCATATGTTTCCTCCTCATAAAGTAGTCAAATACGACATCAATTATTATATCACTAATTGGAAAAAAATGCAAAAAAAGCCAATAAAAAAAGTGAAAAACGTATGATAAAATTCGACATTTTTCACTTTTTTTATTGAATTAAAATTCACAGTTATTAGGTGTTCTAGGGAAAGGAAGTACATCACGAATATTAGAGATTCCTGTTAGATACATCATCATTCTTTCAAATCCTAAACCAAATCCTGCATGAGGACAACTTCCATAACGTCTTAAATCTAAATACCACCAATAATCTTCTTTTGATAAATTTAATTCTTTCATTCTATTAGATAGTTTTTCAAAATCATCTTCTCTTTGACTACCACCAATTATTTCACCAATACCAGATACTAATAGATCTGCTGCAGCAACAGTTTTTCCGTCTGGATTTTGTTTCATATAAAATGCTTTAATTTCTTTTGGATAATCTGTAACAAATACAGGTTTTTTAAAGATTACTTCACTTAAATATCTTTCATGCTCAGTTTGTATATCAGTACCCCAATGAACAGGAAATTCAAATTTATCATTTACTTTTTCTAGCTCTTTAATAGCATCTGTATAAGTGATTCTACCAAAATCAGAATTAACTATAGTGTCTAATTTTTCAAACAATCCTGTATCTATAAATTTATTGAAAAATTCCATTTCTTCAGGAGCATTTTCTCTTACATATGTGATAATGTATTTAATCATTTCTTCTGCTAAATCCATAAAATCATTTAAATCTGCAAAGCAAATTTCTGGTTCAATCATCCAGAATTCAGCAGCATGTTTTACAGTATTTGAATTTTCAGCTCTAAAAGTAGGACCAAATGTATATACATTTCTAAAAGCATGAGCAAAAGTTTCTACATCTAATTGACCACTAACTGTTAAATGAGATGATTTTCCAAAAAAATCTTGAGAAAAGTCTATGTCACCATTTTCTGTTTTTGGTAAATTGTTTAAATCCATAGAAGTTACTCTAAACATTTCTCCAGCACCTTCACAGTCACTTCCTGTAATTATTGGAGTGTGAACATATACAAATCCTTTTTCTTGAAAGAATTTATGAATAGCAAATGATAATACAGATCTTACCCTAAATACAGCATTAAAAGTATTTGTCCTAGGTCTTAAGTGAGCTATTGTTCTTAAATATTCAAAAGAATGTCTTTTCTTTTGAAGAGGATAATCTTGACTGGCTGTATTTTCTATATCTATTTTTGTAGCTTTTATTTCAAAAGGTTGTTTTGCATTTTCAGTTTTTACAAAATCACCTTCAACAATTATTGAAGAACTTATAGTTAATTTTCTAACTTCATCAAAATTTGATAAAGTTGTATCTATAACTATTTGAACATTATTAAAAAAGCTACCATCATTTAATTCTATAAAACCAAAATTCTTTGAATCTCTTAATGTACGAATCCATCCTGATACTTTTACTTTTTTTCCATCATATTTATCAATGTTTCTATATAAGTCTTTTACTAAAACATTATCCATAAAAAAATCTACCTCCATTTTGTAATAAAGTTATTATATAGGAGATATGCTAAAATTTCAATACTTTAATAGTTATATATTAGAAAAATGGAATATTTATATAAAAAATAAAGTAGAATAAAATTTAAATAAAATACTTGATACAAATAAAAAGGTATGATATACTATTTAGCAATTAAATATTTTGTCATTAATTAGATTAATGACGCTTATGGTAGAGGTCGCGATATTTAATAGTAAAATATTTTAGAATTAGGCAACTTTAATATTTGAAAGGAAATGTCGCCGAAGTGGTATTTAAATGCCTATAATTAAATACTGCTGGGGCATTGCAGAATATGTAATGAACTGTCACTTATGTGGAGCGCTATCTAATATTTTAATACATTAATTGAAAATACTAATTATATATTGGCACTTAAATTGTATATATTTTAAGATACATAAAAAGCTTTGAATTATAATATGTGTTTTATAAAATTATATATTGTATTATAACCATGGATATGTTCTATATAAGAAACCAATCCATGGTTTTTTATATGACAAAATAATTAATTAAAATATATAAATATAAGGAGGACTTTTTATGAAAAGAGTTATTATTGGAATTATAGTAGTTATTGCTATAATAGTAATTTGTGTTTTTGCCTTTGGAAACAATAATCAAGGAGAAACAAACAAAAGAGAAGTATTAAGAGTAGGAATGGAATGTGCATATGCACCATATAACTGGTCACAGCCAGATGATTCAAATGGTGCTGTACAAATTAAAGACAGTATGAGTTATGCTTATGGATATGATGTAATGATGGCTAAAATAATGGCAGAATCATTAAATAGAGATTTGGAAATTTATCAGATAGATTGGGATAGCTTACCTATAGCACTTCAATCAGATAAAATAGATTGTGTTATAGCAGGTCAATCTATTACATCAGAAAGATTAGAAACAGTTGATTTTACAACACCATATTATTATGCATCAATTGTTACACTTGTAAATACAGATGGAAAATATGCTGATGCAAAAGGAGTATCAGATTTGTCAGGTGCTACTTGTACATCACAAATAAATACAGTATGGTATGATACTTGTTTACCTCAAATTGAAAATGCCAATATTTTACCTGCAATGGAAACAGCACCAAATATGTTAGTTGCATTAAATTCAAATACAGTTGATTTAGTTGTAACAGATATGCCTACTGCCCTTGCTGCAGTTCAAGTATATCCTAACATGAAAATACTAGATTTTACAGAAAACAGTGAAGATAATTATGAAGTTTCAGAAGAAGAAATAAATATAGGTATTTCTGTAAAGAAAGGAAATACTGAATTATTAAATGAACTAAACAATGTTTTAGCAAATTATACTAAAGAAGATTTTGAAAATATGATGAACGAAGCAATTAAAGTTCAACCATTATCAGAATAATAGGAGGAAATATATGTCATTACCAGAAGATTTTTTTGGAAGAATTATTTTTATAATACAAAATTATGGTATGTCTATGCTTAAAGGTGCAGGAACAACACTTCTTATAGCTATTATTGGAACTTTAATTGGCTGCTTAATAGGTTTTATAGTAGGAGTTATACAAACAATACCAGTAAATAAAAATAATTCTATTATAAAGAAAATAATATTAAAAATTGTAAAAATAATATTAAATATATATGTAGAAGTATTTCGTGGAACACCTATGATGGTTCAAGCTATGTTTCTATTCTATGGTTCAGCAGTATTATTTAATATACACATGGATATGTGGTTTGCTGCATATTTTATAGTATCTATAAATACAGGAGCATATATGGCAGAGACGGTAAGGGGAGGAATACTTTCAATATCTGAAGGACAAACAGAAGGTGCTAAAGCTTTGGGAATGAATCATTTTCAAACAATGCTTTATATAATTATTCCACAAGCATTAAGAAATATTATGCCTCAAATAGGTAATAACTTAATCATTAATATAAAAGATACATGTGTGCTTTCAGCAATAGGAGTTGTAGAATTATTCTTTGTAACAAAAACAGTATCAGGAGCATATTATACAGTTTTTGAAGCTAATACAATTGCTATGATTATGTACTTATGTATGACAATTTTCTTCTCAAGGTTATTAAGATTAGTAGAAAAGAAATTGAATGGTCCAAAAGATTATAGTTTGTCTACTACAGATACTTTAGCATATACTAGTGGAATGCTTAAATATCCGGAAAAAAAGGAGGCATAATAATGAAAAATAATCCGATAATTGAAATTAATCATTTAAGTAAAAAATTTGGAGACCATGAAGTTTTAAAAGATATTAATTTTTCTGTTAACAAAGGAGAGGTTACAAGTATAATTGGTGCTTCAGGATCTGGAAAATCTACTTTATTAAGATGCATAAATTTGTTAGAAGATCCTACATCAGGAGAGATTATATATAGAGGAGAGAATATATTAAACTCAAAGGATATACCAGCATATCGTGCAAAAGTAGGTATGGTATTTCAAAGTTTTAATCTATTTGAAAATATGAATGTAATTCAAAATTGTATGATTGCTTTGACTAAAGTTCAAAAATTAAATAAGGAAGAAGCGGAAAAAGTAAGTAAGCATTTTTTAGAAAAAGTTGGAATGTTACCATTTATAAATGCAAAACCAAGACAATTATCTGGTGGACAAAAACAACGTGTAGCGATAGCAAGAGCTTTATCAATGAAACCAGATGTACTTTTATTTGATGAACCAACATCTGCATTAGATCCGCAAATGGTAGGAGAAGTTTTAAATGTAATCAAAGATTTAGTAAAAGAAAATTTTACAATGATGATAGTAACTCATGAAATGGCTTTTGCAAGAGATGTATCAGATAAAGTTATATATATGAAAGATGGAGTAATCTGTGAAGAAGGATCTCCAGATGATATATTTAATAACCCAAAAAAAGAAGAAACAAAGAAATTTTTAGAAAGATTTACAAAATAAATAATAATTCCTTAATATTAAATTTTAATGTTTAATTATTAAGGAATTTTTTTATTATTTAAATGAAACTAAAAAAAACTAGTAAATATTAGCAAAAAATTACTAAAAGCTGTTGACTTTTGACTTTATTCATTATATAATATTTAAGCATGAATTTGGCGATGAAGTAAGATGTGGCTACACGGAGCTATTTTAATAGCTTTGATGGAGGGAACTCTTATGGAGTATGTCGTGGCAAAGACCAAGGCGGTAAGTATAAAATAGAGCACTTATCCCAAGATTATCATGCAAAACTTGGGTTTATATATTGGTGACATTCAAAACACCAGGGTGCGTTTATAACTTCCGACCAACAATATTTATTTTAAGGAGGGAATTTTAAATGGCAGCAAAAAAAGAGAATGCAGTAACAAGTGAAAAAATAAGAATAAGATTAAAGGCTTATGATCATGTTGTTTTAGAACAGTCTGCTCAAAGAATAGTAGATACTGCTAAAAAAACAGGAGCAAAAGTATCAGGTCCTATTCCATTACCAACAGAAAAAGAAGTTATAACAATTTTACGTTCTCCACACAAAGACAAAGATTCAAGAGAACAATTTGAAATGAGAACACACAAAAGAGTTATTGATATTCTTTACCCAACACAAAAAACTGTTGATAGTTTAATGAAAATTGACTTACCTGCAGGTGTTGATATTGAAATCAAATTATAATTATTTCATAAAATCTAAATAAATCTAGATTAAAATTTCAAAAAACAATTAAATATTAAGTTATTAATCAAAACCAAGCTGGTATAACATTTTAAAAAAATGCAATACAATGTATCAGCCAATAGTTAGGAGGAAACAATGAATAAAGGATTAATAGGAAAGAAAATCGGAATGACTCAAATATTTGACGAGTCTGGAAAAGTTATTCCAGTTACAGTTATAGAAGCTGGACCTTGTGTAATAGCACAAGTTAAAACAGAAGAAACAGACGGATACACAGCTGTTCAATTAGGATATGGAGATATCAAAGAAAAGAAATTAAACAAACCTACAAAAGGACATTTTACAAAAGTAAATGTAACACCTAAAAAACATTTAAGAGAATTTAGATTAGATTCAGTTGAAGGTTTAACAGTAGGTCAAGAATTAAAAGCTGATGTATTTGCAGTTGGAGATAAATTAGATATTCAAGGAACTTCAAAAGGAAAAGGATTCCAAGGTGTTATTAAACGTCATGGACAATCAAGAGGACCAATGGGACATGGTTCTATGTATCACAGAAGACCAGGTTCAATGGGACCAACATCAACTCCAGGTAGAGTTTTCAAAGGTAAGAAATTACCAGGTCATATGGGAGTTGAAACAATTACAATCCAAAACTTAGAAGTTGTAAGAGTAGATTTAGATAAAAATGTAATATTAGTAAAAGGTAGTGTACCAGGAGTTAAAGGTGCAATACTAAAATTAAAATCAAGCGTTAAATCAAAATAGAGAAGGAGGAGAAACGAAATGCCTAAAATAGATGTATATGATATACAAGGTAAAAAAGTTAGCACAGTTGAACTAAAAGACGAAATATTTGGTATTGAACCAAATGAAGCTGTTGTACATAGCGTTTTAGTTAACTTTTTAGCTAATCAAAGACAAGGTACACAAAGCACAAAAACAAGATCAGAAGTTTCTGGTGGTGGAAGAAAACCTTGGAGACAAAAAGGAACAGGTAGAGCAAGACAAGGAAGCATAAGAGCACCACAATGGATTAAAGGTGGTATTGCACTTGGACCAAAACCTCGTTCATACAAATATAGTGTAAATAGAAAAGAAAAGAGATTAGCAATAAAATCTTGCTTAAGCTCAAAAGTATTAGAAAAAGAATTAGTAGTTGTTGATAGCTTACCATTAAAAGAAATCAAAACTAAAGAAATGGTAAATGCTTTAACAAATTTAAAAGTAGAAGGAAAAACATTAATCCTTTTACCAGAAAAAAATGAAACAGTACAAAAATCAGCAAGAAATATTGAAGGAGTAAAAACTACTCTAGTAAATACAATAAATGTATATGATTTATTAAAATACAAAAACTTAGTTGTAACATTAGATACAGTTAAGAAATTAGAGGAGGTGTACGCATAATGGTAGCAGAAGATATAATATTAGCTCCAGTTGTTACTGAAAAAAGTAGCACTGAAATACAAGATGGAAAGTACACTTTTAAAGTAAATAAGAAAGCTACAAAAATAGATGTTAAAAGAGCTGTTGAAAAATTATTTAATGTTAAAGTATTAAATGTAAATACAATAACAGTTAAAGGAAAAGAAAAAAGAGTAGGAAGAAATGTTGGAAGAACTTCTGACTGGAAAAAAGCAATTGTAACAATAGATACAGCTGCTTCAGAAAAATCTTACTTAGCAAAAGGTGGAAAAGAAGTTAAAATAACAAAGAAATATAATGATTCAATTGATGAATTTATGGGAGCTTAATTAACTTAAGTTTCATATATAAATGAGATATAAATCATTTAAAATTATCTAGATAAAACTAGGAAAATAAATATATAAAAGGAGAGAAAAATAATGGGAATGAAACATTTTAAAGCATATACTCCATCAAGAAGAAATATGACAGTATTAGATTATAGTGAAATTACTAAAAAAACTCCTGAAAAATCTTTAATAACAACTAAAAAAGAAAAAGCAGGAAGAAACTCACAAGGTAAAATCACAGTTAGACATCAAGGTGGAGGAAATAGACAAAAATATAGAATAATTGATTTTAAAAGAAATAAAGAAAATATGACAGCAACAGTAATTGGTATAGAATATGATCCAAACAGAAGTGCAAATATAGCTTTAATTCAATATGAAGACGGAGAAAAAGCATATATATTAGCACCAGTTGGATTAACAGACGGTGACAAAGTTGTATCAGGAGAAAAAGCTGATATAAAACCAGGAAATTGTATGAGAATAGAAAACATACCAGTAGGTACAATGATTCATAATATAGAATTAAATCCAGGTCAAGGTGGAAAATTAGTTAGAGCTGCAGGACAAGAAGCACAATTAATGGCTAAAGAAGGAAAATATGCTCATGTAAGATTACCATCAGGAGAAATGAGACTTGTTATGTCTGTATGTAAAGCTACAATAGGTACAATAGGAAACCAAGAACATGAAAATGTTAAAATTGGTAAAGCTGGTAGAAAAAGACATATGGGATGGAGACCAACAGTTAGAGGTTCTGTTATGAACCCAGTAGATCACCCACATGGTGGTGGTGAAGGTAAAGCTCCAGTAGGTCACTCAGGACCAATGACACCTTGGGGTAAACCAGCACTTGGATATAAGACAAGAAAGAAAAATAATAGAACAGATAAATTTATAGTTAAGAGAAGAAAATAATATCTTGTAAAAAGGAGGAAAAAAGATAATGTCAAGATCAAGCAAAAAAGTTCCTTATGTTGCTCCAGAATTAATGAAGAGAATTGAAGCAATGAACGAAAGTGGAAACAAAGAAGTTATAAAGACATGGTCAAGAGCTTCTACAATATATCCACAAATGGTTGGACACACAATAGCAGTACATGACGGAAGAAAACATGTACCTGTATATATTTCAGAAGAAATGATAGGACATAAATTAGGTGAATTTGCACCAACAAGAACATTCAAAGGACACGCAGGAGATAAGACAACAACTAAAAAATAATTAAGGAGGTAATTAAAAGTGGAAGCAAAGCAAGAAATGATACCACAAGCAGAAGCTACTCTTAAATATGCTAGAATTTCTTCAAGAAAAGTAAAAATTGTAGCAGATTTAATTAAAGGTAAAGATGTAAATGAAGCATTAGCTATTTTAAAATATACACCTAAAGCTTCATCAGAAATATTAGAAAAATTATTAAAATCAGCTATAGCAAATGCTGAAAATAATCATAATATGGCTCATGAAAAATTATATGTAGCTGATATATATGCAAACCAAGGTCCAACATTAAAGAGAATAAGACCTGCTGCAAAAGGATCAGCATTCAGAATTAGAAAAAGAACAAGCCATATAACAATTAAATTAAGAGAGAGAGATTAATAGAAAGGAAGGAGGACATTTACAAAATGGGACAAAAAATGGATCCACATGGATTAAGAGTAGGTATAATTAAAGACTGGAATTCAAAATGGTATGCAAATTCTAAAGATTTTGGTGATTACCTAGTTGAAGATCATAAAATCCGTGTTTATGTTAAGAAAAAATTATATGCTGCAGGAATTTCTAAAATAGAAATAGAAAGAACAGCTAAATTTGTTAAAGTTAATGTTTATGCAGCAAAACCAGGAATTATAATAGGAAAAGGTGGAAACCTTGCAGAGGCTTTAAAAGCTGAATTAGAGAAAATGATTAATAAAGAAGTAAATTTAAATATAGTTGAGGTTAAAAATATAGACTTAGATGCTCAATTAGTTGCAGA
>CALYAC010000005.1 GCA_944393405.1 uncultured Clostridia bacterium | reverse complement strand
AGGCCCCGTGGTCAAGCGGTTAAGACATCGCCCTTTCACGGCGGAGACATGGGTTCGATTCCCGTCGGGGTCACCAAAATGCCACTTTAGCTCAGTTGGTAGAGCAACTGACTTGTAATCAGTAGGTCGTCCGTTCAAGTCGGACAAGTGGCTCCAAACCAAAAGAAGAACTGGATTTACTAGTTCTTCTTTTTTTATAGTAAATATATTATAATATTATAAAAGTAAATTTATGATAATAAAACATAAAGGAGAGAATATAATAAATGGAAGAAATATTAAATAGTAAAATAATAATAGTAACAGGAGGTTCAAGGGGAATAGGTTCTGCAATTGTAAAAAAGTTAGCTAAAGATGGAAATATAGTAGTATTAAATTATAATAAGTCTGAAGAGAGTGCAAAAAGTGTGGAAAATGACTTAAAAAAACAAGGTTTTTTTGTAGATATTTATAAAGCTGATGTATCCAAGAGAGAGGAAGCAGATAAACTTATAAATTATACAATAGAGAAATATGGAAAAATTGATGTTTTAATAAATAATGCTGGTATATCACAAACTAAATTATTTACAGATATTACGGATGATGATTGGAAAACAATGATGGATGTTAACTTAACATCAGCTTTTTATTGTTCAAGAGAAGCTGCAAAAAATATGATACATAACAAATCAGGTTTAATTATAAATATTTCATCGATTTGGGGAGAAATAGGTAGTAGTTGTGAAGTACACTATTCTACAGCTAAAGCAGGATTAATAGGGTTTACAAAAGCACTAGCAAAAGAACTACGGACCATCTAATATAAGAGTTAATGCTATAGCGCCAGGTATTATAGATACAGATATGAATAAAGTATATTCTGAAGATGTTATTAACAATATAAAAGAGGAGATTCCATTAGAAAGAATAGGAAGTGCAGAAAATATAGCCAAAAGCATTTCATGGCTAATAGAAGATGACTATACTACAGGAGCAATAATATCAATAAACGGAGGATGGAATATGTAAAAAAAGATCTATTTAAAATAGATCTTTTTTATATGATAAATGATATATTATCTAATTTTATATTATTCATTACTATCATTATTTACTTTCCTTTTATAATTACCAGAGATAATTTTTGGTAAATAAGTTATAATTTTATAAACTGCTAAACGAATTTTCTTACTCCATAAATAAGTTTTTCTTAATTTACGAGGAGTTTCGATACTTGTATCTTCTTTTACAACTAGTGCTAGTTCTTCAGCTTTTTCTACTTCAAATGTATAATTTTGAGAATTGTTATTATCCCATTCATTATTTGAATTTCTAAAACATAAATTTAAACTTTCACTTGTATTTAATTCTATTTCAGCTTGAAAGCCTAATTCTGTTTTTTCCATTTGTTTTTCAGTTACATTATCCCAATTTGGACCAAATCCATAATGAACAAAGACTTCTGATGAGTCCTCTTGAAATAATTTTCCTGTATATGAAATTTTAACTGTTGTATTTTCTATTAATTTATCTGTATTAAAAAATATATTCTTTACTAACTCCATTTTAAACTCCTTTTATCTCTTGTTAACAAAATATTATATAATATACTAAATTATATTATTAAAAAACAAAATATTCAATACTTTTTTATAAAAATATTTAAAAATTTATAAAAATAATTTTTTAGAATATTAAACCTGTACTTGTACCAATAACTTTGCCTATAATTGTATAGTTATCATCAGGGTTTAATACTATATCAGAGAATTCCTTATTATCGGCTCTTAATACTAATGTGTCTTTTCTTATAACATATCTCCTAATCATAACTTTTCCGTCATATTCAAAAATTCCAACATCTTTATTATCTAATGGTGAATTGAATTCAATAAAAGCATATGTTCCTTCTTCTAATCTTGGTTCCATTGATTTATCATTAATTTTTACTGCTAAAGAAGCACTTGGTAAGTCTAAAGGACAAGTTATAAAAGAGTCCAAAGAGCTTACAGCAAGAACTTTATCATAAGCAATATGATTTTCCATATTTAAGTTTTTTTGTTCTTCAGTAAAAACTTTATCATATGTGTACATTAAAGGTTGATAAGGTACTTCAAGAGCTCTACAAATAGATTTTAATGCTCTATGACTAGGATTTCTTTCTTCTTTTTCTATATGAGAAATATGTCCTATATTAATATTTGTACGTCTAGAAAGTTCAGACTTTGCAACATTTTTGTCGTTTCTTATT
The DNA here is from genome assembly GCA_944393405.1 of uncultured Clostridia bacterium. The sequence goes on along the minus strand of CALYAC010000005.1, from coordinate 116,146 downwards.
CTAGAAATCATATAACCTATCATTTGTATCAACCTCTTTCTCAGAATTTATTTTATTATACATAAAAAGCAAAAAAAAGTCTAGAGAAAAATGAGTTTTTTTGTAAAATAAGAGAGAAAAAAATATTGTAAAAAGTATTTGAGTATGGTAATATTATCATACAAATAATGATAAAATGTATAAAAGGAGAAAAAATCTTATGCCAAAAAAAGATACGGAAAAAGATAATCCTATGATAAATACAAAAGTCAATGGAAATAAAGCAGAGAAGATAAAAAAAGATAAAAATGATAATGTGAATAAGAATAAAAATAGTGAAAGTAATAATAAGAAAAAAAAGCAAAAAAATAAAAAAATCACAAAAACTAATATTCTTCAAAGCAAATCTACACCGATAATAATAGGAATAGTTATAATTGCGATAATTATAATATCTGTTATATTTGCATTAATTAACATTAATAATGAAAAGATATTTAACAATGTTTCTATAATGGGAATCGATGTAAGTAATTTAACACAAGAGGAAGCAAAAAAAGCAGTAAATGATGTAGTTAATTCTAAATTAAATGAAGATTTAGTATTAAAAAAAGATGATTACGAAACAAGTATTAATGCAAACCAGATAAATGCTACATTTGACGTTGAAGCAGCTGTAAATAAAGCATACAATATTGGAAGAGATGGAAACATTGTAACAAACAATTATGGAATTATTTTTACAACTTTATTTGGAAAAAATATTGATTGTAACTTAAATTATAGTAATGAATCATTAGACAAAAAAATAGATGATGTTTCTTCTAAATTACCAGGTGCGCTTGTAGATAATAGCTATTATATAGATGGAGAAGAATTAATAATAGTTAAAGGAAAAGAAGGACTACAAATACAAAAGAACACTTTAAAAGATCAAATTATAAATAGTATAAAAAATGTTAATAGTAACTATAATATAATAACGATACCAACAGAAAACGTAAAACCAGATTCAATAGATTTAAATGAAATAAAAAATGAAATATACAAAGAACCACAAAATGCATATATAACTGAAAATCCAACAACAGTACATGCAGATGTTGAAGGAGTAGACTTTAAAATAACAATGGAAGAAGCAGAAAAGTTATTATCAGAGAATAATGATGAATGTGTTATACCATTAAAGATAACAAAGCCGGATAAAACTTTAGAAGATCTTGGAAAAGAAGCTTTCCCTAATAAACTTGCAACATATTCAACAAGATATGATCCAAGTAATAAAAACAGAAGTAATAATGTTGAAATTTCAACGAAGAAGATAGATGGAACAATTTTGATGCCAGGTGAAACATTTTCATATAATCAAACAGTAGGAGAAAGAACAATAAGTGAAGGATATAAAGAAGCTGGAGCATATGCTGGAGGAAAAGTGGTTCAAGATGTTGGTGGAGGAATTTGTCAGACGTCCTCAACATTATATAATGTAGCATTACTTGCAAATCTAGAAATAGTTGATAGAACAAATCATCAATTTTTAACATCATATGTTTCAGCAGGCAGAGACGCAACAGTAACTTGGGGAGGAATTGACTTTAAATTTAAAAATACTAGATCATATCCTATAAAAATAGAAGCTAAAGCAAAAAATGGTGTTTGCTCAATGACTATTTATGGAATAAAAGAGGATAAAGAATATGAAGTAACAATTCAATCTGTTATAAAATCATATATACCATATACTACTAAATATGAAAACGATGCAAGCTTAGAAAAAGGAGAAGAAGTAGTAGAACAAGCAGGGTATACAGGATGTACAAGTGAAGCATATAAAATTTTAAAATTAAATGGAGAAGTAGTTTCAAAAACGCTTTTATCAAAAGATACTTATGATCCAATGACAAGAATCATAAGAAGAGGAACTAAGTAATTAAAAGCAAATTACAGAATTAAATGCATGATAAATAAAGATAAATAAAACTCCCGGAACCGATAGCGAATTACAATATTGGTTCCGGGAGTTTTACTTAGATACGTATGAACTCGTACTATCTTAAGAAATCTTTAATGTGAAAGATCACATCAGGTTTGCTTAAAATGGTTGGATGTGTAGCACTAGTTATGTAAAGTTTTTCGATATAAGGTGCTACTTTTAACTGATCCTCAAGCAAAACCATGCCATCTCCTTTTTTTGATAAATCAAGGAGATTTCCAGTAAACCTGTATAATCTGTCCTGTAATCCACATCTCCCTTCAGGGCAAGTTGACGCAATGAGCATAACATGATGCTCACATAAATGCGAAAGATTAACTCTGGAAAGAAATTTGGAGCCAGGAGCCATGTCGAGATCAACGGGTCTCCTACTTCCGATAATGTGAACCATGTCCCGATAGAGACTGATAGCAGCTTTGGTTATAAGACTAAGAGAATGTGACTCTTTGTAAGAGTCGATTCTGCGGTCTACAGCTGCCTCATCTCCCATAATGCATCCAAAAGTAGGATTAATAAACACAAACTTTGACATATGATTGATTTTTACTCCGGAGAGTAATAATCCACCTTTTGAATGTCCAACAAAAGAGAAACCAGCATTACTTATATCAGAAGCACCATAATTGAAAAAGTTAGAAAGCTCTTCCTGAGCATATTCTAATCCTTTGCAATTAGGAGTCAGATACAAGGAATATACTGTTCTCCCGGCATACGGCTTTAAGGACTGAGCCGATGCTTCAAAAATAACCGGGTCAGGGAGATTAGACCTGTCGTGATGTGGCAAAGTCCTAACCTGTGTTAAGAGCCAATTTTCGTTTATGGCTCTTTCATCGATTGTGTATCCCGATGATTTTATAACACAAGGCAAGTTTTTCCGTCCCTCCTGTTCTTTCACAAGGAAAAAATTATTTCCTTTGATGATTTCTTTCTTCATAAAAAAACCTCCTATGGTGAAAAGCTTTCTATGTTAAACAGAAAGCAGTTTTTAGGTTACATAATCTATTATACTATATTAAATGAATGATGTCAAAATAAAAAGCAAGCTACTATATTTTAAATAATAGTTTGCTTTTTCCTTTTTAAAACAATATAAGTAATTAATAGAATAAGTAAATTAACTAAATTAAAATACCAAAGATATTTAGTTATGTCATTATTGTTTATTTTATTATTTATTTCTATAACATGTGGATATTCATCTTTTATTCTTATATAACAATGATATCTATCATCTGATTTACTATCTTTATATACTACTACAATAGAAGGTTTAAATTTTATTTTATCTCTATATATAAATAATATATCATATTCGTCTAATTGATTAAAATCTTCTTTAATAGATTGTTTATCATAATCACTTAGAATAGCAATACCTAAAGAACTATACAAAATAAATGAAAGTAAGAAGTAAATACTACAATATATAATTAATATTTTAAAAAATAAACTTTTTTTCATATTTAAAATTATATCATAAAATTAATATTAATAAAAAGGAATGCATTTAATAAAAAATAAAAGAAGAACTAATATTAGTTCTTCTTGAATAATGCTGGTGCACCACCGGGGGGTCGAACCCCGGACCTTCTGATTAAGAGTCAGCTGCTCTACCAACTGAGCTAGTGGTGCATAAACTAAATAATAACATTAATATTATAATTCTAAAGGCATATTTTGTCAATATTTTTTGTAATTTAGTTATAAATTTATTGTAATTATTTACGATTTATGTTAATATATTGTTCTGAGGGGTGATAACTATGTTTAAGATGTATAATACAGATATAGAAACAAATATAACTACTGAAACTAAAAAATATACTAGGGGAAACTGGATAAACATGGTTTCACCGAGTGACGAAGAAATAAAAACAGTTTGTCAAAATATAAATATTCAAGAAGACTTTATAAGATATGCTCTTGACCCAGAAGAAAAAGCCAGAATTGATATAGAAGAGGATGATAATACTATACTATTCATTATAGATACACCAATAATGGATATTGAATCTGGTGCAAAAGTATATAGTACAATGCCTATTGGAGTGATTTTTGTAAGAGATGATTATTTAATTACAGTTTCATTACATAAAAATCCAATTTTGGAAAGTCTAACAAAAAATAAAATGAAGAATATTATTACATATAAAAAGAGTAGAATGCTATTACAATTATTTTATTCTAATTCAGCAATGTTTTTAAATTTGCTAAAGAAAATAAATAAAGAAACTGAAATAGCAGAGAATGTATTAAAAAATTCTATGAAAAATAAAGAGCTTTTAAAACTACTTAGTTTAGAAAAAGGTCTTGTATATTTTACTACTTCATTAAAATCAAATGAAATTGTAATGGAAAAGACAATGAGGGGAAATCTAATAAAGTTATATGAAGAAGATGAAGATATATTAGAAGATTCAATTATAGAGAATAAGCAGGCTATTGAAATGGCTAAAATATATAGCGATATTTTAGCAGGAACAATGGATGCATATGCTTCAATTATTTCAAATAACCTAAATGGTGTTATGAAATATCTAACATCAATAACAATTATTTTAGCTATTCCAACAATGATATCAAGTTATTGGGGAATGAACGTAGGCGTTCCTTTACAAAATAATCCTTTTGGATTTGTACTTATTGTTTTGTTTTCACTTTTAATTGGAATTATAGTAAGTATTTGGCTAAAGAAAAAGGGATTGTTGGACTAAAATAAAAATAAAATAAATAAGGAGGAAATCAAATGTTAACAGCATCAGGAGTTACAATTAGATTTGGAAAAAGGACTTTATTTGAAGATGTAAATATTAAATTTAACAAGGGATGTTGCTATGGAATTATAGGAGCAAATGGTGCAGGAAAATCTACATTTTTAAAAGTATTATCTGGAGAATTAGAACCAAGTAAGGGAGAAGTTACAAAAGAAAAACAAGAAAGAATTTCAGTATTAAAGCAAGACCACTTTGCATATGAAGAAAATACAGTAATTGATACAGTTATAATGGGAAATCAAGAACTATATAGCATTATGAAAGAAAAAGAAGCAATATATTCAAAACCAGATTTTTCTGAAGAAGATGGAATGAAAGCAGCGAAACTTGAAGAAAGGTTTGCAGAGCTAGATGGATGGAATGCAGAATCTGATAGTGCAGTTCTTTTAAATGATTTAGGTATTGATACTGAAAAACATTATAAATTAATGAAAGAAATAGAACCAAAAGAAAAAGTAAAAGTTCTATTAGCGCAAGCTTTATTTGGTAATCCAGATATATTACTTTTGGATGAGCCTACAAATGACTTAGACCTTAAAAGTATAAAATGGTTAGAAGAGTTTTTAATTAATTTTGAAAATACAGTAATAGTAGTATCGCACGATAGATACTTTTTAAACAAAGTATGTACACATATAGCAGATGTAGATTTTGGAAAAATAAAAGTATATCCTGGAAATTATGATTTCTGGTATGAATCTAGTCAACTTGCATTAAAACAAATGAAGGAAGCTAATAAGAAAAAAGAAGAGAAGATTAAAGAACTTCAAGAATTTATTGCAAGGTTTAGTGCTAATGCTTCAAAATCAAAACAAGCTACATCTAGAAAAAAATCATTAGAGAAAATTGAATTAGATGAAATTAAACCTTCAAATAGAAGATATCCATATATTGATTTTAAACCTGATAGAGAACCTGGAAAAGATATACTAGAAGTTCGTAATTTATCAAAAACAATTAATGGAGAGAAAATATTAGATAAAGTATCATTTGTTGTTAAACCAAATGATAAAATAGCATTTTTAGCTGATAATGAAAATGCAAAAACAGTATTATTTCAAATTTTAGCAGGAGAAATGGAACCAGATTCTGGAACCGTTAAATATGGAACTACAATAACAACGAATTATTTCCCTAAAGATAATAATTATTTATTTGAATCTGACTTATCTATTACTGATTGGTTAAGAGGATATTCAAAAGATCCAGACGAGACTTATGTAAGAAGTTTCTTGGGGAGAATGTTATTTTCTGGAGAAGAAGCTCTAAAGAAGGTGAGCGTCTTATCTGGAGGCGAAAAAGTAAGATGTGTACTTTCAAAAATGATGCTTTCTGGTGCAAATTTACTTATTTTTGATGAGCCTACAAATCATTTAGACATGGAAAGTATAACAGCATTAAACGAAGGTTTGATGAAATATAAAGGAATATTATTATTTACATCACATGATCATCAATTAACTCAAACTGTAGCAAATAGAATAATAGATTTAAAGAAAGATAGATTAGTAGATAGAGAAATAACTTATGACGAGTATTTAGAAATAGAATAATTAAAAATTAAAAAAGAAATCTATTTTGTAAAAAATAGATTTCTTAATTTTTATATTCTTAATTTGTATTATTAATTATCATATAAAATATATTAGTTTAATATACTTTATTATTTTTCATTATTATCTACACTAAAGATTATTTTTCCATCATCATATGCATTTGAATCATATTCTAGTTCTATTGTTTTGGCATCTTTTGGGACTTCAAAATATACTGAAGCAGATAATTTTTCATTAGGTTTTAATGATGATGTAAAGTAATAGTCATCTACAAAATAAAATGTATCACATGAAAACATATCTGCATAACATTCAAAATCATAATATGAAATGTATGCATATGAACTGCCAACATTTTCAAATTCAAAATCAGCCTTTATTATTTTATACCCATCTGTAATATATGCATTTTCATCATAATCTTTAAAATCTAAATCAATATCTTTAAAAGTAACTTTTATATCATCAAATGTTGCAGATTCACCAAGATTACATTTAACATCTGATGAAATAATACCATCTATACTATCTGAAAGGGTACTATTAGAATTTATATTTTCAGCAATAGCATTTGTAGTAAATATATATACGCCTATACCAATAAGTATACAAAGTGCTAAGGCTATAGTAGAAAGGACAATTCCTGCTATAGATAATCCTTTACTTTTTTTATTTTTTGCTTTTAAAATAGTATCTATTATTCCTAATATTAGTCCTAAAATAGATGGCAATATAAGAAATATGCTTAAAAATGGTGATAATAATAAGCAAGTCAAACCAATTACAAAAGAAGCAATTCCCATAAAACATCCTCCTTTAATAAATTTATTACTACATATTGACATTATATAATATTTTAGTATTAAATACAACATGAAAAGAAATAATATATATAAAATGAGAAGGTGATATTATGATAGAAAAAGTAAATTTAAAAAAAGCTAAAGAAATATATATTAAATATTTAAATAATGATTTTAATGATAATGAAGTACCTAATGAGGAGGATTATTTAAATTTAGTAAAAGAAGAAGAAAGTATAATATATGTATATAAAAAGCTAATTAATGAAGAAGAAAAAGAAGTAGCATATTTTATAACGATGGAGAAAGATGATATTATTTTAATAACTCATTTAGCTGTAATAGAAGAATATAGGGGAAAAGGTATAGGAACAGAATTTATTAAAAATATTGAAGAATTTTTTAGTAATAAGAAAATGCTTATTGTAGAAGTAGAATCTAAAAAAATGGCAAAAAATGAACAAGAATTAGATAAAATAATTAAGAGACAAAAATATTATTTAAGAGCAGGATTTAAAAAATATGATAAAATTGACTATAGATTATTTGGAAGTATATATGATATACTTATATATCATATACAACAAAAAAATATTTCAGAAGCTAATATTAAAGAGAATATTCAGAAAATATATGGTGAAGAAATAACAAATAAATATCTTAAGATTAAAATTTTAGATTAGTCTAATATGAAAAAGGAAGGAAGAAAAAATGGACAAAATTATTAAAACAATTTCAGAAGAATTAAATATTAAAACTTATCAAGTAGAAGCAACAATAAAATTAATAGATGAAGGAAATACAATACCATTTATAGCACGTTATAGGAAAGAAGCTACAGGGGGACTATCGGATGAAATATTAAGAGAATTTGGAGAAAGACTTAATTATTTAAGAAATTTGGAGAAAAGAAAAGAAGAAGTAACAAAATCAATAGAAGAACAAGGTAAACTAACTGAGGATATAGTTAAATCATTAGAAGAAGCAAAAACATTAGCAGAAGTAGAAGATATATATAGACCATATAAACCAAAGAAAAAAACAAGGGCGACAATAGCTAAGGCAAAAGGATTAGAGCCATTGGCACAAATCATATACAATCAAGAAGATAAAAGACCAATCTTAGAAATAGCAGAGGAATTTGTAAAAAAAGGAGAAAATATAGAAAAAGATAAAATAGTATCAAATGCTGAAGAAGCTATATCAGGTGCTTTAGACATTATCGCAGAAAATATATCTGATAATCCTGTTTATAGAAAAAAGATTAAAGGAATTTGCTATAGAGAAGGTGTAATAGAAGTAAGAGCAACAAAACCAGATGAAAAATCTAGTTACGATATGTACTATGAGTTTAATGAAAATATAAATAAATTACCTAGTCATAGAATTTTAGCTATTAATAGAGGAGAAAAAGAAGAATTTTTAAAAGTTAAAATAGAGAAAAAAGAAGACAAAATTTTAGGATATATTCAAAGAGATATTATTAAAGGACATACACAATATGAAGAATATTTAAATAATACTATTTTAGACAGCTGGAAAAGATTAATAGAGCCATCAATAGATAGAGAAATTAGATCAGATTTAACACAAAAAGCAGAAGAAAAAGCTATAAAAGTATTTGGAAAAAATGCTAAACAACTTCTTTTAGGTGCTCCAATAAAGAATTTAACAGTAATAGGATTTGACCCTGCATATAGAACAGGATGCAAAATTGCTGTAATTGATGAGACTGGAAAAGTTTTAGATACAACAACAATATATCCAACAGAGCCACAAAATGATGTAGAAAATTCTACAAAAATTCTTTTAGATTTAATAAAAAAATACGATGTGAATATGTTTGCAATAGGAAATGGAACAGCTTCAAGAGAGTCAGAAATATTTGTTGCTGATGTAATAAAAAAGGCAAAAGAAGAATTAAAAAAAGATGTTCATTATGCAATTGTTTCTGAAGCAGGGGCATCTGTATATTCAGCATCAAAGCTTGCAACAGAAGAATACCCAGATATTAATGTTTCATTAAGAGGTGCAATATCTATTGCTAGAAGATTACAAGATCCATTAGCAGAACTTGTAAAAATTGATCCAAAGTCGATAGGTGTTGGGCAATATCAACATGATGTAGATCAAAAGATGTTATCAGAAAGTTTAACTGGAGTTGTAGAGGATGCTGTTAATAAAGTTGGAGTTGATATAAATACTGCAACACCTTCATTACTTCAGTATATATCAGGAATAAATAAAACAATTGCAAATAATATAGTAAAATATAGGGATGAGAATGGTAAAATAAAAGAAAGAAAAGAACTTTTAAAAGTACCGAAATTAGGAAAAGCAACATTTGAACAATGTGCAGGTTTTATTCGTATTATGGATGGGAAAAATCCTTTAGAAACAACTGCAGTACATCCTGAAAGTTACGAAATTGCCGAAAAAGTATTAAATAATATAGGATACAAAATAGATGACTTATTAGATAAAGATAAGCTTAAGGAAATAAAAGAAAAATTATCAAAATTAAATATACAAACTGTTGCAAAGGATTTAGATGTTGGTGAATTAACATTAAAAGATATTATAGATGAATTATCTAAGCCAGGAAGAGATCCAAGAGAAGAGATGCCAAAACCAGTATTACGTAGTGATGTTTTAAAATTTGAAGATTTAAGAGATGGGCAGATTCTAACAGGAACTGTTAGAAATGTAACTGATTTTGGAGCTTTTGTGGATGTTGGTGTAAAACATGATGGGTTAGTACATATTTCAGAAATGAGCAATAGTTTTGTTAAAAATCCTTCAGATATTGTATCTGTTGGTGATATTGTAAAAGTTAAGGTAATTGGAATTGATAGCGAAAGACAAAAAGTTAAATTAAGTATGAAAATTTAAATTAACAATTATCTATGAAATATAATAATTGAAAGTAAATAAAAATATATCTCCAGAGATTATTCCTTTTCTGGAGATATATTTTTGTAGAAATAATAAATGGATATGTTTAAATATGGTAATAATAAAGTAAGTCCAATTCCAAAAGTAAGAATAGATAAGATAATCCATCCGATAAAAGATAAGCAAAATACTATTAATTTTATTTTATTTCCTTTCATAATATTAATACTTTTTCTTACAATAGAAGCTCCTTTTTCATTAGGATAATCCATAAGTAAAAATTTGCACATTGAAAAAGATAAAACTTTATATGCAATATAAATTAGTGTGATAATATATCCTAAAAGGCCAATATTAATAAAAGGAGATATTTCGATATTTAAAGTTAAAGTATGATTATAAAAAGCTTCTAATATAGGTAAAGAATTATATGCTACTAAAACTGCAAAACCAAAAAGTATTAAAATAGGCAAAAACAATCTTGCGAAAACATTACCAATTACGCGCCATATTTTTCCAGTATATTTAAATCCTAATAATAAGAAGTCAATTATTGAAACATTTTCTCCATCTATAACTTTAATTAATGAAATAATATATCCATAAGAAATTGGTGTGGAAAATATAAACATAAAAATAAACCCAACTAATGGAATAAAATTAATAGCTGTCGTAAAAATTATATATATAAGTGATATAACTATTAGTTTAATCCAATGATTTTTTATTTTTTTTAATGTGTATTTTTTTATTTCAGAAAAGCTCATTTTTCCTCCTAGTGATAATATAATAAAAGCTAAAATCAATATTTAAAATAAAGGATTTTAGCTTTTAAATAAATATATATTAATTATTTATATATTTTGATTGAATTTCTTCAATTTCTGAATATTGATTATTTAATATATCTAGGAATAATTTGCCTATATTAGGGTCAAATTGTGTTCCTAAATTTTTTTCTATTTCTTCTTTAACTATATCTAAAGGTAATGAATTTCTATATGTTCTTTTTGAAGTCATTGCATCAAATGCATCTGCAACAGCTGCAATTCTTGCTAAATATGGAATATCCTCACCTTTTAGCATAGAAGGGTAACCTTTACCATCATAACGTTCATGATGATGCTTCACTATAGGAATTATATCTTTAAAAACTTCTGCATTGCATAAAATATGTGCGCCTATAGAAGGATGATTCTTTATTTCAGAATATTCATCGTTAGTAAGTTTAGATTCTTTAAGAAGTATAGAGTCTGGAATACCTATTTTACCTATATCGTGAAATAATCCTCCTATTTTAAGAGTTTTAATTTCATCATCAGATAAGTTAAGGGCTTTACCAATTAAAACAGAATATTCAGATACTCTATCAGAATGACCACGTGTATATGGGTCTTTTGCTTCAACTGTATATCTTAGAGTTTCGATACTATCTAAATATGCTTTTTCTAATTTATCATAAGTATTAGCAAGTTCAATATTTATTCTTTTTATTTCATTCATTTGAGCAATAGACTTAATTCCTGATTCTATTAGAAGTAATAACTGATCAAATTTGTCGCTTTTTTCACAGTATCCTTGAATATCAAGTTTTTTAATAGTTTCAAGTGGTGGAGCTAAATCTTTATGACCAGTTAGTAATAGAATATATAAATCTTTATTAAATTTACGAATTTCTTCTACGACTTTATCTCCATGAATGGGTTCCATTATAAAATCAAGTATCATTAAATCAAAATGCTCTTCTTTAACTCTTTCAATTGCTTCCATAGGATCTGTTACACCGGTAAAAGTATATCCAGATCTTTTTAAAAATATTGATAATGAATCTACTATACCTTCTTCATCGTCTACTGCAATTATTTTATATCCATTTAAAGGAGCGACATGCTCGTTTTTCCTCATTTTTAAGTATCACCTCTTTTTTGGATTAATTATATTAATACTTATATAAAAAATCAAGATGGTTTGATTAAAAAAATGAAAAATGGTAAATATTTACCAAAGTAATGCAAAATACCTATGAACATTTAGTTCATAGGTATTGTTATATAGAATGTAGTTCCTTTTGAAGATGTATCAAAAGTAATATCTCCATTAAAATGAGCCCTAATTGTTGAATAAGACATAAATAATCCTAGACCTGTACCATTTTTTCCTTTTGTTGTTATCATTTCTTTAAAAAGCTTATCTTGTACTTCTTTAGGAAGTCCTGGTCCATAATCTGTAACAGAAATAACAATATTATTATTTTCTTTATTAATAATTAGATCTATTGAATTGTTAGGCTTGCCTTTATATGCTTGAATACTATTTGATATCATATTATTTATTACTTGTACTAAGCTAGTTATATCTCCATGTAATGTTGTTTTTTTATCTACATTTATATCTACATTTAATGTAACTAAAGCATTTTTTAGTTCATGTCTCATAAGAATATCAATACGTTTAACAAGTTCATCTAGGTCAAAAGAAATATTATTATTTTCAGAAAGTGAAACAGCTTGACCTTTAACAGCAGTGATTACATCAGACATATATTCTGTATGAGATTTAATTTTATTAACCCATTCAGACATGTCTTTTGCTATATCATGATGATCTTGATCTGTAACTTCTGGATCCCCAATAGATGAATCATATTCTTTTATTAAATCAGATAATCCTTCAGTAGCACCGGAAATAGACATTATTGGTGTCTTTAAGTTATGAGCAATACCACCAATTAATTGACCAAGAGAAGCTAGACGTTCTCTTTCCATAAGTAATCCTTGACTATTTTGAATTTGTTGTAAATCTAGCATATGTTGAGTTATATCTTTAAATAAGACTAATGTTCCTAATAAGTAATTATCAGAGAAAATACTTGTTATTTCTACATTAAAATATCTTTCAGAATTTACGAGTTTTATTTGCATAGAATAAGTTTCTGTATTTTTTCTTGACTCTATGATAAAATTTTTTATAAGAATAAGGTCTTTTTTAGAAATTTCTTGAGAAGTTGTTTGGTTAAAGAAATTTTCATTTCTTAGTTTATCTTCTTCAATATTAGACAAATTAACAAAAGTTTTATTAAAATCCATTATACAGAAATTTTCATCTACTACAATATACCCATCAGAAATTCTATCTACTATAGATTGCAATGCAATTGGAGTAATTGATAGAAATTTGAATTTTAAAATAGCAAATGCAAAAAATAGTATTGATATGGTAAAGGAAATTGGTGTTAAATATATTGTCATGGGCACACCCAGTACTCCAACAAAATTAATGCATATAGGTATTAATGAACCTAGTATAATTAATAATGATTGCTTAGAAAAGAATCCAGAATTCTTTATAGTATATTTTATTAGATATACTAATGATATAAATAACAATGCATATGAGTATATTGAATGAATATAAAAATAAAAACCAAAAGTTGTCTCAGCACTATAAACACTATATGTAACATAAAATAAATGATGAAAATCATTTGTCCATATAATTAATAAAGTTAGAATTGGTATTATAAATAATAATAAATATTTTTTCTTAAACCTGAATCTGGTTTTAGAAAAATTAATAGTAAAAAGTAAAAATGCAACAGGTAAAAAGCAAGTACCAATATAAACAAAGTAATCAAAGTAAACAGGCTCAAGGTTCCAACTATCTGCAAATACTAAAGAAGCAAGCTGTCCTACACAACATATCATTAAACATACAATAACAAAAGAAAAAGAGATATTAACTGATTTTTTTTGTTTACTATTTAACGTTATTATTAAAATTATGCCTAGTAAAATACTACAAATTGATAATGTAATAGCATAAAAATCTAAAGAAAACATAAAAAACTCCTTTCATAGAATATTCCCTACAAAAGAAGATTTTCTTCTTTTGTAGGATTCCATAATATTTAAATCTATTAAATCTATTGAATATATTTTATATTTTTTAAATAATTAAAATATTTAAAAATATAATTTTTATCAATAGTTGGCCAATAAAAACCAATTTGTTTTAAGAATTCATTTGTAAATTCATTATTTAAAGTAATATTTGATTCATATACTAATTTCTTATCAGAATCAAAATCATTAATAATTCCAGATAAAATCGATTTATCATTTTGTAATGAAGAATTTACTATCTCAATAAATTCTTTATTAGATACTACTTTTATATTAATTCCATATTCATTTAAATAGGAAATCATATTATTCATCTCAACATGATTATTATTGTATAAATGAAAAACTGTATAAGGATAATCATGTTTAATAAGTTCTATTATAGCATTTGCACATATATCAACAGGAGTAAATTCCAAATATCCACCACATAAATAATCTGGAACACTTTTTAATTTTATAAAAGACATTAATCTATTTAAAAAGGCATTTTCTGATATATTAATTTGAAATTTTCCATCAGAATACCTACTAGTGATATTTCCAAGCCTTATTATTGTAGCTTTTAAATTATCACTGATATTTTCTAATATTAATCTTTCAGCTCTAAATTTTGTATATATATATATATTAGATAAATCTTGATTAATGAATAAATTATTTTCCTTAAAAACTGTTTTTTGTTTTACATTAGTTGTTGTATAGCTATCTTCGGAAAAAACATTACCAGACACACTAAGTGTAGAGATGTGATATAATTTTACATTATATTTTTTACAAAAATTAATAATATTTTGTACACCTGCTATATTAGTTTGGTCAAATAAGACATGATTTCCATAATGTTTTACAATTGCGGCAGAATTAACAATACATGAAATCTGTTTGCCTAATTGATCATATTCTTTTGGGGATAAATTAAAATTCTTAATTGCTATATTTCCTTCTATAATTTTTATTCGTTTTCCTATTTCATTATCATATTTATCTCCATAATAAAAATGTAAAGTTTGTATTAATCTGTTTAAGATATCCATACTGTTTTTCTTCCTAATTAAGCAATAAACATTAGAATTAGTATTTGATAATAAACTATCTAATATATGTATTCCAACAAAACCTGTAACTCCAGTAAGTAAAACATTTTTGGGCTCGGTTTCATGAATACAACTTTTTAATATGGGAAGAGTATTTTTAATTAATATATTATTTATTTTTGAATAATTATATTTATCTAAAGGTACTTTTTCAAAACTTTTACTATAAGCTTTTTCTGATAATTCTTTAATTGTTGGATGAGTAAAAATATCAGAATAAGTTATATTATATCCAAGTTTAAATATTTCAATTTGCAATTCTATAGCAATTAAAGAGTCTCCGCCAAGCTCAAAGAAATTATCAGTAATACCAATTTTATTTATTCCTAAATATTGTTTCCAAAGATTTACTAAATGTTTTTCTAACTCATTTCTAGGTGGCTCATACTTAGAATCATATGTAATAGGATAATTATTTAAATAACTAAAATCTATTTTACCATTAGGAGTTAGTTTAAATTGGTCTAATTGAATCATTATATTAGGAATATTATAAAAAGGTAATTTTAAACTTAAAAACATACGTAAATCATTTACTACAATTTTCTTATTAGCGGTAAAAAATGCAACAAGATATTTATTGTGATTATGTTCTTTTACAATTATCTTACATTTATTAATTGTAGGATATTGTAATATTGCATTTATAATTTCATTTATCTCTACTCTATGTCCTTTAATTTTTAATTGGTCATCATTTCTACCAAAGAACATTAAATTTCCATCAGGAAGCCATTTTACAATATCACCTGTTTTATACATAGTTTCCTTGTTATTAAAAATACAAGGTAAATAACTTTTTTTAGTTAATTTAGGACTGTTTAAATATCCCTTACTAACGTTGTCACCAGATATATATAACTCACCATATACTCCAATAGGAACAGGCATCATATCTGAATCTAAAACATAAGCGCATAAATTATTCAAAGGTTTTCCAATTGGAATAATAGAATAATTATTTTTATTATTTTCTACTTCAAATGCTGTACAGCATATGGTTGTTTCAGTAGGACCATAGCCATTAATAATTTGCATATTAGGATTTAAGCTAAAGTACTTTTGCATTAAATTTGTTTTTATAGGTTCTACTCCTATTAATATTTTTGATAACTCTACTTTTTCATTTTTTATAATAGAATATACTTCTTCAAGAATATTTGGAGGAATATATGTTATTGTTATTTTATTTTCTACTATTGTTTTACAATAATCAATTATATCATCAATGTTTTCGTGTGGATATAGATATAAAGTAGCTCCATTTAATAAAGTAAAGAAAAATTCCCAAATGCTTACATCAAAAGAAATATTAGTAGAAGATAAACAAATATCATTCTGATTTACTTTATTTTTATATAAATTATTAAATGAATGTACAAAATTATTTAAATTTCTATTAGTCACTTGTACTCCCTTAGGATTGCCTGTGGATCCAGATGTATAAATAGTATAAATAACATCATTTGGATTTGTTTTCACCATATGATATTTTGAGTTTTCATTTTTAAACTTTTTATTAGTCTGTATATTATCTATATCTATTATATTAATATTTTCAATGTTTTTAAAAATGTCTTTGTCTATTGAATTGCTAGTAATTAATAGACGAGCATTACTAGAATTAATAATATACTCTATTCTTGATTTTGGTAATAAAGTGGAGATCGGTAAATAGATTGCACCACTTTTTAATATTGCAAGAATAGATATTAATAGATTTATAGATCTGTTTAATAAAGTTGGAACAATATCACCTTTTTTTATTCCACAATCTATTAAATGTTTTGATAAATTATCTGATTGTTTATCCAATTCTTTATATGTTAACCTTTCGTTATTATATATTAAAGCAACATTTTCAGGGTAAGTATTAACTACTTCTTGAAAAAGTTCAATTATTGACTTGTGTGAAGGATAATCTAAAGTATTGTTATTAAAATCAACAAGAATCTTATTTCTCTCATCATTTAATAGAATTGGAATTTCAGAAATTAATACTTTAGAATTTGACAATATAGTATCTAAAATATTAATATAGTGATTTATTAAGTTTTCCATAAAATCTATACTAAACAATTTTGTACAATATTCTAAACTAATACTTAAATCATTACCTCTAGGAATTATTTCCATTGAAAAGTCAAATTTAGAAGTATGATTATCATAAGAAATGTGGTTTGATTTTAATCCTTTTAAATTAATATCAAAATTTTCATCGTTTTGATATATAAACATTGTATCAAAAAGAGGATTTCTACTAACATCTCTAGAGATTTCTAAAGATTTAACTAATGCATCAAATGGATATGTTTGATGATCAAATGCATTAAAGCAATTTAAAGATACAGTTCTTAAAAAGTCCTCGAAAGAAGAATTTGGATCTATTTTATTTCTAAGAGCTAAAGTATTTACAAACATACCAATGATATTATATAGAGATTGATTATCTCTTCCTATTATAGGACTTCCAACAATAATATCCTTTTGATTTGTATATTTATATAACAAAATATAATAAACAGATAATAATAACATAAAAGGAGTTACATTATATTTTTTA
This sequence comes from uncultured Clostridia bacterium, assembly GCA_944393405.1. Next base: position 98,584 of record CALYAC010000005.1, on the reverse strand, counting down.
CAAAAATCTTCTATTTTACTATTAATGGAAATAGTTTTACAAATTTTATCTCCTTCAAAAGATTGTATGCCCGGTCTAGAAAAGGTTGTTGGCATGTTTAATGTTGGAATTTCATCTTTAAATTGATTAATCCAAAACTTTTTATCTTTGTTATATTTTTCTGATTTTAAATTATTATTTTCCCAAACAGCATAGTCTATATAATCAAGTACTGAATTATGAGAGCTATCTCTATTATCAAAACTATCATTTATTTCTTTGTTATATAATTCACAAAACTCTTTAATAAAAATATTGACTGAATGTCCATCACAAATAATATGGTGCATATCTACAAATAATGATGAAGAATTGTCATCAAATACATATAATTTACCTCTAAATAAAGGAGGTATAGACAAATCAAAAGGCTTAACAAATTCTTCAAATATTTTTGTGAAATTTTTCTTTTGGTTATTTATTATATCCAAATGAAAATCAATTTTGTTTACAACTTTTTGTACAACTTCAGATTTATGTACGGTAAAATAAGTTTTAAAAGAACAATGTTTATTTAGAAGAGTATTAATAACTTTTTCTAATTTTTCTACATCAGGACATTTATCAAAAATAATAGCTCCAGGTGTGTTATAACTTGTAGTGCTAGGATTCATATTTACTGTAAAATATATCCTTTTTTGTGCAGAACTTAAAGGATAAAAATCTCGAATTGATGCTTTACTAATATTGTTTTGCTTAGTTATAATAGAAGCTGATGAGTCAATATAATTTCCAAGTTCTTTTATTGTTGGATGATTAAAGATATCTTTTATATTAATTTTAGTTTTAAAATTTGTATAAATTTCTGAAACTAATTTAATAGAGCATAATGAATCTCCACCTAAATCAAAGAAATTAGAATTTATGCTAATTTTATCTAAGTTTAAAATTTTTTTCCATATTTTTTCAAGCTCTTTTTCTGTGTTAGTAAAAGGAGCAATATACTCAGTTTCTTTAATATCGATATTTGGTAATTCTCTTAAATTAATTTTTCCATTTAAAGTTATTGGTAAAGCTTCTAAAAATACAATATGCGATGGTACCATATAATATGGTAGCTCCTTTTTTAAAGTATCAAGTATTATATCTTTAGAAATACTAGAAGAAGTAACAACATATGAACAAATACAATCAATATTATTTACTTGCTTTATAATAGAAACTGCATTTGTTATGTTAGGAATTTTTAAAATCTTATTTGTTATTTCTTCTAACTCTATTCTTAGTCCGTGTAGTTTTATTTGAGAATCTTTTCTTCCTAAATATACTAAATCTCCATTATTTTTGTATCTTCCCATATCTCCGGTCTTATACATTATTTTATTAGTAAAAATATCTTTAATGAAGCTTTTTTTGGTTAAATTCTCATTATTAATATAACCTTTTCCAACACAAGAACCAGATATGTACATTTCCCCATTATATCCAATAGGAAGTATATTTAAATCATCATTAAGTATATATATTCTAGTATTTAAGAAAGGTTTTCCTATAGTAATGTTATCTTCGTTAATTATCTCTTTATCTGAAGCACAAGCTGTACATTCAGAAGGACCGTATCCGTTAAAAATTTTAGCATTAGTACAAGAAGAAAGTTTAGAGTATAGTGAAGGCTTAAATACTTCTCCACCTAATTGTATTATTTTAACATTTTTTAAAAATGAGCTAGTTTTTTTATCTGATAATAGTAATTCTATCTTAGATGGTGTGCTTAATATAAAATCTATATTATATTTTTCAATTAATTTACTTGTAAATATAGGAACTTTTTGTTCATCGTCATTGGCTAAAACAACAGTTTTTCCAGAAAGAATAGAAACAAAGTTCTCTACAATAAACATGTCAAAAGCTACTGTACTAGTACTTAAAAAGTTTTGACAGGTATCAGTATATAGAAAATGTTTATAACTATATACCATATTAATAATACCGATTTCTTTTTAAAGCTACTCCTTTTGGTAAACCAGTAGAGCCAGATGTATAAATGACACAAAATAGAGAATCGTTATCTACATCAATACATATATTATTTTCTTCAATATCAAATTTTAATTTATTTATAATTAACTTATTATCAAAATTGATATCAATAGTTGAAGATGTAATTAAAAGATTTGAGTTTGCATTTGAAAGCATATATTGTATTCTATCTTGAGGAAGAGATGTATCAATCAACAAATATGCTGCACCAGTTTTAAGAACTCCCCAGATAGAGGATAATATATCAAAAGAACGATTAAGCATAATACCTACTATGTCATTCTTTTTAATACCTTTATTTAGTAGTTCTTTAGCAATAATATTTGATCTATTATTTAATTCATTATATGTAAATTTTTTATCTTCAAAAATTACTGCTACATCTTCAGAATGTTTAGATACTTGATCTAAAAAAATGTCAACTATTGAAATATTTTTATTAAACGCAAAAGGTGCATAATTAAAATCATTAAAAAATTTCTTTTGCTCATTTTTGGTAATGATATTAATATCTCTAATTTCTATATTTGGATTATTTAAAACTGTATCAATTATTTCTAATATTCTATTATGCAATGCAAAGATTTCGCTTTCATCAAAATTAGATATTTGATAATCATAGAATATTTTTAATACTCCAGTATTATCCATATCATAAAAATGTATTTCCAAAGCATTAGAAACATGACCTGTAAATTCCCATGTTGAAATATAATCTATGTCTGAACTTTTTTTATCATCCCTAGCATTTTGATATGAAAGTACTAAATCATATAAGTTTTCATTTAAATTATATTTTTCCTTTATACTTTTTAATAAAACATCATAAGGATATTTTTGATGTCTAAATATGCTTAATTGTGTTAGTGAAATCTTATTTAGATAATTACAAAATAATTCATTTGATGAAAAAACAGATTTAAAAGGAACAGTACTAATAAACATACCTGCAGTATGTTTTTCTTTAAATCCACTTCTGTTTAGTACTGGTGTTCCTAGAATAGGTGAATGATTATTATTGATTTTTGCAATGTAAATAGAATAAATAGCCATAAAAAATGTGTATATTGAACAATTGTATTTTTTGCAAAATGTATTTATTTTATTATACATATTAGACTCCAAAATGAAAGGAATTCTTTTGGCGTTAGTATTAGTTTGTACATTAGATTTATTTGAAATATGTGATATTACTGGTTCAGTATCAAAAATACTATCCCAATAATTTTTGTCTTTAATAAATTTATTACTTGAAATATATTCTTTTTCTGATTTAATATAATCAATATATGAAGGATTAGCAATATATTCTATATTTTCTTTATTTATTATATTAGAATAATAACTTGCTACTTCACTAATGAATAAACTCATGCTCCAAGCATCAGCAATTAAATGATGAAATTTAGCTAAAAATCCACCATGTCCATTAGGAAGTTTATATAAAATACAATCAAAAAGTTCAGAATCTGTTAATGTAAAAGGAATTTTCACATAATCTTTAATATACTGATTTAATTCTTCTTTAGAACTTAGATTTACAATTTGTATTTCTTTAGGAACATATTCAGTTAAATATTGTTTTGGAGTACCATTTACTATACAAAATCTTAATTGGATAACATCATTGTTTTGCCTATATAAATTTAAAGCTTTACTTAATGCGTCAAAATCAACGATATCGTTAACAAGAAAATATCCTCCTATAATATTCATGCTTGTTTTTGACATAAACTCTTCTGTTAGCCATATAGAATTTTGTGAAGAGGTTAAATCGTAATAAATATTTTCCATAAGTATAGTTCCCCCAATTTTAATCAATTAAATACTATTCGAATTATATAATTAATAAAAATAAAAAGCAACAAAAATGATTGAAAATTTTGTCAAATTGTTATAAAATCAAAACCAGTTAAAATTTGATTTGTTAGGAGGGTAACTAATGAGTAAAAATAAATTACAAAAAGAAGAAGTTGAATATGTTAATAATTTTAGGGATTTAGTAAAAAGATATGAAAAATTTGGAGAAAAAACAGCATTTAAATATAAAGAAAATGGTAAAATACAAGAAATATCATATAAACAATTCATTGAAGATATAAAAAAATTAGCTGAAGTAGTATTAAATAATGATGTAAAAAGAGTAGCTGTAATTGGAAATAATAGATATGAATGGTGTGTAACATATTTAGGTGTTACAACTGCAGGAAAAGTTATTGTACCTTTAGATAAAGCCCTAACAAATAAAGAAATCGAAAAACTATTACAAAGGAGTAAAGCTGATGTAGTAGTTTATGATAAAAAATATCAAGAAGCTATAGATGAAGCAATAAAAGAAGGTTGTAAGATTAAATATAAAGTTTGTATGGAAGAAACAGACAGAGAAGATGTATATAAATTTAACGACCTATTAGAACAAGGAAACAAAATAATAGAAGAAAATAAGGCAAAATATGATGATGTTAATATACAAGATGATGAAATGTATGTAATGCTATTTACTTCAGGAACTACAAATGAACCAAAAGCAGTAATGTTGTCACAAAAAAATATATGTTCAAATATTTCTGTATATCAGTATAATTTCAGAATGTATGAAACAGATACGTTATTATCATTTTTACCTATACATCATACATTTGAATGTAGTATTACATTTCTTTACGGAACATATTGTGGTGCAACGATAGCTTTTTGTGAAGGATTAAGATATATAGCAGACAATTTAAAAGAATTTAAAATAACTGTATTTGTAGCTGTACCACTAGTATTAGAAACAATGGCAAAAAAGATAAAAAAAGCAATTTCAGATAGTGGAAAGCAAGGAATGATAAATGCAATAACTAAATTATCACATGGATTACTTAAATGTCATATAGATGTAAGAAAAAAATTATTTAAACCAGTTCTAAAACAATTTGATGAATATTTAAGGGTAGTACTTTATGGTGCTGCTCCTATGGATAAGTCAACTATAGAATGGTACAATGATTTAGGGATAGAACTAATTCAAGGCTATGGATTAACAGAAAGTTCACCTGTACTTACTGCAGAATCTTCAGAAAGAAAAAGAGCAGGATCAATAGGAATTCCACTTAAAAATATTGAAATTAAAATTGATAATCCAGATCAAGATGGCGTAGGAGAAATATTAGGAAAAGGACCAAATATAATGCTTGGATATTGTGAAAATGAAGAAGCAACAAAAAAAGCTCTAAATGATGGATGGCTACATACAGGAGATTTTGGATATATAGACAAAGACGGATTTGTATATATAACAGGTAGACAAAGTGATATAATTGTATTGAGAAATGGAAAGAATATTTATCCACAGGAGATAGAGTTTTTAATAAATAAATTACCATATGTTGAAGAAAACATAGTTTATGCTAGAAATAAGACAAATACAGATACAATGCTTTGTGCAAAAATTGTGTATAATAAAGATAATATTGTTACTCATTTTGGTGATAAAGACGAAAAAGAATATCAAAAACTAATTTGGGAAGATATTAAAAATATAAACAAAGAGCTACCAACATTTAAACATATAAAGGAAATAAGTATAACAGATGAACCACTAGAAAAAACAACGACTCAAAAAGTAAAAAGATTTGTTGAAATTAAAAAAATGTCAAAAGAATAATATATAATAAAATAACAATTAATACATAAGTAGTTATATTAAATAGTTTAAAATATATAAACTTGGCAACAATATAATAAAATAAGAGTTTTATTGTTGGAGGAGTTTATGGGAGACTATTTAAAAGAAGATAAAAAGAAAAAACTAAAAGGAAACTTAATAAAAATATTAATAATCCTTTTAGTTTTTTTATGTTTAGTATTATCGTATATAATCTATGATAATATCAAAATAAGTAATAATAATGGAGAAAATATCAAAGCAGAAAGAACAATAACTACAATAGAAGAAACTAAAGAAAAAGACGAAACAGTAACAGATATGATAGAAAATATAAATGAATGTATTGTTGGTATTTCAAAAGTTCAAAATATTGGAGATAGTATATTTTCATCAGAAAATATTTCTGAGTTAGGTTTGGGTACAGGAGTAATTGTAAGTGAAAATGGATATATACTTACAAATGCTCATGTAAGTGGAGAAAAATTAAGTAATTGTTATATAACTTTGATAGATGGAAAAACATATAGACGGTAATGTAGTATGGTCTAATACAGATATAGATATGGCGATTGTAAAAATAAATAAAAAAGGACTAAATGCAGTTAAGCTTGGAGATTCAGATAATATTAAAGTTGGAGAAAGTGTATATGCAATAGGTAATCCAATAGGATTCGAGTTTCAAAGAACAGTTACATCAGGAATAATAAGTGCTTTAAATAGAACCATTAAATTTGAAGAAAACGAAAAAGAGACATATATGGAAGACTTAATTCAGACTGATGCTACAATAAATCCAGGAAATAGCGGAGGACCTTTAATTAATTTAGATGGAGAAATAATTGGAATTAATGGAGTTAAAATTACTTCTGCAGAAGGTATCAGTTTTGCAATTCCAATTAATTCTGTAAAATCTGTTATAAAAAGTTTTAAAGAAAAAGGAAAGTTCGAAGAAGCAAGTTTAGGAGTATTTGCATTTGATAAAAATGTATTAGGATATATTGATGAGAACTTAAGATTTAATGAAGGAATATATATAGAAAATGTAAATAAAAATTCAGCCGCAGAATTAGCGGGAGTAAAAAAAGGAGATATAATTTTAAGTATTGATAATATTAAATTAGAAAGAATGTGTGATTTAAGATGTTATATATATACCAAAAATGTTGGAGATAAAGTAAAACTAAAGATACAAAGAAATTATAGGACGATAGAAATAGAAGCAACATTAAAAAAGAAAATGAGTTAATTAAACTATATTAAATTATAGGGAAAATTATTATAGAGAAAATATTAATATAATAAATGTTGAAAAAAGGGGATATAATGTAATATAATAGACTTTACGAATAATATTAATAAAAGGGATAGTAATTATGATAAAAAACATAGAAGAATATTTGAACAATTTTTTTAAAGGAACAAAAAATCCATCACTACATGCAATGAAATATTTTATGGATGAATATGATAATTTTGAAAAAGAAATGAAATTTATTCATATTGCTGGAACAAATGGTAAAGGAAGTTGTACTGAAATGATTTCAAATATCCTTATAAAGCAAGGATATAAAGTAGGAAAATTCTTATCACCACATTTGATTAGATATAATGAAAGAATAAGTATTAATGGAAAAGAAATATCTGATAAAGAACTTATTAATCTAATTACAGAACTTAAGCCAAAGATTGAAAATTATAATACATTAAATAATGTGGATATTACGTTATTTGAGTTAGAAACAATAATGGGATTATTATATTTTTATAGAAATAATGTTGATTTTGTTGTTTTAGAAACTGGATTAGGGGGACTTTATGATTGTACAAATATAATATCAAAACCACTTGTTTCTATAATTACTTCTATAGGATATGATCATATTCAAATATTAGGAAATACTTTAGAAGAAATAGCAACGCAAAAAGCAGGAATTATAAAAGAAAACTCAAATACAATTATTTTTGAAAATAATAATATAATAGATAATATATTTATAAATATATGTAAAAATAAAAATAACAAATTAACAATATTAAAGCAGAAAGATATAATAAATTATAGATATGATTATAATATGCAATATTTTGATTATAAGAAATATAAAAATATTGCAATTAATTTGAAAGGAATTTGTCAACCTCATAATGCGATTATATCAATAGAATGTATAGAAATAATAAAAAAACTTGGATATAAAATTTCTGAAGAAAGTTTAAGAGAAGGGCTTTCAACAGTTGTTCACAGAGGAAGACTAGAAGAAATGAGTTCTGATCCACTAATTATATATGATGGGGGTCATAACGAGCAAGCTATAAAGAACTTAAAAGAATCTATTAATATGTATTATAAGAATTATAAAAAAATATATATTGTTTCAATATTAAATAGAAAAGATTATGAAAAAATATTAAAAATGTTATTAGAAGATGATGAGGATTCGACATTTATTTTTACTACAGGAAATAGTGAAGAAAGATATACGGCTAAGGAAGTATTATTTAATATAGCAAAGAAATATAAAAAGAAAAGTCAGAAAATATTTGCAAAAGATTTAGAAGAAGCAATAAAAGATATAATGAAAATAAAAAATAAGGATATTGTAACTTTTGTTATTGGTAGTTTTTATATTTATGGTGATGTAGATAGTTATATTAAATCTGGAAAGTAAACTAAATAAAAGATTAAAAAAACTAATTATAGGTAATAATATAATTAGTTTTTTTTATAGGAGAGTGAGATATGAAATCTTATTGGATTGAAAGTGTAAAAAACAAGAAAAAATATGATAAATTAAAATCGAATATAGATGTGGATGTCTGTATAATTGGAGGTGGACTTACTGGAATTAGTACTGCATATAAATTAAAAAATAAGGGTTTAAAAGTTATATTATTGGAAAAAGACAGAATAGGGGAAAGCACAAGTGGTAATAGCACTGCAAAAATAACTTCTCAACACGGATTAATTTATAAATATTTAACTGATTTGCAAGGAATAGATTTTGCAAAATTATATTATCAAGCAAACGAAGAAGCAATTAAGAATATATATGAAACTATAAAAAAAGAGAAAATTGACTGTGATTTTGAGTTTCAAGATGCATATGTTTTTACTCAAAAAATACAAGAAAGTGAAAAAATAAAAGATGAAGTAGAAATAATAAAAAAATTCGGAGGAAGTGCAGAGCTGGTTAGTGGAGATAAAATACCAATAAGTAAGTTAAAAAATGTACAAAATGTGGATAACAGTGATGAAAAATTAGACATAACTGTGAATAATCTATCAAATGCAACTATGCGTAAGGAAAATAGAGATATAAATAAAAAAGTAGAAGCAATGATACCAATTAATCCTATAATTGGTATCAAATTCGAAAAACAAGCACAATTTAACCCATATAAATATTTATATTCATTAGCTTTGATCTGTCAAAAAGCAGGGATAAATATATTTGAAAATACAAAAGTAATAGATGTAAATGAACAAGATAATAACTATGAAATAATTACAAATGAAGGATATAAAGTTACAGCAAAAAATATTATTTTGGCAACAAAATACCCTATAATAAACATTCCAGGATTTTATTTTATGAAAATGTACCAGTCAACTAGTTATGCGATTGGTATGGAAGTAGATAAAAAAATATTTGATGGTATGTATATAAATGTAGAAAAACCAACTATTTCATTAAGAATGGCAAAATATAATGATAAATATTTGTTAATTGTAGTAGGTTTCGATAATAAGACTGGAGAAAAAATGGATAATGAAAATGTATATAGATATTTAGAAGAAATTGCAAGAAATATATATCCAAAAGGTAAAGTAAGATATCACTGGAATACAGAAGATTGTATCAGTTTAGATAAGATACCATATATAGGGAGATTTTCTAATATATGGAAAAATGTTTTTGTAGCGACAGGTTTTAATAAATGGGGAATTACAAGTTCTGAAATTGCTTCTAAAATTATAACAGATATGATATTAGAAAAACAAAATGATTATTCAAGAATTTTTAAAGCGACTAGACTAGAACCAATAAAAAATATGAAAGAGTTTAATAATATGATAAAAGAAAGCGTTAATGGTATAGTAATAAAGAAAGTACAAATACCTAATGAAGAAATTAATCAAATTCAAGAAGAAGAGGGAAAAATTGTTGAGATAAATGGCAATAAATTAGGAGTGTTTAAGGAAAAAGGGGGAAAAATATATACTATAAAACCTATATGCAAGCATTTGGGGTGTGAATTATCATGGAATAATCTTGACAAAACATGGGATTGTCCTTGTCATGGATCAAGATATGACTATAAAGGAAATTTGTTATATGGACCGAGTATAAAAAACCTAGAATAATATAATTTTAAAAAATATATAAAAATTATGTACTATTTAATTTGATATGATATAATGCAGTTACAAATAAAAAGGAGGACTAATAATGGATAGAAAAAAAGCAGTAGAATTGTTAAAAAAATACAATAAAGAAGAATTTCACATAAGACATGCGTATACAGTAGAAAATGTAATGAGGTATTTTGCAAAAGAAAATGGATATGATGAAGAATTCTGGGGAACTGTAGGATTATTGCATGATATTGACTTTGAAAAATATCCTGAAGAACATTGCAAGAAAGCACCTGAATTACTTCAAGAGATAGAAGCACCAGAAGAAATGATTAGAGCAATATGTAGTCATGGATATGGAATTTGCTCTGATATCGAACCAAAGCATGAAATGGAGAAAATATTATTTGCAACAGATGAATTAACAGGATTAATATGGGCCGCAGCAAAGATGAGACCTTCAAAAAGTACAAAAGATATGGAAGTATCAAGCCTTAAGAAAAAATTTAAAGATAAAAAATTTGCAGCAGGATGTTCCAGAGAAATAATTAAAGACGGAGCAGAAAGACTAGGATGGACATTGGATGAACTATTTGAAAAAACAATACTTGCTATGAGAGAAAGTGAAGATAAAATAGAAGAAGAAATGAAAAATATTTAAATAAGGAAGTGTATTAAATGAAAAAAGCATTTATGTCTTTAAAATTTCATGATGGAGAAGAAGATAAAAAGAAAATAGATGATTTAACAAATGCATTATTAAAAGCGGGAATACAAAATGTTGTAATGGCAAGAGATGTAGAAAAATATGGTAAAGCAAATTTGCCAGAAGGTGCAAAATTAATGCCGGATTATGCATTTCCGGCAATGAAAGAATGCGATATGTTAATAGTAGAATTTTCTGAAAAAGGAGTAGGGCTTGGAATAGGAGCTGGATATGCATATGCAATTGGATTACCAATCTATGTAATTGCTAAAACTGGTAGTGACATATCTTTAACTATGAGTAATTTAGCTAAAAAAGTAATTTTTTATGATAAACCAGAAGATTTAACAGAAGAATTCCAAAACATATAAAAATTTATAAAAACTAAAAAGAGGAAATTGAAAAATTAGAAATAAATCTTAATTTATAATTTCTTCTTTTTTTGTTTTATAAAATAAAAACATTGAAACTGTGGAGTTTATGATATATAATAATTTAAATTTAATCTTATTAATTTTATTAAACATATTTAATTAATTTTATTCTCGTATTTTTCTATACAAATTTCAAATTAAAAATTAAATTAATAATGGAGGAAGTTTTTATGGCATTAGATTTTTTTAATAAGCTAAAAGAAAATTTAAGTAAAAACGAAATCTTATCTAATATTTCAGACGGCATAAATGAATTTATAACAGATGTAGCAGATAGATTAAATGATAAGAACTCAGAAGAAATTGATATAGTATCAAAGATAATTTCAAACAGAAAAACTAGTATAGCATCAGAAACAAGTATAATTCAAGCAAGGGATGAAATACTTGCAAACTATGCACAAAACACAAAAGAAAAAGGAGATTTATTTTTCGTTTTTAATAAAGTTAAAGGAACTGATGAATATAGAATTATACAAATGGGAGAAAACACTAATAAAACAATAACAGTAGAAAAAAGCAAATTACCTAATGATACTAAACTAAATCATGTTATGAGATTAGAAAATGGAAAATATACTTTAGATACAGAGGGTACAAATGAAATCATAAATAAAATTTATAAAAAAGCCGAGGAAATTTTAAATAGACAGGATGAAAAATTAGATGAGTATAGAAAAGAAGGACATGTATATGTAGTTAGTGAAGATATTAATAATAGAATTTTTTTATGGGATACAACTGATAAGCCGGATTTTGAAATAGAAGAAGTGAATTTTCCTACGGAATTACTAAGTGAAGCAAAAGAGGGAAATAGATTTATATATAAAAATGGAAAATATGAAAAAATAGATTAATAAAAAAGAAAATGCTTTTTTAAGCATTTTCTTTACTTTCTCCTGTTAGATAATTTATAGTAATTCCAGGTTGAACATTATAACAAAAAACATTAAAGCATATTCCTTCACCTTTATCTTCAACAGACATTGCTTCTAGTTGTACACCACTTGCAACTAAATTATCATTATCATAGATTGGAGTAACTCTATATAAAACATGATTTCTAGTTTCTTTTATATAATCTGCTATTTGATTTTCAAAAGGAAGCATTCCTTCAGTATTTAAATATCTAGTACCTGTTATAAGGTTTTTTTCATTAGCATTTTCAGCACTAAGTTGATATCCAATTAAATGACATCTGTTATATAAATATCCACCATCGACTATGTCATATTTTTTATTAATCCATCCTGAAGGTTCTACACTTGAAATACTTTCTCTTTCTTCACCTTCTTTTGGCATTGTATCTATACTTAAATTTGCATAAGCAACCCCACATCGTCCAAGTTTATCCAAATTACTATATTTTTCAAATGACTCAGTTGTTAGTTCATCTTCTGAAAAATCTGGCTTGTTATCATTTAAGATAACATAAGGTGTGCCTTTAAAATCAGGGATAGAATTTAAATCAAATGAAGAAGTATAATATATTTCATTTTGAGAAGATATATTTTCATTTATAGAATTATTACCTAATAGTAAGGTTTGAATATCTGGATTTATAAATCCAATAAGTCCAATTATTGCTAATAAAAATAAAGATATTAAAAGTTTACTTATATTTTTTTGGTTTCTATTATTTTTTCTCATTCGTTACCTCTTATATAAATTATTTAATATAGTTAACTTATAGCATAACTAAATACAAAATTCAATGAAAATAAAAAAATACTTCAAACAAGTTGAAGTATTGGTGCAACTGGAGGGATTCGAACCCCCGACCTTCCGGTTCGTAGCCGAACGCTCTATCCAACTAAGCTACAGTTGCAAGACTATTTAATATTATACTTTGATTTAAAAAAAAATTCAATAGAAAATTCAAAAAAAACTTGCAAAAGGTAAAAAAGTGTGCTATTATATATAGCGTCGAATAAATCGAGGTGTAGCGCAGTTGGTAGCGCGCGTGGTTTGGGACCATGAGGTCGCAGGTTCGATCCCTGTCACCTCGACCATAAAATGATAAAAACTATCTCAAATAATTGAGATAGTTTTTTATATTATTATGTTTTTGGAATTCCAAACCTTGCAAGATGTCCATTCTTATAGTTTATATTATCAGTTACATCTTTAATAACCCAATCAGGATTTCCAAATTGTTTGGCTGCACTTTCATTTTCAAATTCAACTTCCAAATAAGCTAGACCATCTAGTTGTTCATGAAAGATATCTACAGCATAGATAACACCATTTTCTTCTATTTGGTATCTAGTTTTGTAAATTGTGTTTCCTTCTTTTTTTAATAAGAAATTATTGTATTCTTCTTCAGTAATATAATATTCATTTTCTGTACGAGATAATCCGTCGACAGATAAATCTGATTTTATAGTTAGGATATATTGTGTTCCATTATTTATATCTCTAACTCTTATTTCAGGTGAAAAACTTATATATGTTTGTTTAATATCAAACTTATCTGCTTTAGATAAATCAAATGGAATATTGTCTTTATTAATTAACCATTTCCTTTCAATTTCTTTATTTTCAGAAGAATTATTTTCATTTAACTTACTTATATTATTAAAAATTAGATAAACATTTAAAGATACTGAAATAGTAAGTAAAATAATAAGAATAACGAATATGAATTTTAAAAATTTACTCATAAAAACCTCCATTAATAAAATTAGTATATTTATATTATCATTAATTAATATAAAAATAAACAAAAATAAAAAAAGTTACTAATTAATGGATAGTAACTTAAGATAAATTTAAACATTTTAAAATACCAAGCGGCGCCCGGAGAGGGGCGCCGAGGGTCTTTCATCAGACTTACTTAGAGTTAGAGGAATTATGGTTGCCAATCGAGCAGGCAATAGCCATAAATCCAGCTCCAACTATGAAGCTGATGATACGGTCGAAATTCGTAGTGAAGACGTTCCAAATCTGTCCTCCAAAGGCAATTACCAAGAGGACAATTAATCCTACGACCGTCAGACAGAGAAATACAACCAAAGACCTTGCATTCATAAAGTTACCTCCTTTGTAGTGTGAAAAAGTCATTGGGTTTGGAATTTAATCCATATATATATTATATAGTAAAACTTTAAATAAATCAAATTTATGTAAAGTGTATCATATTAAATATTATTTCATAATATATATCAGGTGATTTAAATGGAAGAAAATAGTTATATAGTGCCAACAAATATACCATATACATCATGTTTACTTATGACTAATATAGAACAATTAAAAAAGAAATATAGTTTTTTAAAAAGTGGAGTAATTGGGTATAGTGTACTTGGAAAACCAATACCGTATATTAAATTAGGAAATGGTTTTAAAGAAGTATTATATTCAGCATCATTTCATGCAAATGAATGGATAACTAGTACTTTGCTTATGAAGTTTGTTGAAAATTATTGTATTGAATATGAAAGAAATGGCCTTTTATATAGTTATAATGTTAAAGAATTGTTTAATAATGTTTCAATTTATATAGTACCTATGATTAACCCTGATGGAGTAGATTTAGTTACAGGAGCTATAAAAGAAGATACAGGAGTATATAATAATTTTAAAGATATATCATTAAGATTTCCATATATTAGATTTCCTTTGGGATGGAAAGCAAATTTTAATGGTGTGGATTTAAATTTACAATTTCCAGCAGAATGGAATATGGCAAGAAAAATAAAATATTCACAGGGATTTAATAAACCTGCTCCTAGAGATTTTGTTGGTTTTGGACCTTTAACAGAGCCAGAAGCATTATCAATATATAACTTTACACTAATTCATAATTTTAATTTGATTTTAGCATACCACTCTCAAGGAGAAGTTATTTATTGGCAATTTCAAAATTATAATCCTCCTAGAAGTAAAGAAATTGGTGAGCAGCTATCTATAGCTAGTGGATATTCCTTAGAAGAAACACCATATAATTCAAGTTTTGCAGGTTTTAAAGATTGGTTTATACAAGATTACAATAAACCAGGCTATACAATAGAAGTGGGATATGGAGAAAATCCACTTCCTTTAACTCAATTTGAAAAAATATATAATGATAATATTGGAATATTTATATTAAGTGCAATTTTATAAAAAAAATACACCTTATTTAAATTATTTTAAATGTGGTGTATTTTTTAGATTCATTATAGAAATAATCTAATTAAATATATATTTTAAAGAATTTTAAAATTAATAAAATACCATAGTAAATTGACATTGTTATTAAGAAAGTTTTAGCAACTTTATTATCATCATCTTCTTCATATAATGCTTTGATTGCATAGTATATTAATACTGTAGAAGTTACAGAGCATATACTTGAAACTGTTCCTGTAATTTTAGAAACTTCAGAGCTAATGCTTGATAATAAAGATACGATACTTGAAAGAATAACTGGTATTTTGGCTATAATTACTGTAATCATTATAGTTAAATAGCTTTTCTTTTTATTTTTCATAAATAAGAAAATAATTACAGAAAGTAAAGCTACTATTATAGCTGGGCCTAAAATTGACCATAAAATATCAAACATATCTCTTATAGAACTCTTAATATACATAGCAAAAGAAGAAGAGTAACTATAATTATATGAGCTAACTACTGATATAATACTACCTATTAATTCGGCAACTACCCAAACTACAAATACGATAATAGCTATTTTTAAGAATGACTTAGGAGATGCTACTATTTTCTTAATTTCATCAAAAGGTGTTTTAAAAAAGTTAGAAAAGAAGTTTTTTGCTGCGTTAGCTTCATTTTTTAAATTAGTATCTTTTACAGCTTGTTTTACTTCAGAAACAGTATCTTTTACTTCATTTTTTAATTCTTCAGTATTGATGTTTTGGTTGTTTTCATTATTTTGATTGTTTTCATTATTTTCTTCCATATAAACACATCCTTTCCTTTATTTTACACATATATTAAACTACAAAAATCATGTTTTGTAAATACTAGATAATTAATATATATGAAAAAATTGAGTATAATATTAATTAAATTAAAAGAAAATATAAAAATAATTTAAATTATATATTATTAATATTGAAAAAAATAATATCAATGATATAATGAAAAAGAATGAGAAAGGAGAATGATTATATGACTGATAAAAAAGAATATGAAGAATTAAAAGAACGACTTTTTAATAAAAAAGAAAGTGGTTGGAATACAGTTGAAAATAAAGAAAATATATTCAACTATGCAGATGGTTACATTAAATTTATGAATAAAGCTAAAACAGAAAGAGAAATAGTAAAACAAAGCAAAATGATAGCAGAAAGTAAAGGATTTAAAGATATTAGAGAATTTAATAATTTAAAACCAGGAGATAGAGTATATTATATTAATAGAGAAAAAAGCATGTATTTGGCTATTATAGGAAATGAAAACATAGAAAATGGCGTAAATATAATAGGAGCTCATGCAGATTCACCAAGACTTGATTTAAAACCAAATCCATTATATGAAGATGGTGATCTTGCTTATTTAAAAACCCATTACTATGGAGGAATAAAAAAATATCAATGGACTACTATTCCATTAAGTATTCATGGAGTAATAGTTAAACCAAATGGAGAAAAGATTGAGGTAAATATAGGAGAAGATGAAAATGATCCAATATTTACAATAACTGATTTATTACCACACTTAGCACAAGATCAAATGGATAAAAAGCTTAAAAACGGAATAAATGGTGAAGATTTAAATCTACTAGTAGGAAGTATTCCATATGGTAAAGATATTCCAGAAGCAGTTAAATTAAATATTTTAGATATACTTAATAAAAAATATGGAATGACAGAAATAGATTTTGTAAGCTCAGAGATAGAATTAGTACCAGCTATGAAATGTAGAAGTATGGGATTTGATGAAAGCATGATAGCAGGATATGGACAAGATGATAAAGTATGTGTATATGCAGAGTTAACAGCATTAGTTGATTTAACAGAGATTCCAAGTAGAACTTCAGTATGTATTATAGCAGATAAAGAAGAAATTGGAAGCATGGGAAATACTGGTATGGAATCAAATGTATTTGAATATTTTATGTCAGAAATTTTAAATAAATTAGGTGTAAATAAACCAAATCTAATTGATAAAGTATTTTGCAATTCAAAAATGTTATCAGCAGATGTTGATGCTGGATTCGATCCAATATATGCAAATGTTTCAGATAGAATAAATGCTGGATATATTGGAGAAGGAATTTCATTAAACAAATATACAGGAGCAAGAGGAAAATCTGGTGCTTCAGATGCTAATGCAGAATATGTTGCAGTTGTAAGAAATATATTTGAATCAAATGATGTTAAGTATCAAGTGACAGAATTAGGAAAAGTTGATATAGGTGGTGGCGGAACAATTGCCTATATTTTAGCAAATAAAGGAATTGATGTAATAGATTGTGGAGTGCCTGTGCTTTCAATGCATGCTCCATATGAAGTAACAAGCAAATTTGATTTATATGAAGCATATAGAGGTTATACAGCTTTTTATAAAAATTAATTAAAGCGGGCAGTCTTATTAGAGACTGCCCGTTACAATTTGTACGCTAGAAGGAATCTACAAGTTATTTGCAACTATGTCTTAACCAGATTGTGCAATGGCGGTTATAACCATCGCAAGTGTCATCTGGACAAACGTGAGTGCCTTTAATAGCACATCTGATGATAGTCCCATTCTTGTAAGGATTACCAGCAAGCGTTGTCTGCGTACTGCTAGACTCAGGTGTTTTTGCAGTCTCGAGTTTTGTGTTTTTCATATTAACACCTCCAAATTGAATAAAATTAATTATATCATATTAAATGTAAGAAAGCAACTTAAGAAAATTATAAAAAATGATAAATTATTTATATTTAAAGTAATTGAAAAATAAGTATATAAATGTTATTATATAAAAAAATTATAGGAGAAAAAAATGAGAAATATATTTAAGAAAACTTTGATAATTATGTTTATAATAATAATTAGTCTATTCTATTCAAATAATACAGTTCATGCAGGGACAAGTGACTTAAATTTAGATAAACTAGAATTTAAAGTAAATATAAATAATGACGGCAGTATGGATATAATAGAAGTATGGAATATAGATATAAAAAACACTAATACATTATATAAAACATTTAAAATTGATAAAAATAAATATTCATCTATTTCAAATGTGAAAGTTGTGGACATAACTAATGGAAAAAATTATGAATTTTCACAAATTAATGAAGAAATGTATCACGTTACACCAAATTCATTTTACGCTTTAACAAATTCTAAAGGAGATTTTGAAATCGCATGGGGAATTGGAATGGACAATTCAACAGGAAATAGAAAATATGAAATTTCATATACTGTAAATGATGCAATTGGTAAATATGATGACTACGCAGAATTATATTGGCAATTTATAGGAAATGATTTTGAGATAAATGCAGATAACATAACTGGAACTATAATTCTTCCAAGTAGAGTATCTAATATACAAGAAATAAAAGTATGGGGGCATACTGAAGAGCTTAATGGGGAAATATATGCTACAGGCAAAGACGAAATAAAATTTCAAATAGATAATTATAAAGCTGGAAATATGGTAGAAATAAGATCTTTATTTCCTAGTGAAATTATAAAATCTTCAGGAAGAACATATAATCAAGTAAGATATGATGAAGTTTTAAAAGAAGAAACAAAATGGGCTAATAAAGCTAATTTGAAAAGAATGTGGTTAGAAATTAAAGATGATGTTATAGGAACATTCTTTATATTTGTAATTTTAGCATTATGCATAATATATATAGAAAAAGCTGTTAAATATGGAAAAAAATTAAAAGAATTAAAGAAATTCATACCTTCTCAAAAATTAGAATATTTTAGAGAATTACCAAATCAAAATTCAACTCCGGGAGAGGCTTTATATCTTTTAGAAGAGCCATATAGCAGATTTATGAATTCATTTGGAAACGTATTTTCTGCCAATATACTTAATTTGAAATTAAAAGGATATATAGATTTAAGAATAGAAAAGATAAATGAAAAAACAGATAAAATATTTGTTAAATATATAAAGTTAGAAGAAACAGATGAAAATAATTTAAAAGATGAAGAGAAAGAAATTTATAAATTTATAAAAGATGCAGCAAAAGAACAAGAAGAAATAGAAATAAAAGATTTAGAAAAATATATTGGAAAAAATTATTCAAAAGTACAAAATTTAATACAAAAAACTCAAGATAATATAGAAAATGAATTAACTAAAGAAAAATTATTTAATAAAGAAGAAAAAGAAGTTTATAAAGAATTTAAGGACAAATCGTCAATATATTACACAATGGTTTTTATTTCACTTATAATGTTTATAATTCCATTATCAATAGTATTTGTAATAAATGGTATATTATGTAGCAAGATTGCAAAAAAGACGAATGTATTAACAAAAGAAGGAATGGAACTTAAAGAAAAATGGAAAGGCTTAAAGAAATATATGGAGGATTTTTCATTACTTAATGAAAAAGAAATTCCAGCTATTCAAATATGGGAAAAATACTTAGTTTTTGCTACAGCTTTTGGAATTGCAGATAAAGTATTAAAACAATTAAAAACAATTTATCCAAATATAGATGAATTAGATGCAGTAAATACATCAACATATATGTATTTCATGTATCATAGCAATTTTTCATCAAGTTTTAGTGGAGCAATAAGCTCATCAATATCATCTGCATATTCTTCATCTAGTGGAAGCGGTGGAGGTTTCTCTGGTGGCGGCGGAGGAGGCCGGAGGCCGGAGGAGGCGGTGGTGGTAGATAATCACCAAAATTTATAAAAAAAGAATTTAAAGGATATATATGAATATAATATTTATATATATTCTTTTTTTTAGGAGGTATATCTATTGAAAAATAAAAAGAAAATTTTAAAAAATATTTTTTTACCAGTAATTTTAGGTGGATTAGTTGGATTAATAATGTATAAATTTATAGACTATCAGTCTTTAAATAAACCACCGCTATCTCCACCAGGCCTTGTTTTTGGTATTGTGTGGACAGTTATATATTTTTTAATGGGAGTTTCATATAGTATTTTAGATATAAAAGATTTTAATAATATAAAAATTAAATTAATTTATTATTTACAATTAGTAATTAATTTAATGTGGCCAATAATATTTTTTATATTAAAATGGAGATTATTTGCACTAATATGGATTATTTTACTTGTAATATTAGTAATTTATATGATTATACTGTTCTATAAAAAAGATAAAACTTCGGCATATATACAAATTCCATATTTACTATGGTGTATTTTTGCAACATATTTAAATTTAGGAATATATGTATTAAATAAATAACTTTTAGAAATAAAGTAAAATTGAATAGTTTTTTATAAAAAATCTGTGATATAATTATCGAAAAAATAAAATAATAAGGAGAATAGAATATGTATAATGTATTATGTCATAGTAGTATAAAAATCGAAAAAAATGGAAAAATAATTTATTTTGATCCATTTAATATAAGAGAAGAGTTTAATGATGCGGATTATATTTTTTGTACACACTCACATTATGATCATTTTTCAGAAAAAGATATAAAGAAAGTACAAAAAAATGGGACTAAATTAATAGTAACAAAAGATGTAAAAAAGAATGCAGAGGAACTAGTAGGAAAAGAAAATGTAATTGTAGTAGAGCCCAAAGAGGAAAGAGTAATAGATGATTTAAAAGTAAAGACAACATATGCATATAATATAAATAAGGAATTTCATCCAAAAAAGAATAATTGGGTGGGATATATTGTGGAAATTGATGATGAAAAATACTATATTGCTGGAGATACAGACAACATTCCAGAAATTCAAAATATAGAATGTGATATTGCATTTATCCCTGTTGGGGGAACATTTACAATGGATTATAAAGAAGCTGCTTTACTAGCAAATAAGATTGTGGCTAAAACAGTAGTACCTACTCATTATGGAGAAATTGTTGGAGAAAAAAAGGACGGAGAAAAATTTGCAAAACAAATTAAAAATAAAAAAGTAGAAATATTTATAAAATAAAAGACAATTGGCCCCGAAAAGCCAATTGTTCTTTATTTATATAATAATGTTATACGATTTCCAATTTTATCTATTAATTTATCTTCTTTCAATAATTTTAATTCTCTCATCATTGCACTTCTATCAACACTTAAATAATCTGCAAGATCAGTTAAAGAGATTGGTAATTCAAATGATTTAGTTGATTTTTTTGTAGATATTATAGAGAAATACATAAGTAATTTATCCCTTGTTGTTCTTTGAGTTAATAGTTCAATTCTAGTATTTAATTCAGTAATTTTATTTAAAATTAATTTAGGTAGATTTTCATATAAAATATTATGAAATTTACATTTTTCATCACAACTTGATTGTAAATCACTATAAATATAAAATAAAACAGTACAATTAGATTTAGCTTCTACAGATAATTCATTGTTTACCGTAACATTATAAAATGCTTCACCAAATATAGAATTTTTAGAAAAACGTTCTACTAAAGTCCTGTTTCCATTTAAATCATATCTAACCAAATCAGCATGCCCATTTAAAAGAATACATATCTGATTTCTTTTTTTTATATATGTTGTTATAGTTTGACCTTTAGAAAAGTTTTTTTTATGAGCTTTTTTACAACATATAGAAAAATCATTAATAAAATTAATTAAATCTGAATATTCCATAGTGTCACCTCATATCTACATAAAATATTATAAAGGAAACAAGGCTGAAAATCAATAAAATAGCCAATAAAATTTGTAATATAATTGTAATATTTAAAAATTACTAATAAAATTCAGTTCTCTCTAATGCAAAAAAAGTCGAAAAAATAGATAAGCATAATAAGTGACTTTTACAACAGAAAAAAATACAAAAAGATATATAATAATGGCATATTTGAGCAAGGAGGAAATGTAGAATGAAAGTTATTAAAAGAGATGGTAGAATTGTAGACTATGATAGACAAAAAATAAAAACAGTTATTGAAAAAGCAAATAAAGAAGTTAAACTATCAGAAAGAGCAACAAAAGAAGAAATAAAAGAGATAATAATATATATAGAAGAATTAAATAAAAATAGAATTTTAGTAGAGGATATACAAGATATTATTGAAGAAAAATTAATGGAACTAGATAGATATGAATTAGCAAAAAGATATATTTTATATGGATATACTAAGGAATTAGTTAGAGAACAAAATACTCCAAGTGAAAGTATGCTTGGAATTATAAGAAATAATAAAGAGCTTGTTTCAGAAGTTTATTAGATGATAGAAAACTAAAACAAATAATAAAACGGGGCCAGACCCCGTTTTATGTATTAATATCCTATTATTTCATTATACATATCTATTGCAAATTTATCAGTCATACCAGATATATATAGAATTATTGCAAAATAATAATCTTTAGGATTATTAATATCAAATAATATTCTATTTTTAAGTCCATTTCTTGATGAATTTGAAGAGAAATTATTAAACCATTCTATAAATCCATTTATTAAATTTGGATAGAATTTTTTTAGTTTATCAAGCTTAGTAAATGTATTTTGATAATCATAGCAATTATATAAAGTATTATAGATTTGATTAATTACTATTTCAAAATATCTATCTGAAGGCTTTAATATTTCTGATAAATAAATATGTTCATAATTAAATTTTTTTATTTGATTCATCAAATCTAATGCTTTGTCTGAAAAATATAAACCTTTTTCAGGGGAAGAATTACTACATAAATCATAAATCAATGTATTTATAATAACAGTGTTGTTAATTGTACCATTCCTATGACCTAATAAATTATATAGTTCATCTAAGTGTTCATCTAATATACCAAGAGATACAGCATCTTCTATGTCTCTACCGATATATGAGATTTTATCAGAAATTTTTACAACACATGCCTCCCATGTATATGGTTTAAATTGATTAGGATATTTATATTCAGATAAATCAATAAACTCATCTCTAGGAAATAATGAGTTTTCATCAATTTCACCGCAATGAGATATGATTCCATCTCTAACTCCATAAGTTAAATCCAGGTTTTGTTTGAAACCTTCTGTATCTTCAAGAAGTTCTATATTATCTACAAAATATAATCCATTTTTTTCATGCCAAAATGAAAAATCGCAGTCTCTTTTAGAAATAGTGTTTAAAACCTTTTCACCTTTATGGCCAAAGGGACTATGCCCAAGATCATGTGCAACAGCTATAGCTTTAGTTAATTCTTCATTTAAGCCTAAATAATGAGAAATAGTGTAACTTATTGATTCAACATGGTTAACATGTTCTATACGTGTACATATATGATCATTTTGGGGAGAATAGAATACTTGAGTTTTATGTTTTAACCTCCTATATGCATTACTATGAATTATTCTAGTAAAATCTCTTTCAAATTCTGATCTAATATCATTATTTCTTGAGTATAAAGGAAATTCTCTAGAAATTATATAATTCCACTTAGGATTATTTATATTTGCAGCTAATTTATTAAATGAATTTCTCATATTATCACCTCACATAAAAATCAAATTAATAATAACAATTTATTTTATAATAGTCAACTAAAAATGAATATATAAAGCAAAAAAATAGCCGAAAATAAGCAATTCTGGACGAAACAAAAAAACCAAACAAATTTTTGAAAAAAGTATTGACAAATTAAAAATTAAAGTATAGAATAATACAAACAAAAGTTCAGAAAAAATAGGAGGTAGTATTTATGAGAAAAATGAAAGAAAACATATCAAGACAAGTTAAAATATTTGGAGTTAACTATGAAATAAATATATTATATAAATATATTAAAAAACCAAATCTTAATATAAAACAAAATGAGATAGAAATATGCCTTCCTTATAAATATAGAAAGATAGATAATTCAATAATAATAGATTTATTATTAGAAAAAATGTATAATGAAATAGCAAAAAAAGAATTAGAAAATATTATGGAAAAAGTTAGAACAACTTTAAAATTTGCACCAGAAGACTTTAAGATAATGAAGTTAGATAAAAGATTAGCTAAATGTCTAGCAGGAAGATTAATAATAAATCCTGAAATAGTGAAATATAGTAAAGAAACAGTAGAATATATTATTTTTTATGAATTTTGCTTATTAAAAGTTAAAAGACACGGAAAAAAATTATACGAAACATTAAAAGAATATATGCCTAATTATGAAAGTTATGAATATGAATTAGTTGGAGTACAATATTAATAGATGTAGAAAATATATTTCTACATCTACATATAGAGTGGTACCACAGCGATAAGTACTAATTATAAAATTACTATATTATAAGGTAAAAATGCTTAAGAAATTAGTAAATATCTAAAATTAGAAATAAAATCCAATAAGAATAAAATCAACAAGTTAGAAAAAATGCTGAATGATTAAAAAATTTATTTGAATATAAAAGTCACGGCCGTGACAAGATGAAAATCAAAATTTTAAAAATGTTATAATTAAGTATAAATAAATTATATTCCAGAAAATGGAAAAAATCAATAAATTTTAATAAAAAAATAAAACTTGTTAAAAAACTTGTAAAATAATGTAGAATAAAGTCAAATAAAGTCATATTTTTGTATGAATATGACTTTATTTTTTATCTATTATCAATTTTTTATATTTTTCAGCTGCAATTTCTGGGTTATGAGGACCATTAAAATCTTTAATAGGAGCAAATTCATCTTCTTTATTAACTCTTAAAAGTGAAATATTGTTAAAATAAGAAAAAGCATCAAAAACAAATTGTTCAAATTTATAGACGTTAGGACAATCTGGGACTTGTTTCATTCCTTCATCATTTACAAAAGCATTTTTTCTAAAGGCTCTGTGATAAGGAAGTTTTATATTTGATACTTTCTTTATAGCATTCAGAGAAAATAAATGTGCTAACATATTGGTTTCTCTATATAAAAAGTTACCTTTCTTGTCCTTTATTTTGGATATCTGTTCAGTAAAGTTTTCACAATCTACAATAGAAGGATGACCTTTTTTATTAGCAAAAATCCAGTCAATATCTTTAGGATCTTCTTTAAATAATGTTTTTGATGATATTGGATTTTTATTTGAAATTGTAAATCCAATAAATATAGGGTCTAAAGGATTTAAAAGAACATTATCAACTCCACCTATGAATAACCAATTCAATTTTTTTGATTCCATATCAGATATAAGATTTGCTTTCTTTAAAGAATGAAATACATTACCATTTCCATTTGATGCAAAATGTATTTTATATATTTCAGATAATACAAGTTTACCATTGATATCAATAATAGGTAAATTATCCTGTGTAAAGAATTGTATGTTTTTTCTAGGATAATCAAAAAAGTTATTCTGTTCAAAGAAATTAATTGTATCAAAGTAATTTGAAGTACTAGTCATAATATACCAGGGAATATTAACTTTATATTTATTAGCATAAACCTTTATATAATTACAAAGTATTTCAAATAAGGATATTTTAGGTTCAATATCTAAACAAAAAGTACCTTTTGGACCTTTAAATCCAAGTCTTGAACCTTGACCTCCTGCTAAAGTTATAATTCCTATTTTCCCAGATTTAATAGCTTTTATTCCTGTATTATAATATTGCTTTAATTTATTAGTTGGAATAGAATCTTTTACTATATAGTTTAAAGGTTCTATTTCTTCTGTAGGGTTTGGATCAGAATTATTAAATGAATTATATAATTCTAAAATTTCATCAAAGTCTATATTTATAATTTGATTGAGTAGATTTGACTTTTGTGTTTCAGTAAGCTGGCCAATAAAGTTAATTAAGTGTTCTTGATTATATTTTTTTAAAATACTTTTTACAGTATTTAATGTATCATCCATATAAAAACCTCTATATCTTTTATATATTAAACTTATTTCATACTTGCATAATTTGTCGCACTTCTTAGTTCTTTTATAATTTTATTTTTGCTTGGTAAAGAAGAAGCTTCTAGTAATTTTATTTCCTCTTCTACATTGTATGGTAATCTTACTAAATTAATGTCAATAGATGAAAGATTTTTACTTCCATACATACCCTCTAATATTATATATGATGCTAGTGTAGAAAATTTATTAGTTTTGTCATTATAGTCATCATTTAACATTTCTATAGGCATACCAACACTACCTGGATTAAATATAGTTTTATTACGTATGCGTAGTAAATTTGGTGTATGTATATGACCATATCCAACAATATCAGGTACTGGATCTGATTTACTTTTTCCTAAAAATTCTGTATTTTCAAATAATTCCATAGCATCATATATTTCAGTAGCCGAATATATTGTATTCTTATTAGAAAACATAGGGTTAAAAATATAGTCTAAACCAAAAGGAGAAGAATGAAATAATCTAATTAAATAACCACTCATATAGAAATCATATGAAATGGGTAAATTATAAATAAAAGAAGCTCTTTCTTCACCTATTAAATCTCTTGTCCAAAATCTTCCTTTAGGAATATCAGGTCTAGTTATAGCTTCATCACAATTACCCTTTAATATTACTTCACATTTTTCTCTTAATAAGTCTATAACTTGGTCTGAATTACAGGATTTTAAAACACTATCACCTAAGCAGAAAATTTTATTTACGTTTCTTTTTTCTATATCAGCAATTACGGCTTTCAGAGCAGTAATATTTCCATGTACATCAGAAATAATTGCAATTTTATCCATAACTACACCTCCGATTTCTATCTATGATATAGATATTATATTATAAAAAAGAGGTATTTTCAATATAAGACAAAATAACAGTTGAAAAAAAATTGTATATTATATATAATAAATGCATTTATAAATAAAATAAATTTACAAATATAGAAGGAGGGGAGCATATGTTAAAACATATAGGAAATACTCCAATGATAAAAATAAAATATAGAAATGGAGACAAAATAAATTATATATACACGAAGCTTGAATCATATAATCCAACAGGAAGTATAAAGGATAGAGTAGCATATTATATAATAAAAAATGCAAAAGAAAGAGGAATTTTAAAAGATAAAATGCCAATAATAGAGGCTACAAGTGGAAATACAGGAATATCTCTTGCAGCACTTGGTGCATATTATAAACACCCAGTATATATTTTTATGCCTAATTGGGCTAGTGTTGAAAGAGTAAAAATCATGAAATCGTATGGTGCAGATGTAATACTTATATCTAAAGAAGAAGGTGGATTTAAAAGATGTTTAGAAGAAGCTAGAAAACTTGCAAAAGAAAAAAACGGTTTTTTAGCAAATCAATTTGCTAATACAGATAATATATTGGCACATTATGAAACTACAGGAGAAGAAATAGCAAGCAAGCTTCCAGAAAAAATTTCAGCATTTATATCTGGAGTGGGTACAGGAGGAACACTAATAGGTATTGGAAAAAGACTTAAAAAATTAGATGAAAATATTGAGATAGTTGCTTTAGAACCTGAAAAAATGCCATTAATTTCAAAGAATAAAATAATAGAAAATCATAAAATAGAAGGAATAGGAGACGATTTTATTCCAGATTTATTAGATAAAAACTTAATTGATAAGATTATATTAGTAAATGATGATGACGCTATAAATATGTCAAGAAGAATAGCAAAAGAGTTAGGCTTAGGCGTTGGAATTTCTTCCGGTGCTAATTTTATAGCAGGGGTAATTTATCAAGAAAATGTAAATAAACCAATTGTTACAATTTTTGCAGATGATAATAAAAAATATTTGAGTACAGATTTAACTAAAGATATAGATGAAAATGTAGATTTTATTTCGAATAAGATTGAACTTATTGATTACGAAGTAATATAGAAAAATATAGCGATAGCAAAGGAAAGACTTCTTTCATAAAATATAATAAATTATGAAAGGAGTTTTTTTATGAAGAAAAAAATAATAAGTTGTATTTTAACTTTTTGCATTGTGCTATTATGGTGTATTCCTGTATTAGCATTAGAACCATCAAATAGTACAATATACAAAGGCATAGATGTAAGTGAATGGCAAGGAAATATTGATTTTAAGAAAGTTAAAGATGAAGGAATAGAAATAGTATATATTAGAGCAGGTCAAGGATTCTCATATAAAGATTCAAAATTTGAAAGAAATTATGAAGAAGCAAAAAAGAATGGATTAAAAGTAGGCGTTTATCATTATGTAACAGCAAGAAATATTGAAGATGCGAAAAATCAAGCTAAATTTTTTGTATCTCTGATTTCTGGTAAGGAAATAGATTGCAAACTTGCGATGGATTTTGAATCTTTTGGTAATCTATCAAAAGAACAAATTAATAAAATAGCTATAGAGTATATGAACGAAGTAAAAAGATTATCAAAAAAAGAAGTTGTTGTATATAGTAATACTTATGATGCTAAATATATTTTTTCAAAAGATGTTGCTAAAAACCCATTATGGGTTGCACAATATGGAGTAAGTAAACCTCAAAACAATGGAAACTGGAATAGTTGGGAAGGATTCCAATATAGTTCATTAGGAAGAATAAAAGGAATAAATGGAAATGTAGATTTAGATAAATATACTA
Source organism: uncultured Clostridia bacterium (assembly GCA_944393405.1). Next base: position 69,811 of record CALYAC010000005.1, on the reverse strand, counting down.
AAGATATACTATTGGAATCAAATGATAGAATAGAACATGTAGAAGATCCAAAAATTAAAAAAGAGGATAGAATTTTATATAAAATAAGGAAGGGAGATACTTTATCAGAAATAGCACTAGATTTTAATACCACTGTTTTACATTTGGCACAGTTAAATAATATTAAAAATCCTAACCTTATATATGCTGGTGAAATAATTACAATTTCACATAATTATAATAATAGAAAAGTGAAGGAATATAAAATAGTAAGAGGAGATACTTTATCAAAAATAGCAAAAAAATTTAATGTAACAGTAAATTATTTAGTACAAATAAATAAAATAAAAAATCCAGATTTGATTTATGCAGGTCAATATCTAAAGGTATAGAAAAAATTTGGATAAAATTGTCAAAACCTTAAATCCAGTATTGACAAACCTAAAGTATTTAATATATAATATTATTTGTTCATGTATAAAAGAACACAATGAAATCCCACACTGAACACTTAAAGGTGTAATACTGGAAGGAGGGGAATAAAATGTCAGAGGTAAAAGTTAATAATGGTAATATAGAAGATGCTTTAAAAAGATTTAAAAGACAATGCGCAAGAAATGGAGTATTGCAAGAAGTTAGAAAAAGAGAACACTACGAAAAACCTAGTGTAAAAAGAAAGAAAAAATCAGAGGCTGCAAGAAAAAGAAAATTTTAATTAAAGATAATATAAATTAAGAGCTTATATGAAAGAAAAATCATATTACGCTCTTTTTTTCTTGAATAAATACAGCAATATATTATATAATAATATCGTTATATAGTAAAACAAAAGTGAAGGGAGAAGATTATGAATCAAATTAAGAAAGATATAAAAGATGGAATTACAATTCATAAAATAAATACAAATAAATTTAAAACTAATTTATTTGCAATTTTTTTAGCTGTACCATTAAGAAGAGATGATGTGACAAAAAATGCGTTAATTACAGCAATTTTAAGAAGAGGAAGTAAAAATAATCCTACGCAAGATGTAATTAGTAAAAGATTAGAAGAAATGTATGGAGCTACATTTGATTGTGGAATTGAGAAAACTGGAGACAATCATATTTTAAAATTCTATTTAGAAACAATAAATGAAGAATTTTTACCTGAAAAAGGATTGACAAAAAGTAGTATAGATATACTTTTAGATATCGTATTTAATCCTTTAGTGGAAAATGAAGGATTTAAACAAGAATATTTTGATAGTGAAAAAAATAATTTAAAACAGATAATTGAGTCAAAAATAGATAACAAAAGAGTATATTCTTTTGAAAGATGTATAGAAGAAATGTATAAGGATGAGCCATATGGCTTATATAAATATGGATATGTAGAAGATCTAGAAAAGATAAATTCAAAAGATTTATATGAATATTTCAAAAAATTAATAGGTAGTGCAAAGATAGACATATATGCTTCAGGAGATTTTAAAGATGATAGTATTATAAAAATTATTGAAGAAAATGAAAAAATAAAAAATTTAAAAGAAAGAGAAGCGGAATATATAGAAAATACGGAAAAATCAAACAAAATAGAAGTAAAAGATACAAAAACTATAGAAGAACATATGCAAGTTGTTCAAGGAAATTTAGTCTTGGGATTAAATATAAATACAGACATGAAAAATGCTAAATTTATTACATCGGTGTATAATGCGATTTTAGGAGGAGGAGCTAATTCAAAATTATTCCAAAATGTAAGAGAAAAACAAAGTTTGGCATATACAGCAGGATCAACATATAGAAGACAAAAGAATGTTATTTTTATAAGATGTGGAATAGAAATAGCAAATTATGAAAAGGCTTTAAATACTATAAAAGAACAATTACAAGATATTGCTAATGGAAATTTTTCAGAAGAAGATGTAAATAATGCTAAAAAATTAATTTCTGAATCAATTGTTAGTATTCCAGCAGAACAGGACACTGAAATAACATATTATTATGGACAAGAATTATCTGATACATTTGTATCAATAGAAGAATATATAAAAAATATAAACGAAGTGACAAAAGAAGAAATAGTAAAACTAGCTAAAGATATTAGCATTAATACAATATATTTCTTAAGAGACTAGGAGGAATTTTAATGAGAAAGATTGAATGTACAGCAATAAAAGAAGAGGCTTATATTGAAATATTAAATAATGGGATGAAAGTAATAGTTATTCCAAAACATAATTTAGATAAAAAATATATTATTTGGGGAACTCATTTTGGATCAATAGACAATAGATTTATTATGCCAAAATCAGGAGAAGAAGTCTTTATTCCAGATGGAGTAGCTCACTTTCTAGAGCATAAAATGTTTGAACAACCTAATGGAACTAATAGTCTAGATACATTAATGGCTTTGGGGTTAGATGCAAATGCATATACTACTAATAATCATACTGCATACTTATTTGAATGCACAAATAACTTTTATGAAGGATTAGATGAATTAATGGATTATGTACAACATCCATATTTTACAGAAGAGAATGTAGAAAAAGAAAAAGGAATAATAGGTCAAGAGATTAAAATGTATGATGACGAACCAGGATGGAAACTATATATGAATGCTATGGAATGTATGTATAAAAATAATCCTATAAATATTGATATTGCAGGAAGTGTTGAATCAATAAGCAAAATAACACCAGATGTTCTATACAAATGCTATAATACATTCTATAATCCTTCTAATATGATTATGGTGGTTTGTGGAGATTTTGAACCTGAAAGGATATTAGAAGAAGTAAAAAAACGTTTAATTAAAAAAGAAGAGCAAGGAGAAATAAAAAGAATATACCCAGAAAAAGAAATTGGGATAAATAAAGAATATAAAGAAGAAAAAATGGAAGTTAGTATTCCGATATTTGCTATAGGATATAAAGATGATGAAGGTATGGATAATAGCGGAGAAATAGTAAAGAAACATATTGCGATAGACATTTTACTTAATATGATTATTGGAAAAAGTTCAGATTTATATAAAAAATTGTATGAAGAAGGTGAACTAATATCATTACCAGATATAGATTATGAATTTGCAGAAGAATATTCACATATATTAATTTCTGGACAATCAAATAATCCAATGAAAATAAAAGAAGAAATAGAAAAAATAGTAGAAGAATATAAAAATACAGGATTAAATGAAGAAGATTTTATTAGAATTAAGAAAAAAATATATGGTGACTATATTACACAATTTAATAGTGTAGGAGATATAGCAAGAATGTTCTTGTCAGATAGTATGAAAGACATAAATAGTTTTGACTATATAGAAAGATATAATGAAGTAACCAAATCATATGTTGAAGAGATACTAAAAAATGTCTTTAAAAAAGAGAATATGGTAATGTCTGTAATAAGCTGTAAATAGCGAATACAAAAAGTAAACTAATGTCGAATTACGTAATACGAAAATTGATAAAAACCGCTTGAAATCAACAAAAATAATTGACGAGAATAAAAAAATATGGTATTTTTTTAATATACAAAAGAAAAAATGCAAGAAAAGGAGAGTGGTTTTATGTTAAATGATGAAATTTGTAAACTTAGAGAAAAATTAAATAGAAGTATAATTGATGGAAGAGATTATGCAGTAACATATAAACTAAGCACACAGTTAGATAGACTTATTGCAAAATATTATGAAATTGATATTGTTCAAAATAGGAGAAAAAATATAAGAAATCAAAGAAATAAGAAAGTGTTAAATTAAAATTATATATATTTAAGTAAAAGCGCTATTATCAATGTTATATTGATGATAGTGTTTTGTTTTATGCAAAATTTGCAAATTAACATAAAAAGTAGTATAATATATTACATATAAACTAAGAGTTGCGTATGCTTCTCTTCTACAGAAAGGAGTGTTCAAATGAACACAAACGACGCGATGAAGAAGTACCGGCTGGTATGGATCTGGATTCCGCTTATGATCACGGTGGTTTTTGCAACTATCGTAGATCTTTTCCTGATCCGTGAGGTTCAGTGGCTGATCTATGAAGCAGTCCTTTTCCTCATTGCAGGAATTGCCTGGAAGCAGAGCAAAAAGCTCAAGCTCAAGGCAAACTGCCAGGAGACCAGTTTCCCGACGTGGGTTGTTGGATGGAATGTTCCGTTCGTGACCATTGGACTTATCAAGTTCGTGGTTATGACTGCAACTGCACATGAGTGGATCTGGTTTGGCTGGCTCTACATGGGATGGACATGGTGGGTGTTATTGCCTGTATGCCTGTTCCTGTGCTTCCTTAGCGGAATCTTCTACATCGACTTCGGTAAACGAATCGAGGGTTATGAAGAGTAACAAGCCATGTGTAATGTCTTGTGGGAGGGGAGGTGCTTCGGTACCTCTCTTCTTTTTATTACAAAAATATTACGTTTTTGTGATATTTATATTACAAAGATGACAAGAAATAAATTTTATGCTAATATTTATAATAAAATAATATATAAAAAAGTTGAAAAATGTAAATACATATATTATAATGTAATAAAGAGGTGAATTATGAAAAAAAGCAAAGTAATAAAAATAATTTTTATATTACTATTAATATTGACACTAACAATGTGTTTTATACCAACATATGTTCAGGCTGATACACCTTCTACTTTAGATCCAGATGATTGGGAACCATCAGATTCAGATGATGGGATGACAGTAATAACTGACTCAGCAGGGATAATTGTAGATGTCATAAGAACAGTCGGTATAGTAGTTACAGTTGTTGTAACAATGATTATAGGTATAAAGTATATGACTGGCAGTATTGAAGAGAGAGCTGAATATAAAAAGAGCATGAAAGTATATATTATAGGTGTAGTTATGTTCTTTGCGTTAAGTCAATTGTTAGCAGTAATCATTGATCTTACATCAAACATTGAATAGAGGTGAAAAAATGAAGATATTTAGAGTGTTTATAATTTTCATATTAACCTTTTTTATAATAGGAAACTATGGAATAGTTAAAGCAGGAGATGGTGAAAAGAAAATCACAGATATTGATGCTGATAAAGTTATAAGTAGCGCGGATGATTTTTTAGAAGCAGGAAAAAGTGAAAATACACCATTAGAAGAAGAAAACTATAAGAAAGTTTCAGACGTTGTTTATAATATTTTATTAGCAGTTGGTATTATAGCAGCAGTAATAGTAGGACTTTTAATTGCAATTAAGATTATAACAGGAAGTGCAGGACAAAAAGCAGAATACAAAGAATTACTTATTCCATATATAACTGGATGTGTGATAATATTTGGAGCATTTGCTATTTGGAGAATTGCCGTAAATCTACTAAATGAAACACAATCATAAATAAGATTTTAAAATTATCTCAAAACGAGATATATAATATATATTATTTAAATTAAAGGAGGAAAAAACAATGAAAAAGACATTGAAAATACTAAGTATTATATTAATTGCAATACTAATGATATCTGTAATGTCTGTACCAGTAATGGCATCTGAAGAAGTAGATGAATTATTTACAAAAGAGGCTGATGGAACAGATGGAATAATGAATGTTGGTGGTAGAATAGTTGATATTGTTACTACAGTTGGTATCATCGTTGCAGTTATAGTACTATTAGTATTAGGTATTAAATATATGATGGGTAGTGCAGCAGAAAAAGCAGAATACAAGAAAACAATGATCCCATATTTAGTTGGTGCTTTATTAATATTTGGTGCATCAGCTATAGCAAAAGCAATAATAGCAATGAGCGAAAACTTAACAGCAGACTAATAAATATTACAGTAATATTACAAATATATTACAAACATATTAAAAGTGCATTACAAATGCACTTTTTTTCTTTTTTTGTATCTTTTTAGCGAAAAGTTTGATATAATATATAATATATAGGATTATGGATAATTAACGAAGGAGGAAGCACATATGGGAACATATAACTTGCCTAGAAGTGTAAAAGGTGAAGGTAGAATTTTATTCATTTTTACAGGTAAAAGTATGATGTACACAGTTATAGCTGGAGCAGTTGGATTAATTTTTTATTTTATATTTCATGCTGTAGGATTAACAATGGTAGGAGTGGTTATAACTGCTATTTTTGCATTAATAGGATTTGTAATAGGAACATTAAAAATGCCAAATTTAGCAAAATTTAAATTTGCTCAAAAAACTGGTGGAGAAAATATAGACAATATAATTAAAAGAGCAATTAAATTTAAAACAAAAGGAAGAAAAATATATATTTACAAGGAGGAAGAAAAGAATGGATAATTTAGATAACTTGAGAATGATTTTTACTATTATAATTATATCAATATTTATATTGTTAGGAATCCTTGTAGTAGTGTATTTTTCTACAAAAGATAAAAAAGAGAAAAAAATAGGGAAATCAGAAAAAATTTCGACAGGAGGAGAAGAAAAGGCAATACCAAAATCAAAAACTTTTGCAGTACAATCTGTAATAGATTTTATGGAATTTGATAGAATTGAAGACAATATGATAATTCAAAAAGATGGATTTAAATATATAATGGTAATAGAATGCCAGGGTATAAATTATGACTTAATGTCAGAAGTAGAAAAAGTTGCAGTTGAAGAAGGATTTATACAATTTTTAAATACAATAAGACATCCTGTTCAATTATATGTTCAAACAAGAACAATAAATCTAGAAAATAGTTTGGAAGGGTATAGAGCAAGAGTTAAGCAAATAGAAGACGATTATAATAAACAAGAAATGAGATACAGAGAAATGAAGAGCTCTGGAAATTATACGAAAGAACAGTTAGATCAAGTTTATTATGAATTAACAAAGCAAAGAAATCTTACAGAATATGGAAAAGATATCATATATTCAACTGAAAAAATGAGTTTAAATAAAAATGTCTTAAATCAAAGCTACTATGTAGTTGTTCCATATATACCAGAAGATTCTGGAACAGATGATTTTGATAAAGATGAAATAACAAATATGGCTTTCTCAGAATTATATACAAGATGTCAATCAATTATTAGAACACTAGCTGGATGCGAAGTAAATGGTAGAATTCTTACATCAGAAGAATTAGTTGAACTTCTTTATGTTGCATATAATAGAGATGAACAAGAAGTATTTGGACTAGATAAAGCATTAAGAGCAGGTTATGATGAACTATATTCAACAGGAGAAGATGTTTTAGATAAGAAAATGAGAATGTTAGATGAGAAGATAGAAGAACAAGCATTTAATAAAGCTAATGAAAAAGTTATTGAAGCTCAATCAGCTAAAGAAAAAGCTTTACAAAAGAAAGAAAACAATATGGATAACTTAATAGATAATCTTGCAAAATTAATTATAGAGCAAAATACAGCTTCTGTAGGATATGATGTAGCACAAGATGCAATTAACAGTATAAATAAAGAAAAAGCAGAAAGAAATGCAGGTAAAAAAAACGTAAGTAAAGAAGGAGGTACAAAAGAAGATGGCAAAGAAAAAACTAAGAGAAGAAGAACAACGAAGACAGCTTAATGATTATACAAAGCCAGATGAATTTCAAATTTTAAAAAAGAAAACAATAAAAGAGTTAATAGCTCCTTCTGGAATTGATGCAACAAACATCGATCATTTAGAAATAATATCAAATGTAACTAGATATGCTAGAAGCTTCTTTGTATCTACACTTCCAAGAATGTGTACTTTCCCTGAACTATTTAGAGATATGTACTTATTTGGAGATATTAATACATCAATATACATAAATCCAATTCCAGAGTCTAGATCTCAAAATGAATTAAATAGAGTTATTAATGAAATTGAAACAGAAAGAATTGTTGCAGCAGATAGAGGTAATATAAACAGAGAATCAGATTTAGGACAAAAAAGACTAGAAGCAGAAGAGTTAAGAGATGAAATAGCAGCAGGATTTAATAAATTATATGAAGCATCAATTGTTTCAACATTATTTGCATATAATCTAGAGGATTTAGAGAGATATACTAAACTTTTATCAACTGAAATGTCTAAATCACTAGTTTCTATAAAAAGTGCATGGGGAATGCAAGAAGAAGCATTTAAATCAAATTTACCTTTAATGGATGATAAAATAAAGAAAACACATACATTTGATAGAAGATCAATGGGAACAGTATTTCCGTTTACAACATCAGAAGTTGGACATTCAACAGGAGTACCTTTAGGAATTAATAAACAAACTGGTGTACCAGTACTTTTTGATAACTTCCACAGTTCACTTACAAATTATAACATGGTTATATTTGCTAAGTCAGGAGCTGGTAAATCAGTTACTATGAAAACATTAATTTCTAGATCGGCTGTTTTAATGGGAGTTCAAAGCTTGGCACTAGATGCTGAAGGTGAGTATAGTATAGTTGCGGAGAGCTTAGGGGGAATTAATGTTGTTATAAGTCCAACATCAAAGACAGTAATAAATATATTCGACATTGAAACAGAAGTAGTCAAAGATGAAATTACAGGTAGAGATAAATTAGTATTAAATGTTGAAAATAAAGTAGAAGACGTTACGCAAGCTTTACTTACAATGGCTAAAGGTAGTACAAGAAGTGAAGAGGTTAACGAACTTACAAAACAAATTATAGCAGAATCAGTTGCAGAAGAATATGCTGCACATGGTATAAATAGTGATCCAAACAGCTTGTTTGAAGCAGCACCATCAGGAGGAAGTTTATCAGGAAATATGTTAGGACGTAAGAAAAAAGACATGCCAACAATAGGTTCTTGGTATAGAAGAATACAAAAGAAAGCTGATGATAATAAAAATGCTGACTACAATTTCCATTATAGCTATTTATTAAAAGTTATGAAACAATACATAAGAGAATATGATGGACAGATGGCATATTTTGATGGACAATCTACTTTTGATTTACTAGAAGGAGCATTATTTATCAACCTAGACATATCACAACTTGAGGAAAAATTTGCAAGACCACTTGCGCAACAAATATTACTTGAGTGGATATGGGAAAAATACGTTAAGAAAAATAGTGAAGATAGAACAAAAGCAGCTAAGAAAAGAGTGTTGGTTGATGAGGCTTGGATGTTACTTCCTTTCCCAGAAGCCGTAGATTTCTTAAATACAATGGCAAGACGTGCTAGAAAGAGAAATGTTTCTCTTGCTATTATTTCACAAAGATTCCAAGACTTTTATGAAAAGCCAGAAGCACAAGCAGTTTTAACATCTTCTGATACTAAATTATTCTTAGCACAAGATAAAGCAGAAATACAATACTTAAAAGAAGTATTTAAACTAAGTGAAGGAGAAGCAAACTTTTTAATTACATGTTTAAAAGGAGAAGGGTTACTAAAAGTAGGCGGAGATAGTGCAATTATACAAATCAGACCTACATCAAAAGAATTTGAGTTCGTTGAAACAAACTTAAACAAATTAGTACAAAAAGGAAAAAGAACGGACAATAGATATTAGGGGGAGAATATGGAAAAATTAACTAAAAAAAGTATAGCACTAAAGATAGCAATAGTTTTAGTAATAGTTATAATATTTAACTTTTCTGCTCCTACAATTAGCCAAGCAGGAGTAGCAGAAGTTATCGGCGGAACGCTTCTTTCTCCTATAATAGATTTACTTTTAGCTATAGGAGATGCAGCAGTAAACCTTATACAGACTATTTTATTTAGAATACCAACCGATCCTGATAATCCGGATGGTGCAACTGTAGCGGCGATAGATAATTCCTTAATAAAAGTTGCTGTACATGAAGCAGGATTTTGGGAAACTGTTGGAATGGTTGCAGGAGCAATCGTTGGAGTCGCAGCTGTTGTTGCAATAACAATTGTTACAGGTGGAACAGCGTTAGCAGCAATTGTACCAGGTCTTGTAGCAGCTGGTGTAGGAGCATATGCCGGACATGAAATAGCAGTTGCAATGTTACCAGATACATTCTATTTGCCAGTTTATGCGATAAGTCCGGAAGAAATATTTCAAAATAAAATAGGGTTGTTAGATGTAAACTTCTTTCAACCAAATGATTATAGTGACGGAAGTATGACAACTGTAACTGACCAAGAAATAATCCAGATTTCAACAGCATCAAGACTACAATCAACAATATCAAGTTGGTATTTAACTTTAAGAAATTTTGCTTTAGTAGTATTGTTATCAGTATTACTATATATAGGTATTAGAATTGTTACTAGTAGTGCGGCACAAGACAAAGCAAAATATAAAGAAAAGTTATCAAGTTGGATTGTTGCAATGTGTATATTATTCTTTATGCATTATATAATGTCATTTGCAACAATGGTAGTAGAAGCAATATCTGAAGGAATAAATACAATAAATAAACCAGTAATTGTTACAATGCCAAATCTAGGAGAAGAAGATTATGAAATGGAAATTGTAACAACAGATCCAGATACAGGTGAAACAGAAACTAATGGTGTAAAGGCAGAAGAATGGTTTTCGGAAGCAGGATTTATAACTGAGGATTCAAGTAAATATCTATGGCCAACTAACTTAATGGGAACATTAAGAATTGATATGCAAATGGATGCAAACTTATCTGAAGATAACTCTTTGTTAAGGCAATTGGGATATGTAATATTATTCTTAGTATTAGTTTTTTATACGATTGCTTTCTTGGTTGTATATATAAAGAGGGTAATAATGCTTGCTTTCTTAACTATGATAGCACCACTTGTAGCTATGACTTATCCATTAGATAAGTTAAGTGATGGAAATGCACAAGCATTTAACATGTGGATAAAAGAGTATGTATTTAATTTATTAATACAACCTTTCCATTTAATACTTTATACAATGCTTGTAGGATCTGCAATAGATTTTGCACATGATAATATGATTTATGCTATAGTAGCTATTGGATTTATATTTGAAGCTGAAAAAATATTGAAGAGATTCTTTGGATTTGATAAAGCATCTACATTAGATACAAATGGTTCAGCAGTTGGTGGAGCACTAGCTATGGCTGGTATAAACCAATTACGTAGATTAAGTGGAGGCAGAAAAGGAAAAGCTGGAGCTGGCGGAGGAGCTGGAGCCGGAAAAGGATCTGGAACATCTACAGCTTCTAATAGAAAAATAAAAACTAGAGAACTTATGGATCAAGTAGGTAGCGGAGGTAATTCAGGACAATCTGGTAGAAGACAATTGGGATCAGGAAATGGAAATGGCGGAGGAAATAACCCAAACGGAAAATCTGATGAATGGAATAGATTACAAGGTGAAAGACAAGCCATTGATGATATGAAAAATCAATTTGGAGATGCAGATACAAATAGAGAAACATATGATCAACTTGAAAGAGAAGTAAGAGAAAGTGATACAAGAGGTGTAAGACAATGGATTGGAGATGCATATCAAGGAAGTGCATTACAAGGAAGAGTAAGAGGAGCTTCAAATGCAGTAAGAACAGGATTACATTCTGCTTCAGATTATGTTATGAATAAGACTCCAGTTGGAACATTTACTAGAGGTGTAACCGGAGCAGCTAGATCAGTAAGAGATTTAGCAGGCAGAGGAGTAAGGGCTATTCCAAAACCTATAAGAAATTCAGCAAGAACTTTGGGATCTAATATTGCAGCTGGTGCTAAAGGAGCGGCTGCTGTAGGAATGCAAGGATTGAAATATGCAGCCCCTAGAGTTGGAAAAGCAGCACTAAAAGGTGGATTGGCAGCGACAGCGGCAGGAATAGGAATTGCTGGAGGTTTAGCGTCTGGAAACGACATGAATGTATTAAAATATGGTGCAGCAGGAGCAGCTACAGGATGGGCAGCAGGTAGTGGAGCAGTTGGTATGGCAGGAGGACTTAGTGATTCAATTCAAGAGACAGGAAAAAGTATAGCATCTACATATACAACTGCAGCACATGGAGCAGAAGCTGAAAAAGCAAGACAATTAGCAATTGAAGATAAGCAAGCTATGAAAGATAAAGAAAGACAGAAACTTTATGCAGACAAATTGAATATACCAAAAGGTGATATAAAACAAGTAATGCAAGAAGCTCAAGAATATAGGGCAAATGGTATAACAGATGATGAAACAATTATAAAAGCAATGCAAGCAGAAGGATTTGGTAGTGATAGAGCAAGTAAGGAAAGAGTTTTACTTGCAGGGCTTGCAAGTGAAGTTGGAAATGACAATAAGAAGATAAAAGACTTAGAAAGTAGACTAAGTGAAAAAGGTTTAAGTCCAGAAGATGTTAAGAAATATGTTGAAGGAATAAGAAACATTACAGGAGCAATATAACAGCTTTTATAAATTAATTAAACATCAAAGTAGAGCAGAAAATCTTTTCTGCTCTATTTTAATAAAAAGTAAAGGAGAAAAAAATGAATAGGAAAATAGCAGAGTGGTATATAAGAAATAAAACAAAAATTATGTTTGTTATAGTTTTAATAATAATTGTAGTAATTATAAGTCTTATTTTAAACTTAATTCCTAAAAAAACAGATGAAACTGAAATAATAGGAAGTAGGGAAGACAAAAAAGAAACAATAAATAATAACTTTAATACAATTACAATGGAGTCTGCAGATTCTGTATTGTCAGGAGACGATTTAACAGACAGTCAAATTAATATGGCTGGATATATAGAGAAGTTTACTGAATATTGTAATTCAAAGAACATTAATGAAGCATATAATATGCTTAGTAACGAATGTAAAGAAGCAATGTATGGTACTGTAGAGAGTTTTACGAATAATTATTATAACAAAGTTTTTGGGGGAAATGTAAGAAAAGTATCAGTAGAGAGCTGGTCAGGGAATATATATAAAGTTGAATTTACACAAGATTTTTTAGCAACAGGTGTATATACAGAAGGAGAAAATCTTCAGGATTATATAAGTGTTATTCAAGATGAAAACGGAGAAGGAAAACTAAATATAAATGGATATATAGGAAAAAAAGATATAAATAAAAGCAATGAAAATAATTTAGTAAGTATGACAGTTCTAAGAAGTGATACATATATGGATTATCAAACATATACATTTAGGGTTACGAACAAAACATCAGGAGAAGTAAAACTAGATGATAGAATATATACAGATTCAATGTATTTAGAAGATGATAAACAAATAAAATATGGAGCATATTCACAAGAAATAAGTGATCCAGAATTAACATTAAGTCAAAATGAAACAAAAGAGATAACAATTAAATTTTATAACAAATATGGAACAGAAAAAGATATTAAAAAAGTTGTCTTTTTAAGAATTGCGCCAAATTATAAAGATGATAATTCAAATGCTTATGAAAATACAAATCATTATGAAAAACTTGAAATTAATTTAGACTAACGAAAGATAAAAAGTATAAAATACTTAGATTGAAAAAAAGTGTCAAAAAATAGTATAATATATAAAATATGCAATAGCTAAAGGGTAGTAATAAAAGGAGAGTATAATGGGAAACGGTTTTCAAGAATTTAAATTTCAAATGAAAAAGGTATTAAAAAAGACTGCAAAACATATTACTAGGTTGACGTTTCCAATAATTGCAATGGTCTTAATAGCGCTAATTATTGTTGGTGGATTAGGGTATGAAATGACAAGACAAGATGGAGCATATGAAGAAGGGAATATGGCTAATGTTCCTTATGCTGCAACTCAATTTACACAAAATGTTCTTATAGACCAAGATGGAACAATAAGAACAAGTATGTCTGCTCAAGAACTTTGGGATGAAATGAGAAAACATAATAGCAGAATAGACGAATATTTAGATGGACCAGCTGAATTATCTAAATTAATGAATGCTGAAATTGTTACAAATTATCCTGATACAAGACCGGAAGACGAAATAGATGAACCATTAGATGATAAATTTTGGAGAGAATTAAATAAAGATGTAGATTCAACTGAAACACAAGGAATTATAAAATTTAAAAGAGCAAAAGATGATGGAACAAAAGAAACTATGACTTATGTTTCACCAGAAGTTTTTCAATCATATATAGATAAATACAATGAAACAGGTTCAGAAGCAGATAAAAATACAGCACTAAAGCATTTTACAATAGAAAAACAATATTCTGCAGCAGGAATGACAGCAGGAACAATAGCAGCAGGAACAACTATTGAAATTCCGGATGGTTTCGGAACTTGTTATACATATATGGGTTGGCAAATGATAACATCACCTAGTTCGAATCAATACAGATTAAGAGAACAAGCTGGAATGAATTTCGATTCAGAAGGATTTGGAATTATAAATGGTAGATATGTTATTGCATGTACAACAACTTTTGGACAAGTTGGAGATTATATAGACTTTTATATAGATACAGCTTCTGGACAAATTGTACTTCCATGTATTATAGGTGACATAAAAAATCAAAATGATGCAGGATGTAATCAATGGGGACATCTAGATGGACAATGCGTAATTGAATTTGTTGTAGATAAAGATTCTTGGTACAATCAAAAAGAAAATCCAGGAACAGCAAGTAATCATCCTGAATGGGCAGGAAAAGTTGTAAAGGCTATAAATGGAGGAAGTTATTGGGATAATCCAAATTTTGGAAAAGATTCAAATATAGAAGCCAATGGAAGCAATAGCGATAAAAAAGATGAGGATAAAAAAGACGACGATGATAAGAAAGATGATAGCAGTTCAAGTTCAGATACTTTAAAATGGCCAACAGATGGCACAACAATAACATCATATTTTGGACTAAGGGATGCGCCTACTGCGGGAGCATCAACAGATCATGGTGCTATTGATATAGGTGTACCAACAGGAACTAATGTATATGCTGCAAAAGACGGAACAGTAACAATAGCTTGTTTTGATGACTCAGCAGGTAATATGATAGAAATAGATCATGGGGGAGGCTTTGTAACAAGATATTATCATAATAGCCAATTACTTGTTTCCGTAGGAGATACTGTAACACAAGGCCAAGTAATTGCAAAATCTGGAAATACAGGAACATCTACAGGACCACACGTACACTTTGAGACAAGACAAAATGGTGTTAAGGTTGACCCATTATCATTTAAGTATGAAAATGGAATGGGTACTGGAACAGGAGTAATAGGAAGCGGAGATTCAAGTGACATAAAAACTAAATATGTAGTAAAGGTGGCAACTTGGAGTACAAGATATGAAGAAGTTGTAGCAGATGGTGAAGCAGATCCTAACCCAGTAATAGGATATAAAGATGGAGAAACTACTTATTCAATGACTGCACAAACAGTAGACTATCAAAGTATGGTAAGTGGATATCAAATGCCATTTGATTATCTATGGGCTTTAATTGTAACAGGAAGGGACAAGGATTTTGGATTAGATTTAGCTGATTTAGTTTATGATAGTGAAATAGAAATAACTGTTCATGATAACGTAACAAAAGTAACAGATGTTGATACATATGAGTATGATAGAAAAACAAAATGGCATACATACGAAATTAAAGTAGATGGCTCATGGAGTGATACGACTACAACAACAAATCCAGATACAGGTGAAACAAGCACATCTACAAGTACAGGAGAAATTCATGAAGGACCACATGACGGTGGCGAGAAAGAAGAAATAAAACATTATAAAATTATAAGAACTGTAAAAACCTCTACTGATACTTTAAATATAAGTCTAACTAAAGCTGATGTATGGATGGTTAAATATACACAGGAATTTGAATTTGAAAAGACTGATCCAGTGACTACAACAGGGGATCCTGCTGATATGGAGCAAAATAGAGAATATCCAGATTCACCAGATGATTCAAATGAAGAAGATCCGGCAGGAATAGGAAAAGATTACGAAAATAGTATTAGATCGCAATATAGTGATAAAGACACGGTAAATACAACAATGACTTGTAAAACAGATTACTATTATGCATTTGATGGAAGTGTTACTAACAAAAATACTGTAGAAACAAAGAAATATAATTCATCTCCTAAGAAGATTGAAGGAAAAGATGATCCTTTATCAGATGAAACAAACTTCGTAACTCTATTAAGAGAAAGAGAACATCATGATACATTAACTAATATAATGAGTGCACCAGATTGGCTATTCGAAATGCTAGAAGAAAATGATAGAACTGTTGATTTATTAGATTTAACAAAATATCTATTATATAAAGCTAGTGGAGTAGATTATGGAGTAACAGAATTTGATTTTGAAACTTTTGACCCAGCAAATTTTGCAAAAATAGGATTATATGGTACTCAAAGTGGTATTGGTGGAATACAAGGAGAAATATATGATTTCTTCTTAGCGAAAGGAGTTCCACCAGCAGGTGTAGCTGCAATAATGGGTAATATAGAAGGTGAAAGTTCCTTTAGAACAGATGCATCAAATGGAACACACTTTGGATTATTCCAATGGGGTGGAGGCAGATATGATAATTTAAAACAATATGCAAGTTCACAAGGAAAAGAATGGACAGATTTAAATGTACAATTAGAATTTGCTTGGCAAGAATTAGAAGGAAGTTATTCAAATGTTAAAGATGTTTTAATGAATACAACAGAGGAATCTGATATTGAGTATGCAACCTGGTACTTTGGAAGATACTTTGAAGTATTCTTTACAGGAGATAGTTTTGAGGCAACAAAAAATAAAACTGCAAAAAGATATGAGTATGCACAAAAATGGTATAAAGAATGGGAAGAAAATCATTTATCTGGAGGAACAATATATTATCAAGGAGATTACGCTGATGTACCATATGGAGATAGTAGTATTGCAGAATGTGGATGTGGACCTACTTGCTTTGCAATGGTTGCATCAGACTACACAGGAACTCAAATAACACCAGCAGATGCTGTGGCTTGGTGCGGAAATAGTTATTATGCACCAGGACAGGGAACTTATTGGTCATATTTTGAAGCTGCCGCAACACATTTTAATTTACCTTGTCAAGTAGTTGATTTAGGAAATAATATTGATGCAGCAATATCTCAATTACAAAGCGGAAATCTTGTAATTTCATCTCAAAGTGCAGGAATCTTTACTAGTGGAGGTCACTTCATATTATTATCTTCTATAGAAAATGGAGGAATTAGAGTAAGGGATCCTAATAAAAATAATGCAGTTAACAAAGGATATAAGGATAGATTATTTACAAGAGAAGAAATAAAGGCATCGGGAAAAAATTATTGGGCATTTGTTAAATAGAAAAGAGGTATGTTATGAATTCAAAAAAAATTATTTTAATAATAGCAATGGTTTTAATATTTATATTAATTGTAACTTTGATATTATTAAGTCAAATTAAAAATATAGAAGATAGTTCTTCAGAAGAAGAAAATGAAAATACAACTATAGCAGTAGAAGATAGACAAGAAGGTGGAGCTGAATATAATATAAGTGCACTAAAAAATGTCGAATTGGAATTTAATGGCTTAACTGAAGAAATTGAAGACTATATAACAGATAAAACTATTTTTGAAAATAAAATAAAGGAATTTGTATATAAAAAAGGCTTGATAGATGCAAAAACAGCGACAATAAGTGAATGGAATGTAATACAAAATGAATTGATATTGAGCATTAAATTAGATAATTCAAAAGAAACAATACTTAATGTAGTTATTAATTTAGATAACAATGAGTATCAAATTACAATGTAAAAGGAGGAAAAAGCGTGAAGAGAAATGTCATCTTATCAATTATCATTATATTAGTAATACTTCTAATTGTTTTAATAGCAGTTGTTATGAATATTCCAAAAGAAGATAAATCTAGTATAGATAATAATGAAATTATAGTTGAAGAAGGAGAAAGCTTTTTCAAACCAGTTAATGATTATTCAACATATTATACAATAAAGAACATATTAAATAATTATACAACATATATGAAACATATAACTGGTGATGAATACATGAGTGCAGATAGATTAGGTCTTACTCAAGAAGAAATGGTAGAAACAATTCAAAATGATGGACTTACAGCAATAAAATCAATTATAGATCCTCAGTACATTTCAGACTTTGGAAATGATGATAATATGATAATTACAAAGCAGCAATCATATGTAGTTAATGGAAATTATAGTCAAGATGTCACATACAATATTACTTTTTCAAATTTATTAGTAGGTAACTTAAAAGAAAATATTAAATTAGTATTGATAGATGGAAAAATAAATTCTAGTGACCTACAATTAATAGTAAAAATGGACCAAAATAATAAAACATATTCTATTTTCTATAATGATTTTATAGAAAAATATGGATATAATGAAAATACTAAAAAAGAAGAAATTCAAATAAATGATACTGATATACAAAAGAATGACTACAATGGTTATATAGAACCTGTAATAAATGATGAATTTTTAGTAAAAGAATATTTTTCAGACTATAGATCAAATATGCTATATAATACAGAGCAAGCTTATGAAATGCTAGACGAAGAATATAGAAATAGTAAATTTGGAAATTATGAAAAGTTCGCTGAGTATGTAACAAATAATAAATTACAAATACAAAATTCTAGTATACAAGGATATCAAATTGAAAATTTTGATGGTATAAAAGAATATGTATGTATAGACCAAAATGATAAATATTATATTTTTACTGAGGATGGAGTAGCAAAATACGATGTTATATTAGATACATATACAGTTGCTTTACCAGATTTTCTTGAAGAATACAATAAATCAAAGGCACCAGATAAAGCTGGAATGAATTTACAAAGAGTAGTAGATGCATTAAATAATGGTGATTATGAATATGTATATAATAAAATGGATGAGACTTTTAGAAATAATAACTTTAAGACAGTAGCTGATTTTGAAAAATATGTAAAAGAGAATTTCTATACAAGTAATAATGTGGAATTTTCAAATTATAAAAATAGTAGTGATTTGTATATGTTTGATGCTAAATTTACTGACAAAAATAATTCAAATGCTCCAGCTATAACAAAAACATTTATTATTCAATTAAAAGAAGGAACAGATTATAGAATGTCATTTAATGTAAAATAATAAAAAAGTAAGTAGTTTAAAGACTACTTACTTTTTTATTCAAAGATAAAGAAGAGTATTACACTTTAATAATTATAAAATGATAGTAAAATATTATGATATAAATCATAATAGAACCCAAAAGTGGAAAAAAGTTGGAAAAAGTGGTATAATAGATAAAATAAGTTATTGTATTAAAAAGGAGAAAAAAATGGGGGAGTTTTTTCAACAATTTAAACAACAATTAAAAGTAGTATTAAAAAAGACTGCAAAACATGCAGCTAGAATAACAGCACCAATATTAGCAATTGTTTTAATAGCAATTATTATTGTTGGTGGTTTAGGTTATGAGATGACAAGACAAGATGGGTCTTATGATGAGGGAAATATGGCCAATGTTCCATATGCGGCAAGTACATTTACGTCAGATGTAATTATAGAGAAAGATGGAACAATAAGAACAACTAAGACCGCAGAAGAATTATGGGAAGAAATGAGACAAAATAACAGTAGAATAGATGAATATTTAAATGGTCCGGAAGAATTATTAAAACTAATGAATGCAGAAATTGTTACAAATTATCCTGATACAAGACCAGAAGATGAAATAGATACTCCTTTAGATGATGAATTTTGGAGAAATTTAAATAGTAAGACTGATTCAACTGAGACACAAGGAATCATAAAATTTAAAAGAGCTATGGATGATGGAACTACTAAGACTATGACATATGTTGATAGTGATACGTTTTATCAATGGTTAGAATTATATTCTGCAAATGGAGATGAAAACGCAAAACAAAATGCATTAACCCATTTCACTATTGAAGAAAATCCAGCAGCAGTTAATAAAGCCGATTTAAATTATAATGGAAAAGATATATTAACAGATATTTCAGAAAGAATTGTTGCAGCAGCTAAAGTAACACCATGGCCAGGTGAAGGGTTGTGTCAAGCATGGGTAAGAGCAGTATATAGAAATGCTGGACTTGGTGATGTTGGATATCCAAAAGCTGTTGATGCTTATCATGCAAATGTTGTTTCAACATCAATGGATAATATTCCAATAGGTGCAGCTGTATATGGAACTGGTACAGGTTCATATGGAGCGGGACATGTCGGAATCTATATAGGAAATGGAATGGTAATGGATAGTCAAAATAGCGGAATAGAAACTTCTTCTTTAGAAGATTGGGTAGCATGGCAAGAAAATTACCAATTTTACGTAGACGGAAGAACTGGATGGCTAGGATGGGGTTGGCAAGCAGGACAACCATCAAAAATATTATCAGAAAATAGTTCGAATAAAAATGATGATAATAAAGATACAGACAAAACAGTAAGTACAAGCGACATGAAATTAATTACAGATAATGGTAAGATAACATTCTATAATGGCGATGGATCTGCAATGGAAGGTGGTAAACAAAATGCAATAGGATATGACTTATCTGAAGGGCAAGTTGCTATGAAGAATTTATCACAATATAAAAATAGTGTAATATACATTCAAACATCAGATTCTGGTGAAGGATCTTATGCAAATGGAAAATTCTTTTATGTAACAGATACTGGAGGAGGATTAGCTGATAATCAAGTGGACGTATATGCAGATGTTGATCAGTCTACACTAAATGCAGCACCATATGGATCATATGGAAGTGGAGCAAAGATTTATTTAGTAGAAGAAAATGTAACATTAGAAGATTATCAAAGCAAATATTTAAATAAAACGCAAGACAGTACTGTTTCTGGAGGAGGACTAACTGGTGAGGCTTCAAGATATAATGTGGTTGTCGCAACATGGAGTAGAACAGAAGAAACGAAAACAAGTAATGATCCTAATATAGAACAAATTAATCCAGCCAAAGTTAGCTTATCAATGACTACACAGAAAATTGATTATCAACAATTAGTAAAAGGATACACAATGCCTTTTGATTATCTTTGGGCATTGATAGTAACTGGTAGAGATAAAAGCTTTTCAATGGATTTAGCAGAATTAGTATATAATAGTGAAATAGAAATAACAGTTCATGATAACTTAACAAAAACTACAGATATTGAAATATATAATTATGATAAAGAAACAAAAATACATACTCATAATGTATATACAACGATTAGTTATGGAAATGAAGCTGATAATTTAAATACAGTTACAGTTCCACAAGGCGGTGAAGATGCTGGATGGGAAGACCCATTTAAAACAGATAGTTATAAGACAACACATACTGTAATTACTTATACAAATACATTAAATGTAAGTTTAACTAAAGCTGATGTATGGATAGTAGATTATAGTCAAGAATTTAGTTATAGTGCAGATGAAGAAAAAGAACCAGAGTATGGAGAACCAGTAGAATTTGATATTTCTACTTTAGGATATTCTGCAGATTATCCAGATGATGCATCTCCAAATTATAGTGATAATAGTGACCCAGCAGGATTAGCCCAAAATAAAGCTAATGCGCAATTAGCTAACTATTCATCATATACATATCATAGTATTACAGATATAAGAAATCAAACAGATTATTATTATAGATATATCAATCCGACTGTAACACATGGAAATGCGGTAACTTCTAAAAAATATAACTCATCACCAGCTAAGATTATAGAGAAGACTGATTGGGAGTCAGATGAAGAAAATTTTGTTACTCTATTAAGAAAACGTTCAAATTATGATGTTAGAAATAATATAATGAGTGCGCCAGAATGGTTATTTGAAATCTTAGAAAGTAATGATAAAACTGTAGATATGGTAGACTTAACGAAATACTTATTATATAAAGCAACAGGAAAAGACTATGGAGTAACAGAGTACGATTTTTCAACATTTGATCCAAATAACTTTAAGTCAGTTAGTAGTACAAACGGAACATTAAGCATTACGACAACAAATCTTACAAGAGAAGAATTTATTGCAGCAGTACAAGGATATTCAGCAGCTATAAGTAAGGGAACAGGAACGCAAGTATTTAGAGATAATGCGGGTGTTATATATGATGTATGTGTAAGAAACAATATAAATCCTGTGCTCTGTGCAGCACAAGCATGGAAAGAACAAAACTGGGATGATCCAAGTACATCTCCATATAACTATTGGGGAATAGCTGTATACAATGGACAAAATTATGGTAATAGTTATACAAGTATGGAAAATGCTGTTGAAGGATATTGTAAGCAAATTAATAGCCAAATGAATGGGAATCTTAAACCTATTTATCAAGCAAGAGCAGCAGAGTTTGCAACAGTTAACAACAAATTTAGAGGAGATATGTCTACAATGTATGATATATTTTCAGCATATGCATATATCGGAGATGGACATACATTACAAGAAGAAGCAGATTATGCAGCAGATTATGTTGATAGCTTAATACAATGTGCAACACAAATTTTTGGAGAAGGAGCATTAGTTGCAACGTCAGGTGGATCAAGTGGAATTATAGCAACATGCCAAGAAGTAACACAAGAATTCTTAAACAGAAATGCAAGATACAGTCTTTCTAACTTGATTTGGGGAGATATAGAAAGATGTTGGAAAGATAGTGAATGTATATGTTGTGCATCATATGTGTCATTAGTACTATATAGGTCAGGTGCATTAACACCAGCACAAATCAATGCATATAACTATCAATATACCGGTTCTGGTGGAGTGCCAGACATGTTACAAGCAGCAGGATGGCAACGAGTTTCACCATCACAAGCACAACCTGGTGATGTAGTAGTAGATTATTCAGTGCATGCAATGATTTATGCAGGAGATGGTAAGGTTTGGGATCAAACAAGTTGTGTTATAAGTTCAAGTGGTAATCCTCCTATAAGAGGGACAAGAGATTATAATATTTCAGGATGCCAAATTTGGAGGGCACCATAAAATTAAAATAAAATCTATTTAAAAATAGGAGGAAAATATGTCTAAAATAAAAAAGATTATTATAGCATTAAGTATTATACTTGTAATTGCAATAATTGTATTAATTATATTAATATTAAGTTCAAAAAACGATAAAAATAAGCAAACAGATATTAGTGAAGATGAAGGAATAGAGGCTTATCAAAAAGAAACTGATACTGTAGTAAGTAAAGTAACTAATATAATAGATTACTATACAGTAAAAACTTGTATAGGGAAATACTATACAGATTACTCAATTTTATTTAATCCAGAAATTTATTATATAGGTGTTAGTGAAGAAAGATTAAAACAAGAACAATCAGATAATGCACAAGCAATATATGATATGCTAGATAGTCAATATATTACTGAAAAGGGTATAACAATAGATAATCTAGAAACTAACTTAAAAGAAATTGAAGTAATAAGCCCATATATTACTAATATGTATGTAAATCATAGAACAGACAATATGGATGTTTATGTGATAGAGGGAAAAATAAAAACAAATATATCAGATGCAGGAAAAAAATTTCAAATTATTCTGAAACTAGATATACTAAACAAAACTTTTAGTATAATGCCAAGTGAATATGTAGAAGAAAAATATGGCAATATTGTAGAAGGACAGAATTTGGATATAGAACTAACAGATAGTATTGAGAAAAACAATAACAACCAATATATATATAGAACAATTACTGAAGAAGATTATATGAAAGATTTATTTGCTGAATTAAAAAATGAATTGCTATATGACCATGAAGCAGCATATAATCACTTAAATGAAGAATATAGAAACAAAAAATTTGCTAAACTAGAAGAATTTAACAACTGGCTAGCAAGTAGAGAAGAAGAATATAAAAATATGGTATTAGCACAATATCAGACTGTACAAGAAGATGGATATACACAATATGTACTAGTGGATCAAAACGGAAAATATTATATTTTTAACGAAACAGGTGTAATGGACTATACTACAATGCTTGATACATATACAGTTGATTTACCAGAATTTATTGAAAAATATAATAAGTCAACTAGCGCAGAAAAAGCGGGAATGAATATGCAAAAAGTAGTTGATGCATTAAATAATAAAGACTATAGTTATATATACTCTAAATTGGACGATACGTATAAAACAAATAACTTTGGCAATGTAGAAATATTTGAAGAATATATAGAGAACAATTTATATACTTCTGTAAATGTAGAATATTCAAATTATAATTCAAGTGGGGACTTACATATGTATGATGTAACATTTAAAGATAAAAATAATGAAAATAGTGAACCAATTACTAAAAAATTTATAATAAAACTATTAGATGGAACAGACTTTATTTTGTCTTTTAATAAGTAATATAAATAGAGTAAATATGGAACACTATTTACTCTATTTTATTATTGAAAAAAACAAGAGTTTAAAGTATAATATATAAAGAAAGAGTTGAATTAGGAGGAGAATATGAAAGATAAAAAAAGAGATGAAGTCATTAACAATATGCTAGACCTAAGAATGAATATATCAGAGAAATTAGATAAAAGACATCAAGAAGTAGATAATATAGGATATTATAAAGACTTTGAATTTAAAGGATCTGGATTAGCAATAAATGATGCATATGTTGTAAAATTAAAAGATAGTGAAAAAGATAAGCCTAAATCAAGAGATGATGAGGATCAACAGGAAAAAATAGCATATGAAATATATGATAAAGATAATAACTTGGTTGCAACAGTAGATGAAGCAGGACATGTTGAATTTGATGAAGAATTTTTAGAAAGTATAAGAGAAGTAAATGAAGAATATTATGATACTTTAACTTTAGATGAAGCAGAGTTCGAACTTCCTGAAGAATTAGGAAAAGATGATTTAGTACTAAATAAGGAAGAGCTAGATGAAAAACAAACAGGTAGGGAACTAGATGAGATATCTAAAGTAATAGGAAGTAAGGATATAGATAAATATTCAACAATGAAAACTGATCAAACTCCTAAATTCGAGAAAATAACTAATAAACAGGAAATTGATCCAAATGCAAAAGTGACGCAGTCAGAGACATTGGCAGATATGATTCCAGAAATAAAAGAAAAAGGAATTGTTAAAGTTGGAGTTGTATTTTCTGATCATTCAAAAGGACAAAGTGGAAGATTTTCATTTGTGGGTATTGATAAAGATGGAAACTTACATACTATAGATAGTTTAGAGAACACACAAGGAACTACAACAGGACAAACAGTAACATCAATTAATAGTAGAGATGGAAGTGTAGTTGAAGAAGAACAGGTTGCAGGAATGGTTAGAATAAATGGAAGAAGTAGAGCAAATGGACAAGAAGAGATGCTTTCTGTAAAAGTTGGGCAATATGGAACTTTAGAGGTAGATTATGTTAGAGCAGATTTAAGTGAAGATAAAGAAAACAGATATTTTTCAGCACCTATAGAGACGAATAATCAAAGACCAACCACAAGAGAAGTAAGAGATATGATGGATAAAACAAGAAATCCAGAGATTGAAGATGAGCTAACAAAATCAGAAGCAGAGATAGATAGAGATGGAGAAACAGAGATTAATAATATAGATAATACAGCAGGAAATGATGATTTAACACCAGATGATATAATAGTTTTAGAAGATGGAACAGAAACAACATTAAGAAAAGAAGCGGCAAAAGCAAAAGTATCACCAGAAGACTTTACAAGAAGGTATAATGAAAGAGGAGGAAAAACTCCTGATGAGAAAATAGAAAATATACATGAAGAATATGAAGAAGAATATGGATCACCAGATCTAGAACATAATCATTAATAATTTATAAATATTCATAAAAAATCACTTTTTAAAATATAATTTAAAAGGTGATTTTTTTTATGAAAAAATATCTATTAACTCCAGTTATACTAGTTGTTTTAGTATTTACTAATATGCTAGTTGTTTTGGGATATGATGAGAAAGCTAAAGAGAACGATTTGAAAATTGAATCAAGAATTGCACTTATATATGATAGAGCATCAGGCAGAATAATATATGAAAAAAACGGAAACAAACAAACACCAATGGCATCAACTACAAAGATTATGACAGCTATAGTTGTATTAGAAAATACTAATTTAAATGATGTAGTAAATATAGATAAAAAATCTGCTTCAATTGGAGGATCACGTCTAGGTTTATCTAAGGGAGATAAAATAACAGTATTAGATTTGTTATATGGATTAATGCTAAGATCGGGTAATGATGCTGCATCAGCATTAGCTATATATGTAGGAGGAAGTATTGAGAAATTTGCAGATATGATGAATGAAAAAGCATCAGAACTAGGTTTAATAAATACTCATTTTGTTGTCCCTCATGGATTAGACAATGAAGGTCATTATACAACAGCTTATGAATTAGCTAAAATATCAGATTATGCATTAAAAAATGATATTTTTAAAAAGATAGTTTCGACAAACAAAACAAGTATAAGTATTAATGGCAGATTACAGGAAATTACTAATACAAATAAATTATTAAATACAGCAGGTGTTTACGGAGTAAAAACAGGATTTACAAATGGAGCAGAAAGATGTTTAGTAACGGCTTATAAAAATGGTGATATGGATATAATTACAGTAATAATTGGGGCTAATACAAATGATATAAGAACAGCTGATACAAAAAAATTAATAAAATATATAAATGAAGAATTTGAAATAGTAAATATCAAAAATATTATAGAAGAAGAATTTGAAAAATGGAAAAAAATCAATAGTAGTAGAATATTTGTGGAAAAAGGAAATAAAAATCAAGTAGAACTGCTTTTAGAAGATTTAAATTTTGAAAAAATGATAATAAAAAAGTCTGATATAGATAAGATAGATATAAAATCAGAAGTACTATATAATTTAAACGCACCAGTAGAACAGAATAAAATAATAGGGTGTATGGAGATAATTATTAATGATGAGAACATAGCAACATTAGAAATATATAATAAAGAAGAGATAAGCAGAAAGAATATAAATGATTATATATTTGAATTTTTAAAGATAATACAATCTATAGAATTTGTTTGACAATAATTAATATTTTATATATCATACATATAATAAAAGTGGAGGTAATATAGATGGAAGATAAAGAATTAATTAAAATGGCAATAGAAGCTAGAGAGTACTCTTTTTCACCAATATCTAAATTTAAAGTTGGAGCAGCCTTACTAACAAAAGAAGGAAAAACTTTTAAAGGCTGTAACATAGAAGATCCATCTGGAATTGGTGTAACTAATATTTGTGCGGAAAGATGTGTAATTGCAAAAGCAATATCAGAAGGATATAGAGAATTTGAAAAAATAGCTGTTGTGGGAGGAAAAGATGATTGTTTAGAAGAATGTTTACCTTGTGGAGCTTGTAGACAGTATTTAAATAGCATGTGTCCAGCAATAAAAATCATAAGTCTAAATAATGATGTTATAAAGACCTATGATTTGGAAGAATTATTACCATATGCATTTAATGAAGAATTTTCAAATTAATTATTTTCTAAAATATTTATTAAAAGCTTTTGTAAATCAAGAGCTTTTTCTTTATTTGTTTTTTCTAATAAAAGTTCATTATTTGAAATAATTCTTATTCCGATACAAGGAATATTAAATTTTGTACATACAGAATATGAACCAATACTTTCCATATCTTCAGATAAAGTGCCAAATGTATTATGTATCCATAAAATTCTATCACATTCTTTGTTAAAGACATCTCCACTTCCTAAAATTCCTTTATATATATTATAACCCTTATTAGATAAATTTTTTTGAAAAAAGTTAACTAAGTATTCATCAGAATATTTGATATCTTTTGCTCTTTTATTAGGTTTCCAAGAAAAAGGATTAGATCCTTTTGAATAATCAGTAGTAGGCATAGAATAAGAATTGATATTGCAACAAGCAGTACCTATAATAATGTCACCTGTATGGATTGCTTCTAAATGAGATCCTGCAATACCCTGATTAATAATATAATCAGGAGAAAAACTATTTATACCTAAAACTGTAGAAATAGTAGAATTAATTGTACCTACATCTGTTTTAGAAATAATTACTTGATTATTTCCAATATCTCCTTTGTAAAAATTAAAATTGCAAATATTGAATAATTCTTCATTTTTTAAATTGGATATTAATAAATCTGTTTCAATATCAAGAGCTCCTTGTATTAATATAGTCTTATTTTTCATAGTTATCTCCTTAGATAAAATATATAAAATTATATCAATTAAGATAAATTAGTACAAGAAAAAACACATTAATTATTGTAATTTTGTATTTAATAATATAAACTTATCAAGATAAATAAAAGGAGAAAATGTATGATGGAAGAAAATAAACTAAAAAAAGAAAAAATAGAAAATCTTTTTTGTAAAATATCACAATGTGATAAATGTAAATATATACGAAATAAAAATGGAATAGACTGCTCGTTAATAAATATATTTAAAAACGAAAAGCTATATAAAAATATTCCATCAATTTGGACAGATTGGTATAGAAGACTAGATAGTAAAATCATGATTATTGGGCAAGATTGGGGTCCATATATTGAAATGAAAAAAATACACGAAAAGTATATGAAAAATCCTAATACAGAAAATTGGAATAATATTATCGAAGAAGAAAAAAGTATAACTAAAAAGATGCTAACAAAATATTTAATAAAATCTTCAGATAAAGCTGGAATAAAAATAAATGAAAAATTTTTAAACAATATATATATAACTAATGGAATCTTATGTGCTAGAAAAGGGGAAAGCTATAGAGGTGATAATATAAATTTAAAGAAATCCTCATTGAATTGTAAGGATTATCTAAAAGAACAAATAGATATTATCAAACCAAAAATCATTTTAACATTAGGATATTATCCATTATTTGAATTATCAAATATATATAATTTTAGTATTGGAAAAACATTAAAGGAAAATATAGATAAAGAGATAAGAGTTGATAATTTTGTAATTCTACCATTATATCATCCAGCAGCTCAAGTAAGTGAAGAAAAACAACTTAATTGTTATTTAAAAATTTGGAAATATTATTAATGGAGGCGACACCCGGATTTGAACCGGGGATCAGAGTTTTGCAGACTCGTGCCTTACCGCTTGGCTATATCGCCATTAATATAGTATATGATATATAACTAAAATAAATTACAATAAAATAAAAAAACAGTAGTAAAATTGGAGGCGACACCCGGATTCGAACCGGGGATCAGAGTTTTGCAGACTCGTGCCTTACCACTTGGCTATATCGCCATATACTACTGCTTTAATTATGGAGCGAAAGACGGGGCTCGAACCCGCGACATCAACCTTGGCAAGGTTGCACTCTACCAACTGAGCTACTTTCGCATAAGTATTTTATAAAATGAACAATTAATATATTAGCAAAAAAAAGATTAAAAGTCAATAGATAGATCTTAAATAAATCGTATATGATAAAAATGTAAGAAAAATTAATATTATATAAAAGAAAGCTGAAACATAATAATTACTAGTAAAATACGCTAAAACCATTGAAAATATTACAAAAATGTAATATAATTGTAATATAATCGTAATATTTGGGCTGATGTTTATAAAATGAAGATCCGTAAGAGGTTTTTAAATGCAAATTTTCTATGGAAAAACTAGCCAAATATAGATATTGACTTGATTTAAAAATCTAAGTACAATATAGAATATATTATAAGGAGTAAAAGGATGGTAATGAATATGAGACTAAAAAAGATTGCTTTAGTTTTAATAATGACTTTAATATCTATAATCTCTATAAGTACATTAAATGTTGTAAATGCTGCTGAAGGAAGTAAGTATTTAACAATAAAAATGCTAAGAGAATCAGGATATGGATATAAAGCATTAGAAAAAAACGTATGGAAAATAGTTGAAACAAATAGTAGTGGAACAACAGCAGATTATAGTAGTACTATATACTGTTTAAAGGGAGGACCAGGATTTGGATCAAGTGAATTTGGAAGCGGAAATCCAACAGTAAGACATTATACAAGATATTTTGATATGAAAGATCCATCATCAATACCAAGTCCATATGTAGATGCATTACCAGATGTAAATAGTAATACATATAAAGCATTATTATGGTTATTAGAAAATATATATGTACCAGAAAGTACAGGTGCAGAAGAATATAGAGAAATGTACATAGAAAATGCAGGATTAACAGGAACTAACTTAACTGATGATGATATAGATGTAGTACAACAATTAGCAATATGGCATTTTACAAATGGAGGAGATCCATTTGATGTAGGAGCTAGTGGAAATTTCTCATTATGGATAAATCAAATTGCAGGACAAGATTCAGGATATAATCCATTAGGAGATGAACAAGGACAAGGAGCAGTAGATGGATTTATAAGAAATGAAGATGCAAAAGCACTATATAAATACTTAATAGATGAAGCAGAAGAAAATGCAGGAAGCTATGAAGTAAAACCAGCAAGTAAACCATATGAGATAGCAAAACAAACACAAACAATAAGAGAAAGTGGAAATAACTATGTAATAGGCCCATATAGAATAAATAAAATAAGTGAAACAGAAGGAACAATAGAAGCAACATTTAAAAATGGAGAAGGAGAGACATTAAATCCAACATTACAAAATGCAACAGGAGGAAGATATGCAAGTATAGAAGACACAATAGGAAAGGACTTCTATATAGTAGTACCAAAAACAACAAATGTAGAAAAGATAACATTTAGTATAAGTGGAGAATACTACAATACAAAAATAACATACTGGGCAGTAGAAGGAGCAGACAAATCAGAGCAACCAGTAGTAATAGTAGAAAGAGAACCAGAAAAATATAGTGATAGTACAGAATTTAACAAACCAGAAGATAAGATATTTGACTTGGCATTAAGAAAATTTATAGTAAGTATAAATGGAGTAGCACCAAGTGAGAGTAGAGTACCACAAATAAGTAGTGAGACATTAAATGATTTAAAGAATGAAAAAATAACAACAGCAGAGAAGATACATCCAAAGAATGCATTAACAGTAGAGACAGGAGACAGTGTAGTATATACAATAAGGGTATATAATGAAGGAGAAATAGATGGAGAGGCAACAGAGATAACAGATTATTTACCAACAGGATTAAGTTTAAAAGCAAATAGTACAATAAATACAAAATATGGATGGAAAGCAGGAGCAAATGGAGAAGTAACAACAAACTATTTAGCAGGAAAAACAATAACAGCATTTGATGGAACAACATTAGATTACGAAGATATACAAATAGAATGTGAAGTAACAGCAAAAGTAACAGAGACAAATATAAATTTAAAGAACGTAGCAGAAATAACAGAAAGTAAAAATGATGAAAATAAACCAGATAGAGATTCAACACCAGACAATGTAGATGTAGAAGGATATGGAACAACATCACAAGAAGATGATGATGACTTTGAAGATTTAGTAATACTAGGAAAATATTTTGATTTATCACTAAGAAAATTTATAATACAAGTAAATAATGATGAATTAAAAGATAGTTCAGGTAAATATTTAAGAGAACCAGTAGTAGATGTATCTGACTTAGCAAATGGAACATCAACAACAGCAACATATAATCATCCAAAAACACCAGTAGCAGTAGAAGCTGGAGATGAAGTAATATATACAATAAGAGTATATAATGAAGGTCAAATAGATGGTTATGTAAGAGAAATAACAGATTATTTACCAGAAAACTTAGAATTTATGAATGACGAATTCAATGCACAATATGGATGGAAAATATCAGGAGATGGAAGAACTGTAACAACAGATATAACATCACCTGAAACAGAATATTCAGCTAATAGAGACACAATATATGAAAATAGAAAGTCAGGAACTGATAAGGTTATATTAAATGCATTTGATGGAAAAACATTAGATTATATTGATGTAAAAATTAAATGTAAAGTAAAAACAACAACTGAATCAGATGAAAAATTAACAAATATAGCAGAAATAACTGAATTTACAGATTCTGATGGAAGTGAAATAACAGATATAGACTCAAATAAAGATAATATTACATTACCATCAGATGAAACATTACCAAATTATAAAGATGATGAAATAAATAGAGGAGACAGCTATATACCAGGACAAGAAGATGATGATGATTTTGAAAAAGTTATTATTCAAGTTTTTGACTTGAGCTTAAGAAAATTCATTACAGGAGTAAATGAAGAAGAGATAACAAATAGAGTACCGGTATTTGTAAATAATAATGGTGAATATTCATATGAACACACAAAAGATCCTGTAGAAGTTGCAACTAATGATATAGTAATATATACATTAAGAATATATAATGAAGGAAATGTTGCAGGATACGCAGAAGAAGTAAAAGATGATTTACCAGAAGGATTAGAATTTTTACCAGATAATACAACAAATATAAATTATAGATGGGTAATGTATGATGAAGAAGGAAATGTAACAGAAAATGTATCAGAAGCAAAGACAATAAGAACAGATTATTTATCAAAGACGCAAGAAGATGAAACAGGAAGAGATAATCTAATAGATGCATTTGATCCAGAGACAATGACTGAACCAGACTATAAAGAAGTAAGAATAGCATTTAAGGTAACAGAACCAAACACATCAGATAGAATAATAATAAATACAGCAGAGATATCAGAAGATAGTGATGAAGAAGGTAACCCTGTAGATGATAAAGATTCAACACCAGATAATGATGAAGATGGAGAAGACGATATAGATATTGAAAAAGTTAAACTTACATGTTTTGACTTGAGCCTAAGAAAATTCATTACAGGAGTAAATGAAGAAGAAATAACAAATAGAGTACCAGTATTCGTAAATAATAATGGTGAATATTCATATGAACATACAAAAGATCCTGTAGAAGTAAAAAACGGAGATACAGTAATATATACATTAAGAATATACAATGAAGGCGATATTGCAGGATATGCAGAAGAAGTAAAAGATGATTTACCAGAAGGATTAGAGTTCTTACCAGAAAATGAAGTAAATACAGAATATAGATGGGTAATGTATGATGCAGAAGGAAACGTAACAGAAAATGTATCAGAAGCAAAAACAATAAGAACAGATTATCTATCAAAGACGCAAGAAGATGAAACAGGAAGAGATAATTTAATAGATGCATTTGATCCAGAGACAATGTCACAACCAGATTATAAAGATATAAAAATAGCATTTAAGGTAATAGAACCAAATACATCAGATAGAATATTAATAAATACAGCAGAAATATCAGAAGATAGTGATGAAGATGGAGATCCTGTAGAAGATATCGATTCAACACCAGATAATGATACAGATGGAGAAGACGATATAGATATAGAAAAAGTAAAAGTAACATATTTTGATTTGAGCCTAAGAAAAATAATATCAAAAGTAACAATGATATTAGATGGAAAGACATATGTAGAAGAGACAGGACACAAATTTGAAGATGATCCAGAAGAAATAGTAAAAATAGAATTAGGAAACCATAAAATAGAGACAGCGGTAATCAAAT
Organism: uncultured Clostridia bacterium; assembly: GCA_944393405.1. The sequence continues at coordinate 36,398 of CALYAC010000005.1, read as the reverse complement.
TCACATATCAAATAAGAATAACGAACGAAGGTAACATGGCAGGATATGCAGAAGAAATAACAGATTATATCCCAGAAGGACTAGAATTTAGAGAAGAAGATAATGAAAACTGGGTATTATCAGAAGATGGAAAAACAATAACAACAACACAACTAAATGAGACATTATTACAGCCAGGAGAAAGTGTAATAATAGAAGTAACATTTAGATGGATAAACGGACAACACAACTTAGGACTAAAGACAAACTGGGCAGAGATATCAGAAGATAGCGACGAAGACCATAACCCAGTAGAAGATATAGACTCAGTACCAGATAACTTTGAAAAAGGAGAAGATGATATAGACGAGGCATCAGTAATGTTGTCAATAGTATCAGGTATAGGAGGACATTATATAGGAGTAATAACAGGAGTACTAGTAATACTAGGAACTGGATTAGTCTTAATTAAGAAATTTGTATTATAATGCATAAGAAAGATAATCTAATATAATAAACAAAGGCTTAAATACTAGGGAAAGAAGTGTTTAAGCCTTTTATCATGCAATAAAAATAGTTATTAGTTTATAAAAATTAGTAATTAATATGATTTAAAACAATATGTTAATTATTAAGATATAAATAAATTAAAAAATATTACAAAAATGTAATATTTCTAGTAAAATCCTATAAAAAATACTTCCGTAAGTGGAAAAGAACTATACTTATATACATAGCAAATAATGTAAATAAATGTTATTGACTAAAAGCTCTAAAACCAGTAAAATAGTATATATAGGTATTATTAGAAATATAAAGGGAAGGGTAGTTATGAAGAAAATTAAAGGAGTAATTTTAATTTTAGCAATGATGCTTATGATCATCTTGACTATGGGTAATTTTAACGAGGTAAATGCAGCAACTGGAAGTAAGTATCTAACAATAAAAATGTTAAGAGAATCAGGATATGGATATAAAGCATTAGAAAAAAACGTATGGAAAATAGTTGAAACAAACAGTAGTGGAACAACAGCAGATTATAGTAGTACTATATACTGCTTGAAAGGTGGACCAGGATTTGGATCAAGTGAGTTTGGAAGCGGAAATCCAACAGTAAGACATTATACAAGATATTTTGATATGAAAGATCCATCATCAATACCAAGTCCATATGTAGATGCATTACCAGATGTAAATAGTAATACATATAAAGCATTATTGTGGTTATTAGAAAATATATATGTACCAGAAAGTACAGGTGCAGAAGAATATAGAGAGATGTACATAGATAATGCAGGATTAAGAGGAACTAACCTAACTGATGATGATATAGATGTAGTACAACAATTAGCAATATGGCATTTTACAAATGGAGGAGACCCATTTGATGTTGGATCTAGCGGAAATTTCTCATTATGGATAAATCAAGTTGCAGGACAAGATTCAGGATATAATCCATTAGGAGATGAAAAAGGACAAGGAGCAGTAGATGGATTTATAAGAAATGAAGATGCAAAAGCACTATATAAATATTTAATAGATGAAGCAGAAGAAAATGCAGGAAGCTATGAAGTAAAACCAGCAAGTAAACCATATGAGATAGCAAAACAAACACAAACAATAAGAGAAAGTGGAAATAACTATGTAATAGGCCCATATAGAATAAATAAAATAAGTGAAACAGAAGGAACAATAGAAGCAACATTTAAAAATGGAGAAGGAGAGACATTAAATCCAACATTACAAAATGCAACAGGAGGAAGATATGCAAGTATAGAAGACACAATAGGAAAGGACTTCTATATAGTAGTACCAAAAACAACAAATGTAGAAAAGATAACATTTAGTATAAGTGGAGAATACTACAATACAAAAATAACATACTGGGCAGTAGAAGGAGCAGACAAATCAGAGCAACCAGTAGTAATAGTAGAAAGAGAACCAGAAAAATATAGTGATAGTACAGAATTTAACAAACCAGAAGATAAGATATTTGACTTGGCATTAAGAAAATTTATAGTAAGTATAAATGGAGTAGCACCAAGTGAGAGTAGAGTACCACAAATAAGTAGTGAGACATTAAATGATTTAAAGAATGAAAAAATAACAACAGCAGAGAAGATACATCCAAAGAATGCATTAACAGTAGAGACAGGAGACAGTGTAGTATATACAATAAGGGTATATAATGAAGGAGAAATAGATGGAGAGGCAACAGAGATAACAGATTATTTACCAACAGGATTAAGTTTAAAAGCAAATAGTACAATAAATACAAAATATGGATGGAAAGCAGGAGCAAATGGAGAAGTAACAACAAACTATTTAGCAGGAAAAACAATAACAGCATTTGATGGAACAACATTAGATTACGAAGATATACAAATAGAATGTGAAGTAACAGCAAAAGTAACAGAGACAAATATAAATTTAAAGAACGTAGCAGAAATAACAGAAAGTAAAAATGATGAAAATAAACCAGATAGAGATTCAACACCAGACAATGTAGATGTAGAAGGATATGGAACAACATCACAAGAAGATGATGATGATTTTGAAGATTTAGTAATACTAGGAAAATATTTTGACTTATCACTAAGAAAATTTATATCTAATGTAGATGGAGAAAGTGTAAACAGAGCTCCAGTAGTAGATGTAACAAAATTAGCAAGCGGAGAATCAACAACAGCAACATATAATCATTCAAAAACACCAATAGCAGTGAAAGTAGGAGATGAAGTAATATATACAATAAGAGTATATAATGAAGGTCAAATAGATGGTATAGTTACTGAGATAACAGATCATTTACCTCCTAATCTAGAGTTTGTAAATGACAGTTTTAATACTGATAGAGGATGGAAGGTATCAGGAGATGGAAGAGAAGTAACAACAAACTATTTAGCAGGAAAAACAATAACAGCATTTAATGGAACAACATTAGATTATGAAGACGTACAAATTAAATGTAAAGTAAAATCTACAGCAATTCCTGGAGAAAAAATAACAAATATAGCAGATATAACAGGATTTACAGACTCTGATGGAGATACAGTAAAAGATAGAGATTCAATTGCTGATAATGTAACACTTCCATCTGATAGCACATTACCAAATTATAAAGACACTGAAATAAATAGAGGAGATAAATATATACCTGGACAAGAAGATGACGATGATTTTGAAAAATTATTAGTTCAAAAATTTGATTTGGCCCTAAGAAAATTTATAACAGGAGTAAATAGTGATATCATTTCAAATAGAGTACCAGTGTTTGTAAATGATAATGGTGAATATTCGTATGAACATACAAAAGATCCTGTAGAAGTAAAAAATGGAGATACAGTAATATATACATTAAGAATATATAATGAGGGAGATATTGCAGGATATGCAGAAGAAGTAAAAGATGATGTACCAGAAGGATTAGAATTTTTACCAGAAAATACAACAAACATAAATTATAGATGGGTAATGTATGATGAAGAAGGAAATGTAACAGAAAATGTATCAGAAGCAAAGACAATAAGAACAGATTACTTATCAAAGGCACAAGCAGATGAAACAGGAAGAGATAATCTAATAGATGCATTTGATCCAAATACAATGGATGAGCCAGACTATAAAGAAATAAGAATAGCGTTTAAAGTAATAGAACCAGATACATCAGATAGAATACTAATAAACACAGCGGAAATATCAGAAGATAGCGATGAAGATGGTGAACCAATAGACGATATAGATTCAACTCCAGATAATAATGAGGATGGAGAAGATGATATAGATATTGAAAAAGTTAAATTAACATATTTCGATTTGGCCCTAAGAAAATTTATTACTAAAATAAACGGTGAAAATGTAGAAGTTGATAGAGAACCTGTTATATCAGATGAAACAATTGATGATTTAGCAAACAAAGAAGTAACAACAGTTGATAAAACACATACAAAAAATCCTTTATCAGTAAATACAGGAGATATAGTTACATATACAATACGTATATATAATGAAGGAAAAGAAGCAGGGTATGCTACAGAAGTAGTAGATTACTTACCAGAAGGACTAATTTTAAAGGCTGATAGTAAAATAAATGAAGAAAATGGATGGGAAAATCCAAGTGGTGATGGAAGAACAATCATTACGACAGCTTTATCTGATAAGTTATTAGAAGGATTTGATGGTAAGAATATCGATTACGTAGACTTAGAAATTGAATGTCAAGTAGTAGCTAATAAACAAGATACATCAATAAGCTTAAAGAACATTTCAGAAATAACAAAATCAGAAGATTCAGAAGGAAATGAAAGAGATGATATTGATTCTACAGAAGATAATTTGACAGATGACCAAAAAAATAACTATAATCCAGGAACATCAGAAAAAGGATATGGTTATGAAGATGATGACGACTACGAAGAATTAATATTACCTTCTGCACAGGGAGATTATCAAATAAAACTAATTAAACAAAATGGTATACTAGATAGATTAAGTGGAGCTATATTTAAAATTGAAGAAATAGATCAAGCTGGAACAGTTATAAACACATATGATAACTTAACAACAGATGAAAATGGTGAAATTTCAACTGAAAGAATAAAGATTGATTCAGAAGGAACTCATACATACATTATAACTGAAATACAAGCACCAGAAGGATATAATATAATAGCTGAGCCAATAAAAATAGAGGTTGATGTTAAATTAGTTGATGGAAACTATATTGTTACAGCACAAAGAATTAATGGAGAAATTGTTGACTTACAAGTTAAGAATAATAATGTAATAGAATTAACAATTGAAAATAATATATTTGATTTGGCATTAAGAAAATTCATAACAGGAGTAAATGAAGAAGAAATAACAAATAGAGTACCAGTATTTGTAAACAATAATGGTGAATATTCATATGAACACACAAAAGATCCTGTAGAAGTTGCAACTAATGATATAGTAATATATACATTAAGAATATATAACGAAGGAACTGAGGCAGGATATGCAGAAGAAGTAAAAGACGATTTACCAGAAGGATTAGAGTTCTTACCAGAAAATGAAGTAAATACAGAATATAGATGGGTAATGTATGACGCAGAAGGAAATGTAACAGAAAATGTATCAGAAGCAGAAACAATAAGAACAGATTATCTATCAAAGACGCAAGAAGCTGAAACAGGAAGAGATAATTTAATAGATGCATTTGATCCAGAAACAATGACTGAGCCAGACTATAAAGAAGTAAAAATAGCATTTAAGGTAATAGAACCAAATACATCAGATAGAATAATAATAAATACAGCAGAAATATCAGAAGATAGTGATGAAGAAGGTAACCCTGTGGATGATAAAGATTCAACTCCAGATAATGATGAAGATGGAGAAGACGATATAGATATTGAAAAAGTTAAAGTTAAGTATTTTGATTTGGCATTAAGAAAATTCATCACAGGAGTAAATGAAGAAGAGATAACAAATAGAGTGCCAATATTCGTAAATAATAATGGTGAGTATTCATATGAACATACAAAAGATCCTGTAGAAGTGAGAAATGGTGACACAGTGATATATACATTAAGAGTATATAATGAAGGAGAAGTTGCAGGATATGCAGAAGAAGTAAAAGATGATCTACCAGAAGGATTAGAGTTCTTACCAGAAAATGAAGTAAATACAGAATATAGATGGGTAATGTATAACGCAGAAGGAAATGTAACAGAAAATGTATCAGAAGCAGAAACAATAAGAACAGATTATTTATCAAAGGCACAAGCAGATGAAACAGGAAGAGATAATTTAATAGATGCATTTGATCCAGAAACAATGACTGAGCCAGACTATAAGGATATAAAAATAGCATTTAAGGTAATAGAACCAAATACATCAGATAGAATATTAATAAATACAGCAGAAATATCAGAAGATAGTGATGAAGATGGAGATCCTGTAGAAGATATCGATTCAACACCAGATAATGATACAGATGGAGAAGACGATATAGATATAGAAAAAGTAAAAGTAACATATTTTGATTTGAGCCTAAGAAAAATAATATCAAAAGTAACAATGATATTAGATGGAAAGACATATGTAGAAGAGACAGGACACAAATTTGAAGATGATCCAGAAGAAATAGTAAAAATAGAATTAGGAAACCATAAAATAGAGACTGCGGTAATCAAATTCACATATCAAATAAGAATAACAAACGAAGGAAATATGGCAGGATATGCAGAAGAAATAACAGATTATATACCAGAAGGGCTAGAATTTAGAGAAGAAGATAATGAGAACTGGGTATTATCAGAAGATGGAAAAACAATAACAACGACACAACTAAATGAGACATTATTAGAGCCAGGCGAGAGTGTAATAATAGAAGTAACATTTAGATGGATAAATGGACAACACAACTTAGGATTAAAAACAAACTGGGCAGAGATATCAGAAGATAGTGATGAAGACCATAACCCAGTAGAAGATATAGACTCAGTACCAGATAACTTTGAAAAAGGAGAAGACGATATAGATGAAGCATCAGTAATGTTATCAATAGTATCAGGTATAGGAGGACATTATATAGGAGTAATAACAGGAGTACTAGTAATACTAGGAACTGGATTAGTCTTAATTAAGAAATTTGTATTATAATGTTTGAAATTTAAACGAATCCCTAGATAAATTTTTATCTAGGGATATTTTTTAATAAATATTTACATTAAAAAAAGCATATGGTATAATTCAAATTGAAAATGGAGGAAAACGAATGAACCAAATTTTAGTAACTGAAGTTGAAAAAAAACAAAAAAAGAAAAGAAATAGAAATACTACAGCATCTATAGAAATTGCAAAAATCGTTAGATTTTTTGCTATTTTTATAATTATTTTTGGTTTATGTTTAATTGGACATAGTTCATATGCTTTATATAGAGATTCAAAAGCTAATAATACAGATAATTTAGCTGAAATCAATATAACGAGAATAAATGATACACTTAGAGTAGATGTAAAAAGTACATATATTATTGAAAAATTTAGATATAGTTGGTCTAATTCAGAAGAAAGATCTATCCCAGAAAATGCAACTAGTTTTCAAGAAGAAATTATTTTACCACCTGAAAATAGTGTACTTACAATTATAGTAGAAGATGAAACTGGTAGAGCCGTAACATATACTAAGGATATAATACTAGATGGAATAGATATTGCAAAGCCATCAGTAAGTATAGATCAACAAGCTACTAGTATAAGAATTAAAGCAGAAGATGAGACTAAGATAGATTATATGACATATAGAATTGATGATGGAGAAGAAATAAGAATTGATAAAAATAATGTGGATGATAAGTCAATAGAATATGCAATTACGCAAGATGAAATAGGTAGAGGAACTCATAAAATAACAGTAACTGCTTATGATACATCAGGTAATTCTACTGTACAAGAAAGTCCAGATATAGTTATTTCTACAGAAAGACCTGAAATAAAAAATTTATATGTGGATCAAGAACAAGGAAAGCTAATGATCGAAGTAGAAGATGCTGATGGAATACAGTCAATTGAAGTAAACTTAAATGGTCAAGTGTATTCAATGAATGATGTAAATAGAACAGAAGCTACATTTTCATTAAATCTTGTTGAAGGAAATAATACATTTAGTATTAAAGTAGAAAATGTTAATGGACTTTCTGTATCTGGATCAATGGAGTATAAATATGCTAAATAAAATAATATTTTATTTTATTATTTATTCGTTTCTAGGATGGTGTCTAGAATCAATATATAAAACAATAATACTAAAAAAAGTGACAAATAGTGGGTTCTTATATGGACCTTTTTGTCCTATGTATGGAATTGCTGCTGTATTGATGATTGCCATAAGTGCAATTTCAAATAACCCTATAATAATATTTATACTTAGTTTTTTTGTATTTTCAATTTGGGAATATATAGTAGCAGTAGTTTTAGAAAAATGTTTCAAAACTAAATATTGGGACTATTCTAATTTGAAATTTAATATAAAAGGTAGGGTGTGTCTAAAGAATTCTATTTATTGGGGATTTTTAGGTGTATTATTAATATTTGTGATTCACCCACTTATAGAAAAAGCTATAAGTTTTATACCTACGCAAATAGCAATATATGTACAAATTATATTAGTAATTGCTATTATAGTAGATGCAATTATAACAATATTTAGAATTATGATAATAGATAAGAGAATACAAGAAGTATTTGAAATTGGAAACACTATAAAAGAAAAGCTTATTGAGCTAAAAGAAGAGAAGTATTTAGAAAAAGCAACTAAAGAACATATACAAAAATTAGTTGATGATTTAAAAACTAGAGAATCAATACTTAGGATTAAAATATATAAACGAATAATTAAATTAAAGAAGGCATTCCCAGAAATGCATTCTGAAAATATAACTAAATTTATGAAACAAAAGAATTTAATAGAAGACATAAAGGATAAAATAAAAAAGTATAAGGAGAGATAAAATGGCTCAGGATATTTATATAATAGATGATAATGATGAGCTAAAGAAAATCATTTTTAATCTATTTAGAGATGAAAAAGATTATAAAATAAAATTAAAGAAAGTAAATACAAATAATATAGATGATGCACTAAAAAATATTCCATCTCTTATTATAATAAATGAAGACGGGATAGAAGAAAACATAATAGAAGTGTGTAAAAGAATAAGACAAAATGAGGATAATAGTATTACACCAATAATAGTTATTTCATCTAAAAAAGATAAAGATCATAGAGTAGAAGTTCTTAAAGAATGTGTAGAACATTATATAAAATATCCAATAGATGAAGAATATTTATATTATACTATAAAAAACATTATAAGATTATTAGATACTAATAGAAGGGTAAGTCCATTAACAGGATTGCCAGGAAATGTACAAATACAAGCAGAAATGAAAAAGAGATTACTTAATAAAGAAGAATTTGTAATGCTTTACTTTGATTTAGATAATTTTAAGGCATATAATGATGTATATGGATTTCTTAATGGAGATGAAATCATTAAATTTACAGCAAAATTAATAACAGGAAATATTGAAAAATATGCAACAAGTGGCAATACTTTTGTAGGGCACATTGGTGGAGATGATTTTGTGGCAATTGTATCTATTGAAGATGATTACGAAAAAATATGCCAAAATATAATTGCTGAATTTGATAAGGGTGTTACTAAATTTTTTAACCAAGCGGATTTAGAAAAAGGATATTTAGAAGTACCAAATAGAAAATGTATTATAGAAGAATTTCCTTTAACATCACTATCTATAGGAGTGGTTGTGGCTCATAAAAATAGATTTACAAATGTACTAGAAATAGGAGAAATTGGAGCTCAAGTGAAACATTTAGCAAAAACAACTATGGGAAGTGCTTATGCTATAGATAGAAGAAAAAATGATAAAATTGTATGTAATGTAAATATAAAATCTTAAATAAAAGAAAAAAGTATATTTAATTAATTAACTAATTAAATATACTTTTTTTATGCTTATTATCATATATTAATAAGATTTAAAGTTATTTATCTATTTTCTTTATTTCTTCAAATCTTTTTACTTTTTGCGTTGTAGTTTTAATCATTGGTTCATCAGTAACGATTAGATTTTTTATATGCTTATAATTTGGTAAACCAGAATTTATTTTCTTTATATCTTTCCAAATCATATCTTTAATATTTTCTTCTGAAATATCTCCATATTTATCTAAAATATATTCTTTATTATACACAATTTTAACAGATAAAACTAAATCATCATCTTTAGGGGTTCCAAATACCATATTTTCTGCAACATATGGTAAGTTACTAATTAAAAGTTCAAGTTCTTCAGGATAAATATTTTTACCGTTTTTTAATACTATTACATTCTTTTTTCTTCCTGTTATAAATAAAAATCCATCTTTATCTAAATAACCTAAATCACCAGTATAGAACCATCCATCTTTTAATACTTTATTAGTTTCTTCTTCCATTTCATAATATCCAAGCATTATATTTGGACCTTTTGCTACTATTTCACCAATTCCTTCTTCATTTGGTTTATCGATTTTAATTTCTATTTCAGGAAGAGGTAAACCAACTGAACCAAATTTAACACATTTTTCATTTTCTGCAGTTAATACAGGAGAAGTTTCAGTTAATCCATATCCTTGCACTGCTAAAATTCCAAAATCATAAAATCCTTTTGCAACATTTTTATCTATTGCTGAAGCTCCACTTATTACGAAACGAAGATTTCCACCTAAATTATCTAAAATTTGTTTAAATACTTTTCTTCTAATATCAATACCTAATTTCATTAAAAAATGACTTATTGAATTGGCAAATTTTAAAATTTTAGTTTTTCCTTGTTTTTCTACTTCAGCATATATTTTTTTATACATCGCTTCTAATAATAATGGAACACAGACAAATACAGAAACTTTATATTCTTTTAAATTAGATTGAATATGTCTTAAACCATCACAAAATACATTTGTAACTCCATCTGCTAAAAAAAGTAAAAGTCCTGTAGAACCAAATGTATGGTGTAAAGGCAAAAATGCCATATTAACATCAGTATCATATATTTTTTCAGCTAAATTAATGTTATATATATTAGATGCTATATTTCTATTAGATAAAAGTACAGCTTTAGACATAGAAGTAGTACCAGAAGTAAAAATGATAGAAGCTACTCCATCTGGATCTATTTTATGATTTTCATATCTTGTATCGCCTTTTTCTAATAATTTATTTCCAATAGAAATTAAATCAGATATAGTTTTAAAAGATTTATTACAATCAGAATTCATACATATAAATTCTTTAACATTAGAATTAGTATTTTGGATTTTTTTCATACAATCTGAATATTCATCTTCAAATATTATTGCATCTGCATTAGCTCTCTCTATAGAAGAAATTATTTCTTGTTCAGGAAGTCCTTTATCCAAAGGAACTGTTATACCAACTCCGCATAGTATAGAGACAAATGCGCTAGCCCATTCATATCTGTTTTTTCCGATAATTGCTATTTTTTTATTTTCAAGCCCTAAATCTATTAATGCAGTACCAAGTGATTTTATATCTTGACCAAACATTTCATATGTAATATTAGTATATGAAATATTTTTACCATTTTTATTTTTTAAAATAAATGCGTTATTATTTGTATACTTTTTAATTGCATTATTAATATACTCCTTAATCGTATCAAATTTTTCAGCATCATATAATTTTCTATAAACTTTCATATATAACCTACCTTTATTTAATAAAAAGATTGCTTGAAAATAAGCTTAAAATAAGTTTAACATAATACAAAGCCATTATCAATTAGAGTGAACACTTAGTCTAAAATGTTAAAAAAGAAAAATATTTTTAAAATAATAAAAACAATTATATGTTAGAATGAAAAAATAAATTCTAAATAATTGAAAAACAAATACCATTATGTTAAAATTAAAAAAGATTATAGAAAGAGAGGGAGAAATATGGATAAAAATCAAGTGATGGAATATTTAAGTAATAGAGGTTTCAATGAGTATTTTTTCAGTGAACTTAGTCCAGAATTATTAAATGATGATGAAGTAATATCAAAAGCGATAGATACTATGACATCTAATACAGCACCATCACCACTAAAATTTGCTAATCCAAGATTTTTGCAAAATAGAGAATTTGTAGAAAGAGTAATTAGAAAAAGTGTATTCACATTAAAAGATGAACTTTCTATATTTAATGATGATCCAGATATGATTATGATAGCAGTAGAAGCAAATGATCTTTGGGGATTCAAATTTGCTGGACCAAAATTAAAAAATGATCCGGAATTTGTAAAACAAGTAATTGCAAAAGGTGGACGTGTTCTAGATTTATTAGATTTAGATGAGAATAGTGAAATACTAGATAATAAAGAAATTGTATTAGCAGCTATAGAAAATGGGGAAACTGTAGGTAATATAAGTCGTAGATTACAAAATGATAAAGAAGTAATGGCAAAAGCAATATCTGTACGCTCATATAATTATCAGTATATTGGAGATGAGCTAAAAGATGATGTGGATTTAGCTGTACAAGCTTTAAAAGATGATTATGGTTTTAACGAGCAATTTTTAAGTGATGAACTTAAACAAAATCCTGAAATAATAAAAATTAGAGAGGCTAAAAAGGATGAAATAAGAAAAAGCGCTATAGAACTAGGAGCAGAAGAGTTAATGTATCCAGAAAGATTTGAGCAATATGTTGATGCTAGATTAGGATATTCATTTACCTCAGCAAATAAAGCACATTTTGAATTAATGAGAGATTTAGAAAATGGAGTTCCTTTTAGAGAAATAGTAGAGAAAATAGACAAAGATGAAGCATATAGATATGGAGATAACTTTTTATTAAATTATTCGAAAAAAGGTCCTGAATTTTATTCATATTATGTAACAGCACATGAAGGAAGACAGTTAGAAGGAGTAGAATTAGAAGAAGTGCAACGAATTGAAAAAGAAAATGCGGAATATGCAGAAAATGAAAAGAAGCGTGGACATAGTATAGAAGAGGTAGGAGCCGTTGCAGAAACTAGAACAGAATCAGAATTAGCAGATACCATGAAAGAAATGGACAATGAAGTAAATAGAGACGAACAAGAAAAAGATGGAAAAAAGCAAGAAGGAGATCAACTAGAGTAAAATATAAAAATAAATGAATATATCAAGAGATAATAAGTATTCATTTATAGAGAGGAAGAACGAGAGATGACAAATGAATTTAGTGAAGCTATAACAGAAACACTTGATATATTAGAACATATGGATAAAAAGTATACAGACTGCATACCAAAAAAGTTCAAAGAATTTCTTGAAAATAATAAATCAAAAACATATAAACCAAACTTTGATCATTCAAAAGAATTAAAGGATTTAAATCTTAAAGAAAAAACAAAAAATATTTTAAGTATATTATATATGAAATATTGGTGCAGTGATGAGGATAAAGAAAATTATAGTAAAATTTTAAAAGAGAATGAGAAAAGCTATCAAAAAGAGCAAAGAGTAAAATATAATCCAGATAATCTGTTTAAAGAGAAAAGTAAACAGGAATTAAAAACAGAAACAAAGATAAAGGAAAATAAAAAAGATATACCAGTTATTATAGAAAAGAAAAGTTTCTGGAAAAAAGTAATTGATAGTATAAAATCAATATTTAAAAATTAAATTAATAATACAGTAATACAAAAAAATATTCCTAATATAAATATAATATAGATATTTATAATTAGGAGTATTTTTATGTTTATAATAAAAAGAAAAAAATATTTATTATATTTTGGTTATATGTATTTCAATATATGTTTATGCACTAGAAATAAATTACGTAAATGATCTAAAAATTATAGAGACAGTGTCAATTTCAGTAATTATTCCTCTATAAAAAAATGATTAAAGTTTAAAAAATCAACAAAACTTAGTGAAACTGTGATATAATATTAATATATATTCAAAGAAGGAGATGAATCATTGTGACAATAAAACAAAAGGAATTATATAATATAATTGAAAGTCTGCCAGAAGAATTATCAAATAAAGTTATAGATTATATAGAATATCTTAAATTTTCTTATATGACAAAAGCTCCAGAAGATTTAATTATAAAAGGTGAAAAAGATTTACTTAAAAAATTAAAAAAAGGTATGGAAGATACTAATAATGGAAAAGTATGTTCTGTAGAAGAAGCATTTGAAGAAGCTAAGGAAATTTTAGCAAATTAAAATGGAGGTTCTGATATTGGAAGAATATAATATAGAATTATCTATTCAAGCAAAAGAAGATTATAAAAGAATTATTAGCCATATAAAATACAAATTATTAGAGCCTAATATTGCAAGAAGATATGTTGAACTAATAAAAAATGAAATTAATACTTTGAAATATAATCCGCAAAATTTGCTATTATTGATTATGATATGTTAAAGAAATATAAAATTAGAAAACTGATTATAAAAAATTATATTGCTTTTTATCGAATTAATGAAGATGAAAAAATAGTAAATGTAGAAAGAATTTTGTATAGTGCAGCTGATTGGAAAAATAAATTATAATGTTCTATAAAACTTTAATAAGCATATACATATACGAAGAGAGGTATGTATATGCTTATTTTAAGTAAAAAAAGAATTTTAATAATGACATGTCTAATAATTGCATCATTATATGCAATTTCCTTTAATGTAACCAATATTTATAGAATGGAAAAAACTGTTGAAACTGTATCTATTCCAGTAAGTAATAAAGTTGTAGTAATTGACGCAGGACATGGATCTCCAGATGAAGGAGCAGAAAGTACTAATGGTACTACAGAAGCACAGATTAATTTAAAAATAGCGATTAAATTACAAAATCTATTAGAGCAAAGTGGCACAACTGTTATATTAACTCGCTCAGATGAATATGGAATATATAGTTTAGATAGTAATAGTATTAGAGAAAAAAAGATATCTGATGTAAAAGAAAGAGTAAAAATAGGTAATAATTCAAATGCAGATATTTTTGTTTCAATTCATTTAAATAAAATAAATGAGAGTCAATATAATGGATGGCAGACTTTCTATAATTCATCTAATGAGAAGAGTAAGATACTAGCAGAAAACATACAAAATAGTTTAAATAATTCTATTCAAAGAGAAAATCATAGAGTACCTGCTAAATTAAACAGTGTATATATAATGAAACATATAGAAATACCGATATGCATAGTAGAATGTGGATTTTTATCAAATTTTGAAGAAGAAAAATTACTACAAGAAGACGAATATCAAGAAAGATTAGCATGGGGAATATATAATGGAATTAATGATTATTTTTTAAATAATGTAACTATATAACATGAATAAAATTACATTCCTTGGGAAAAATATGTAAAAAATATAAACAAGGAGTGTAATTTTTTTGAAAACATATAAAGTATTAAATATAAAAGGTGCTGTTATAGATAATATAGGATTACAAAAATACTTAGAAAAACTAGCATCTGATCATATATTAAAAGAGAAATCAGAAAAAGACACATATCCAATACCTAGAATGATGGAAAATTTTGATGTCATAACAGAGGTATATAGATTACTAAATGAACATATTAAATTAAAAATACCAATTCACCCAGCAGGTGAATGGCTTTTAGATAATTATTATGTAATAGAAGAAACAGTCAAAAATATAGAAAAAGAAATGACTTTAAAAAAATATACTAGATTTTTAGGTCTTGCTAATAGCATAAATTATGGATTTGCAAGAATATATGTATTAGCGACTGAAATAGTATCATATACAGATGCAAAAGTAACAAGTGATACCTTAATTGAATTACTTAGAAGTTATCAAGAAAAGAAAAAACTAAGCATGGAGGAAATATGGAATATTGGCATGTTTCTACAAATTGCTTTAATAGAAAATATTCGTACCATTTGTGAAAAAATATATTCAGTACAGGTGCAAAAATATAAAGTAGAAAATATAATAGAGAGATTAGTAGAGAACAAAGAAAAAGATAAATTAAAATTTAATAAACTTAATGAATATAAATCAAAAGTAAAAGAATATGGAGAAATGAAATATCCCTTTATAGAATATATGTCATTTAAATTAAGACAATATGGAAAGATTGGTTATCCTTTTTTCAACATATTAGAAGAAGAAGTTAATAAAATGGGTACTGATATTTCAGAAGTAATAAAAAAAGAACATTTTGATATAGCAGTAAAAAAAGTATCAATGGGAAATTCTATTACAAGTATTAAAAACATACAAAGAATAAACTTTATAGAAATATTTGAAAATATAAACCAAGTAGATGAAATATTAAAAAAAGACCCAGCAAATATTTATGATAAAATGGACTATAAGACTAAAATATATTATAGAAATGAAATAGAAGAAATATCTAAAAAAACAAAGATATCAGAGATATACGTAGCTAGAAAATGTTTAGAACTATCTGAAAACAAAGAAGGCAAAGAATCTCACATTGGATATTATTTAATAGATAAAGGAAAAAAAGAATTATTAGAAAGTTTATTAAATAAAAGAATAAACAAGATATCTAATAAAAATAAGATGACTATATTTATAGGAATAAAAACATTTTTTTCTTTAATATTTTCAGTATTAGTAAGTTTATATATTTTAAATCAAACTAATAATATTTTTTTATTTATCTTATCAATAATTATAATGTATATACCTATAGAGAATATTATTGTTCAATTATTTCAATATATATTAAGCAAAATAATTAAGCCAAAGTTAATACCTAAGCTTGACTTTCAAAATGGAGTGCCTAGTCAGTATTCTACATTTGTAGTAATACCTACAATTATTGATAAAACAGAAAAATTAGAGAAGATGTTTAAAAAGCTTGAAGTATATTATCTAGCAAACAAAAGTGACAATATATATTTTGCATTACTTGCAGACGTTACATCTGGAGATAAACAAGAAGAAGAAATCGATAAGAAGATTGCAGAAGAAGGAATAAAAATTTTAAAAAAATTAAATCAAAAGTATCCAGATAAAGATTTTCCAAAATTTCATTTTGTATATAGAAAAAGAGAGTGGAATGACAAAGAAGGATGCTATTTAGGTTGGGAAAGAAAAAGAGGTTTATTAAACCAATTTAATGAATATTTATTGAAAAATAGTAAAAATGAGTTTAGAGTAAACACCATAGATATAAATAAGATGCCTGCTATAAAATATATTATAACTTTAGATGCAGATACAGAACTTGTTTTAAATAGTGGACTAGAATTAATTGGTGGAATGGCACATATATTAAATAAGCCTAAAATAGAAAATGGGATTGTAAAAGAAGGATATGGAATTATCCAACCTAGAGTTGGAATCGGATTAAAAGAAGCGGGTAAGACATACTTTTGCAAAATATATGCAGGGTCTCCGGGTACTGATTCATATACTAATGCTATTTCAGATATATATCAAGATAATTTTAAAGAAGCAATATATACAGGAAAAGGAATTTATGATTTACAAGTTTTTTCAGATGTTCTAAAAAATGAAATTCCTGAAAATACAGTACTTAGTCATGATTTATTAGAAGGTTCTTATTTAAAATGTGGTTTAGCTACAGATATTATGCTAATGGATGGATATCCAAAATCATATTTGAGTTATAAAACAAGACAATTAAGATGGACAAGAGGAGATTGGCAAATAATAAGATGGTTAAAGAGAAAGATAAATGTTAAAGATGGTAAAGAAAAAGATAATCCTTTAAATATTATTTCAAAATATAAAATATTAAATAATTTAGTAAAGAGTATTTTAGAGATATTTATATTACTAGGAATTATATATTTTTCAGCCATTAAATTAATATATAATGTCAATATTTGGCCATTTATACTCGTATTAATTGCATCTACGATAATTCCATCATTAATAGAAATATTAAATAAAATAATATATAAAAAAGATGGAGAGAAAATTCAAAAGACTTTTTATAAAAATATTTCTGGAATTAAAGGAAGTATAATTAGAGGAATTTTAAGTATAGGACTTTTACCGGATAAAGCTTATTATATGTTTGCAACAATAATAAAAACAATATATAGAATGAATATAAGCAAACAACATTTATTAGAATGGACTACTTCAGAAGAAGCTGAACAAAGTTCAAAAACAGATATTTTATCATATTATAGAAATATGTGGTTTAATCCTTTTTTAGGTATTATATTCATATTATTAACGAAAGTAAATGTGATATATGGAATATTAGGAATACTATGGATTATTACTCCTATCGTAATGATGTATTTAAGTAAAGAAACAAAAGCAAAGGAAAATATAGAGATATTATCTAAAGCTGATAAAGAATATGTTTTAGAAATAGGGAAAAGAACATGGAGCTTTTTTAAAGAGCATATATCAGAAAAATCTAATTATTTACCACCTGATAATTATCAAGAAGATAGAAAAGAAAAGGTTGTATATAGAACATCTCCAACTAATATTGGACTTGGAATTTTATCTGTTATATCAAGCTATGATTTAGGATATGAAAACTTAGAAGATACAATTAATTTATTAAATAAGATGTTTGAAACTATTCTAAAATTGGAAAAGTGGAATGGACATTTATATAATTGGTACAATATCGAAACTTTAACGCCATTAGTTCCAAGATATGTATCTACTGTTGATAGTGGTAATTTCATAGGATATTTATATACTGCAAAACAATTTTTGAAAAAAATAGAAAACGAAGAGACCTTAAATTATTTAAAAGTAAATAATCTTATAGAAATAATAGATAAGATTATAAAGGAAACTAACTTTAAAGTGTTATATAGTGAAAAAAATAGAATATTTTCAATTGGCTTTAATATCGAAGAAAATAGTTTAACACCATCGTATTACGATTTATTGGCATCAGAAGCAAGACAAGCTAGTTTAATTGCAATTAGTAAAAAAGATGTTCCAGCTAAGCATTGGTATAATTTAAGTAGAACCTTAACAATTATTAATAAATATAAGGGATTAATTTCATGGTCTGGAACAGCATTTGAATATTTAATGCCAAATATAAATATACCGAAATATCCGGGAAGTATAATTAGTGAATCAAGTATATTTTCAATAATGGCACAGCAGGAATATGCAAAAAAATTAAAACTACCATGGGGTATATCGGAGTCAGCTTTTAATTTAAAAGATTTGAATAATAATTATCAGTATAAAGCGTTTGGAATACCATGGCTTGGATTAAAAAGAGGCTTGGCAGATGAATTTGTAATAGCTCCGTATGCTTCAATACTTGCAATAAATGATTTTCCAAAAGAAACCATAAATAATTTGCATGTGTTAGAAGAAGAGGGAATGTATAATAAATATGGCTTTTATGAATCAATTGATTACACATTAACAAGATTAAATAAAAATGAAAAAAAAGCTGTAGTGAAAACATATATGGCACATCATCAAGGGTTAATTTTAGTATCTATAAATAATTTATTTAATAATAACATTATGCAAAAAAGATTTATGGAAAATCCAGAAATACAATCAGTAGAAATTTTATTAGAAGAAAAAATGCCAGAAAATGTAATTATAACAAAGAATGAAAAAGAAAAAGTAGAAAGAATAAAAAACATTGACTATGAAACATATCGAGTAAGAGAAATTAACAAACCATATGAAAAAATAAAAAGTATAAATGCAATTTCAAATGAAAATTATTTAATACTTATCGATTCTAAAGGAAATGGGTATAGTAAGTATAAAGATATAGTAATAAATAGGTTTAAAGTAACTGATGAGCTAGAACAAGGGATACATTTTTATATAAAAAATATAAAGTCAAAAAGAATATGGTCGTCTGGTCAAATGAATTTTTTATCTATGGCAGATAAGTATAATGTCCAATTTACACCTGATATGGATAAGTTTGTAAGACATGATGGAGCAATAGAGACAAAAACAAAAATATTTGTAATGCCAAATGTCCCAGTAGAAGTAAGAAGAATTGAAATAAGCAATTCTGGAAATAGTGAAGAAACTTTTGAAATAACTAGTGTTATAGAACCTATATTATCTACACTAGATGCAGATTATTCACATAAAGCATTTAATAATTTATTTTTAAGGTTTGAATTTTTAGAAGAGAATAATACTTTGCTAGTAAAAAGAAAAGCTAGAGATAAAAATAGTAAAGATATATATATGGCCATAAATTTATATACAGAAAATAATTGTATAGGAGAGCTGGAATTTGAATTAGATAAAGAAAAGTTTTTAGGTAGACAAAATATTGAACTTCCTATAGGAGTTAAAGAATCAATACCATTTGGAAGAAAAACAATAATGACTCCAGATCCAATAATTGCAATGAGAAGGACAATTAATATACCACAAGGAGAAAAAATTGTTTTAAATTTAATAATATCTGTATCAGAAGATAGAGAAGAAGCAATAAATAATTTAAAAGATAATTTAAATAATACAATTATTGAAAGAGGAATGAATTTATCAAAAGCAAAAGTAGAAGCGGAAACAATGTATGTAGGATTAAAAGCAAAAGATATTGAAAGATATCAAAAAATATTAGGATATCTAATATTTAATAACCCTCTAAAAACATTAATGTTTAAGAATAAAATACCAGAAGAAGCTCCTGTAACAGAACTATGGAGATATGGGATATCAGGTGATTTACCAATATTACTTGTTAAGATTAAAGATATAACAGATATAAATGTAGTAAAAGATTTACTAAAAGCGTATGAATATTTTAGAATAAAGAATATAAATATAGATCTTGTTATATTAAATGAAGAGAAAAAGTCATATGATAATTATTTAAATGATGAAATACAAAATGCAATATTAAATCTAAACTTAGGATATTTGCAAAATATAAAAGGAGGAATATTTATATTAAATAATATTCCAAAAGAACAAAGAAGAATTTTAGAATATAGGGCAAAATTATTAATTAATGCACATCTAGGTAATGTAGGAACACAATTAAAAGATTTTGAAGAAGAGTATATAGATGGAATAAAAGAAGTAGAAACAAAAAATGAAAAAATACAATTAATTGAGGAAGAAAACAATATTAAACCAAAAATAAATATGAATAATTTAAAATATTATAATGAATATGGTGGATTTTCAGAAGATGGTAGTGAATATATTATAAAAGTAAATAAAAACGAAAGATTACCTACTGTGTGGTCAAATATAATGGCAAATGAAAAAATAGGTACTGTAGTTACAGAAGGTATGGGTGGATATACTTGGTATAAAAATTCAAGATTAAACAGATTAACAGCATGGAATAATGATCAGGTTATTGATGCTCCGTCTGAGATAATTTATTTAGAAGACTTAGATAATAATAAAGTTTGGTCTCTTGCTGTTAATCCGGCACCTGATGATAATGATTATTATATAATTTATGGATTTGGATATAGTAAATACTACCATATTTCAAATGGAATAGAACAAAGTGCAACAGTTTTTATTCCAGAAAAGGATAGTGCAAAAATAAATTTAATCAAGTTAAGCAATAAATTAGCAAAAAAGAAAAAAATAAGATTAATATATTATATAAAGCCAGTTCTTGGAGAAGACGAGATAAAATCAAATGAATATATGTTTTTAAAATTTAATGAAAATATGAATTTAATAACTGTAGAAAGCAGACTAACGAAGAAAGAAGAAAGAACAATAATGTATGTTACTTGTAGTGAAAAAATTAATTCATATACAGGAAATAAACAAAATTTTTTAGGAAATAAAACATTGAAAAATCCGAATGGATTAAAAAAGGTGGAACTTGATGGAGAAAATAGTATAAATAAAGATAATATATTAGCTATAGAAACAAATATAGAATTAGAAGCATTTGAAGAAAAAGAAATATCGCTAATTATGGGAGCAGAAGAAAATATATTAAATCTTCAAGATACAGCATATAAATATTCTAATGTAAATAATTCGATCAATGAATATGAAAATGTAAAGAAAAATTGGAAAGAATTATTAGGTAAGATAAAAGTAGAAACACCATTGGAATCTATGAACATTTTGTTAAATGGTTGGTTATTATATCAAACATATTCGTCAAGGATGCTTGCAAGAAGCGGATATTATCAATCTGGTGGTGCTTTTGGATTTAGAGATCAGTTACAGGACTGTATAAGCTTAAAATATATTTCTCCTAAAATATTAAAAAATCAAATAATTAAACATAGCAAGCATCAGTTTATAGAAGGAGATGTAGAACATTGGTGGCATGATGAAACTTCAAGAGGAATTAGAACTAGATTTTCAGATGATTTATTATGGCTTCCATATATAGTAGAAGAATATTTGAGCTTTACAAAAGATACCAGTATTCTATATGAAGAAACGAATTATTTAAAAGGAGATATATTACAAAAAGGAGTAGATGAAAAATATGATCTATATAAGGAAGGTAATATAAAAGAGAGTATATATAAGCATTGTATAAAAGCAATAGAAAAGTCACTTGATTTTGGTAAAAATGGATTACCTAAAATAGGTTCTGGTGATTGGAATGATGGATTTAGTACAGTAGGAAATAAAGGAATTGGTGAAAGTGTATGGCTTGGATTTTTCCTATATAAAATTTTAACTAGATTTATTGATATATGTAGAATAATGGGCGATATAGAATTAGCTGAAAAATACAAAAGAATTTCTGATGAATTAAAAAAGAATTTAAATGATAAAGCTTGGGATGGAAGATGGTATAAAAGAGCTTTTATGGATAATGGTAATGAACTTGGAAGTATAAAAAATGAAGAATGTAAAATAGATAGTATAGCTCAGAGCTGGTCAATAATTTCTGGAGCTGGTGATAATGATAAAAAATATATATCCTTAAATAGTTTAGAAAATCATTTAGTAGATAAAGAAATTGGAATTATAAAATTGTTAGATCCTCCTTTTGAAAAAAGTAATTTAGAACCTGGATATATAAAAGCATATATACCAGGAACAAGAGAAAATGGTGGTCAATATACTCATGGAAGTGTTTGGGCAATAATAGCAGAAGCAATGCTTGGATTTGGAGATAAAGCTGTAGAATATTTTAGAATGATTAATCCTATAGAACATGCTAGAACAAAAGAAGAAGCAAAAAAATATAAAGTAGAACCATATGTTATAGCAGCAGATGTTTATGGAGGAAGTTTAGCAGGTCGAGGAGGATGGACATGGTATACAGGATCTAGTAGTTGGATGTATGAAACTGGAATTAGATATATATTAGGGTTAAATATAAATGGGAATATTTTAAAACTAGAACCATGCATTGATTCTAATTGGAATGAATATAAAATAAGATATAAATATGAAAATAGTATATATAATATTAAGGTTATTAATAAAAATGGAAAAAACACAGGAATTAGCAAAATATATCTAAATGGAATAAAATTAGAAAATAATGAAATTATATTAGATGGAACAGGTAAAATATTTAATGTGGAAGCGGAAATTTGAAAATATTGTAAAAAAGTGATATAATAAGATATAGACTCTACGGAGCCTAAATAATTAAAAAGGGGTATAACAATATGAAAGCAGCAGGCATCTTGGCGCGGTTATTAACCGTCCTCTTGTTAGTTATGGGGACAATTGCAACTCTTGGTACGAGTGCGAAAGTCATTAGCACCGGAGCAAATCTGATGGTGCTTCGTGATAACGCAAGTTATTACAATGAGCAACATCGGAAGACCGATGAAATGACGGAAGAATACAATCGTAACCAGGAGGAGAGGGAGAAGTTCTATAAATCTGAAGACCCTGTCATAAGGGGCTACAGTAACCTTGGAACTTTAACCAAATTACTCTGCTTTTTCTTAGCATTAGCTATCTGGCCCGGTGTGGTATTGGCATGGCTGTATGTCCTGCTTAATATCTACTGGAGGCTTGAAAGAAAGCTGAAGCGAAGAAAACGTAAGAGGAGCAGTGGTTCCCAAAAAAACTACGCTTGAGCTTTGAGCGTAGAAAGGGCGATTCTCTTCTGTAAAAGGAAGAGATAGCTCTATTTTTATTTATAACAATAAATTAAATTTATATAAAAAACATATAAATAGGAAATATTTAGATATAAAATATAATAATTTGTTATAATATTGACAAAAATAATTATTAATATATATAATAAACTTAATAAATTATAAAACAAGGGATGATTATTATGAAACCAAATGATGCAAAGAAATTTAGAGATGAACAAAAAATAGATTTACAAAGTGTACAATTAGCAAATTCAAGAAAAGCAAGAGAAGATGATGATCTATTATTACCTCAATTTCAAAGAAGAGAGAAAAGAGCAGATATAATAAAATTCGAACCTAGAACTGTAGGAACAGCTAAAAAAGGAACTGCACATAGAGCTAATAATAACAAAACAAAAAGAAAAAGTAACATAAAGGCTAAAATTGCAGCAGCAATACTATCAGCTATTATTGGTATTGGTGCAATAAATGTGGTTGGAAACTTTACGAAGGGTGCTGATAGAGGACCAGAACAACCTATAACAATAACTCAGTTAGAAGACCACGGAATAGATGTTAATAAAATTGGTTTAGAGCAAGATACTGTAGAAATGATGGAACATTATGATGAATATTTTAGTAATATAGATTATGATTCTGTAACATCTCTTACTGATAATGATGTAATACAAGTTGCAGAAGACATAAGAACTCTAAACTTTAATACAATTAAAGATAAATTTGCAGACT
This sequence comes from uncultured Clostridia bacterium, assembly GCA_944393405.1. The sequence continues at coordinate 12,107 of CALYAC010000005.1, read as the reverse complement.
TAAGAGGAGTATCGAGAGAAGATATAAAATTATGGTACAGTTTTGATAGTGGAGATGGGTCATATAATGTAACAGTAAGAATAAATGAAGATAGTTATGATAGAGAAATATATTCAAATTCAAACGGTATTTTATTTGGATTAGGAAAAAAGAATAGTATACCACAAGAGATATCTGATTTGATACTTCAAACTGGAGAATATGATAGTTTAATATCTGATTTAAAGTCAGATAAGATTACTAAGAAAAATGCTTTAAAAAAATTAGAAGAGCTATATAGAGAGATATCTGAAAATGTAGCTACTAAAGACTTAACTATAGATGATAAAGGTAATATTGGTCTTGAAGAATATGATAATACCCAACAAAATAAAGATTCAAAAGAAGTTGGTGACGAAAGATAGTTAAATATAGGTTAATAATAAAAATAACCAAAGAATAACGAGAGGTGCCCAAGCAGGGCAACCTCTCGCTTTGATTGCAGAGGAAGTAAACCTATTCAGGATTATTCATCTTCCTCTATCGGATCAAGATCAGGACCTTCTGTTGACCAGACGATCCCGTCCGTGGAAAGAGCTGCGTAGACGTAAAGACCGTTCTTTAGATCTACTCCTACTGTCTGCTTAGAAACAAAGACCACAGGATCTGTTATTTCCTGAGAACAGTAGCAGTCAGAGTAGAACGTAGTGTCTTCGTCTTCGTAGTGTCCTCCACTAGACCAGAAAAACGTATTTATAAAGTCCGTGTCGGAGCTATTCGCCAAGGCCTGTGCCTGTTCGAGCTGGGACGTGAGAGTCGCGACCTGATTAGAAAGGTCGTCAACCTGCTGTTCGAGCTCTTCGATGCGAAGCTCCTCCTTTGTAGGTTCCTCCGGTGTTTCAGCTTCCTGCTTAACACATCCGGAAAGCATGACTGCCATAGCAGCCATAATGAGAACAGTTACCAAGATCCGATTCCTTTTTTTCATATAAATGCACCTCCAAAAGTTGATATATAAATTATAACCCGAAATTAACATAAAGTCAAATTAAAGCAAAATATGAACAAAAAGTGTAGAAAAAAATGCCTAGAAAATGAATAAAAAATAAAAAAACGCATGATAATACTTGTATATTTAAATTTTATATGATATAAATATAATCAGTAAAAAAAGAGAAGAAAGGTGAATTTTTTGTGGAAGAAAATAAATTTGAAGAAGCAAAAAAAACAATATTAATAGTTGATGACGAAAAACCAATTGTAGATATCTTGGTATATAATTTACAAAAGGAAGGATATAATACAATAGAAGCAAATGATGGAGAAAAAGCAATTGAAATAGCTTTTGATAAAAAACCAGATTTAATTTTATTAGATATAATGCTTCCTAAAGTAGATGGACTAACAGTTTGCAAAAGAATAAGAAACTCATTAAATATACCAATTATTATGTTATCTGCAAAAGATGAAGAAATAGATAAAATACTTGGATTAGAACTTGGAGCGGATGATTATATTACTAAACCATTTAGTGTAAGAGAACTAGTAGCAAGAGTTAAAGCAAACTTAAGAAAAGCAGAATTAAATAATGGAAACATAGTAATAGATAATGCAAACAATGAAAATAAAAATGATGGCGATAAGGTTATAGTAATAGGTGAGTTATATATAAATTTAGATAAATTTGAAGTTAGAGTAAGAAACAAACCAATAGAGCTTACTTTAAGGGAGTTTGAAGTACTAAGATATCTTGCAAATCAACCAGGACAAGTAGTAACAAGAGAAGCGCTACTTGAAAAAGTATGGGGATATGAATATTATGGAGATATTAGAACTGTTGATGTAACAATAAGAAGAATTAGAGAAAAGATAGAACAAGACACATCAAGTCCTAAATTATTAATTACTAAAAGAGGTGTAGGATATTACTTATCATCAAAAGAAAGGGAAGAAAATGGTTAGCAATTAATAATTGCTAACTATTTTTTATAGGAGCAATAAAATGAAAAAAAATATTAATTTAAAAATAGTTATATTATTTTTCCTAATAGGAGTAGTCTTGATACTTGGGCTTGGAGCAAGTTATATATATATGTTAAATCAATTGGAAATTATAGGCACAGAGCAAGCAAATGTAGAACTTATCCAAAGTATAAACGCTCAAATTTCACAAACCAAGTTAGCTATAATTATTTCTCTTGCAATTTATTCAGTCATATCTATATTAATAGGATTTTTTGTAGCTAAGGCATTAGTATTTCCAATGAAAAAACTAATAAAAAGTGCAGAGAAAATAGCTTCAGGAGAAAAAATAAAAAAAGGTGAAGGAACTCAAAATAATAGTGAAGTAGGAGATCTAGAAAATGCATTTAGCATAATGACAGATGAATTACAACAAAAGTTTAGTGAAGTAAATAGACAAAAAAAGCAAATAGAAACAATACTATTACATATAACAGATGGAATTATAGCTTTTGATATTGATGGAAAAATACTTCACATTAATCCTGCAGCAAAAGAATTATTAGAGTTAGAAGAAACAGATGATTCATTTGATAAAATATTTAATAAATTAGATATTGATATAAATATTGAAAAAGTAATATATTTAGAAAACTGGACATCATCAGAACAAAGAAAACATCTTGGAGATAAATATATAAATATATTATTTGCACCATTTCAGGATGAAAATGATAGACCAGCAGGTGTGGTTGCTTTAATCCAAGATATTACAGAACATGTAAGACTTGATAATATGAGAAAAGAATTTGTGGCTGATGTGTCACATGAGTTAAAAACACCTATTACATCAATAATGGGATATTCAGACACTTTGTTAGAAGGAGAATATGATGAAGAAACAAGAACAAAATTTTTAAATGTAATTTCTTCTGAAGCAAAAAGAATGGCAAGACTTGTAACAGATTTACTAACTTTATCTAGATATGACAGTAAAAAAGTAACATCTGAGATAACAAGTTTTGATTTAGGTGAACTTGTTAAAAAATGCCAAGAAAAATTAAGATTTGAAATAGAGAAAAAGGGGCATAATGTAGAGTGTTTTGTAACTGCAAGTGTTCCACCAGTAATAGCAGATAGATATGGAATAGAGAGAGTAGTTTTAAATATTTTATCAAATGCTATTAAATATACACCTGATAATGGACTAATAAAAGTTTATGTTGGATTTGTATATAATGATGCATATATTAAGGTAATTGATAATGGTATAGGAATACCTGAAGAAGATTTGGAAAGAATATTTGATAGATTTTATAGAGTTGATAAAGCAAGAAGTAGAGAACTAGGAGGAACTGGTCTTGGACTTTCTATTGCTAAAGAAATATTGGATCAAAATAAAGGTAGTATAAATATAAAAAGTGAGGTAGGAAAAGGTACAGAAGTAGTAATTAGAATACCAACAAAAAGTAAAAATAAATAAAACAAAAGATAAATAAAACCATACTAAATAAAGAAAAAATCATTTGACCGATTAGATAAAATATATTGACTTAATATATATTTAAGATATATACTTTAAGAGTATCAAAGTAAAGGAGGCTTTAATTAATGAGTGATATGATTGAAATTAGATGGCATGGTAGAGGTGGACAAGGTGCAAAAACAGCATCACTACTATTAGCTGATGCAGCATTTAATACTGGAAAATATATTCAAGGATTTCCTGAATATGGACCAGAAAGAATGGGGGCACCAATAACTGCATATAACAGAATTAGTAGTTCACCAATTAGAATTCATAGTAATATCTATGAACCAGATTATGTAGTAGTTGTTGATGATACACTACTTGAAAGTGTAGATGTAACAGCAGGACTTAAAGAAGAAGGAGCAATTGTAATCAATACAACTAAAGGAAAAGATGAACTAGAAAAATTACTAAAGGGATATAAAGGAAAAGTATATACAATAGATGCAAGAAAAGTATCTATGGAAACACTTGGAAAATATTTCCCAAATACACCAATGCTTGCAGCAATTGTTAAAGTAAGCAAAATAATGGGAGAACAAGATTTTCTAAATGACATGCAAGGATCATTTAAACATAAATTTGCTAAAAAACCAGAAGTTATAGAAGGAAATATGAAAGCATTAGAAATGGCTTTAAAAGAAATAAAGGAAATAAAATAATAGATACTTATAGTAAATTAATTGACAAGAAAGGAGAGAAAATAATGACTAATATAGATAAAAATACACCAGCAGATAAAATGACAATTGGTGGTAATATTTATGAAGCTGGAAATGCTAGAGAGTTTAAAACAGGAGATTGGAGAAGTGTAAGACCTGAATATATTCCAGAAAAATGTATTCAATGCGGATTATGTTTTCCAGTTTGTCCAGAAGATGCAATTCCAGTAGGAAAAGATCAAAAAAGAACAGACTTTAATTATGATTATTGTAAAGGATGTGGAGTATGCGCAAAAGTATGTCCATTTGGTGCAATAGTTATGAAAACTGAAGGTGAGGAGGAATAAATATGGGTATAAGAGAACGTTTAAGTGGAAATGAAGCAGCAGCAACAGCAATGAAACAAATTAATCCAGATGTTGTAGCAGCATTTCCTATAACACCATCAACAGAAATTCCACAATATTTTTCAACTTTTGTGGATAACGGACAAGTAGATACTGAGTTTGTTGCAGTTGAAAGCGAACATAGTGCAATGAGTGCATGTATCGGTGCAGAAGCTGCAGGGGCTAGAGCTATGACAGCTACATCAGCAAATGGATTATCACTTATGTGGGAAATGATATATATTGCTTCAAGCTTAAGACTTCCAATAGTAATGTCTTTAGTAAATAGAGCAGTATCAGGACCACTTAATATTCATAATGACCATTCAGATGCAATGGGAGCACGTGATAGTGGTTGGATTCAAATTTTTTCAGAAACAAATCAAGAAGCATATGATAATTTAATTATGGCTCATAGAATTGCTGAAAATAAAGATGTATTATTACCACTAATGGTATGTCAAGACGGATTTATAACATCACATTCTATTGAGAATATAGAATTATTAGAGGATGAAAAAGTAAAAGAATTTGTAGGAAAATATCATCCAGAACATTATCTTTTAAATAAAAAAGAGCCAATAGCTGTTGGACCTTTAGATGTTCAAACATTTTTATTTGAACATAAATATCAACAAGCTGAAGCAATGAGAAATGCTAAACAAGTTATATTAGATGTTGCAAAAGATTTTGAAAAAATGACAGGAAGAAAATATGGACTATTTGAAGAATATAAGTTAGATGATGCAGAAGTAGCAATCGTTTGTATGAACTCTACTGCAGGAACTACAAAAGATGTAGTAGATAATTTAAGAGAAAAGGGAATAAAAGCTGGTTTATTAAAAATACGTGTATTTAGACCATTCCCAGCAGAAGAAGTAGCAAAAGCTTTATCACATCTAAAAGCTGTTGCAATATTAGATAAAGCAGATTCTGTAAATGGTGCAGGAGGAGCTTTATTTGAAGATGTTACATCAGCAATGTACACAAATCAAAACAAAGTGTTAGCATCAAGCTACGTATATGGTATTGGTGGTAGAGATACAACTACAAAAGAAATTGAATCAGTATTTAAAGATTTAATAGAAGATAGTAAAAAAGACAAAATAGAAAATCCATATAGATATTTAGGATTAAGAAAGGAGTAAAAGAATATGGCATATAATATGAAAGAAATAGTGGCCGAAAAGCCATCAAGATTTACTTCAGGACATAGAATGTGTGCAGGTTGTGGTGCTCCTCCAGTAGCGAGAATGATTTTAAGAGCATTAAAGCCAGAAGATCATGCAGTTATAGCTAATGCAACAGGATGTATGGAAGTATCAAGCTTTATGTATCCATATACATCTTGGACAGATTCATATATTCATACAGCATTTGAGTGTGCTGCAGCAACACTTTCAGGAGCAGAAGCAGCATATAAATCAATGAAAAAACAAGGAAAATTACCAGAAGATGAACACACAAAATTCATAGCATTTGGAGGAGATGGAGGAACTTATGATATAGGAATCCAAAGTTTATCTGGAGCTATGGAAAGAGGTCATGACATGACATATGTATGTTATGATAATGGTGCATATATGAATACTGGTATTCAACGTTCATCAGCAACACCTAAATTTGCTGATACAACAACAAGTCCTGCAGGAACAGTTATACCTGGAAAAATGCAATCAAGAAAAGATTTAACAGAAATAATGGAAGCGCATCATTTACCATATGTTGCACAAACAATAGCATATATGAATTTTAAAGATTTATATGAAAAAGCTGAAAAAGCAATTTATACAGAAGGACCAACATTCTTAAATGTATTATCACCATGTCCAAGAGGATGGGGATATCCAACAGAAGATTTAATGACTATTAATAAATTAGCTGTAGAGACATGTTATTGGCCTTTATATGAGATAGAAAATGGTAAATATAAAATAACATATAAACCTGCTAAAAAACTTCCTATAGAAGAATTCTTAAAACCACAAAAACGTTTTAGACATATGTTTAAACCAGGAAATGAATGGATGATAGAAGAATTCCAAAAAGAAGTAGATAGAAGATGGGAAGACTTACTAAAATTAGAAGAAATGAGCAATAAAGATTAACAAAAAGGGACGGACTTAAATTGTAAATTATATAATTAGTTGAAAAAAATAGAGATATTCATACTAAAAGATGATTATCTCTATTTTTTATTTAATATTAAACCTAAATTATTATTAGGTAATTTTAAGTTATAATTTATTTTTGGATATTTTCATTAATATTTTTTTCTTTCGATTTTTTATGCTCATAAATAAATATTCCAATTCCTATAATAAATATTCCAATACTAATCCACTGAGAAGTAGATAGACTAAAATATATGCCTCTTATTAGATCACCTCTAAAGAATTCAAGTGTAAATCTAACTATACTATATAAAATACAGTATAATCCAAGAGTTTTATATGTTCCTAAAAACTTTTTATATGTAACTAAAAGTACTATAAATATTATAAATAAACATATTGCTTCAATAATTTGTGTTGGAAATAGTGGCACACCATTTGGAGCAAGTTCAGAATTGTGGAATGTAATTGCACCAAATCCATGGTATTCCATACCATAACAACAACCAGCACATAAACAACCTATTCTACCTATACCATGTACTAAAGGAACTATTGGTATTAAGATTAATAATAGGTCTTTAAAAGATACTTTAAATTGTTTTGAGTATATAAATACACCTAATACACCACCTATTAAACCTCCGTAAAAGACAAATCCACCTTTAAGCATTTTCATAAACGTATCCCATAAGTCTAATACTTGATAGTTTTCGATTAAAAAAGGAATATTAGTTATTAAATATAGTAATTTAGCACCAATTCCAAGACCTATTATTCCATATAATATTGCATATACTACATCTTCTTTTTTTATTTCATGAAACTTGGAAAAGTGTTGTACTGCTATAAAAGAGCCTATAAATATCCCTACAAATATAATAAATCCATATGAAGCAAATTCAAAACCGAAAATTGTAAATGTTGGTAACATAAAAATAACTCCTAATTTAAAAATTAGGAAAACAAGAATCTGTTTTCCTTCTTTATAAAAATAATTATTTAATAATTAAACATGTAATAATACTAAGCTAATGAAGCTGCGCTTCCGATAGCTCCGACACAAGCCATACAAGCTATAAATACGATAGCACATAAAACTGTACCGATTATAGAAAGTACTAAACCTGCTGTTGCCATTCCACATGGATTTTTCTTTTTAGCCATAACACCTAGTATGATACCAACTATACCAATTATTAAACCAAAAGGTATAGAAAGTCCGATGAAACTAAATACGATTGCAACAATACCTAAAACTAGAGAAGTTATTGCTAATCCATTTGATTTCTTTTCTTCCATAAATACATCCTCCTTGTTTCGACATAATATAACATATTTATAACATAATGAAAAAAAAATAGCAATACTAAAATAAAAAAATATTAAGAAAATTTTAATAAATTTAAAATAAAAATAAATCAAGAGATATTAAAGATTAAAAAAAGCAAAAAAATAAAATAGTATAAAAATATTGCTATATTTTTATACTATTTTATGTATGAATTTATAATATTATTCATTTGGTTCTGGAGCACCAACTGGGCAAGTACTTGCACATGATCCACATCCAATACATACAGATTCATCTATTACATATCTATCGTCACCTTCTGTAATACATTGCATAGGGCAAGCAGATGCACAAGCTCCACATTTAATACATTTATCACTAATCTTGTATGCCATTTAATTCACCTCCTTAAAATATATCTTCATCTTTATCATTTTTTCTATCTTGTTCTTCTAATTCTTCTAATTTTTGTAGTTCTTCTAAGTTTTCTTTTTCTTCTTCATCTACTACTTCTTCTGAAGAAATATTTTTGATGATTTTTAAATCAGATGCATTGTATTTTTTATAATATGTTTCATCATTATCATCTTTTAATTTTACTTTCACGATTTCTTTTAATGTTTCGATGGAATCAACTACGCCTTCGCCTTCATCTGTTTGGACTATTGCTCCAAGTTTTGGTAAGTGACTTAGTTTATCTTCATAAACTTCTTGCTCATATTTTAAACAACACATAAGTCTACCACAACTGCCTGAAATTTTTGCAGGATTTAAAGACATGTTTTGTTCTTTTGCCATCTTAATAGATACTGCCTCAAAATTATTTAAGAAAGAACAACAACATAATTCTCTTCCGCATACACCATTGCCACCGATTCTTTTTACTTCATCTCTAACTCCAATTTGTCTTAATTCTATTCTAGTTTTAAAAATTGCGGCTAATTCTTTAACTAACTCTCTAAAATCAATTCTACCGTCAGCTGTAAAATAGAATAAAAGTTTACTATTATCAAAACTATATTCAACGTCTGTTAGATTCATATCTAAACCTAACTTTTTGATTTTACTTTCACAAACTTCAAAAGCTTCTTTTTCTTTTTTCTTATTATCTTCATAATGTTTTAAATCTTTATTATTTGCAATTCTAATAATTGGTTTTAGAGGGGTAGTTAATTTAGTATTTGGCAATAGCTTCTTTTTTGCAACTACTTCACCAAGTTCCTCTCCAAGAGTAGTTTCTACAATGACCTTCGATTTAATATTTACATGTATATTGCCGGGATCAAAAAAATATACTTTACCAGGCTTTCTAAATTTAACTCCTATTATGACTTTCATTAAATTCCTCCCATATTTTTAGTAATAGATTATCAATACACATATCAAAATTTGCATTAGATGATAATCTTTTTTTGGTTAATTCAACAATTTTAATTGAATTTATATATTTTAAGTCCTGATTTATTTTTAGATTATTAAAAAAGTATATATTAAAATAGTCTAAAAGATCTAAAATATTATCTTTTGATTTATACAATATTTCTGAATCATTCCAAATATCTGTAATATCTTTTTTATCTAAATTATGTAATATATTATCTAAATTAGAATAAATTTCTGAATCATCTTTTAAAGATATTAGTTTACCTATACTACCATTGCATATATCTAAAAGAGTATTAGAAGCAGTTATATTATTTTGAATAGCATATTTATTTAAATCCTCTTTTGAAATATTTTGAAAATTAATTTTAGTACATCTAGATTTGATAGTGTTTAAAAGTTTATTTTCATTAGATAAAATTAAAATAATAGTAGCATATTCTGGTGGTTCTTCTAAAGTTTTTAGTAAACAGTTTTGAGCTTCAACAGTCATTAGATCGCTATTATTTATTATATATATTTTTCTAGATGAAACAATTGGCTTTTCTGCAATTTGTTCTTGCAAAAATCTAATTTGACCAATTTTAATACTTTTTTTATCTTCTGAATCAATAACAGTAAAATCTGGATGATTATTTGAATCAAATTTTATACATGAAGAACATATGCCACAAGGTTTATTATTTGATGAACATAATATCATTTTAGAAAATTCTTTAGCAAAAAGACTTTTTCCAATACCTTCTGTTCCTATAAACATATAGCTATGAAGTATGTTATTTGATTTTATGGAATTATTTAGTAATTCTTTAATATGGTTATTTCCTAAAATATTATCAAAGCCCAAAATTTCACCTCTTAAAATATGTTAAGTGTATAAAATTAATTTACATGACCAAACAAACTAAATGGCCAAAATCTAATCCATACTTTTCCCTCTATTTTTTCTAAAGGAATACATCCAAATGCTCTACTATCTGTAGAATGTTCTCTATTATCTCCCATTACAAATACAGAATTTTCTGGAACGACTAAATCTTTATATGCCATATTATCTGTTTTAGTTACTACAGTATCTGAAAGATATGATTCATCTAGTTCTTCATCATTTATATATACTTTGCCATCTTCTATTTTAACATGATCCCCTGGAAGACCTATTACTCTTTTTATATAACTTTCTTTTCCTATTTCTAGTACATTATATACAAATTTACTAAAAAATCCAGTTGGCTCATTTGAATATTTTGCAACTACGTTATTTTGATCAAAATCTTCAGGAAAGATATATGAATCATCTGAAGGAGCTTCAAATGTAATTATATCTCCACGATTTGGCATTTCCTTTACAGTTCTAACCCATCTATTTAATATTAATCTTTGACCAGGTTCTAATGTTGGTTTCATTGATGGCTGTGCAACAACTGTTGGAGTTCCAATATAATATCTTATTAATAATGCAAGTACTAATGCAATTACTATGCATACAATCCATTCAAGAATATCTTTTGTTTTATCATTTAATTTCATTTTGCAATACCTCTTTTATAAAAATCTGAAAATAACTTTTAATATTATATAGTTTTTTATCAAATTTATCAATATTTTTAAGTAATTTAATAAATTTATATAATAAGTAAAAATATAGTATTATTCATTTTTTTGATTATTTAAAATATAATTAATAACTTATATAACTTATAGTCTAAAACAAAGTAACATAATTATATCATACATATAAATAAATTAGTAGATTTTTTGTAATATATTTGTAATATTTGATGTTAAAATATTGACCTTTTGGGCTTTTCCGTATATAATAATAGTGTTTAAAATTGTGCATTTTTATTGATATATGAAAAGTGATATTGAAAATGTTACTTGAATTTTATGAGGAGGAAAATATATGGGAGAGGTTATAGTTATAACATCAGGAAAGGGTGGAGTAGGAAAAACTACAACAACAGCTAACCTTGGTGCAGCTTTAGCACTAAAAGGGAAAAAAGTAGCTTTAGTTGATACAGACATTGGTTTAAGAAATTTAGATGTTGTAATGGGACTAGAAAATAGAATTGTCTATGATATAGTTGACGTTGTAGAAGAAAAATGTAAACTAAGACAAGCCCTTATAAAAGATAAGAGATTTAACGAATTATTTTTATTACCAGCAGCCCAAACAAGAGATAAAAGTGCAATTAATGAAGAACAAATGAAAGAACTTATAGAAAAACTAAAAGATGAATTTGATTATATATTAATAGATTGTCCAGCAGGAATTGAACAAGGATTTAAAAATGCTATAGCTGGAGCTAATCGTGCTATAGTAGTTACAACTGCTGAAATATCAGCAATAAGAGATGCAGACAGAATAATTGGGTTATTAGAAGCATCTGAGATAAAAAATCCAGAGCTTGTAATTAATAGAATTAGACCTGCAATGATTAAAAAAGGTGAAATGATGGATGTTGAAGACATAGTAGACTTACTATCAATTGACCTTATTGGAGTTGTACCTGATGATGAATATATAATTACACAAACTAATAAAGGTGAACCTGTTGTTACAAAGGATAAAGCTCCTTCAGGAAAAGCTTATTTGGAAATAGCAAGAAGAATTTTAGGAGAAAATATTGAAGTAACAATACCAGGAAGGAAAGAAGGTCTTTTTAGTAAAATGAGAGGTTTTTTCGCAAAAGGTAAACATTAATACTATCGGAGGTAAAATATGTTTGATAACATTATAAACTTTTTTAAGAAATTTAAGAAAAGCGAAAAAGAAGAATCTAAAAATACTGC